>JBBINH010000010.1:0-91184 GCA_037443945.1 Caldilineales bacterium
TGCAACCTGTCACCGTGTATTTGGAAGGTGTGCCCTTTGCACTCCTTCTGCTCAAACGAGTCTTCACAAACGAAGAGGGTTCGACAGGCATCCAATATCTGGTGACCGGCGATACCACCTTGGACGGAAACGGGATAGCCACAATCTATCAGAAACGATGGAACGTGGAATCCTATCCCAAGTCGCTCAAACAGAATGCTTCTTTGGAGAAGTCACCGACCAAAACGGTGAGAACGCAGACCAATCATTTCTTTGCGGCTTTGTGTGGTTATGTCAAACTCGAACTGCTCAAAGGCAACACCAAACTCAATCCCTTTGCTCTCAAATCCAAACTCTATCTACGTGCTATCCAATCGGCCTATGCCGCTCTTCGCGAACTTCAACCCATTCAATTGACTGCGTAAGGTGAGTGAGTAAGCCGATGGGAGCACGGCCACTTGGCAAAATGCCGCCGATCGGCGATGATTAGACATCGGCCGTGCTCCTTGCTCCTCTGGTGGCGTTTTCACGTCCTCACTACTCTCGTCCTCTTGGGAGACCGATCCATGCTCGACTCAGTCCTAGACGATGTCCGCACGCATCGTCAAGCGTACCTGCAAACCCTGAGCGCCTTTTTGCGCATCCCCAGCATCAGCACACTGCCCGAATCGGCCCCGGACATGCAGCGCGCGGCGACATGGTTGGCCGACTATATGCATTACATCGGCCTGCAACAGGTCGAAATCGCGCCCACGGCGGGCTATCCTGTGGTCTACGGTGAATGGTTGGGCGCCGGCTCCACCGCGCCCACCCTGCTCGTTTACGGTCATTACGACGTTCAACCCGTGGATCCTCTGGATAAGTGGGAATCGCCGCCTTTTGAACCCACCCTGCGCGGGGATTATCTCTATTGCCGTGGGGTTTCCGATGACAAGGGACAATTGTTCATGGTGCTGGCTGCCGTTGCCGGCTATTTGCGCCGTCTTGGCCGCCTGCCCATCAACATCAAAATCATGGCCGAGGGCGAAGAGGAGATCTCCAGCCCCCACCTGGCGGACTGGGTGCGCCAGGAGCGCAACCGTCTGGCCTGCGATGCCGTGCTGATCTGCGATTCGGCCATGTTCGACGCGCAGACGCCGCTCATCAGCTATGGGACGCGCGGGCTGGCCTATATGGAGGTCACGGTCAAAGGCCCGGTCAACGATCTCCACTCCGGCACCTTCGGCGGCTTGGTGGATAACCCCTTCAACGTGCTGGTGCGGATCCTCGCCCAATTGCAAGATGGTACCACGCGTCGCGTCCGCATTCCCGGCTTTTACGATCGCGTCCGCCTACCCGATGCCGCCGAACAGGCGCTTTTGCAGCGTGTTCCCATGGATGCGAACACGATCCGGCAGTTGACCGGGGTGCCGGCGCCGGCCGGCGAGGAAGGCTTCACCTGGCTGGAGCGGGGCAGCCTGCGGCCCACCCTCGATATCCACGGCATTGTCGGCGGCTTTACCGGACCGGGCTCCAAGACGGTCATTCCGGCCGAGGCCAGGGCCAAGGTCAGTATGCGCCTGGTCCCCGATCAGGATCCGGCCGAGATCGCCCGGCTGTTTGCCGATTTTATCCACAGTCTGGCGCCGGAAACGGTCAGCGTCGAGGTACGTACCCTCAACCTGGCCCGACCGTCCGTAGTGGATTTCCGGGCCCCTGCCATCCGTGCGGCAGCCCAGGCCCTGACCCTGGGTTTTGGTGTCGAACCCCTCTACCTACGCGAAGGGGGCACCTTGCCCATTATCCCCGATTTGCAGGAAGCTCTGGGTGCCGATGCGGTGCTGATGGGCTTTGGCCTGCGTGACGACAACGTCCATGCGCCCAACGAGCGTTTTTACCTGCCCAATTTCTACCGCGGTCTCGAAACCCTTATCCATTACTTCGATCGGTTGGCTCACCCGTGATGATGAACCGTCTTGCTCGCGCCACGTCGCCCTATCTGCTTCAACATGCCCACAACCCCGTGGATTGGTACGAATGGGGGCCTGAAGCCCTGGCCCGCGCTCAGGCCGAAAATAAGCCTATCTTTCTCAGCATCGGTTATGCGGCCTGCCACTGGTGCCATGTCATGGCCCATGAGTCGTTTGAAGACCCTGCCATCGCCGAGATCCTCAACCGCCACTTCATCAATATCAAAGTCGATCGTGAGGAGCGGCCCGACCTGGATGCCATTTACATGGATGCCGTGATCGCCCTGACCCGACAGGGAGGCTGGCCGATGTCGGTGTTCCTGACACCCACAGGCGAACCGTTCTACGCCGGCACCTACTTCCCACCTCAGGACCGTTACGGCATCCCTTCCTTTCGTCGCGTGCTCATGGCCGTGATCGAAGCCTGGGAGCAGCGCCGCGAGCGTGTCCTGCAATCGGCAGCCCAACTCACGGCGGCCCTGGCGCAGAGCACCCGTCTGCGCCCCGACCCCGGTAGCCTGAGTCCGGCCTTGCTCGACGCGGCTTTCGATGCCCTTTACCAGGCCTACGACGACGAAGAAGGGGGCTTCGGCACGGCGCCCAAATTCCCCCCGGCCATGACGCTCGAATTCCTCCTGCGCCAGCACCTGCGCACCGGTCGGCCGGGTCCGCTGGCCATGGCCACCCACACCCTGCGCAAAATGGCCGCCGGTGGTATCTATGACCAACTCGGCGGCGGTTTTCATCGCTACAGCACCGATGCCTACTGGCTTGTGCCTCATTTCGAAAAGATGCTTTATGACAATGCCTTGCTGGCGCGGGCCTATCTCTATGCCTGGCAGATCACCGGCGAACCCCTCTTCCGTCGCATTGTGGAAGAAACCCTCGATTACGTGGTGCGGGAGATGACCCATCCGGCCGGCGGCTTCTACAGCAGCCAGGATGCCGACAGCGAGGGTGAAGAGGGGAAGTTTTTCCTCTGGACCCCCGCTGAGATTCGGGCTGTTGTGGGCGAACCCGACGCCACCCTGATCGGTCGCTACTTTGGTGTGACTCCGGCCGGGAATTTCGAGGGCAAGAACATCCTCCACGTGGCCTGCGACCTGGACGCCCTGGCCCAGGAGGTGGGGATGGAACCGGAGCGGCTTCGGGAGGTGATCGAACGCGGCCGTCGGCGCCTGTTTGCTGCACGCGAACGGCGGGTGCGACCGGGCCGGGATGAGAAGGTGTTGGCCGCCTGGAATGGGCTGATGTTGCGCGCCTTTGCCGAGGCCGGTGCTGCCCTGGATCGACTTGACTACCTGGCCGTCGCCGTGCGCAATGCCGAATTCCTGCGCTCGGAAATGACCAATGCCCGCGGGCGATTATACCGCTCCTGGAAAGACGGTCACGCCGGCGTCCCCGCCTATCTGGAAGACTACACGCTGGTGGCAGAGGGGTTGATCGCCCTTTATCAGGCCACCTTCGACCTGAAGTACCTGCGCGAGGCCGACCGCCTGCTCGGCATTGTCCACACCCACTTTTGGGATCCCGAACATGGCGCTGCCTTCCAGACGGCCGACGACCACGAGACGCTGATCGTGCGACGCAAGGATTTCTTTGACAATGCCGAACCCAGCGGCAACAGTGCCTATGCCTTTGCCGCATTACGTCTGGCACGGCTGCTGGACAAGCCGGATTATGTCGATCGGGCCGTGATCATCTTCCGTTTTATGCGTCAGCCCATGACCGTACAGCCTTCGGGCTTTGGCTATTTGCTCTCGGCCCTTGATTTCTACCTGCGGCCCAGCCGTGAGATCGCCATCATCGGTGTCCCCGATGCGCCCGACACCATGGCCCTGCGTCGGGCGGTTTACCGGCGCTGGCTACCGGACACCGTGGTAGCCGGCGCAGGCCCGAACGATACCGCCGTCCAGGAGACGATCCCCCTCTTGCGCGATCGTCCTCAGATCGAGGGTCGGGCCACAGCATATGTCTGTCGGAACTACGCCTGCCATCTGCCGGTCACGGACGTAGCCGCCCTGGAGGCCCAGTTGGCATCCTGAGCCGAGCGCTTGAGCAAAAAGCGACGCCGGTCTGATCGGGATCCGGCGTCGTTTCTCTTAGGGGGGAGTGCCTTCACAACGGCCAATCGCGCAGGATGCGCTCGGTCTCTTCGGAATGGCCTGTCTCGTCGCTGACCATTTCTTCAAGTTGCACGGCCAACCCCTTGTCGCCGAAGGCTTCGGCTTCCTTCGCCCTCTGCGCATAATCTTGAACGGCCCGGCGTTCGGCCGCCAGTACGGCCTCGAGCATCTCGCGGTTGGTGTGGGCCGGCGCGACGGGCCGTGGCGTCGTCGTCGGTTCACCGCCCAGGGCTACGATCTTGTTGGCCAGAAATTGCGCATGAAGCTGCTCATCGGCTACTTCGGCCAGGAAGAACTGAGAAAGCTGTGGCCGGTAGGGACCTGTGGCCTTGGCCGCATAGGTGATGTACTGGATGATGGCGCTCAGTTCACCGGCCAGGTCTTCGTTGAGATGGTCGATCAGCGTCTGCTTGTCCATGGGAAAGCTCCTTTTTGTCGAGAAGAAAAACGCCAACACCTGCCTTCATTGTACCAGGAGAAAGCACCGGCGGACAAAGCACCCTCTGGGCGAAAGGAGCTCGCGGACTGCCCATGGCCGTCAGGAAGATGGCGGTAGGCGCTCAAACCAGCGCGGCGAACCCTTGGCCACACCACTGCGCCACAACTGATAGGTTATCTGCATGTGGCCCAGATGAAGGGCCGTGTGATCGATGACATGGAGAAACGCCCAACGCACGCTCACCGTGCGACCGTGGACCTCTCTGCTGCCCTCCAGGTCGGCGGCGGTGAGGCGCTCACACACCCCATGGGTCACGGCTCGGACCTCATCCAGGCGTGCGACCAGCGGCGCCGCATCGGCTACCACGATGGCGAATTCGGCCTCGCGATTGCGCGTGGGCGGCTGGCCGCCGATGACCTCGGCAAGCCAGAACTGCTCGGCCCCGGCCACATGGGCCGCCAACACGGCCAGCGAGTTCATGGCATGGTCATCGGTAGTAGGCAAAGGACGCCAGTTGAGCGCCTCGGCCGGCAGATCGGCAATCAGATCGCGTACCTGGCCCCGCAGGTCGTCGATCCTATGCAGGTAATGGGCAAGTTCAGGCGGCATGGGCTATCCCCTGCTCAGGATGAGGTCGTGCGGCTTTCGCGATCGTAGTTCTGGCCCAGAAAGGCCGGTGGCCGTGCCCCTCGAAAGGCCAAGGTCATGACCACAATGGTTCCGAGATAGGGAAGCATGCGCAGAAATTGATGGGGCAGGCCCATGGCCGTGACCTGCACCCGCAAGGCCAGAATCTCGACACCGGCAAAGAAGAAAGAACCCAACAAAATGACATGCGGTTTCCAGCCACCGAAGAATGTGAGGGCAATGGCCAGCCAGCCGCGGCCTCGGACAATGCCATCGGTATACGTGCCCGTGTAGACCATCGGTAGAAAAGCCCCGGCCAGTGCCATCAGCATACCGCCGCAGATGGCCGTCACATAGCGATAGCGGGTCACGTGGACGCCCAGGCTATCGGCGGCTTTGGGATTCTCGCCCGTAGCTCGTAGGGCCAGGCCGGTGCCCGTATGATATAGCCAGTAATACAAGACAAACGACAGAAGAATGCTGAAATACACCAGTACGTTTTGATGAAACAAAATAGGACCCAATATCGGTATATCGGCCAGCAGTGGCACGGGCCAGGCTTTCAAAGTCGGAATCCGCGGCGGCTGCAACGTGACGCCGATGACGATTTTGAAAAGGAGATTCGAAAGCCCTAACCCCAAGAAAAAGACCGCCAACCCGATGACAAACTGATCCATTTTCAACGTGGTGGTGAAATAGGCCAGGATCAGACCGAATAGTCCGCCTACAAGGAGCGCTAATCCCAAGCCGGTCGCCAGGTTTTGGAAGTGATAGGCGCCCAAAAAACCCACGGAAGCGCCCACCAGCATAATCCCCTCTTGAGCGACAATAAAAAGCCCGGTCCGCCCGGCCAGCATCGTCCCTTGTGCGGCCAAAACATAGGGCACGATAGCCAGCATGACCAAACCGGCAAAGTTGATCCAGGGCGAATCGGTCATGAGCGATATCTCCTTAGTACATCACTGAGCAAAACGAAAATCAGGATCAGGGCCTCGATGATAAAGACCATTTCGCCAGGGATGGCCATAGTCCGTTGCAGAGCACTGGCACCGACCTCCAGCACGGCGATAAAAAAGGCCACGAATGGCACGGCGGCGTTATTGCCTTTGGCAATAAGGCCCGTGATGATGCCCAGAAGCAGAAAATTGGACTGCAACCCGGCGATAAGCCGGCCATGGACTCCCGCCACTTCGATCGCTCCGGAGAGACCGGCCAGAGCCCCGCCGAACAAAAGCGAAAGCAAAAACAGGCGCCGGACCGGCAAACCAAAAACCCGAGCGGCCCTGGGATTGGCTCCTGTGGCTAACAGTTCATAACCGGCTGCCGTATGATGGGTATACACGTAGACAGCGATGACAATCGCTATAGCGATGAGCAATCCGCTGTGAAGGGGAGGACGGGTCACCAACAACGGCAACATGCCACCGGCGCCGATGGCCACCGAAGTGGGATGACCGGCGCGAGGGTCGGCCCAAATTTTCGTCGCCACAAAATCAATCAGTTCAAAAGCGGTAAAATTCAGCAAAACCGTTGTCAGGATTTCGTTCACACCGAAGCGATAGAGCAGCCACGCCGGACCCAGCACCCATACCATGCCGCAGAGAACACCGGCCAGCAGGAGCAGCGGCAGCAGAATCGGCCACGGTAAGTCGGCCAGAAGGATGCCCACGGCGGCGGCACCGATGGCCCCGACGATCATTTGACCCTCTCCCCCGATGTTGAATTTACCCGCCGCCAGCGGGACGGTAAAGGCCAGCGCCTGGAGCACGAGGGGGACCCATTTGATCAGCGTTTGTACAAAGCCGGTAGGAGTACGAAACGAGGTGCCCAGGATGGTGCGATAAGCCCGCCACACATCCCACCCCAGCAGAGCCAGGACTACTCCCACGACAGCAAAAGCCACCACAAAGGCCAGCAGGTAGGGTAACAAACCGCGGCCCAGACGTCCGATCACGGCAAGCCGTAAGGTCGCAAGTTCAGTCATGGTCGCTTACTCCACTCATGAGACGGCCGATCTGATAGCGGTCAAACTGGGCGCGCGTCAGTTCACCCACAATCTCACCGCGATAGAGCACGGCAATGCGATCGCTGAGCAAGAGAAGCTCGTCCAGATCGTCGGAGAGGAGCAGGGTAGCCAGCCCTTGACGTTTGCGCTCAAGCAACTGGCCGTAGATAAACTCGACGGAGGGGATATCCAGGCCACTCGTCGGATTATGCGCAATAAGCAAAGGCACGGGGCGGGTCAAAGCTCGCGCCAGCATAACCCTCTGGATATTCCCGCCGGATAGATTGGCGGCGATGTCCTCCGGTCCTCGGGTACGGATATGGAACTGCGCAATGCGCTGTTGCGCCGATTCCCTCACGGCCCGGTGGTTGAGAAAACCGCGCCGCGTGCTATAGGGTGCCTGGCGGTGAAGCCCCAGGATCAAGTTGTAAGCCACGGTGGCCCGGGGCAAAAAACCATCTTGTTGCCGGTCTTCCGGAACATAGGCAATACCGGCAGCCAGTCGTTGGGCCGTCGGGACCGCACCGATGTCCCGTCCCTGCAGCCGCAGGCGTTGCTGACGCGTCGGGCGAAGCCCCAAAATACCTTCGACCAATTCTTGTTGACCATTCCCGGCCACACCGGCAATGCCCAGGATTTCCCCGGCTCCCACCGTCAGGTTGATATTTTTGACCGACGCTCCTTCCTCGGCTACCACCCAAAGCCCTTGAACCTCCAGGACAGGGGGCAGCGAAGTCGGTGTTTCGTCCGCTTGTTGCCGACCGCTAAACAGCACACTGCGCCCGATATCCACATCCGCTCCGACCATGTGCCGCACGATGATGGCCTCGGATAGCTCGGTGCGAGGACGGGTAAGGAGCAAACGGCCGTCGCGCAACACCGAAATCGTATCACACACGGCCATCACTTCGCGCAATTTGTGGGTAATAAAGACCACGCTCATACCGGCGTCCACCATCCTGCGCAAGGACTCGAATAACGAGTCCACCTCTTGCGGGGTCAAATGGGTGGTAGGCTCATCGAGGATCAGAACCTGAACTTGCCGATACAAAGCCTTCAGGATCTCAACACGTTGCCGCACCCCCATGGATAAATCCTCAATGCGGGCACGCGGATCGACATCGAGACCAAACTGGTGGGCCAGTTGGGCAATGCGTTTTTCCGCACTTGCGAGATCCATCACCGGACGAGCAGGTAACGGCGTACCCAAAACGATGTTCTCGGCAACGGTGAAAGCGGGAATCTGCAAAAAGTGCTGATGCACCATACCGATGCCGTGGGCCAGGGCCTCGCGCGGCGAGCGAATGGTGATTGCCCGCCCACGCACGTAGATGCTCCCGGCATCCGGCTTATACAAACCGTAAAGCACGTTCATCAAAGTCGTCTTGCCGGCACCGTTGCCACCGACCAGTCCGTGGACTTCATGGGCCTGCAAAGTCAGATCCACATTGTCCAAAGCCTGGACCGGACCGAATGCTTTGCGGATCCCTTCCATTCGGATAAGCGGCTGCTCATTCATCGCGATAACCCTTCCGTAATCGCCGGCTGATCGCGCAGGCAGAAAACCCAACCCTGAAGTTGGGCCTTTCTGCTTGCGGGTGGCAGGAGGCAAGACCCCCTGCCACCCCGAAAGCCAAGCCTCGTATGAGCTTACTGGATAGGCTCGATGTTCTTGATCACCTGGATCTCGCCGCTGATGAGGCGCCGGTTGATCTCGTCCATCTTCGCCCGGACCTCATCCGAAACATGTTTGGGCGGTTGCAGGGCCACGCCTGTATCGAAACCCAGCGGATAGTAACCACCGCGTTCCCCTGCCATGATCTTGCTCACGATGGCCTGAAGGGGGCCGGCGAAGTCGTAGAGCAGGGAGGTGACGTAGTGGTCGGGCGCAAAGCTCGATTTGTCCGTATACTTCGCCGTCACCCAGACCGGCTTGGAGGCGCTCTTGACGGCCTCAAATACCCCTAACATACCCAAATTAAGGCTACCGGCAATGACATCGATATCTTCGGCAATCATGGCATCGGCCAGTTCGCGGGCCTTCGTCGGATCGTTGAAATCCCCCACCCATACCGGTTTTAGCGTGGCCGTGCTGCCCAGGTCGGCAAGCGCCTGTTGCATGGCGTGGACTTCGGCATACGAGAAAGGCAACGTCAGTCCACCCAGATAGCCGATCTTACCGGTTTGGGTGATCTGCGCCGCCAGGGCGCCGATGGCGTAGAAACCCACGTGGAAATTGCGATCGATCAACCACATATTCGCCGGAGGATTCTCGACGGGTGCGTCACCTTCAGCGATGAAATTGACATCGGGGAATTCTTGCGCCAGGGTTACGGTCTGGTTGATAAACTGACCGCCGTGGGTGAAAATGATGTTATAGCCTTCGGCGATGTACTCCCGCATGACCCGCTCGACATCGGGTACGGCCACACTTTCCGAATAGGCCGTCTCAATACCCAAATTACGGCTGACCTCGGTGGTGCCGATGTAGCCCAACGTGTTGTAATCGGCGTCGGTAATGACACCGGGAAAGATAGAAGCCATGCGGTAAACCTTGGCCGGCTCTGTGGCTTCGGGAGCGGCCGGAGTCGGAGTGGCCGGTGCTGCGCACTGAATCAAGACCAGCGCCAACACAGCCCAGGAAACGAGTGCCCAGAGGCGACGGATGGACATCTTTCTTCTCTCCTTGGCTGAAAGAGGGGACGAGGAAGACGATGATGAAATGCCTATTTTAGTATAACTCCTGACAAAGGGTAAATATATCAGCCCCACTTGTGTGCCAACGCCGAAGAGCCGTTTCCGGCAACACCTACGGAGGCTTTTGCCCCGTCCCTCGCCCTCTTCACGGCAACCACGCCGGCGCCCGGCCGTGGGTAACCACGATCCGCAACGCCCCGGTATGGGTATCCAGCATGCCGATTCCCGGCTGGGCGTTCGGCTCCGCCAACCGGACGTACTGGAAGAGCAGATAACGACCGTCCGGCGACCAGGACGGTGGCCCATAGTGCGTGGTGTGATCGTCCGTCAGGGGATGGGCTTCGCTGCCATCGGGCCGCATCAGCCAGAGCTGGGAACCCGTCGCCACCCGCGCCACCTTGCGACCGAAAGCAAGCCAGCGCCCATCCGGCGACCAGGACGGCGAGGTATCCTCCGTTTGCTCCGAGGTGTCCGGCGAAAGCCGGGTGACCCGTGCCGTATCGAGGTCGAGTCGAAACAGCGCCACGCCGATGCGCTCGCCGGTCACGACCACATCGCTGAGCACCACGGCATCGGCTTCCGGACTCCAGGTCACCGGTTCGCCCATCTGACTGGGCGCCACGAGGGTGGCGCCGTTATCGAGATTGACCAATTTGATCCCCTCCAGCGGGGCCACAAAGCCCAACCAGCGACCGTCGGGCGACCATTGGGCGGCGAAGCCCAGGATCTGGGGGTCCTCGAACACGGGCGTTGCCTCACCGGTATCTATCGCCAACCACCCAAGCCGGGCCGGACCGACAAACTGCCGTTCCTCGAACACCAGCCGGCGACCGTCCGGCGCCCAGACCGGCCCGCTGCACATCGCCGCCGGACAGGAGCGCAAAATCCGGATGCGGGCATCGGCCAACTCAAGCAACCCGATATCACTGCCGCCATCCTCACGCAGCGCGGCATAGGCCACCCGCCGACCGTCGGGAGAGGGGGCAAAGTCCCAGATGCCAAAAGGGGTCGCCGTGAGCAAACGGTCCTGCTCGGCGCCGGGCGTATGCAGAAAGAGCTGATCGTAACCCATTTCGTCCGGAGCCAGGTAAAGCACGCGCAAAGGCCGGGTGCGGAAAGACCACTGCCGCGGTTGCTGCAAAACCCGGCCCTGGCCCGTGGTCAGGCCGGCAGCCAGGGTCACGGTGTAGGTGGTATCCGGGGCCAGAGCCGGTTTCGGCTCGAAAACGAACGTATTCCCCTCCCAGCGCCGAATGCCGGCCACCTCCGGCTGCACCGACAAAGGCACGTCAGCGGCCGACGCCGTCGGTGCCTGGGCAAAACTCACCCGGATCGCCGTCATCACCGCGACATCGCCGGCGCCGTCCGGCGGGGCCAGCGATGTCACCTGCAATCCCACCCGATCGCCCCGGAGGATGACCCCTGCCACGGCCAAGAGCGCCGCCAACCAGCTCACCAGAACGGCCAGGTCAAAACGCCCCCATCGCACGGTCCACCGCGCCATGACCGCCCTTCTCAGTAGTAGAGATAAGGCTGCGCCGGCGCCTCTACGGGTACCACATGCTCGGCCACGAGCACGGGCAAGGACTGCCCCTGGAAAACGCCCACGTCAAAACGCCCGCGCACCTCCACCCAGGTATCGGTGGCAAGCGATGCCGCCTGCGGCCAACGCACCAGCAAGCCGACCGCCGTGGCATCGGCCACACAACAGGTGATGGCAAAACGGGTCACCATAAAACTCGTCTCCGCCTCAAAACGCTCGTCCCGATACACAAAGCCGACCACATGCGCCTCCTGACCGACAAAGGCCTGGGGATCCGGATTCTGGGCAAAGGCGGCCAGCCAATCGAGGATGTTGTTCTCGCGCCGGCCGAGGGAAATGGGCCGCACGGCGCCTACCGCCACTTGCGCCGGCGCCGTGAGGCCGATCTCGCGCGTGCTCAGAGCCGCCGAACCCAGCGGCCGTGGGGGGATAAGCCATCCCAACAGCAACGGCAGCATCAGCAGGACCAGCCCTGCCCGCGTCAGAACAGGGCCGTGCCGATGCTCAGCCTCGGCGTGATCATGGGCATGGGCTTCGGCCCGTTGCAGCCAAACGCCCAGGGCCATGGCCACACAGCCGATGGCCGCCACCGGCACCAGCCAGGCAAACCGACGGCCGATGTAGTAGAAAAGAAGCCCGCTAAAAAACCGCTGGGCCAAAAAGCCTGCCAGCGCCAGAAAAAACAGAACCCTGATCCAACGCGCCTGCGCAGCCGACATCGTTCACCACCCCCACTGGAGATTGACAATAAGACCGAGCAAAAGCGCCAGCGTTGCCGGTAGGACGATTAGATAAAGCACCACCCGCGGCCGAAACACGCCTAGAAACATGAGCGAGCTTTTGATGTCCACCATCGGACCGAACACCAGAAAGGCCAGGATAGAGCCGGTGGTAAAGGTGCGGACGAAGGAAAGCGCCAGGAAGGCATCGACCGTCGAGCACACCGAGAGCACAAAAGCCAGGGCCATGAGCACGGCCACCGACACCACCGGACCGCTACCGATGGCAAGCAAGGTGGTCTGCGGCACCAGGGTCTGCATGGCTGCGGCCAGCAAGGAACCGATGATGAGATAACGGGCCATATCCAGAAAATCATCGGCCGCCGTCGCCAGGGCCGCTGGCACCCGTTGCCACCAGACCTGTGCGGATGGGACAGGACCGGATACGGTCACCGGGGACCTGTCTGGACGCGACCGCAACACCTCGGCCGGATGGGCCAGACCGAAAAGCGCCGCCACCCCGGTGGCGATGAGGACGGTGAAGAGCAGACGCCCCCACAGCACGGGCCCCCACCCGAAGGCGGCATACGTGCTGAAAAGCACGACCGGATTGACTACCGGCGCCGCCAGCAGGAAGCCGATACCCACCGGCAGCGGCAAGCCTTTGCGATACAGCCGACGGGTCACGGGCACAACACCGCACTCGCACACCGGAAACACCAAACCGAGCAGACTGCCGGCCAGAGCGGCCGGCAATGCCCGCCGCGGCAAGAGCTGCGCAGCCAGACCGGGATCGAGAAAGACCTCGATAAACCCGGCGACAACAGCCCCGATGAGCAAAAACGGCGCGGCCTCCAGAGAAAATGCCCAGGAAAATCGTGCTGAACGTCTGCACCTGCGCCATCGCCGGCATCGCAGTGCCCTGCGCCATCAGGGCTGCCAGTGCCAGACTCAGCAGCCCTATCGCCACAAACCACTTGCGACCGAAAACGGTACCTCCGGTCGCGACCTCAGAAGATGGAGTCGTCATCCTGGTCGCCGACCTCATGCGCGTTCCGATGGTAATCGGCCTTCGCCGATCCGTCAAATCAAGCGCCTCGGTTCTCTCTTTTGTTGGTGAGATTTTAGGGTTTGGGTGAGCCGTGGCAGCAAGCGGCTTGGCGCAGAGCCTCACTTCGGCGGCTGTGTGTCTGTTTCCGGGCAAGGTCAACGGTTCTGGGGACATTCACACGTCCCAAGCATCGCCATAGCTGACTTGTCCGGGTAGTGCGCCGGCCACTCGCCGGGGACTTGGGCCGGGGTAGCAAGCACGGCGTTGGCGTATCCCCTTCCTCTCCCCTGCCGCTCGCTTTGCCTGCGGCCAGGAGAAGGGAAGGGGAGAGCATGGTAGCCTGGGGTCCCCTTCTCCCCTCGGGGGAGAAGGGGGAAAGGGGGTTGAGGGGGTCAACCCAACCTGCGCGCGGGCACCGTTTCGTTTCTGATAGCTTTTGAGAGTGGCGGCGTGCTAGGCTGCTACCGGTCGCCCGGCAGGCGCCTCCGAGTTCCCACACCTGCGCGTGTGGGCTTTTTTATGTGATGATCGCGTATGACAAGACCCAGCAGCCGATTGACCGGTTTTTATCGTCTGACCCCGGCCCAACGTCGTGAGATCCTTGCCGCCTGGGCCGGGCTGTCACCCGCCGAGCAAGCCGCTCTGGACGGTGGTTTGGATCTGGCGGCGGCCGATCGCCTCATCGAGAACGTCGTCGGGCTTTTCAGTCTGCCGTTGGCCATCGCCCCCAACTTTCTCATCAACGGCCGCGACTATCTGATGCCGCTCGTCATCGAGGAACCTTCGGTGGTGGCGGCCATGGCGAATGCCGCCCGGCTGGCGCGGGCCGGCGGTGGCTTTGCGACCGGCAGCACGGAGCCGATCATGATCGGCCAAGTCCAGATCCTCCATATCCCCGACCCGGAGGCGGCCACAGAGCGCATCCTGGCCCACAAGGAAGAGCTGCTGGCGGCGCTGGCCGATCTGCATCCGACCATCCGGCAGCACGGTGGCGGTCCGCGGGACCTGCAGGTGCGGCAGCTCCACCATCCCGACACCGGCCCCATGCTCGTCGTCCATCTTCTCTTCGACACCCGCGATGCCATGGGGGCCAATGCCGTCAATACGGCTGCCGAACGCCTGGCCCCGGTCCTTGAGCGCCTCAGCGGCGGCCGGGTGCTGCTGCGTATCCTCTCCAACCTGAGCACGGAGCGGCGGGCCTGGGCCACCTGTTGCATCCCGGTAAGCGCCTTTGACGACGAGGACTACGCCGGGGCCGAGGTAGCGGCGGGCATCGTGGCGGCTACGGCCCTGGCCGAAGTGGACCCCTATCGGGCGGCCACCCACAACAAGGGCATCTTCAACGGTATCGACGCCGTCGCTCTGGCCACCGGTCAGGACTGGCGGGCCATCGAAGCCGGCGGGCACGCCTGGGCCGCCCGTGACGGGCGCTATCGCAGCCTGAGCGAGTGGCGGCTGCAGGACGATTCCCTCAGCGGCCGTTTGGAAATGCCTCTGGCCGTGGGTGTGGTCGGCGGCCTGACCCGGCATCATCCGACGGCCCGTTTGGCGCTCAAACTGCTGGGGTGGCCCGATGCCCGCACTCTGGCCGAGCTCATGGTGGCGGCCGGTCTGGCGCAGAACCTGGCGGCGCTGCGGGCGCTGGCAGCCGAAGGCATCCAGCGCGGTCACATGCGCCTGCATGCGCGACGCACCACCGTCTAAACACCTCCGTTGTCATCTCGCTTACCCGCTAATCGGTTACTCTGTCTATGACCACACTCTTGAAACCCCAACGCGATGTTGGCATCGTCGGTTACGGCGCTTACATCCCCCGCTACCGGCTTCCCGCCCGGGAAGTCTCGGCCATGTGGACCGACGGCACGACCGAGCCCCCGATTACCGAAAAAGCCGTGCCCGGCCTCGACGAGGACACGGCCACCATTGCCATCGAAGCGGCGCGCAATGCCCTGAGCCGCGCCGGCATTGCCCCTACCGAGCTGCGCGCCATCTGGGTGGGCAGCGAGAGCCACCCCTATGCGGTCAAACCGACCTCGACCATCGTCGCCGAAGCCCTGGGGGCGGCCCCGCTCGTGCAGGCGGCCGACTGGGAATTCGCCTGCAAGGCCGGATCCGAGGCCATCGTAGCGGCCATCAGCCTGGTCGGCTCGGGCATGGCCGATTACGCCATGGGCATCGGCGCCGACACGGCCCAGGGCCGGCCGGGCGACGCCCTGGAGTACACGGCCGGAGCCGGCGGCGCTGCCATCATCATCGGGCCGGCGACACAAGCCATCGCCCACTTTGAAGGCTCGCTTTCCTATGTCACCGATACCCCCGACTTTTGGCGGCGGCCTCAGGCCGAGTACCCCTCCCACGGCATGCGTTTTACCGGCGAACCGGCCTATTTCCACCACATCATCACCGCCGGCGAAATGCTGATGCAGGCCTTGGGTCGCACGGCGGCCGACTATCGTTATGTCGTGTTGCATCAGCCCAACGTCAAATTCCCCGTCCGTGCGGCCCAACAGCTCGGCTTTCGCCCGGAGCAATGGGAAACGGGCCTGTTGGTCGATCGCATCGGTAACACCTATGCCGGTGCCTCTATCGTCGGCCTGACGGCCGTCCTCGATGTCGCCGAGCCGGGCGACCGCATCCTGGTCATCTCCTTCGGCTCCGGCGCCGGCAGCGATGCCATGTCCTTCGTCGTCACCGAGCGGATTTACGACCGGCGCTTGCTGGCGCCCACCACGGCCGATTACATCGCCCGACGCACGGTCATCGACTACGCTACCTACCTCCGCTACCGCGGCAAACTCAAAATGCACTAACCCTCCCACTTTCCTCTTTTCCTATGCGCAACGTTGCCATTGTTGGAATCGGACAAACCCCCGTCGGCGAATTGTGGCACAAATCGATTCGCCATCTCGGCCATGATGCCATTGTGGCTGCCATGAAGGATGCCGGCATCGAAACGGCCGATGCCCTGTATGTGGGCAACATGCTCTCAGGCGAGCTGGCGGGTCAGGAACACCTGGCCACCCTCATCGCCGATTTCATCGGCCTGCGCGGCCTCGAGGCCGCCAAGATCGAGGCGGCCTGCGCCTCGGGCGCTGCGGCGCTGCGGGTGGGCTTTATGGCCGTGGCCAGCGGTCAGGCCGATGTCGTCATCGTGGCCGGGGTCGAGAAAATGACCGACACACCCATCGACGAGACCACGGCCGGACTGGCCCTGGCTGCCGATCAGGAATACGAAGTGGCCGAAGGCGCCACTTTCGTGGCGCTCAACGCCATGCTCATGCAGCGCTATATGCACGAGTACGACGTCAGCCATCGCGAATTTGCCCCGTTCCCGATCAATGCCCACGCCAATGCCCAAAACAACCCCTTCGCCATGTTCCGGACGCCCATTACCCCGGACAAATACGAAAAGGCTGCGGTCATTGCGCCACCCATCAACATCCTGGACAGCTCGCCTGTCTGCGACGGCGCGGCGGCCGTTGTGCTCGTGCCCCTGGAGCGGGCCCGTGAATTTGGGCATCGGCAACGCGTCGTGCGCATAGCGGCCTCGGTCACGGCTACCGATACGCTGGCCATTCACGACCGCCGCGATCCGCTCTGGTTGGAGGCCGCCTACCTGTCCAGCCGACGGGCCTATGCCCAGGCCGGCCTGGGACCGGAGGATATCGACCTGTTCGAGCTCCATGATGCCTTTAGCATCATGTCGGTGTTGGCGTTGGAGGCTTGCGGTTTTGCCCCGCGCGGCCGTGGGATCGACCTGGGCCAGTCCGGCGCCATTACCCTCGGCGGCCGCATCCCCATCACCACCATGGGCGGTCTCAAAGCACGAGGGCATCCTGTCGGTGCGACCGGCATTTACCAGGTCGTCGAAGCCGTGCAACAACTGCGCGGCGAAGCCGGCGCCAATCAACTGCCCCATGCCCACGTGGCCATGACCCAGAACATCGGCGGCTCCGGTGCCACCATCATCACCCATATCCTGGTCGGCGAGGATTGAGACAGGCGTCGCCCGCAAGCATGGGCAGCCCGGAGCGTCCTGGAAACTTGACAAAATTCCAAAAATCTATACAATACCTAGATATAAGTTAGACAACTTCTCTCAAAACCTGGCAGATGGTTCAGGCGAACACAGGCTGATGGTTTTTGAGAGCGCAAGCGGCCTTATAGTGCAAACCAAATCCCCACTCTCCTGCAAGGAGTTTTTCGTATGCACATCGCACGTCATTGGCGAACCCGACATCAACGCTATAGCCTGACCGGCGAAATCTGCCATCACTGCGGCACGAAGGTCTTCCCCCCGCGGGACGTCTGTCCGCAATGCAGCCAACCGGCCTATGACGCCGTGCGCCTGAGCGGCCTGGGGGAGGTCTACAGCTTTACAACGGTCTACGAGGCCCCCACACCTTTTGCGACCCAGGCGCCCTACCTGCTTGCCCTGATCAAACTGGCCGAAGGTCCCATGCTGACGGCCCAGTTGACCGATGTCGACCCCAACGAAGTCCACATCGGCATGCCGGTGGAAATGGTGACGCGCAAGTTGAGCCAGGAGGGCGACGAGGGATTGATCCAGTACGGCTATAAGTTCCGCCCCCGTCTCCAGGCACGGGCCGCCTGAAAGACAGGTCGGGTTAGGCCTTTCGCCGCGTAGACGGCGAGCGGTGGCACAAATCGTCACGGCGCAAACGACCGGCGCCTCGGTCAGGGCGCCGGTCGTTTGCTGGCCGGGAAAAGTTCACCTGCCCTTACGGTCGTGTGATGGTAAAACGACTGCCGGCGCCGTGACCGAACACCTCCGGGAAGTACATCATCTCCCCGCGTGGGGGCAGGACGTTGAACTCGCCGGCAATGCTGGCCCGCAATTGATACCGGAAGGTGTAGGTGCCGGGAAGCAACTCGGTCGCAAAAAGGCCGACCCGGTCGTCCTTCAGCTCGAAAGCCGTCGGCTGCCAGAACCACCACGGCGCTTCGCGACCGGGTGGTTGTTCAACGGTAGGACCGGTTGCCGTCAACGAGGTGGTGGCGAAGCTGGTGTCGATCGGTTCGGTTCCGGCCGGGATGGGGTCCTCGACCAACAGATAGTGCATGGTCGTGGGCACAACCAGCGTCAGCTCGACGTCGATGATTTCACCGACCTGGGCAGCCGTGATCGGCGTCGGCGTCTCGGCGCCGCGGCGGAGATAGCGTCGGGTCACGGTCAGACCGCGACTCACCGGTTGCAGATCGGGCACGGGCAAAAAGGTCCGCAGATAGGCGCTGTAGTACATCTGGCCGGGCCCGGGCGTGCGCGCGAGCGCCAGGATGTTCATGGCATCAGCAAGCAGCTCGCCGATGGCCACCCGCAAGGTCTGCGCCTGCTCTACCGTAGCGGGCGTGACATCGCCCCGGCCGCGCTCCTGGCCGTTGAGGGCGACAGTCCAGCTATAGCGACCCTGGAGCTCGCCCGTGGCCGCCATCCACTCGGTGAGGGCAATAAGCGCCCAGGCCGTCTCGTGTGTGCTTTGCCAGCGGTCGGCGCTGCGGGCGCTCATCAGCCAGCGGACCACCTGAGGACCAAGGGGATGATCGGGTCGAACGGCGACAAGAGCGGCCAGGACCACGGCGGTGGTTTGAGTGTCGGTGTTCATCGTCCACCAGTCGGTTGCGGTCTCTTCCCAATGGGCACCGGTGGCCGAGCCAATGGCCTGGCCGAGCAGACCGTCCAGCAGGTTGCGGGCCTGATCGGCGGTAGCGGCCACGGTCGCCTGGGCCTGCAAGGTCAGGGCCAGATACGCACGGGCATAAGCGGCCATACGCTCGCGCTCCTCGTACAGGAGTTGCGCCTCGGCCAGGGGCCGTTCGCCATCTGTGCTGACGGCGTAGCGATCGAGCACATAGACGAAGAAGGCCTGCCGGTTGAGGGCGTAGCCGTTTTGCGAGGCCGGAGGCTCGAGCTGACGCCGCAGGAAATCGGCCGCCCGTGCCACGACTGCTTCGTCCACGGGATAGCCATGCTCGCGGGCGGCGGTCAAACCGAAGAGCACATAAGCGCTGGTGTACGGTTCCGAACGATCCGGACCAAACCAGCCCCAGCCGCCGTCGGGGTTTTGGAGGGTATAGAGCCGTTGCAACGCCACGGCGACCCGTTCATCCAGGCGGGCTTTGAGCTCGGGACGTTCCAGGCCCAGCTTCGCCAGCGCGCGGGCCATGAACAGATTGGGCAGGAACCGACTGACGAGCTGTTCTGTGCATTCGTAGGGGAAGTGCGCCAAGTAGCTGAGGGCGCCGGTCATCCCCGCGGCCAGCGAGGGTTCGAGGCGTACCACCAGGTCACCCTGGGTGGGGTCGTAACGGTCGGGCAGGGTGATGGCCTCGAAGCGGGGTTCCTCGGCAGAGACGAAGCCGGCCGTCGCCACGGTTTCGGGGCTGCTGTAGCGGCGCACGGGCAGGCGTCGTTCGAGGGCATCACCGTAGGCGCCGGCCGTGGCCCGCAGGCGCACCGTCACCTCGTCCAGGACGAGCCGGCTGGTGGGATCGATATCGTCCACCTGCACCGGCAGGTCAATCCGGGCGGCTTCGCCATCGGCCACGGTGAGGGTATAGCGCGTCTGCCCCAGCGCCGTCAATCCGCTGAAGTCGAAGGTCAGCAACACGTCCTGGCTCTGACCCGTCTGGTTTTGGACAATGGCGCCGACCTGGAACCGATCGCCGTGGACGACGAAGCGCGGGAGCACCGGTCGCACCAAGAGCGGTTTGCGCACGGGCAGGTCATGGGTGACATCGGCCACGGCCGTGGCCCGGTCTACGGCCACGGCCCGCATCTGCCAGGTCGTCAGGTTATCGGGCAGGGTGATGCGGACTTCCAGGTTGCCGTCGGCGTCGGTCTCGGCAGCAGCCTGCCAGTAGGCCAGGTCGCGGAAGTCGGTGCGCACATCGAGCTGGGCCAGCTCACCGGCGCCGCCGCCACCGCCTTTGAACCCACGACGTTGGGCTTCGTCCAGGCGGTTGAGCGAAACCACCAGGCTGACACCGGTCTGCACGCCCAGGCCGCGGTCGCCCCAAAAGGTCTGGACGATGCCGGGCCCCGTATCGGGATAGAGCGATAGCAAGGCCTTATCCACCAGGGCCAACGAGAGCTGGGCGCGCGCCGGTCGGCCCTGATGGTCGGTAGCACGGATGCGATAGGTGACAGTATCCCCGGGTCGGGCCGGCGAGGGTTCGGCGTTGATGTCGAGCCGCAGGAGATGCTGTTCGGGATCGACTCCGAGCTGCACCAGCCCCAGCTTGAAGGTAGGTGCTTCGTCGCCGAGGGGTGGCGCCACCAGCAGCACCGAGACGAAGACATTGGGCGCGTAGGTGGGCCGAATGGGGATGCTCAAGGTCTCGCTGTTCGTGGTCAGCACACGCACCTGATGCTCGAAGATGCCCCCCCGTTCGATGGTGATGAGCGCCGTCGTCGGTCCTGCCCAGGGCGAGGGCACGAGCACGCGGGCCGTTTCGCCCACGCGGTAGCGTTTCTTATCCGCCACCAGGTCAATACGGTCGTTGTTGCGCACGGGCCAGGCCGCATATTCCTGACCGGCTACCCAAACAAAGGCCGCACTGCGCAAGGCATTGCCCAGCCGATCGCGGGCAGTGACCCGGATGAGATACTGCCCCGGATCGGTGGGCGTCCAGTCCAGCCGGGCCTGACCAGCCTCGCCGGTTGTCACCACCTCCTCACGCACGGTAGTCGTCTCGACCCTGGTGACGAAACGGAGGATGCCGTCCTCCCCGCGCTCGCGCACGGTGCGCCAGGCCAGCTGATCGATGGTGACCTCCAGGCGCTGACCGGGTTGAGGCCGGCGGCTGAGGGCGCCCACGGCGATGAAATGGGCGATCTGCCGGGTGCCGACGGTGCCCACATAGCTCTCCGGCCGCACTCCGGGATACACCTCGGCCGCATGGATAACCAGGCTCGTATTGCCTGCCACCTCCTGATCGCCGATATCGGTGATGGCGAACTCGATGACCCGTGTCTCGGAACCGCGTGGGCCGCGGGTAGGTTCGGCGGCCAACTCGGTGGGAACATCAAGGCGAAAACGACCCTCGTCGTCGGTCACGCCGGTGCCGTCGGCGATGGTCTCGCGCGGCGGCAGGATGACGGGTTCGTAGAACACATCGGGCTGGAAATCGGTGAAGGACCAGGGTTGGCCGTCGTCGTAGGGGAAAACGTAAGGGTTGCGCAAAAGCGACCACCGCACGGCCGCCCGCTTGACGGCGCCGCCGAAGAAATACGTCGCCTGGGCCGTGGCCTGAGCGGGTTGGCCGGCTATGACCTCGGTGGGGCTTACCGTGGCCTTGACCTCGAATTCGGGCTTGCGGAAGGCTGCCACCAGCACATAGGCCCAGGCCGATTGGGTTTCGGTCGCCTTGATCTCCACGGTGTAGAAGCCCAGTTGGGCTTCGGCGGCCAGGGGGATGGCGTCGTACACAACGCCATAGGCATCGGTGGTCTTCGGCTGACGGTAGACGATCTCGCCTTGGGGATTGCGCAGGATGGCCTCGACCGTCAGATTGGCCGGCACATCGTAGACGGCATCCCGATCGGTGCGGATGATGGCCCGATAGTAGATCGTATCACCGGCGCGATAGAGGGGGCGATCGGTATAGACGTGGATGCGGTAGGGTAGGGGGATGTAATCGGCCGCCAGGTTGTAATCCCAGGGCGTAATGCCGGCATTCCAGACCGTGCTGGCCCAGCCGGGGTCATCGGCAGTGCCGACAAAGGCTTCGGTGCTCCGCCACGGCTCGGGCGAGGCCGGCATGGCCGCGCGGAAGACGCCGTCGGCATCGGTGCGACCGGAGACAGGCTGTCCATCCCAGGGGAAGACCGTGACGGGCAGGTCGGGCACGGGCCGGGCTGTGGCCAGGTCCGTCACCCAAACCAGAACATCCTCCCGCCCGCGTTTGATGGCGACATGGTAACGGCTGACCACGAGGATGACGCGCGGTTTGACCTCGTATTCCCCGTAGACGACCTGAGGCGAATCGACTTCGAGGAAGTAGAGACCGGGCCCAAGGGGGGCGCCGTCGGCATCGCGCAGGACCTCGCGGGTGATCACGCGTTCGTTGCGGGGGCCCAAGGGGCGGATGGACCAGCGCCGCACGAGTTGATCGGCAGGCGGGCTGTAGAGCCGCCAATGCTCGTAGTCGTCGGAGGGATCCAGCGCGGCCAATTGTTCCGGCGTCAGTCGATAGAGGACGGCGTTGATCTCGTTGACATTGACCGTCTGGAACAGGATGGCGGTCTCGGTGTAGGCGTTGTAGGTGCCGGCCACGCCCGGCGTGACCATGATCAGGTCGGGGCGGCGTTCGCCGGTACGAAAGCGGAGTGTAATCGGCTCGCTGATGGTGTTGCCGTAGGGGTCACGAATGCCTGCGGCCAGGGTGAGGGTGTAGGTGCTCAGCGCTTGCCGGGGGAAGAAGACGAGGAGGGAGCTATCGTAGTCGTTGTAGAAGGAATACACCTGGGTGGCGCTGATGGGCGGACTGATGCTCAGTTGCAGCGTCTCCGGCATGATGGGGGCATTGAAGAAGAACTGCACCGGCTCGTCTAACGAGGCGTTTTGTTCGCCATCGCGCGGCTGCGTGCGGCTGACGGCCGGGAAGGGCACAACGGTAAAGCTGTGGCTATAGGGACGCCGCAGGCGGGCAGCGCCATCACCCAGGGCCTGGGCTTCGTCGCCGACTTCCACCTCGATGCGTGCGGCCAGGGGCAGGGGCGCTTGCGGCCGCAAGACGAGCACCCGGTTGTTTTCCCGCCACTCTGTACTACCGACCACAACGCCGGTCGTGCGGCTCGTCACGCGCAGGGCCGCCTCCGTGCGTGTCGGGTCCATGGGGGCGCTGAAGGTGATGGTGATGGGCGATGTGGGCGGCACACGCTCACCTTCGGGTTCTACCCGCGTGACCACGGGCAGCGTTGTGGTAAAGGCGAAGGTGTAGGCGGTAGCCAAGGTGCTGCCGGTCAGGTCGGTCACGCCGTCCACCGTGGCCCGATAGGTCCTACCGGCCAACAGGGGTGGATCGGGTTGGAACTGGTAGATGCTCGTGTTGAGCCAGTAGCCCCGACCGGCGGCGGGCGGCTCCAGCCGCAGCGGCTGCGGCAGATTGGGGTCATCACCGGCCGCGCCCAGCGGCACCACAGGTCGATTGAAGACGATGGTGATGGGCGCATCGGTGGCAACATCGTCGTTGCCATCGGCCGGTGTCGTATTGGCGACTTCGAGATGCCCCTGCATGAGCAAAGACAGGCTAAGAGGCCCGGTGCTGTAGCCGCCGGCCGTGGCCACCACCTGCACCCGGAAACGCTGACCGGGCAGAAAACGGGCCGGCCGGAAGAGCACGTTGGCGCCCTCGACACGGGTCTCGCCCTCCAACGGCGGCGCGAAACGCAGCTCGACGCCGTCCGGATCCAGGGGCCGGTCAAAGGTGAGGATAAAGGGCTGCTCCGGCGGCAGTTCGGCCCCGCGGGCCGGCTCGGTCCGCAGCAGGCGAGGCGCCATCGGCGGCGGAGTCGGCATGGCTTCGACCGTCGGCGTGGGCGCTATCGGTGTCGGTGAGGGGGTCGGCCGGGGCCCACATCCGGCCAACAGCAAGACACCAACGGCAACAAAGACCAACACAATGGTAAAGCGGTGGATGGAGCTCATAACACCGAACCTGAACGAAGACGAGAGCGCAATGCACAACAGGACAAAGGCCCGCTTCCGGGCCCATGCTTCGGTGCATAAGACGTCGGCCATCCCGTAATCGTTCCTGGGATGAGCCCGGACCGGCGTCTTTTTTGGAGTCGGTCAACTACGGATGGGTAGGGCTTTTCAAAATCCTATCGTAATCACCTACCCGGCTGCCCGCCGCCGTGCGCCGATGGAAAATCGGACTCCTCGAGGCCATGGGGCCGGGCGGCGTAGGCCGCCCGGAGGCCGAAGACCTATGGCGGACGACTTCGGTCGACATGGAGGCAGTTGCATCTTAGAGTGTAAACGAAAAGCCGTTATCGGGCATTGCGCAAACCGGCCGTTGGGCATCCGGCAGAAAGCGAACGGGAAAGAAGCGGCGCAACAACGAGAGCGCCGCTTTGAAAAGCCCTACGCCCGCCGAGAACGGCATCGCTTCCCATAGGCCCGTGTGTTATAATCGGACCGTCGGCAGCAACGCCGACACAACCCTTTCGCATCGTTCTCTTGTTGTCGACAGGCCATATGGCAACTTCCTTTGCTTACGATGTCCTCATCCTGGGTGGCGGACCAGGCGGCTACGTGGCCGCCATTCGTTGCGCCCAGCTCGGACTCAAGACCGCTTTGGTCGAACGGGAGAAACTGGGCGGTGTGTGCCTCAATTGGGGCTGTATTCCCAGCAAATCTCTGATCCGCAATGCCGAGATCGTCAACCTGTTGAGCCGGGGCCAGGAATTCGGCTTTCAATTCGATAACCTGCGTCTCGACTACGGCGTGGCGGTCAGGCGCAGTCGTCAGAATGCCGAACGCCTGGTCAAGGGCATCGGCTTTCTCATGAAGAAAAACGCCATCACGGTCATCACGGGGACCGGTATCCTGACCGATCCCCACACCGTCATGGTCGATGGCCAGGCCCATACGGCTGCCCACCTCATCCTGGCCACCGGGGCACGGCCGGCCTTGTTGCCGGGCCTCACGGCCGACGGCGAGCGCATCCTGACCTATCGCCAGGCCATCGTCCAAGAGAAGCTGCCTCGTTCCCTCATCGTCGTCGGCGCCGGTCCTATCGGTATGGAATTCGCCTATGTCTATCGCGCCTATGGAGTTGAGGTGACCGTCGTCGAGATGATGCCTCATGTCCTGCCCAACGAGGACGAGGAGGTAGCCGAAGTCGTGGCCAAGGCCTTTCGCAAGCAGGGCATTCGCCTCTACGAGAACACCCGCACCGAGCACGTCGCCGTCGAACCCGACGGCGTTAAGGTCACCCTGAAAAACCAGACGACGGCCGCGACCGAAACCATCACGGCCGACCAGGTCCTCATCGCCATCGGTGTCCGGCCGAACAGCGACGGCATCGGCCTGGAGGCTGCCGGGGTGCGCACGGATGAGCGCGGATGGGTGCCGGTCGATGCGGTGATGCGCACGAATGTGCCTCATATCTTCGCCATCGGCGATTTGACCGGCAAGCTGGCCCTGGCCCACGTGGCCAGCGCCCAGGGCCTTGTCGCCGCCGAGACGATTGCCGGGGTCGAGACCATGCCCATCGAGGATTACGGCAACATGCCCCGTTGTACCTACTGTCAGCCCCAGGTGGCCAGTTTGGGCCTGACCGAAGCCCAGGCGCGGGCCCACGGGTACACGGTGCAGGTGGGCAAATTCCCCTTCCAGGCCAACGGCAAGGCCTTGGGGTTGGGCGAACGCGAGGGCTTTGTCAAAATCGTCGCCGATGCACGTTACGGCGAAATCCTGGGGGTGCACATGGTGGGGCCGGAAGTGACCGAACTCTTGCCCGAATTGAGCCTGGCCCGGATGATGGAACTGACCCCGGCCGAGATCGCCCGCAACGTCCATGCCCATCCGACCCTCTCCGAGGTCATCATGGAAGCGGCCCATGCTGCCCTGGGCCACGCCATTCATATCTGACGGCCCGCCTATGTCCGCACCCATTCCCATCATTCTCCTTGGCCTGGGGCCTATCGGCCGGGCGATCGGTCAGGCGGTGGCCGCCGAGGGCCGATTGGAAGTCGTGGGCGCCGTCGACATCGACCCGGTCATCGTCGGCAAGCCCCTCCATCATGTCTGTGATGCCGACCTGCCGCCCCTCCCCGTCGTTTCCGATCTGGCTGCTACCCAGGCCCCGCCCGGCGCCGTCGTTTTGCAGGCCACCGGTTCGCGGTTGGAGACCGTCCAACCGCAATTGCTGCAGGCCATTGCCCTGGGCTATCATGTCGTTTCCACCTGCGAAGAGCTGGTCTGGCCCTGGGATGACCATCCCGATCGGGCCGGCGAACTCAACCGGGCCTGCCGGCAGGCTCAGGTGGCCGTCCTCGGTGTCGGCGTCAATCCCGGTTTTATCATGGACACCCTGCCCATCCTGGCGGCGCGGGCGGCCGGCGAGGTGGAAGCCGTTCATATCGTCCGCGTCGTGGATGTGGCCAAACGGCGTTTGTCGTTGCAACGCAAGATGGGGGTAGGCGAAGACCCCGCCGTCGTGCAAAGCCTTCTCGACCAGGAGCGGATCGGCCATGTCGGCCTCAGCAACAGCCTGCAGATGCTGGCGGCGGGATTGCACTGGCACCTGGAGATGATCGACATAGACAGCCGTCCTATCGTCGCCAAAGAAACGGTCATGACCGAATCCGGCCCGATCGAAGCCGGCCGTTGTCTCGGCATCCGCCAACAGGCCACGGGCCTGGTCCAGGGCCGACCCCGTCTCTTCCTCCGCCTGGTCATGGAGGCCGGTGTCGCTACGGGCTCCTACGATGAGATCGTCATCGACGGCGCCCAATCCTTGCGTCTGCGGCTGGAAGGGCTTCAGGGCGATCAGGCCACGGCCTGGTTGGTGGTCAATCAGGCCCTCATCGTCCGCCAACTGCCGCCCGGTCTGCATACCATGCTCTCGGCGCCTCTGTTACCCATGTCGTGATATGGCTCAACCTGTCCCCATCGAACTCGATCCTGCGCCTCCGCGGCACAACTGGCATGAACCGCAACTCACACCGGGCCGTCGGCCGGAATGGCTGCGGGTGCGGCCTGCCAACAGCCCGGAATACCAGCGCCTTTACCGGCTCATGCGCCGGCATAGCCTGCATACCGTCTGCGAGGAGGCCGGCTGTCCCAACATCGGCGAATGTTGGGGACGAGGCACGGCCACCTTCCTGCTCCTGGGCGATATCTGCACCCGCTCGTGTGGCTTCTGCAAAATCAAAACCGGGCGGCCCGAGCGGGTCGACATCTTGGAGCCGTTACGGGTGGCCCGCACGGCCCAGGCCATGGGACTGCAGCATGTGGTCCTGACCTCGGTCAATCGCGACGAATTGCCGGATGGCGGCGCCTTCATCTTCGCCGCCACCATCCGCAAAATCCGTGAATTGCTGCCCGCGTGCACCGTCGAAGTTCTCATCCCCGACTTTATGGGCAACGAGCAGGCCTTGTACACGGTCATGCGCGAAAGGCCGGAGATCCTCAACCACAACATCGAAACGGTGCCGCGTTTGTATCGCCGGGTGCGCCCGCAGGCCCGCTTCGAGCGTTCGCTCCGGGTGTTGGAGCGGGCCAAAGCAATGGACCCCGAGGCGTTGACCAAATCGGGCATCATGGTGGGCCTGGGTGAGCGTTGGGAGGAAATCCTGGAGGCGATGGCCGCCCTGCGGTCCGTGCAGACCGATATCCTCACCATCGGTCAGTATCTGCAACCGAGTCGTTTTCATCTCCCCATCGAGCGCTACTACACCCCGGCCGAATTCGACGAGCTGCGCCGTCTGGGCGAGGAAATGGGCTTTCGGTGGGTCGAATCGGGGCCGCTGGTGCGTTCATCCTACCATGCCGACGGTCAGGCCCGGCTGGTGCGACGAACCCCACGCGCAGTTTGGCCATGAACGCGTACTTTCAGCAGCGCAGCCGAGAGTTGGCTCCGGCCCTGGTAGCCTGGCGTCGGGATTTCCATCAATACCCCGAGCTCGGTTTTCAAGAGCTGCGCACGGCCGGCATTGTCGCCGCCCATCTGCGGCAACTGGGCCTGGAAGTGCGCACCGGCGTGGGCCAGACCGGTGTTGTGGCGTTGGTGGAGGGCCGGGGCCCCGGTCCTACCGTGCTTCTGCGTTTCGATATGGATGCTCTGCCGGTAACAGAGGCGACCGGTTTGCCCTTTGCCAGCCGGCATGAAGGCGTGATGCATGCCTGCGGCCATGACGGGCATACGGCTATCGGCATGGCCGTAGCCCAGATGCTGGTCGAGACGGCAGCCCATTGGCCGGGGCGCGTGAAGCTGCTCTTCCAGCCCGCCGAAGAGGGATTGGGCGGTGCTGCCGCCACCATCGCCGATGGCGTGCTGGCCGACCCACAACCCGACCGGGCTTTCGGGTTGCATCTGTGGAACGCCTTGCCGTTGGGCCAGGTTGTTGCCCAGCCCGGACCGCTCATGGCCGCGGCCGATCGGTTCACCCTCACCGTGACCGGCCGGGGTGGGCACGGCGGTATGCCGCATACGACGGTGGATGCCGTGCTCGTCGCCAGTCAAGCCGTTACCCTTCTGCAGAGCATCGTCAGCCGCAATCTACCGCCCCATGAGGCGGCCGTGCTCAGCGTGGGCAGCTTCCACGCCGGCGATGCCTTCAACGTCATCGCCGAGACGGCCGTGCTGACGGGCACGCTCCGCACCCTGCAACCGGAGGTGCGCAACGTGCTCATCCGCCGGATGGAGGAGATGCTCGACGGTCTGGTCCGGGCGCACGGCGCTTCGTACACCCTGGAGCTGGCCGATCATACCCCGGCCCTGGTCAACGACCCCGAAGCCACGCGCCTGGCCGCGGCGGCGGCAGCTACGGTTGTTGCGCCCTCGCAGCTCACCACCATCGCGCCTCTGATGGTGGCCGAGGACATGGCCGAGTTTCTGACGCGCGTGCCGGGTTGCTACTTGCTGGTGGGTGCACAGCCCGATGCCGCTACGGTGGCGCCTCATCATAGCCCGCGCTTCGATTTTGCCGAGGAAGCTCTGCCGTTGGCGGCGGCCATCCTGGCCACCGTCGCCGTTGCGGCCCTGCGTCGTTCCTGAGCAGGCCCGGTCAGGCCGTTTTTTCATCGTCCCGATTTTTGACCTCTTCGTCGCTCACAACTATGCGCATCGTTATCATGGGCGCCGGCGCGCTGGGTTCGGTCTTTGGAGGCTACCTGGCGCGCGCCGGTTTCGATGTGACCTTGATCGGCCGTGAGCCGCATATCCGGGCCATCCAGGCGAACGGTCTGCATATCGGCGGCGAACACGACTTTATCGTCCCCGTCCGCGCGACGACCGAGGCCACGACGGTTACCGAAGCCGATCTGCTGCTCTTCTGCGTGCGCGCGCCCGATTTGCCGCAGGCTCTGGCCGATATCGCCCATGTGCAACCGGAAATGGTCGCTTCGTTCCAGAACGGTCTGCGCAAGGATGAGCCGTTGATCGCCCATTTCGGGCCCGGACCGGTGATCGGCGCCACCACCATCCTGGCTGCCCGCTCCATCGCGCCGGGCCATGTCCGGTGTACGGCCATGGGCTATACCTGGTTCGGGGAGCTGGACAATCGTCAGACCCCGCGCTTGCAGGCCGTGGTCCAGGCCTGGCGCAAGGCCGGCCTCCCGGTTGAAGTGCCGGCCGATATCCATGCCGTCGAGTGGGCCAAGCTGGCCTATTTGTTGCCGGTTTTGGCCCTCAGCGGCCTGACCCGGCTGCCCTATCACCAAATCCTGCAAAGCCCCGACCTGGCCTATGTGTTCGTGCAAATGGCGCGTGAGGTCAACAAAATCGCCCGTGCTTATAGCGTGACGCTGAGCGATCACCCCGGTTTGGGCCTGCGCAGCTTGCTCTATGCCCCCTTCGAGGAGGCCGTCCAGGTGCTGAATACACGCGGACGGGCGCTGGAGGCGGCCGGAAAGACCGACATCACCACGAACATGCTCGAGGATCTGCTGTTGGGACGGCAGACCGAAATCGAGGCCATTGCGGCGGATCTGGTGCAGATGGCCCACGATGCCGGTCTGGCCGCGCCGGCCGTGGATCTGGTCTATCGCATCCTGCGCGGCATCGACTATTGGGCCCGGACATGAAGGCAGACCGGGCTGCCTTTGCCTCCGATGAGCTGGTTTCTCGTCCACCCCTCCGGTTTACGCTACCCTATCGGCACGACCGGCCTGCGTCTGGGGCGCGCTGCCGATAACGATGTCGTGCTTACCGATGCCGAGGTCTCCCGGCGTCATGCTGTTATCCGCTGGCAAGACGGCCGGCCCTGGATCGAGGACAGCGGCAGTCGGAACGGGACTTTTGTGGACGAGGTGCGCTTGACCCAACCGCAGCCCCTTCGGCCCGGTCAGGTGATTCGTCTGGGACATACCCGGTTGCAGGTCGAGTTCGTTGCCGAATCCGTACCGGCAGCCGGGCCGGTAGCGCCATCGCTGCCGCCGGTCGTTGCCGCCTCGGCAACCCCTGCGGCCGTGGGATCGGGGCTCTCGCCGGTGCAGGCGGCGCTTATCGGCGCTTTGATCGGCCTGGTCGGGTTGCTCATCGTCTTCTTCGCCGTGGTCTGGCCCTTGTTGCGGCAGGCTGCGCCTGCGCCTCCTGCGACGCCGTTGGCGCCCGCCGTGGCCCAGGCCCGCGCGCTGCGGGCAACGGCCCTTTTGCTGACCCCCGTTGACGATACGGCAAATTCGGTGCCGGCGACCGGCATCGTGGTCGCCGAGCGCGGCCGCATTCTCACCGCCTACACGGCCGTCTACGATGCAACGACCGGGCAGCCCTATAACCGCAAAAGCCAGGTACTGGTGGGGCTCAGCAGCGATCCCACACGGGCGGAAACGAGTCTGGACCGCTGGTATCTGGCCCGCGTGGTGCGGGCCGACCGCAACCGCGATCTGGCCGTGTTGCAGGTCTTCGCCTGGCAAGACGGTTCGCCCCTGCCCAATAGCTTTGCCCTAACCCCGGTCGTTCTGGGCGATACAAGCGGTCTGCGTCCGGGTGCTCCTCTGGTCATCCTCAGTTTCGGCACCGACCAAAACCGGGTCCTGGCCCAGACCGTCCTGACCGATGTCCTAGCCGATGCTGAGCTCGGCCTGGCCCGTGGATGGTTGCAGACCGACATCGTGCTCGGCCGCGAGCATCTGGGGGGACCGGTATTGGATGATCAGGCCCGGTTGGTCGGGCTTTACACCGGCGCCGCCGTGGCCGGCGGCCGCACGAGTTTGCTGCGCAGCATCGACGCCGCCCAGTTTCTGCTGCGCGGCGCCGATTAGCCCCCTGCGCCCGGATCGGTCTGATGGGGATAAGGCGCCGGGAAGCACCCAGACGCGCCTCCGGCCATGCATGGCCTGGATGACACTTGGGGTTAGCCGTTCGCGGTCAAGAAGAAGTCGTGCCTGTCCGACCGGGCAGGAAACGAACGCCGGCCGGAGGAGGAAGGCAGGTCCGATTACGGCATTGTCCGAGTTGACGCGGCGGGAATTGTCGGCTATAATTGAGACATTATCTCATTTATCAGAGGCTGCTCGACATGAAACGATGTCTGTCATCCTCCCGTGGCCTGCCTGTGCCCCTGGTCATGCTTTGCGTTCCTCTTATCCTCTTCCTGGCGGGCTGCGGGCGTGCGGCCACGCCGGAGCCAACGGTCTCATCCCGACCCTTGCGGGTTGTGGTCAGCACCACCGTTGTTGGCGATGTCGTGTCTGCGGTTGGCGGCGAGGCCATCGCGCTGACGGTGCTGATGCCGCCGGGTGCCGATCCCCATGGTTTTCAACCGACCCCGCGCGATGTGGCCGCTTTGAGCGAGGCCGATCTGGTGTTCATCAACGGCTTGGGTCTGGAGGAAGGGCTGTTGCCGGTGATCGAAGGGGCTGTGGCGGCCGAACGGATCGTGGCCGTCTCCGAGGGTCTTCCCGTTTTGCGTGGTGCGGATGAGCCCGAACATGACGACCATGCGGCAGACGAGGGCCATGACGAGCACGAAGGGACATCCCCCACCACCGCAACCGGCGCTGAGCATGAGCATGCCGTCGATCCGCACACCTGGATGGACCCCAATCACGTGATCGTCTGGGCCCGCGTTATCGCCGAGGCTCTGGCCCAGGCCGATCCGAACCATCGGCGCGACTACGAAGCGCGAGCACAGGCCTATATCGCCGAATTGGAGGCCCTCGATGCCTGGATCCGGCAGGAGGTGGCGACGATCCCCCCGGAAAAACGCCTCTTGGTTACCGATCATCTCGTTTTCGGCTATTTTGCCCGGCGTTATGGTTTTGAGCAGGTGGGGGCCGTTATCCCCGGTTTCAGCGCCGTGGCCGAGCCTTCGGCTCAGGAGTTGGCGGCGTTGGAGGAGGCCATCCGCAGCCACGGTGTGCCGGCCATTTTTGTCGGGACCACGGTCAATCCCCGTCTGGCCGAACGGGTAGCCCGCGATACCGGAACGCGTCTGCTGAGGATTTACACCGGTTCGCTCAGCGGGCCGGAGGGGCCGGCGCCTACCTACCTTGAGTTGATGCGCTACAATGTGCGCACCATCGTTGCGGGTTTGCGGCCGGAGTCCTGATCCGGACGGCGTCTGGCACCCGGCGCAGGTCTTGACTTCCCGGCTCTTTTCGGCGTATGCTTGAATATGGCCGCCGTTGGGCGACCTGGGCTGCCACCACAACGGCGTGGTTGGCAGCCACGCCGACCATGTTGAGGAGGTGATTTATGGCTGTCCGCATCGGTACTCGCATACGCCGTTCGTTGAGGGCATGGCTTCGTTGGTTGTTCCTCAGCCCTGTGCAATACCTGCCTCCACCCTTCGGCGACCCCGTGCCGGCTCATCTGAAGGTCTTTTGGGTGCAGGCCGAACGGGCCCGCAATGCCGTGGCGTGGGTTGTGCGGGCCCGTCCCCGCTGGCGACCGCACACCAAAGCGACGTGGAGGAACATTCCCTTCAGGCGGTTATAGTCGCAGCTTGAGAGCAAGCCCAAAACGAATTGGGCGTGCGCTTCCCGGAGCGGTTGCCTGGGACGGGCAACGTGCAAGTGCTTCAACGTTCCATTTTGGCATAGATACCGGTTCGCCATAGACTGGGGAGTTCGAACTCCCATTTCGTGCCGATTTCCACCACCCCTCGTCGATGCCGGTGGCTCTTGAACGAGGTCTGTCGAGAGAACGGTGCTCATCCGTAGAACGCTCTTGTCCTTTCTCGGTCTCCTGGGGGCGGTTGGGCTGGCGGCATGTGCAACGGCCGCTGCCAACAGGTCAACGGCCTTGCCCGGCCCTACGCCCCCTTGCGCCCCTGATGAATCCCTCATTGTCTGCGCGGACCGTCTGGCATCGCAGCGAATAACCCTAACCCCGTTGCCGCCTCCGACATTGAGTGCGGAGTTCCTGACGGCAGAGGCTGAATACCAACAACGGCTTCTCCGGCAAACGCCCACGTCGTTTTCGCCGACCCCGACGCCGACCCCCTCTTACGTCCTTTTGCCGGACGCCCCCAAGGGCGTGGTGCTCCTACAAAGCCGCAGCCTGTATCAGGAGCGTCCCCTGTTCGCGGTGACGTATGCCGAGGCGGAATGGCGGTTGGAGGATACCGACGATGGTCCTGTGCTCGTTCATAACACGATCGCAGGCTGTCGCTTGTCGTGGCTGTCGCTGCCCATGGAAATGGGAGAAGCGCCCATCATCGAGTCAAAGGAACTGGCCGGATATACGGTGGAAGTGCGCAAGTTTAGCCGGTCCGGCACGATTTCTTACGGGCTTAGTATCGACGGGAGTTATTATCTTTTTGGTCTCTTCTTCGCTCCCACCGCGCTGAGCGAGTGTCAGGCTGCCGGTGAGACGGTTTTGCACACGTTTCGGTTGGTATCGGACTAACGAGGCCGACGGTGGGCGTAGAATCGGTCGGCTTCCGTCCGGCGCGCCCCTATCCTAAGCCGCGTTTTACCGTTGGCGGTTCACCGTCCCACGATCTATCCGTGCTCTGCTGGGGATAAGCAGGACAAAGGCTCGTATTCCTGTCGGCCCCGTCAAATGTACAGATCGCGGCGATTGTACCGCCAATAGGCCAGCCCGATGCAGGCGACCATGATGAGCAGCGAAAGCCAGAGGTAGATCGGCTCGATCCTTCCTTCGCGCCAGATCATGCCGGCATCCGTGTACTTGAAGGGCGAGAAGTACTTGAGGAACGCGACCTTTTCGTGCAGGGAAGCGACGATCGAGAGGAAATAGGTGCCCAACAGAACGGCGATCGCGGCGGCGCCGGCGCGGCGGTACTGTTGCATGGTGCAGCCCAGGAAGATGCCGATGGCGATGAAGAGCATCTGGAGCAAGAAGAGGCCGACCATGGAGGTGTAAAAGAAGCCCCAGAAGCCCTCGTCCGGCGTGTAGGAGCGGCTGCTGACCAGGAGGGAAAGCACGGTCACGCCGAGCAGGAGGATGGAATGGACGATCACGGCGAACAGTTTGGCCGTCACCACCCGGCGGCGCGTAACGGGGAGCACCAGCGAAAACTCGACCGTCTTATCGCGCTCTTCTTTGGCGATCACGTCGCTGCCCCACATCGCGGCGGCGATGCCCAGGATCAGGGCGTAGTAGACGTGCATGATGCCGTAGAAGCCGCTCAGCGTGGTCAGGTTGAAGACGGTCATGTTCAACGCCTCCAGCACGGCCTTGGGCATCTGGCCGAGGACGGCGAGCATCTCCGGGTTTTCGGCGTAGGTCTTGAACTTGGTGAAGCCGGTGACGGTAAAGAGGAAGATGATGAGGCTGTAGATGAACAGGGATTTGAGATGGGCTCGAAATTCGCGCCAGAAGATGTTCATGCCTTCTCTCCTTGGGTATTTCAGAAACTACGACATCGCTTTGGATCCCGCTAGGTGACCGAGGGGATATCGCGCCGCAGGTAGCGCACGTAACTGAGCGCCAGGGCGATGACGGTTACGGCCAGGTTCAACCCGACCAGCGCGAGGTCAAAGTGGCCGTGGGTCACGGCGTATTCGGGATTGAAATGCTTGAAGGCGGTCAGGTATTCGAGCTTGGCCTCGCCGAGCAGGTCGCTGAAGGCGCCCAGCAGGTACATGCCGAAACCCAGCCCCAGGCCATAGGGCGTGACGCTGCGAATGCGGCGCACGAGGAGCGAGATGAGCGTGCCGAGGGAGAAAAAGAAGAGCTGGAACGGCACCAATCCCCATAGCAGGCGCGTCAGCAGCGCCGGGTCGTAGGGACGGCCCTCGCGGAAGGCCTCGATGAAGCCGAAGGAAGCCGCCCAGACGACGGCCTGGGTGATGGCCAGCCCACAGAGCGCGGCAAGCAGTTTGCTGACGAAAATCTGCGCGCGCGAGACCGGCTTGCTCATTAGGAAGTCGGCGGTCAGTTCGCGCTCTTCCACGGAGAGCATGCCGAAACCGTAGTTCGAGGCCTGGATCGCCAGCAGAAGCTGGACGAACAGGTAGACGAAGCTGAAGAAGCCCATCACCGTGGAAAAGTCTACATCGCCAATGCCGAAGGCGGCGCGGAACTCCGGCGGGAATTGCTGGAAGGCACGGTTCATCACCTCCGCCTGATCGGCGAAGAGTGGATACATCAGCAGGTACACCAGGATCACGGCGGCGGTAGAAGCGGCCCAGATGAGCACGGAAGCGAGCCGGGCGCGGAATTCGTGGCGGAAGATGTTGCGGCGCATGGTAGCCCTCGCTCACTCGTAGTAGTGCATGAAGATTTCTTCCAGGGTGGGCTCCTCGATGGCCACATCCTGGACCTTCAGCGCGGCGATGCGCTGCAGCAGGGTGTTCACATCGCCCTTGAAGAAGAAGCGCAGCACGCCGTTGCTCTGCTCCAGGTTGGTCACACCCGGAAGCTGGAAATGCTCCGGGGTCAGGCCATCGGCGACCAAGCGCACGCGCTTGTAGTTGTTCTTCTGCAGCGTCTGGATGTCCGAGATCTCCACGATGCGCCCCTCACGAATGATGGCGACGCGGTCGCACAGACGCTGCACTTCGCTCAGGATGTGGGAGGAGAAGAACACGGTCACGCCGCGTTCCCGGTTCTCGCGGCGCACCAGGTCGAAGAACTTGCGCTGCATGAGCGGGTCGAGACCGGCGGTTGGCTCGTCCAGGAAGATCAACTTCGGCGCGTGGAGCAGCCCCTGCACAATGCCCACCTTCTTGCGGTTGCCGTAGGAGAGATCGTCGATGCGGCGGTCGAGTTCCAGCTCCATGTACTCGGCCAGCTCGCGCATCCGCTGCGTGTGGTTCCCCTCGTAGAAGCTGGCGGAGTAGCGCAGCAGATCGATCACCCGCATCCCTTCGTAGTAGAAGACCTCGGAGGGCAGGTAACCGATATGGCGGCGGATTTCCGGGCCGTAGCGCACCACGTCCTTGCCGAAAATGGTGGCGCTGCCGCCGGTGGGGAAGATCAGCGAGAGCAGCAGACGAATCGTGGTGGACTTTCCGGCGCCGTTGGGGCCGATGAAGCCGAAAATCTCACCTTCCTCGACCTGGATCGAGACATCAATGATGCCGCGGGATTTGCCGTAGTATTTGGTCAGATGGTGGGTTTCGATGATGCTCATGGCAGACTCCTTGAGGAGAAATCAAGAATGGGGTTGCAGCCCATGCCGCAGAAAGGCGATGAACTGCTCCACCGTTTTCATCATGCGCGCATCGTATTGCGATGCCACGTGCTCCAGGTAATATTCATTGAGTTGGCCGCTCAGGGTGGTCACCAGCCAGGAGACAAGGGCGGGATCGAGGTCGGAGCGAATTTCTCCCCTGGCCATGGCTTTTTCGATGAAGGGGCGGAAGAAATCCTGGGCCGTTGCTGCGCTTTCGGACCAGATTTGGGCGTAGAGCGTGCGATCTTCGATCAAACGCTTGCCCAGGGCGGCGTAGCGCGGGTGCTCCACGGCCATTTGTAGTCCGTACAGGTAGAGATCGTGAAGCAGGGTGAAGAAATCACCGTGGGCGGCGTTTTGCAGAGCCGGCGCCAGGTAGCGCATTTTGACCTCGCCGGCCTTCTGCAGCAGGTAGCGGAAAAGGTCGGTCTTGTCCTCGAAGTACTGGTAGAAGCTCCCCTTGGCGATGCCGGCGCGACGCACGATGCGGTTGACGCTGGCATGACGGAAAGGATGGGTGGCGAATTCCTCCAGCGCCGCTTCGCAGATCAGATTCTGCTTTTCTTCGGGCAGGTTGAAGAAGGTCTCTTTCGGCATGTGTGACCGCTCGGTCATGTGACCGCGCGGTCATATTGTATGTCGGGGGTGAGGAACTGTCAACTCGTTTTCGACCTGCATCATCTCATCAGGTATTGCCACTTTGCGCAAGTCAAAGTAAAATGTCCCGACCTGCTTGCGCAGGTGGTTTGTTCATCAACTTGCGTCTCTGCTCTGTTGCTTATATGGAGAACCCTATGAAAATCGCCCATGTCCTCCTGGTCGCGATGGCCCTGATCGTATCGGCCTGTTCGTCGGGTCGCGGACCGACCGACGGGGGCGCCGTCACCCCGACGGCTCAAGCCGCGGCGGTGACGCCCGTCCCGCCAACGGTGGAACCCACGGCCGGGCCGGTGGTAACTCCCACCGTGGCAGCCACGCCTGCGCACACCGCCACCCCAACGGCCGAACCGACCGTCCCGCCGTCACCCACTGCTGCGCTTCCCACCGCCACCCCCATCGCGCCCGAACCCATCGCCGTGGCCGGTGAGTGCCAGAACCCCTACTCCCCGGTTGTGGCGGGCGCTTCCTGGCAATATCGGTTTAGCGGCCCCGACCCCGAGACGGAGAGTACATTTGTTCGCTCGATTACCGCCGTCCGCGCAAACGGCTTCGACGAGCAGGACGTCTTCGGCGACCTCACCCGACAGAGCAGTTGGGAATGTCGGCAGGGCAATCTCATCAACCTGACGTCCGCTTCCAGCCTCTCCGTCGCCGTTGCGGGCATGCCGACGACGCAGATGACGGTCGAAGCCAACACGGGCATCACCTTCCCTGCCGATCCCCGGCCTGGGATGGCCTGGACGCAGAACGTTGTTCTGCGCAGCCGGATTGACCAGGGTGGCATGGACCTCGAATCCCGCAACGCGATGGATATATCGTGCCAGGCCATCGGCATGGAAACGGTGAGTGTGCCTGCCGGCAACTTTGAGGCCTTGCGGGTTGACTGCACGAGCAAGATGGAAGTGTCCGTCTCCGGCATTCAGGCTTTTCCCCTGACCGAAACCAGCTCGGCCTGGTACGCTCGGGGGGTTGGGTGGATCAAATCGAGCGGTTCGACCAGCACAGGCACAACCGAGATCGTTTTGCTCGCTTACACCATTCCCTGAGCGGACGCAATTACCTACCCGGCTGCCCGCCACGCCGATTGCAAATCGGCCTCCCTGAGCCCGTTGTGCCGGGCGTCGGCCCACACCGACGCGACCGGCCGGCGCAGGCCGACCGGAGGCCGAAGGCCTATGACGGACGACTTTAGAACGTTCAAGCGTTAGAACGTTCCAACGTTCCCACGTTGGGAGTTAGCATTGGACAAAAAAAGACCCTCCCCGAAAAAATGTTTTGTTGATACAAAACATTCTCTCGCCCTTCGGGGAGGGTTGCCAGACGGGGCTGCCTGGCGCGGATGGGGCATCCGCTTGCTATTCACTATACTCAAGGGCGCCGGAAATGCCAAGTTGGGATCCTCAGCCGATAAGCCTGCCTATCGGCTTCGCAGGACACACTCCGCACTTCCCACCGCTCCACCCGACCGTGCCCCTTGCTCGTCTTTCTGCGCCGAGGGGACTTTCAGAATCGCTGCCTCGGCACCGATCAGCCGCCCTTCCGACGGTATCTCCTCCCGAAGGACCGGGGCGATAGCCGGTTCATCCCTGCCGTCCACCCGGTGCGGCGCGGCCCCTAACCCCTGTCCGACCATCGCTAACACCCCCGGAGCCCGTTGCCGACCCGTTTACTCCCTCGCAACGTCCTCTCATCAGCGCATAGGCGGTCTTCTGACGCAACCAGAAACGCAGGGTTTTCTCATAGGGGCTTGACATTCCAGCAACTGAAAGGTGTAAAGTTCAAACGTGTAAAACGCAAAGGAGGATGGCGATGTTGATCCATGAGTTAGCCCGGAAAACCGGGGTACCCGCTAAGACGATTCGATACTACGAATCGATCGGCCTGCTCCCACGCCCCAAGCGAGCCGCAAATAACTATCGCCAGTACACGCCCGCAGACGTTGAGCGTTTACGGTTCATTGCCGGCGCACGCAGTGTAGGCCTTGCGTTGGAAGATATTGCAGCGATCCTTACGGCACGCGACAAAGGCATCGCCCCTTGCCGTCGCGTATTGGACACGATTGCTAAACAACTTCATGAGATTGACCGCCGTATTGCCGATTTACTGAGCTTGCGCGAGGTGCTTAGGCAACTTCACACCGAAGGGGCAATCCTTATCGTGCCCCCTTGACTCGAATGGAAAAGGCTCCGGAAACCGGTTTCGAGCTGTTTGACGCCATGTGCAAGGCCCGAACGGACCGGTTCGATAGCTTCGGGTGCCCCCTCCACATAAAAACGCACAGACAAGAAGGGGCAAGGCGTTTTGCTCCTGCCCTCGACGACCTGGATAAGGGCAGAGCCGAAGTCTGCAATGCAGCAACGGGCTTCACCGAGGGCCAATGCCGAACAACCGAACGATTCTATCGGATGGTCGTTTTTGACGCGTTGTGTCATAACGCGTATAATGCACAAGTATCGTACAGGCAAGTCACCCGTACCAAGAGGATTGGATCTGCGCCGATGCAGAGCTATGGTATCTCGTCATTCCGGCATCGTTTTTCGCCCGCAGGGGGTCGGTTTGGTCGTTCTATCTTCGCTCTATAGGAGATACACCTATGGAAAAGCCCTGGCTTAAGTTTTACGAACCCGGTGTCCCGGCGTCGCTGAGCTATCCCGAAAAATCGTTGTGGGATTTGCTCCAAACCTCTTTTACCGAGTACATGTACCACAAGGCGCTGACGATGAACCTGCGCTACTTGCCGGCAGGCCTCAAGATCGGCGTTTCGTTTACGTATCGTCAGCTTGAAGACCGTGTCAACCGGCTGGCGACGGCATTGGCCGGCCTGGGGGTCAAGAAAGGCGATCGCATCGCCATCCAAACCCCCAATTCGCCCGGAGGTGTCATCGGTTTTCTGGCGGCCATGCGCCTGGGGGCCGTCGTCGTCAATACGAATCCTCTCTATACCCCGCGCGAGATGCGCCATCAGTTCCACGATTCCGGCGCCGAGACCATCGTCATCTGGAACGAATTGTATCCCAAACTCAAGGAAATTCAGACCGAGACCGCGATCAAGAACGTCATCATCTACCATCTCAACGACTTCATCGGCCAGCCCTTCGGCACCCTGGTCAAGCGAGCCCGCCAAAAGGAGGGGCATTGGGTGGATGTGCCGGAAGGCAACGGCGTCCATCACATGGTCCGCCTGATTGCCAACAACCCGCCCAATCCGCCCGAGGTCGCTATCTCGCCCGACGACATCGCCCTTTTCCAATACACGGGCGGCACCACGGGCGTGCCCAAAGCGGCCATGCTCAGCCATCGCAACCTGGTGGCCAACGTCCTGCAGTGCCAGGCCTGGTTCACCAAAGTCGAACCGGGTAAGGAAAAGGTGATGGGCGCCATCCCCTTCTTCCATGTCTACGGCATGACCGTGTGCATGCTCTTGGGTTTGCGGCTGGGCGCCGAGATTTTTGTGGTCCCCAATCCCCGCGATCTCCCCGCCGTTATGGACATGATCCAGCGGGAGAAGTGCACCCTCTTCCCCGGCGTGCCGGCCATGTACATCGGCATCATCAACCACAAGGACGTGAGCAAGTACGACCTGCGCTCGATCAAAGCCTGCATCTCCGGAGCGGCACCGCTGCCGGCCGAGGTCCAACGTCGCTTCGAGGAACTGACCGGAGGCCGCCTGCGCGAGGGTTACGGCTTGACCGAAGCCGCCCCTGTGACCCACGCCAATCCCATCTGGGGACAGTCCAAACCCGGCTCCATCGGCGTGCCTTTCCCCGATGTCGAAGCCCGTATCGTCTCGTTGGAACCCGATGAGAACGGCAAATTCCGCACCCTTGGCATCGGCGAGGAGGGCGAGCTGGCCATTCGAGGCCCGCAGGTGATGGTGGGCTATTGGAACCGAGAGGACGAGACCCGCAAGGTCAAGGACGAGGAGGGCTGGCTTTATACCGGCGATATCGCCAAGATGGACGAGGACGGCTACTTCTACATTGTGGACCGCAAGAAGGACCTGATCATCGCCTCCGGCTTCAACATCGTCCCGCGCGAGGTCGAGGAAGTCCTCTTCGAGCATCCCAAGGTCCAGGAAGCGGTGGTAGCGGGTGTGCCCGACCCCAAACGTGGGGAAACGGTCAAGGCCTACATCGTCCTCAAGCCGGGCGAAACAGCTACGGCCGAGGAGATCATCGCCCACTGCCGCCAGCATCTGGCCGCCTACAAGGTGCCCACCCAGGTTGAGTTTCGCTCCGAGCTGCCCAAATCCATGGTCGGCAAGTTTTTGCGCCGCGTTCTCGTCGAAGAAGAGAAGGCCAAACTGGCGGCGCAGCCACAACAGCAGTCCTAGTCGGCCCCGTCTTCTCCCGTACCTCGGGATGGGAACGAAAGCGATTGCCGGTCGTGTCCTCCCCTTCGGAGGGGAAGAAACCGTTTCCGGGCGGGCGGTGTGGCCCACCGCCCGCCCACAGGGCCGGATCCCTTACTCAACGGTCGAAGATTCGGAAGAAGGCGGAGGGGTCTCGGTCGTGCCCGTATCGCCTGCGGGCAGGGGCTCTTCGGGGATGACGATCCAGGCGATCAGATAGGCGAGAACACCGCCACCGCCCCAAATCGCGAGGAACAGAAACGCAAGGCGGATCAGCGTGGGGTCAATGTTGAGATACTGGCCGATACCGCCGCATACGCCCGCCAGCATCCGGTCGGTGCGAGAGCGATAGAGTCGTTTCATGGTCCATTCTCCATAGGATGAACAGGGATTTTCTACCTCCCGATACGAGGGCCCTCGTCTGCGGGTCGCGAGGCGGCGTTCTCGCTCCCAAACCCGGAGCGCTCCCTATGCGGTTGTCGCGCGGCCGCTTTTAGAGTCCGGCTGCGCGCAGGTGCGCATGGAGCTGAAACACCGTAATCGCATCGGGGTTGTAACGGACGCGCACCTGACCACTGCGCGGATCGGGAACGATTTTATCCACACCGGGAAGCGAAAGCGCCTGGCGCACCCGCTGCAACCAGTCGCGGCGGTCGATACTGTCAACGTAGAGGGTAGTCCAAAGCAGGGATTGGGCCATAGCAACTTCAGAAGCAACAGAACAAGCGCACAGGGATAAAAACCATCGGCAACCATTATAGCATGGCGTCGGGGTCGGCCGCTAACGACCGGGCATCACGCCTCTTGCTGGCGCGGGCGGTACTGAATGGCTTCGGCGATGTGGGCAGGTCGGATGATCTCACTGTCGGCCAGATCGGCGATGGTGCGGGCCAATTTGAGCACACGATGATAGGCGCGAGCACTGAGATGAAGCTGGCGCATGGCCGCCGCAATCAGCTGATGCCCGGTCTCGTCCAGGCGACAGAATTCGCGCACCTCCGTCGGCCCCATATCGGCATTGCACGAGGCATGAGGCACATGCTTCAGTCGCGCCTCTTGTCGGGCACGGGCGCGCTGCACACGCTCGCGCACCACGCGCGAGGGTTCGCCCCGGGTCGTATCGGCCAGTTTCTCGTAGTCCACCTGCGGCACCTGGACATGGATATCAATGCGATCGAGCAACGGTCCCGAAATCCGCTTTTGGTAGTTCTGCACGGCCGCGTTGGAGCAGGTACAGGCCCGCCGGGCATCGCCGTAATAGCCGCATGGGCAGGGGTTCATGCTGCCCACAAGCATGAAATTCGTGGGGAACGTGACGGCGCTGGCCGCCCGCGACAGGGTAATCTGCTTATCTTCCAGCGGTTGGCGTAGCATCTCCAGCATGTGGCTGCCGAATTCGGGCAACTCGTCCAGGAAGAGCACCCCGCGATGGGCCAGGCTGATCTCACCGGGCCGAGGCATGCGCCCTCCGCCGATCAGACCGGCATAGGAGATGGTGTGGTGGGGCGCCCGGAACGGTCGCGTGCGGATCAGGGGCGTGCCCGGGGGCAACTGGTCGGCCACGGAGTAGATGCGCGTCACCTCCAGGGCTTCGTCATCGGTCAGCGGCGGCAGAATGCCCGGCAGACAGCGGGCCAGCATGGTCTTGCCGGAACCGGGTGGACCTACCATGAGCATGTTATGACCGCCGGCAGCGGCGATTTCCAGCGCCCGCTTCACATGCTCTTGCCCTTTCACATCGGCTAGGTCAAAGACGTTATGAGGCTCCTCGGCGGCCGTTGGCGAGGGCCGCGGCTGCGGCGGAATGGGCACCACCCCCGTCAGATGATTGACCAAATGGGTGAGATGATCCACCGGGATGATTTCCGGCCCCTCGATCAGAGCGGCCTCGGCGGCGTCGACGGCCGGCACATACAACTGCCGATACCCGTGCCGCCGGGCAAAATCGGCCATGGCCAGGACACCGTTGACATGGCGCAGGCCCCCGTCGAGCGCCAATTCGCCGATGAAAACGGCTCCTTCGAGGGCAGCCGGCGGCACCTGCTCGGTAGCGGCCAGCACGCCCACGGCAATGGGCAGGTCATAGGCCGGTCCGCGCTTGAGCAGGTCGGCCGGCGCCAGATTGACGGTATAGGTCCCCATAGGAAAGCGCAGGCCGCTGTTGCGGATGGCCGCGCGCACCCGCACCCGTGACTCCTGGACCGCCGCATCGGGTAAACCGACGATGATAAAATTCGACACCCCACCACCCTTGTCGATCTCCACCTCGATCAGACGGGCATCCAACCCCACGATGGCGCACGAGATGACCCTGGCCAGCATAGCCCGCTCGCTCAGTGCGAAGGATCGATCAGCACGACATGCAGCTCGCGCGGCCCGTGCGCGCCCAGGGTCAGGGTTTGGGCAATATCGGCCGTGCGGCTGGGACCGGTGATGATCACGACACTGCTATACAAGGCCCAACGGCTGCGGACGCCGGGCGCCGCCAGCCAGGCCGCCAGATCGGGATAGAGCTGTTCCGTCCGTAGCACGGCATAGTGGACCGGCGGCAGCAAAGAGGCCAGCCGCCCACGTGCGCGGTCGGCCTCCAGGACGATGCTGCCCGTGCGCGCCAGCCCGGCTACGGCTGCCGTCAACCCGACTTCGATCGGCTCCAATCGGTTCAGCTCGGCCTGACGATCGGGACCGGCCAGATGGGCCGGTACCAGGGCAATCCCGACCGCGGCCAGCGCTGCTTCTAGACCCGGCAGCTCTAAAGAGGCCGGTTCCCAGCTCAGCACCCGGTGCACCCCTCGAGACACCAAAGCCTCGCGCAGGAAGGCCACGGCAGCCTCGGCATTCGGCACGAGATGGAGTTGGCCGTACACGGCCGCCAACGCCCGGGCGAACACGGCGGTCAATGGCTCCGCAAAGGGCGGCGCCGTCGGCGGAGGAGGGGTCGAGCTGCTGGCCGCAGGCAAATAGGCCCGGGATAGGGCCTGACGAATCCGTTCCAAAACGACGGCACGGGCGGTCTCGCTCATGGTTTTCGACCTCGTCGGCGCTGCCAGCGGGCGCTAAAGCTCTCACCGGCCAGGGGGGGAAAGCCACGCGTGGTCGTCCAGCCGGTCAGCGGCCCCGGCAACCACATGTTCCAGCCGTTCTTCCTGCCCGGTAACAAACGTTGTCCCCACGCCAGCAGCCGGCCACCCAGCCGAAACAGCCGTGGATGCACGGCCGCCCAGGCATAGAGTCGCAGCCCCCACCGCAACCAGCCGGCCGCGTAGCCCTGTTCCACGCTCGCCGCCCGCAGCCGCAACAACAGGCGTGGGATGTCGATGCGTACCGGACAGGCCTCGGTGCAGGCGCCGCACAGGCTCGAGGCCTGGGGCAGCTCGTGCCACGGTCCCAAACCGTGCAGAGCCGGGTTGACCACGATGCCGATGGGGCCGGGATAAACGGCGCCGTAAGCATGGCCGCCCACATTCCGATACACCGGACAGACATTCAAACAGGCCCCGCAGCGGATGCAGTAGAGGATTTCCGCCAGTTCACCGGCCAGGGCCCGGGTGCGACCGTTATCCACCAGGATGATATGCACCTCTTCCGGTCCATCCTCCTCCGGATGGCGCCGCGGGCCGGTGATAAAGGTCGTGTAGGTGCTCAGGGGCTGACCCGTGGCACTGGCCGCCAGAAGCTGCAAGAGGGTGCCGACCTCGGCCAGGGTGGGCACCACCCGCTCGATACCGACCAGCGCCACATGGATCCTCGGCGTTGTCGTCACGAAGCGGCCGTTGCCCTCGTTGGTGACCAGGACGATGCTCCCCGTCTCGGCCACGGCGAAATTGGCCCCGGTGATCCCCATATCGGCCTGCAGGAAGCTCTGGCGTAAGGTCGCCCGCGCCGCCGCCGTTAGCGTGGGGATATCGGCCGTCGGCGGTGTACCCAAATGCTCATGGAACAGCGCGGCCACATCCTCCAACCGCTTATGGACGATGGGAGCCACAATGTGGCTGGGATGATCGCGGCCGAGTTGCACGATGTACTCGCCCAGATCGGTCTCCCGCACCTGCAAACCGGCGGCTTCCAGGGCTTTGTTCAGCTCGATCTCCTCGCTGAGCATGGACTTGCTCTTGACAATGCGCCGGACGCCTCGCTCCTGGGCGATGGTGATGACCAGATGGCAGGCTTCGGCAGCATCGCGCGCCCAGTAGACCCGGCTCCCGTTGGCCTGAGCGCACCGCTCGAAGGTGAGCAGATGCTCGTCGAGGCGGGCCAGCGTATTGGCGCGGATGACGCGGGCATGATCGCGCAAGGCCTCGCCATGAGGCAGCGCAGCGATGGCCCGCAAGCGACCGTTGACGAAATTGTCCATAGTACGGCGCAGGGCCTGTTGCAGCCCCACGTCGTGCAAGGCCACGGTCGCGCGGCGTTCAAAACCGTTCATGGTTCGACCTCGGCCAGGATCTCGGCGAGATGACGCACGATGGGTGCCCGACCCTGCCGGACCAAACCGCCGTTGAGATGGGTCATGCACGAAGCATCGCAGACCACGCAGATTTCGGCGCCGCTGGCGGCGATGTTCTCCAGTTTACGCTGCATCATGGCCGCCGAGACGCTCGGCAATTTGATGGCAAACAGGCCGCCGAAGCCACAGCAAGCCTCGGCCTCGGGCAAGGGGCGCAGTTCGGCGCCGGGGATACCCGCCAGCAAAGTCTCGGCGCAACCGCGCACACCCAGTTCACGGCTCAGATGGCAACTGGGATGATAGGTATAACGGCCCGGTCGCCCGCCTATGTGTCGCTGTCCCAGATCGTCCACCAGGAATTGCCCGAATTCGCGGATCCGGCGGGCTACGGCCTCGGCCCGGGCCTGTTGGGCCGGCTCACCGGCAAACAGGCCGGGATAATGATGCCCAACCATGCTGGCGCAGGAGCCCGAAGGGGTGACGATCGGCCCGGTCGTCTCGGCAAAAACATCGAGAAAATGCCGGGCCATTTGCCGCGCCTCCGCCAAGAAGCCGCCGTTGAAAGCCGGTTGACCGCAGCAGGTCTGCCCGGGCGGCACTTCGACCCGCACGCCTGCCCGCTCCAGCACGGTCACACAGGCCTCGGCAATGTCGGGATAGAGGTGATCGAGCAGACAGGTGATGAACAGTTGCACATGAGTCGGTCGTGTCACCGACGCCGCAGCAGAAGCGGAAGGGGTCATGGGACAAACCGTTTGATGACGATGGAGGCATTCTGACCGCCGAAACCGAAGGCATTGGCAATGCCGGCGTTGACTTCCCTCCGACGGGCCGTATTGGGCACATAGTCGAGATCGCACTCGGGATCGGGCGTCGTGTAATTGATGGTGGGCGGAATCCAGCCGGTACGAATGGCCTGGAGAATGGTGAGGACACCGAAAGCACCGGCGGCGCCCATCACATGCCCGATCATGGGCTTGATCGAGGAGATGGCGACGTTATAGGCGTGTTCACCCAGGGCCTGTTTGATGGCCAGGGTCTCGGCAATGTCGTTCAGTTTGGTGGCCGTCCCATGCGCGGCCACGTAGTCGATCTGTTCCGGCTGCAGGCCGGAGCGGGCAATGGCCATGCGCATGGCGCGGGCGGCGCCGACACCATCCGGTGCGGGTGCTGCCATATGATAGGCATCGGTACTAAAGCCCATGCCCCCGACCTCGGCGAGGATAGAAGCCCCACGCCGTTGGGCATGTTCCAACGATTCGACCACCATCACGACGGCCCCTTCGCCGATGATCATCCCATCGCGCGTGGCATCGAACGGCCGGCAGGCCGTTTCCGGCGTGTCGTTGCGGGTGGACATGGCCCCCAAACGGCTAAACGCGGTCATGAGCAACGGGGTTAGATAGGAATCGGTGCCGCCGGCCAGAACGACCTCGGCCTCATCCTCGCGGATGCGACGGGCGGCCTCGCCGATGCTATAAACGCCAGTGGCGCAGGCCACAACCGGCGAATTGACCGGGCCCTGGATGCCGTAGCGAATGGCCAGATAGCAGGGCGTGGTGGTGATCAGAACGGCCGGTCCGCGTGCGGCCTGGACTGCCCGCGGCCCTTGTGTCATGACCTTATACGACTCCTCCTCGACGATATCGAGGGCGCCGAAGGCGCTCCCGATCTCGATACCGACACGGGTCGGATCCTCCTGACGCAAATCGAGCCGGGCATGGGCAATGGCTTCTTCGGCGGCAGCCACGGCCAGTTGGGTCAGGCGGCCCAGGCGTTTGGCTTCGCGGGCCGAAAGATAGGATTCAGGTCGAAAGTCGGATACCACACAGGCGATCTGAGAAGGCAAGTCGCTTTGGCGATAAGCCTCGATCCGAACGGCGCCGGTGCGACCGGCGATCAAGCCTTCCCACGTTGAGGCGACATCATGTCCCAGAGCGCTGATAGCGCCTACGCCGGTGATAACCACACGCTTGTCGGATAATGCCATCGTAAACAGTCCTCCTTACACGGCTGAGGAAGGGGAGACCACGCCATGAATGCAGATAAGGAATATCGGGGAAGAATAGCACAAAGTAAGACAGTTGCCAATGCTTGGTGGCGCTTCCGGCCGATGCTACAATAGCCCACATCCCTTTATCCGCAACGCACTCTACCCGGCGGTGTTTTCATGATCGGAACGGCCGGGTTCTCCAGGACCCAGCGTGTCAATCTTCCTGTCTTCTTCTTCCCCCGATGATGCCACCCTTGTCGAACGCGCTCGAAGTGACCCGGAGGCTTTCGGCCTGCTCTACGAGCGCTATGTCGACAGGATTTACCACTACATCTTCTATCGCGTGGGCAACCACGACGATGCCGAAGACCTGACCGCCCGCACGTTCTTCCAGGCCTTGGACAATCTGAGCACGTACGAAGACCGCGGTCTGCCGTTTTCGGCCTGGCTTTATCGCATTGCCCACAACCTGGTGGCCAACTGGCATCGCCAACGCTCGCGACACAAGGTCATTCCGCTCGAAGACCCCGCTCTGACCACGGTGCGTCGGCCCGGCCCAAGCGCCATCGTCGAGCACAAAGAGATCCGCGAAGCCCTGCTGGCCGCCATCCGTCGGCTTCCACCGGATCGTCAGCAATTGCTCATCCTCAAGTTTGTCGAGCATCTGCCCAATGCCGAAATCGGTCAGGTCATGGGCCGCACCGAATCCTCCATCAAATCGCTCTATCATCGCACGTTGCTCGCTTTACGCAACGACCTGCAACGACGGGGTTTCCTCTAAATGCCTGCTAAAGTCGCCGTTGTCGCCGATTCGACCTGCGATACGCCCCCCGATTGGCCGGGGCGCCGTCGTCTGCACCTCGTTCCCATCCATATCCGTTTCGGTCGCCAGAGCTTCCGCGAGGGCGTCGACATCGACGAAGCCGGATTCTACGCCCGCATCGAAAGCGAACGCGTTATCCCGCAGACATCGCAACCCAGCCCCGGCGAATTCGCCGAACTCTACACCCGCCTGAGCCGGGACTACGACGCCATCCTCTCCATCCATGTGACCGGCCGATTGAGCGGAACCTATCAGTCGGCCGTCCTCGGCGCCGAACTCGTGCGTGAGACCATCCCGGTCTATCCCTTCGATTCGGCCTGTGGGTCGGCCGGTCTAGGATTCATGGTGGACGAAGCCCTGACCCAGATCGAGGCCGGGCATGCCATCGATCAAATTCTGGCACGGCTGGCCGCCATCCGCGAACGCATCAACATCCTGCTGACGCCGGCCACACTGGAGTATGCGCAGATGAGCGGGCGCATTAGCGCCTTGGGTGCGGCGATGGCCTCGCTCTTGCAGGTCAAACCCATCGTCATGCTCCAGGAAGGCGAACTCCACGTCGGCGAGCGGGTACGCACCCGCGTCCGTGCCCTCGAACGCATGCTTGCCATTCTCAAAGAACGCCTGGGCGACACGGCGGCGCGTGTGGCCGTTGTGCACGCCCGCTCACCGGTCGAAGCGGCCGAACTCGTTGCCAAAGTCAAGTCGACACTCAACTGCACCGAAGTCTGGCTGACCTCGCTGGCCACCTCGATCGCCGTCCACCTGGGTCCGGGTACGGTCGGGTTGGTCGCCTATCCTTATTGACAGCAAGTCCGAGAACCGATTATGGCCCCCTTTTCCCTTCCCGACATTCTCGAGGCCCACTTCGAGGCCCTCCAGCATCATGGCGAGAGCAAAGCCCGACTGATCGAGATGACCCCCGGCCTGCCTGTTGAGGTCACCGATCTCTTTGCCCTGGTGCGCCGCCTGGACGAAGTCCTGCAGCCGGTGCAACCTGCCCCCGCTTTCCGCCGCCAACTGAAGCAGCAACTCGTCCAGGCTGCCCGCCGCCGACAAAACCAACACCTTTTGGGCATCTCGATGCAGCAGGCCAAACAGGCGCTGCGCCCCCTATGGCTGTGGCTCGTGGCTGCCCTGGGCACGGTTTCGTTGGTCGGCGTGGGCGCCTATGCCTATTGGCGTCGCCTCCGCCAGCTCGCCGCCCGCGACAAAGCATTGGCGGCCTGAATTCTCCACCCATTCCTCCGGATGCGCAAGGATTTTTGCCTATGACGATGTACTACAGCAAAATCACCGGTTGGGGCATGTATGTGCCCGAACGCGTGTTGACCAATCACGATCTGGCCCAAATGGTCGATACCAGCGATGAATGGATCATCACCCGCACCGGTATCCGTGAGCGCCGCATCGCCGCCGACGGCGAGGCTACCGTTAGCATGGCCTTGAAGGCTGCCGAAAAGGCTCTGCAGGTTGCCGGCATTACGGCGGCGGACCTGGATCTCATCTTGTTTGCCAGCTCCACCCCCGATTATCTCTGCCCCCCGGCCTCGAGCCTGCTCCAGGATCGCCTGGGGGCGACCAAAGCCGGTGCCATGGTGCTTGTCGCCGGCTGCAGCGGCTTCGTCTACGGCCTGGTGACGGCCAGCCAATTTATCCAGAGTGGTTTTTATCAACACATCCTGGTCGTCGGCACCGAAAAGCTAAGCTGGGCCGTCGATTGGAGCGATCGCAACACCTGCGTGTTGTTCGGCGACGGTGCCGGCGCCGTGATCGTCAGCCGCAGCCTGGAACCGGGCGGGTTGATCAGCGCGCGGCTGGGTTCGGAAGGAGCCGATGGCGATGCCCTCATCGTCCCGGCCATCGGCGCCATTGCGCCGTTGACGCCGGATAAACTCGAGCGCAACGAGCATAAAATCCACATGGACGGTCGGCGCGTCTTCAAATTCGCCACGCGGGTGATGGTGGATGCCGTCGTGGAGGTGCTCGGCGCCGCCGGTCTGACCATCGACGATGTGGATCTGATCATTCCCCATCAGGCCAATGACCGCATCATCGACCTGGCCATCCGTCGGTTGGGTATCGACCGCAGCAAAGTGGTTGTCAACATCGATCGCTACGGCAACACCTCGGCGGCGTCGGTGCCGCTGGCCTTGTGCGAAGCCCTCGAAGAAGGCCGCATTCAACCGGGCGATAAAATCGTCCTGGTGGCCTTCGGCGCCGGGCTGACCTATGCCGCCTGTTTGTGGGAGTGGCAGGGCGCCGAAACCCGCGAAGAACCCATTCTGGTGAGCAACTGGCCCATTTCCGCGACGCTGCGCGAACGCATCCAGCAGATGCGCGTGGCCGCCTGGCGGGCGCAGACCGAAATGCGCGCCAAACTCTCCGATGCCACCCTGGCCGTGATGTTACCGTTGTACACGTTCCGCAAGGGCGTGAAGAAACGGTTGGGCAAATAAAAAACGATACGCCCGGCGAGTTGGCAGGCCCGCCGGGCGTTTTTTAGTGCTCCCAGCCTTCCAGGCGGGCAATCGCCTGGCGCAAAAAGTCGGGAACGGCCGTTTTCACGTTGCGCCGATAGTCATACATTACCACCACGCCGTCGCCCTCGGCAGCCACGCGATTGTGGCGCAGACTCACCAGATGATGGTGTAGGGTGAAACGGTCCTCCTCCAGCGCAATGGTGCGTACACCGACCCGTATCCGATCGGGATAGGTCAGGGGCAGGCGATAGCGGCAGCCGATGCTGTGCAAAATGGGGCCGATGCCCGTGCGTTCCATCGCCTCTAGGGCGCCGGTGGCCACCAGGTAGGCCACGCGTGCGCTTTCGAAATAGCGAAAGTAGTAGACATTGTTGACGTGTTGAAAGGCGTCCATTTCGCCCCAGGCCACGTCGGTCTCATAGACGATCGGATAGCCGGCCAGGAGATCGGTCATGGTTGCCAATCCCGCAAGAACTGCACCAGCAGACGCACGCCAAACGCCGTGGCGCCCTTGGGATAGAGGGGCCGGCCCGGATCGGCCCAGGCCATATTGGCCAGGTCGATATGCGCCCAAGGATAGTCCTCGGTAAAATGCTCCAGGAACTTGGCGCTGGCGCTTACGCCGGCATTTTTGGTCGGTAAGGTGGCGTTTTTGACATCGGCTACGTCGCTGCGGATATCCTCGGCGTAGTCCTCGTACAGGGGCATGGGCCAGAGCCGTTCACCGGTCACGGCCGCCGCGGCCAACAACCGCTCGCGCAGACGATCGTCGTTGCAGAACAGGCCGGCCGCTTTGGGCCCGAGGGCCACGCCGATGGCGCCGGTCAGGGTCGCCAGGTCGATCACGGCTTGAGGACGATAGCGCCCGGCAAAGGCCAGAGCATCGGCCAGGATGAGGCGACCTTCGGCATCGGTGGAGATAATCTCCACCGTCTTCCCGGTCATGCCCTGATAGACATCGCCGGGTCGTTGGGCGCGACCGGAGATCATGTTCTCGCACAGCGGAGCCAACCCGACGACATGCAAGGGTAGATCGAGCAGAGCCGCCGCCCGCAGGACGGCAAACACATCGACGGCACCGGTCATGTCGTATTTCATCCGCCACATGGTCTCGCCGGCCGCGTTCACCTTCAGGCTGTAACCGCCGGTATCAAAGGTGATGCCCTTACCGGCCAGCACGAGCGTGGGCAGCTCCTGGGCCCGGTCGGCATTGTGTTCCAGGATCACAAACTTGGGCGGCTCGTCGCTGCCTTTGGCCACGGCCAGGAAAATGCCCATGCCCAAAGCGGCGACTTCCTCCCGTTCGAGGATGGTGCAACGCAAGCCCACGGCCGCCGCCATCTGGCGGGCGCTTTCGGCCAGATAGGTGGGTGTGGCGATATTGGCCGGGGTGGCGATGAGGTCACGGGCCAGGATGACACTTTCGGCGATGATCTGACCCACGCGAACGCCTTCGGCTACGGCGGCGAGGCGGTCGGCGCCGAATTCGACCACGGTCAATTCGCCCGGTCGGGGATCTGCCGTGGGCCGGTTGCCGGTGCGCGGCATGGTGTAGTTCTCCAAAAGGCTGGCCTCCACCACCGCCTGGGCGGCTGCCTGGGGATCGAGACCGCCGACCCCGGCGCCATGGACGATGGTGGCCACGCGACGGGCTCCGACCTGCCGGGCCGCGGCGATGGCTTTGGCCGCCGCCACGCGCGCGGCCTGGAGATCGAAGCGTTGTCGGTTGCCCAAACCGACCACCAGGACACGAGGAGCCGGCAAGGCCCCGAAGGTGTGCACGAGGGTCGTGGCGCCCAAACGGCCGGAACAATCGCCCAGGGCGATCAAGGCGGCGATGCGGCCACCCAGGGCCTTATCCGCGGCGCCGGTGGCACCTCCGGGTTGGGTTACCTCTTCGAACAGATTGACGACAAGGAGATCGGCCGGAACGGTTGCGATATCGGCCTGAAGCGTTGTGACGTGCATAGCGTATCGGCGAAGCAGATGAAAGAGGGGATAACAGACGCTTATGACCAAGGGCCTATGGGGGACAAGGCACAACGCATAGAAACGAGAAGCCGCCTCTGGGATCGGGCCTTTTCCCGGACCGAATCACATGGGACCGGTGAAAAGCGGTTCCAGGGCCCGTTCGGCAGCCACCACGGCCATCGCTCGGGCCGGAGGCCGCTCAGGGTCGAACCGCGCCACGGCAGCGAGCACGTTGGGCAAAAGGTCGAGGTCGGCGGCGGTGTTGAGGAAGAGATAGGGGCGGGAGAGCACATAGGCAACGGCCGCATCGATATCGGCCTGGTCTTCCAGCGGTTCGTACCAGGTGGTGCGGGTGGGCGGCCGCGTTCCCCACGGTCTGCGGGTAATGCTTTTGATGGTCTGGACGGCCACGTTGCGCGCCTGACACACGGCCATCAACGCCTCGAAGTCGGCAGCATATTGCGGATTTTGCATCATGGTGTAGTTATAGGGCAACAGAACGGCATCGAAATCAACCCGTTCCAACGCCCGCCGATGCAGGTGGGCGATGAGCGTCCCATGACCGGTGATGCCGATAAAGCGGGTCAGACCCTGCCGTTGGGCCTCGAGCACGGCCTGCAACGCGCCGCCCGGCCCCATGACCGTTTCCCACACCTGGGGATCGCCGACGTTATGAAGCTGTAACAGGTCGACCTGATCGACCTGCAACCGCCGTAACGAGCGGCGAATGGATTCCCAGGCCGGCCGATAGGTGCGTTCTTCGACTTTGGTCGCCAGGAAAAAGTCCTGGCGATGGCGTTTCATCCAGGGACCGATGCGCGCCTCGGATTCGCCGTAGCTGGCGGCCGTGTCGATGTGATTGACACCGTAGGCCAGCAAAAGCTCCAGCGCGGCATCGGCGCGTGCCTGCGAGACATTCCACAGCGCCGCCGCACCGAAGATGGCGCGACTGCTTTCATGTCCGGTACGACCAAACGGATGACGGGGTAGCATAGTCCTCCTCCTTCAGGCCAGGACGCGCAGGCGCTCGGCTACGGTCTGCAGCGTCTCGTCCTTTTTGCAAAAACAGAAACGGGCCAGATGGCGGGCCAAATGCCTGTGAGGCGGGCTATAGAACGTGCCCGGAGGAATGGCGGCCACGCCGACCGTGGTTGTCAACCACCGGCAAAACTGCTCATCGTCGGCAAAGCCGAAGGCCGAGGTATCGGCCATGATGAAGTAGGTGGCGGCCGGGATCAGGGGACGCAGGCGGGCCTGGGCCAGAATGCCGGCCAGACGATCGCGCTTGGCGCGGTACATCTGCGCCATGTTCTCATAGTAGCCCCGAGACGGCGCCTCCCGAATGGCGGCCGCCACGGCAACCTGGAGAGGCGTCGCCACCGAGAAGGTCAACCACTGCTGCACAGCGCGGATGGCGCCCACCAGAGGGGCCGGGCCGATGGCCCAACCGATCTTCCAGCCCGTGACCGAAAACGTCTTGCCGGCCGAACCGACGCTTAGGGTGCGTTCCCACATGCCCGGCAGGGTCGCCATGCGCGGCAAACGGTCATGTTCGAACAGCATCCGTTCGTACACTTCATCGCTGATGACGATGACATCGTGCTCCTGACACAGAGCGGCGATCTCGGCCAACTCGGCCTCCTCGTAGACCTTGCCGGTGGGATTGTGGGGTGTGTTGAGCAAGAGCAATTTGGTGCGCGGACCAAAGGCCCGACGCAGCTCGTCAGGATCATAACGCCAGCTGCCATCGGCTTGCGGATAGAGGGGCACGAACACGGGGACCCCACCGGCCATGATCACATCGGCCGTGTAGACATCGAAAAACGGCTCGAAGATGATGACCTCGTCCCCCGGTTCGACCAGGGCCTGACAGGCCGCAAATAACGCCGCCGTAGCGCCGGCCATGACCTGGACTTCATCCCACGGATCCACAGGCCGGCCCAGGTCCAGGCCGGCCTGCGCGGCCAGAACCTCGACCAGAGCGGGATGGCCGCCGTAGCGGGTGTACTGGTTGTGATCGGCGGCAATGGCCGCCTGCGCTGCCGTCTTGATGAAATCGGGCGCCGGAAAATCGGGAAAACCCTGACCCAAATTGACGGCCCCGTGCTTTTCGGCCAGGGCGGTGTATTCGGCAAAAACCGAAGCGCCAAAGCCACGCACCCGTGTGGCGAGATAGGTAGAACGGCTGGCAGACACCGGGCACTCCCTAGAAAGACGAAAATCGGCACGGATTGGATTACGGTTTGCGGCCGGCAACCGAATCGCTGCCGGCCGCCGCGTGCTTATTATACCCGACCCGTCTCGCCTGCCGATGTCCTCAAGCGCATGACGAAGAGACGGCCCCCTGTGGGCCGGGAGGCTCCGCCGCCGAGGCACCCCACCTCGGCGGCGGCAGGCCCTGCCGAGATAGCCATGCCCCGGCCGTCGGGCTGCCGGCACAACTCATGGGCTTACCGACTTGCCAAAAGCGATGCTCCGCCGGACCGCCACAAAGCCCAGACGTTCATAGAGGCCGAAGGCGCCCGTGGGACTCTCGCCATCCACACGCAACGCCGCGTACTCCATGCCCACGGCCCGGAAAGCCTGCAGCGAACGACAAAGCAGAGCCGTGCCCACACCGCAGCGGCGCCAGGGCCGACGCACACCCAAAAGGCCTACCCAGGCCTCCTGGATACCCTGGCGTTCGTTCTCCTCCGGACTGAGAAAATTGATGGCGAAGCCGACGACCTCCTCACCGGCCAGGGCAAGGAAGGACAGATCGCCGCGAAAGCTCTCGCTGCCGACCACGAACAACCGCCAGTGGGCCTCGGTTTGGGGCTGAAACCCCCAATGGTCGCCGAAAGCCTCGTTATAAGCTGCCAGGACCTGGGGGTCCCGTTCGGGTGACCAGTTGACAATGCGCAAAGCCGCCGGTTCCGGGGTGGGAATGGGTTGGCCGAGATCGCGCCGCATCTGATAGAAGTAACGGAGGGGTTCAAAGCCGTGGCGTCGGAACAGGACAATGCGATCGGATTCATGATCGTAACAACTGACCCGCAACAAACGCGGCAATGCCTCCGGCTGCCCGGCCATTTTGGCGCGGGCGCGGGCCTCTTGCCATTGCAGCAGGAAATGCCCCAGGCCCCGCCGACGATGCTGCGGATGCACACCGCCCCACAAAAAGGCCACGACCTCGGTCACAGCCTGAGGCACCAGAGAGACCACGGCCACGGCCGCCACATCACCGTCGGCGGTGAGGGCAAGCAGACTGTCTTGGGCGAAATCCGTTGCGGGGTCCTCGAACTCGCGGCGCATATCGGCCAAGGTGCCGGCGCGTTGGCTGCCGTCGGCCGCATCGGCGGCCAGAAACATCTCCCAGATGCGCCGGGCATCGGCTACGGTAGCAGGACGCCAGGTATACTCGGGGAAAGAAGGGGGTTGGAACCGGGAGAGGGATCCAGACATGGTTGTCCTCACCATGACGAGGCTTGGGAAGGCGCATCGGCCTTCCCCAGCGCAAGGTTAGCCGTTGCGGTGCAGTTTGCCGGTCCGCTTGGCATAGCGTTCGGCCAGCCCGAAGACCTTGAGGCCGACGGGAATGGCAACCAGCCCCATCAGCAACACCGGCCAGATGGTGGGCCAGAGCTCGGCCACACCGGCGCCTTCCAGCAGCGCCGCCCGGGCGCCAATAAGCACATAGGTGGCCGGGCTGAACACGGCCAGCTTCTGCAACAGCGGCGGCAGCACCTCGACGGGATAGTAGACGCCCGAAACGAGGAGCATCAGGGCAATGATGACATGGGTCATCTGCGAACCCCGTTCCGGAAACAGAAGCGGTAGCACCGAAGCCATGATGCCGACACCGATGAAGCTGAGGCTGCCGGCCAGGAGCATCATCAGACCTGCCCCCAGGTCGGCGTTGCTCAGATCGATCTCGAATAACAGCACCGCCACCGCCAGAATAACGGCATTGAAGAGCATGCTGTAGAGCACAGCGAAGAGGGTCTGGCCGGCCATGTGGGTCAGGCGATAGATAGGCGCCATCAGGGTGTATTCAATGGTGCCTTCCCAGCGCTCGATGCTGATCACGTCGGTGATCCAGTAGAAAATCACCGAGAGAAAATGCCAGACGAGGGTGCCCACGATGAGATAAAGGGCCAGATAGCGACCGTTGATCACCTCGTTGCCGCCGCCGAGCCGTTCCATGCCCAGGCCGATGTAGCTGACCGAGAGGGCATTGGCAATGGAATAGCACAGCCAGACAAGCTCCCACGACCAGTAGCGTTTGACCAGATTGGCGTTCCGCTCGATAAAGGCATAGGTGGCGCGTACCTGACGGATCAGGAAGGAGGAGGGGGAAACGGAGATAGTGGTAGACATGGCAAAAACTCCGCCGTCACAAAGGGCTTCTCGCCGACGGTGAGGGCGAGGCCGGCGGGAAACAGGTTGCATTAAACTTCGTCTGCGAGCTGGCGGCCGGTCAAGGCCAGAAAAACGTCCTCGAGCGTGGCGACATGGCCGTTCGCACCGGGCACGCGGGCGCGCAGGCCGGCCGGTGTATCCAGGGCGACGATCCGGCCCCGGTCCATGATGGCGACGCGATCGCAGAGCAGCTCGGCTTCGTTCATGTCGTGCGTGGTCAACAGAATGGTGGTCCCTTTTTCCTGCTGCAACTCACGGATGATGGCCTGCACCTCGCGTTTCGAACGCGGGTCCAGCCCTGTGGTCGGTTCGTCCAGCAACAGCACGCGCGGCTGCGAGAGCAACGCGCGGGCAATGGCCACCTTCTGTTGCATCCCGCGCGACATTTGCTCCATGGGGTTGTGGATGGCGCGCTTTTCCAGCCCCAGGCGAGCGAGGATCTGTTCGATCTGCTCCTGCGTGGCCCGCCCTTCCAGCCCATAGAGCCGGGCACCGTAAAGCAGGTTTTCCAACGGCGAGAGCTTCTTGAAGAAGCTGGCCTCCACCGAAACACGGTTGATCAGCCGCCGCACCTGCATGGTCTGGCGCACGACATCGTAACCGCAGACGTGGATGGCGCCGGCATCGGGCAACAGGAGTGTGGCGATCAAACGAATCAGGGTGGATTTGCCGCCGCCGTTGGGTCCGAGCACCCCGAAAATCTCACCCTCGCGGACCTCGAAACTGACATGGTCCACGGCGACGACCACTCCCCGCCGGGTTTGCGCTTCGGCGTCATGTCCGTTCGCACCGCCGACAGGTGCCGTTTGGGTGGACTGAGCCTTGCGCCAAAAGGGCCACCGATCGACATCGGGTTTGCCGAATTGTTTGTACACATCGCGAACGACGATAGCGGTGGACATGGGTACCTCCGATGAAAAACCAGAGCGAATAAAGCCGGAAAACGACACCACGCTATGCCCATCAGGACCTCCCAAAGAAACAAGCGGCCCCGGATAGCGCCCGACGGCCGCTTGCATGAGCAAAAAAGCCACACAAAAAGGCCACGGGCGGGAAGTGCGCCCATGGCCTCTGATTCGATAAGACGTTTATCTAACTACAGAGAAGGACGCACTCCGGCACGGCAGGGAAGAACATCGCCCACAGGGCGACGCACGAAGGTAAGAAACAAGTAAACCATTATCATGCGGATTGCATCCTTCCTAGCGAGGTGGGAAAAGTCTATCATACGGTGATGTTGAAAGTCAAACCCGATCGCCCTTCCCTTCCGAGGCGAGTCTACCGGTCTTGGCACGCATTGCCGAGCCGTGCTTGCGGGAACACGGGCCGGGGTTTTCCCGGTGCCGGTCTCGGCAGGTCGGCGAGGTCGCCCTGGCCGCAACCGAGCCGACAAAGGCGTTTGTTATTCGGCCACGCCTGCTGGTACGATCACGGTCATCCTGCGCGATGTCTCCGCCTATGTCCGTCCCTTCGTCTACAGGCGCCTACGGGGCCGATCGCCACCGCTATCAGTTCATCCCGCGTGTCCTCATCATCCTCACCTGGGGCGAGCAGGTGCTTCTGATCCGGCGTGGGTTGCACAAGCGGCTATGGCCGGGGCTGTATAACGCACCCGGCGGCCATGTGGAACGGGGCGAGGAGCCGTATGAGGCGGCCTGCCGGGAACTGGGCGAAGAAACCGGAGTGGTACCGACGAGGCTACGGCTGCGGGGGCTGATCGTGGCCGAGACCGGCCTGGACGAGGCCGGCATCCTTGTTTTCGTCTTCCAGGGCGAAGCTACCTCGCCCGTTCTGCACAGCAGCGCCGAAGGCGAGGCGCAATGGGTGGCGCGGCATGCCCTGACCGGGTTGAACCTCCTCCCCGACCTGCCGCTGGTCCTGCAACTGACCCTCGATCAACCCGGTTTCTTCTACCTCTATAAAACCCCCACCGCCGATGGGGGCGAGACGATCCGAATGCGGATTGTCGAGGCCACACCTGTCGGCGATCATACGCCACCACCCCCGCCGATGGGATAATAGCCCTAAGCTCATAGGGCTTGACTCCGGCTCATGTTCAGAGCTTGTGCCGGGGAGTTGCCCTTTCCTCCTCTCATCGCTTCTCAGCACGAGGCCGTCTTATGGATATTACCCTACCGCGTGAACGACGCCCTGACGAATACCGGGTTTCCTTGACCCCGGCCGGGGTTGAGGCGCTCATCCGGGCAGGACATCGGGTCTTCATCGAACACGATGCCGGACGTGGCGCGGGGTTTTCCGACGAGGATTATCGCAAGGCCGGCGCCACCGTGGTCTACAGCCAGGCCGAAGCCTATGCCCGCGGGGAGATGGTAGTCAAGGTGGCACGACCGACGGTGGAAGACCTGGAACACCTGCACGAAGAGCAAATCTTGATCGGTTTTCTGCACCTGGCCGCAGGACGTCGGGATAAGATCGAGATTTTGCGCACCCGCCGGGTATACGCCCTGGCCTGGGAGACGGTCGAACGCGCCGATGGCTGCCTGCCGGTGCTGCAAAGCATCAGCTCGATTGCCGGCCGTCTCATGCCCCAAATCGTAGGGCGTTATCTGCAGAGCAACGAAGGGGGGCGCGGGGTTCTGCTCAGTGGGACGCCCACCGTGCCGCCGGCCGAAGTGGTGATCCTAGGGGCGGGGACGTTCGGCACCGAAGCCGCCCTGGCCCTGACGGCCAACTACGCTTCGGTTTATCTCCTCGATATCAGCGCCGACGCCCTTATCCGCGCCCATCGCCGCCTAGAGGGGCGGGCGGTGACCATGGCCTTCACCGAGTACAATCTGCGCAAAGTGGTGGCCTTTGCCGACGCCATTATCGGCGCCGTGTATGTACCGGGCCAGCGCACACCCATCATCCTCACCCGTGAACACCTGCGTCTGATGCGACCGCGCAGCCTCTTTGTGGATGCCAGTATCGATCAGGGCGGTTGTGCCGAGACCAGCCGGCCCACAACCCACAGCAATCCCGTCTACGTGGAAGAGGGTGTGATCCACTACTGCGTCCCCAACATTACCAGCATCGTCGGACGCACGGCCAGTCATGCCCTCTCGTATGCCATCACGCCCTACCTCTTGGCCATCGCCGAGCAGGGCCTGGATAAGGCCGCCGAGCTGTACCCCGAATTGGGCCGCGGGATCAACATCCGCGACGGTGTCATCGTCCATCCCGGTTTGGCCAGGACCTTGCAAGAGGAAACAACGGTATGAACGGCTGGATGCGCATCTACGAGTCCAAACTCACCACGGCCGAGGAAGCGGTCAAGACCATCCCCAACGGCGCCCATATCTTTCTCACAGGCAACTGTTCGGTCCCCCAGCAACTGCTCAAGGCCCTGGTCCGGCGTGCTCGCGCCGGTGAGGTCACGGGGCTGCGCATCCATCAGGTCTTGACCGTCGGTGATGCCGACTATGTCTCGCCTGAACTGGAAGGCCGCATCCGGGTGAACACCATGTTCGTCAGTCCCAACGTGCGCCAGGCCGTCAACGAAGGCCGAGCCGATTTCACCCCTGTGTTTCTGAGCGAAATCCCCGGTCTCTTCAAAAAGGGCATTATCCCCCTCGATGTGGCCTTGGTCCATCTCTCACCTCCGGATGAACACGGCTTTTGCTCTTACGGGATCGAGGTGGGGCTGACGAAACCGGCAGCCGAGTCGGCGCGCATGGTCATCGCCGAAATCAACGAGCGCATGCCCCGCACGCTCGGCGATAGTTTTATCCATGTTTCCAAGCTGACATGGGCCGTGCGGGTGGATTATCCCCTGGTCGAACTGCCCCAGGGTTCGCCGGGCGAGCTGGAAAAGGCCATCGGCGCCCATGTAGCCGAGCTTATCCCCGACGGCGCTACCCTTCAACTCGGCATCGGCGCCATTCCCGACGGCGTTTTGCCCTATCTCAAGGAAAAGCGCCATCTGGGCATCCATACCGAGATGTTCTCCGATGGCGTGGTCGACCTGGTCGAAATGGGCGTCGTCACCAATGAACGCAAGACGTTACACCCCGGCAAAATCATCGCCGGGTTTATCCTGGGGTCGAAGCGCCTCTACCGTTTCGTGCACGATAACGCCATGGTCGAGTTCCATCCCCAGGATTATGTCAACGATCCCTTTATCATTGCCCAGAACAACACCATGTGTTCCATCAACTCGGCCATCGAGGTGGACCTGACCGGCCAGGTGTGTGCCGATTCGATCGGGCACATGTTCTACAGCGGGGTGGGGGGTCAGGTGGACTTCGTGCGCGGGGCCGCGCGCAGCAAAGGGGGCAAGCCGATCATTGCCCTCCCCTCCACGGCGAAGGACGGCACCGTTTCTCGCATCGTCGCCACCTTGAAACCAGGGGCCGGTGTGGTGACCACCCGGAACGATGTGCACTATGTGGTCACCGAGTACGGCGTGGCCTCCCTCCACGGCAAGACCATTCGCCAACGGGCAGAAGCGCTGATCGCCATAGCCCATCCCGACTTTCGTGAGGAGCTCCGGCGCCAGGCGCGTGCCTTGCATTACCTCTGAGGCCCGACAGCCTGTCCTTCTTCCCGGCATCGGCGTGGCCCACGGCCTCTCAGGTCCCACTCGCTCCTCCCTTGCGACCCCCTGCCCGTCCCCGGCGCCGGCTACCGGCTTGGGTTGCGGCGATCGCGTGTGCGATGTCACAGGTGTGCCCACCTCGCCGCCGTGTTTAGCCACCCACCGCGCCGACCGGGCCGGATATGAAGCAGAGGCCGTCCTGCGGGTAGCGGCCGTGCGTGGAATGTGCGGACCGCCGATTCCGTCCGCGCAGGGGCAACCCAGGTCAGGATAACCCATCGGCCACCCGGTGGACCTGGCCCGCCTTCGGCTCAGTCGTAGACGACGCCTGCCAGGCGGGCCAGGGCCTCGGGGTCCTTGATGAGGATGCGGCGATAGCCCAGTTCAACCCAACCCTCACGCTTGAAATCGCGCAGGATGGCGCTGATCGTCTCGCGATACGTACCCAGGTTATCGGCCAAGGCTTGATGGCTGATCCGAATCTGATCGCTGCGGACGCGACGCTGTTGGCGCAGGATTTCGCCGGCCAGACGTTCCGGCAGATGCCGATAGGCTACATCCTCCAGGCGGTTTTCGACCTGGATCAAACGTCGACCAAAGGTGCGCAACATGCCCAGGCTGAGGATGGGATGCCGATCGGCAAAGCGTTGGGCCTGTTCGGCGCTGAGTTTCCAAACCACACACGGGCTAACGGCCTGGGCGCTCATCGTCGTGTTCTGACCCAGGTCGAGCAGGGCATTTTCGCCGAAAACCGAACCCGGTCCCAGGGTGGCCATGGCCAGACTGCGGCCTTCTTTGTTCGTGGTCACCAGTTGGACCATGCCGGACATGAGGATGTAAAGGTTTTGGTTCAGCTCGGCAGGCGTAGCCACACACTCACCGGTGGGGATGCGCAGGATGGTCACGGCGCGGCCGAAGGCGGGGTCTTCGTGGGGTAACTGAGCAAAGAGCTCAGGGATTTGCTCGTTGGAGATGGAGTTGGGGAGGTCTTTCATGGGCACAACGGTGAAGAGAAGATTAAGGTTGTATCCAGGTTTTGTCTATGATTATAACACATTTCGACGGCCGCAAACATGAGAGTTGTATTAAGGAAGCGAAGAGGGGTCGGCAAGAATGCTCTCACTGTAATGGAAAATACCCTCGGTTGGCAAGTCAGGGCTATGCCGGGTCGCTTTGGCAGCGACCGGAGCTGCAGGCCCCCAGGGCGATCGAGCGCTGCTTCCGCCCATGACCCCCGCAACCCCTTCTGCGCTCAAGATGCAGACCACGCAAAGACCGCGATCGAATCGACCGGCAAGGCCTCGCTGCCGCGACATCCTTCACGTGAGGATCATCGAATCGCACCCTTATCGTGATAGAATTTACAACCGCCGCCACGGCCAAAGCTCTATAATGCCAGTATATCGGTCTTTTCGTTTGCTTCCGTTTTCAGTCATCCGTCCATGAACACATCCGACCTCCTGCGCAAAGCCGCTGCCGGAGAGCGCCTGACCCCTGAGGAAGGCTTACACCTCTACACCCAGGCCGACCCCGAAGCGCTCATGGCCATCGCCCACGAACGACGCCTGCAGCGCACCACTCCCGGCGTCGTCACGTACCTGGTGGACCGCAACATCAACTACACGAACGCCTGTGTCACCGATTGTCAGTTCTGCTCCTTCTACCGTGTCCCCGGCCATCCCGAGGTCTATGTCCTCAGCAAGCGCCAGATCGGCGAGAAAATCGAGGAACTCCTGGCCTGGGGCGGGACACGCATCCTCATGCAAGGCGGCCATCATCCTGAGCTGCGGTTGGCCTGGTACGAGGACCTGCTGCGCTGGCTCAAGGCCACCTATCCCGAAATCGAGCTCGATTGCTTTAGCCCTTCCGAGATCGAACACATCGCCAAACTGGAAGGGCTGACCATGGAAGAGGTGCTCGTGCGGCTGCAACGGGCCGGACTAGACGGCCTGCCCGGTGGCGGCGCCGAGATCCTCGATGACGATGTGCGCAAGCGCATCTCGCCCAAGAAGATCCGTACGGCCGCCTGGCTCCACGCCATGCGCATTGCCCAGCGCCTGGGCATGGTCACCAGCGCCACCATGGTCATCGGCTTCGGCGAGACCATGCAGCAGCGCATCAACAGCCTGACGCGCCTGCGCGAGCTGCAAGACGAAGCGCTGGCCACCCATGGCAACGGCTTCACCGCCTTCATCATGTGGACGGCCCAACTCAGCTCCACCAACAGCCTCGGTCGCAGTCGTCATCGCCACAAATACGGTGCCGGCTATGACGAATACCTGCACACCAACGCCTTCGCCCGGATCTACCTGGATAACTTCACCCACTTTCAGGCCAGCTGGCCCACCCAGGGGCTGGAGACGGCCCGTCGCGCCCTCTACGCCGGTGCCGACGACTTCGGCAGCACCATGTTGGAGGAAAACGTGGTCAGTCAGGCCGCTGCCTACACGCAACACGAACCGCGCATGACCGTCTATCGCCTGCACGAACAGATCCGGCTGGCCGGATTCGTTCCCGCCCAACGCGATAGCCGCTATCGCCTCGTGCGCACCTTCGACCGGGTCATGACGGCCGAGGAATTGGCGCCTCGTCCCATCCCGACCCGCCTAAACGGCCTGGCCGAATCCACCTTCGTTTCCGTTCAGGCCCTGACCGACACCATCGCCTCCAAACGCTCTTGACCTTCCCGACCGTGCGTACCTTTCTCGAACTGATCAAATTCGAGCATACCATCTTCGCCCTGCCCTTTGCCTATCTGGGCATGGTCCTGGCCTGGGCCGATGTAAGGCCGACAGGCGCCTCGGTATGGACGGAGCGGGTCTGGCAATGGTTTTGGATTACGGTGGCGATGGTCGGCGCCCGCACGGCCGCCATGGCCTTCAATCGTGCCACCGACGCCGAGATCGATGCCCGGAATCCCCGCACGGCCAACCGCCCCATTCAGGCCGGCCGGATCGCCAAACGCACGGTCTGGACGGCCGGATTCATCGGCCTGGGCGTCATGATACTGGCAGCCTGGCAGCTCAACCCCTTTGTCCTGGCCCTTTCTCCCCTGGCCATCATCGGCCTCGTCGGCTATGCCTACACCAAACGGTTCACCTGGCTATGCCATCTGTGGTTAGGGGTGGTGGATGGGGCTGCGGCGGCCGGCGCCTGGGCCGCCGTCACGGCCGGCCTGGCCGATCCGATCCCCTGGTTGCTGTGGGCTGCCGTAGCCGTGTGGATCGCCGGCTTCGACCTCATCTACGCCTGTCAGGATGTCGAAGTGGACCGTCGCGATGGCCTTTATTCGATTCCGGCCCGCTTCGGCATCCCCTTGGCCTTGCGCCTGGCCCGGTTCTGCCATGTTCTGACCGTCTTGCTCCTGCTGGCCGTGGGTCTGCTGGCCGGACTGAGCTGGCCTTATGGGCTGGGCCTGGCGGTTGTAGCGGCTTTGCTTGCTTACGAGCATGCTTTGGTCAGTCCTACCGACCTGAGCAAAGTCAACCTGGCCTTTTTCACCATGAACGGCTATATCAGCATTATCGCTTTCCTGGCCACGGCCCTGGCTCTGTGGCTCTCCTGAGCGCCGTCCTGTCCCATGAGTTCTCCTATGCCCTCCGTTTTCACCTCCACCTTCACGACCGAGCTGCGCGATCTGGTCGCCAAAGTCGAGGCCGGCGAACGTCTGGATTTCGACGACGGCGTGCGTCTGTTCCGCAGCCATGATCTGCTCACCATCGGCCAGATGGCCGACCTGGTCAACCGTCGCCGCAACGGCGGTCGTTATGTCTATTTCAACCAGAACCGCCATATCAATCCGACCAACGTCTGCGCGTTTCATTGCAACTTCTGCTCCTTTGCCCGCCCGCGCGAGGATAGCCCCGGCGCCTACACCTGGACCCCTGAGGAAATCGTCGAGCGGATTCGGCCGGACGTGCACCCGCGCGTGACCGAGTTCCACATCGTCGGCGGGCTGCATCCACGGTTGGGCTTCGATTACTATGAGAACATCCTGCGCGCCCTCAAAGCCGCCTATCCCTGGGTGCATCTCAAGGCCTTTACGGCGGTGGAAATCGACTTCTTCGCCCAACTGACCGGTCTCGACCACGAGACCATCCTGCGCGCCCTCAAAGCCGCCTATCCCTGGGTGCATCTCAAGGCCTTTACGGCGGTGGAAATCGACTTCTTCGCCCAACTGACCGGTCTCGACCACGAGACCATCCTGCGTCGGTTGATGGACGCCGGCCTTGGTTCCTTGCCCGGCGGCGGCGCCGAAATCTTCCATCCTGAGATCCGACGCCGGATCTGCCCGGAAAAGGCCGATGCCGAGACGTGGCTCAGCATCCATCGCACGGCCCATCGCCTGGGGCTGCGCACCAATGCCACCATGCTCTACGGCCACATCGAGGGCTACGAGCACCGGGTAGACCATCTCCTGCGGCTGCGGGCGCTACAGGATGAAACCGGCGGCTTTCAGACCTTTATCCCGCTGCGCTATCACCCCGAAAACAACAACCTGGGCCGCCACCTCGACTGGACCACCGCCCACGATACCCTCAAAACCCTGGCCATCAGCCGTATCCTGCTCGATAACTTCCCCCATATCAAAGCCTACTGGGTCATGCTGACCCCACCCATCGCCCAACTGGCTTTGCATTTCGGCGCCGATGACATCGACGGCACCGTGGTGGAAGAAAAAATCTACCACGAAGCCGGCGCCACCACCGAAGAAAGCCTGGATAAATTCGACCTCCTACGTCTGATCAAAGCCGCGGGCAAGATCCCGGTCGAGCGCGACACGCTCTACAACATCATCGAGATCTACGACAAGCCCATCGAGTTCTACGCGCCGCCCAGCCGCAAGACGGCACGCGGACAGGTCAGGATCACCCGCATCGAACTCAACTGAGGCCGTTTATGAGCCGTCCTCTCATTATCGGTGTCATCGACTATCTCAATGTCGAACCCCTTTACTATCGCCTGGAAGAACGGCTGGCCGACCGCGCGGTGAGCTTCGTCCGCGGGGTGCCTACGGCCCTCAACCGGGCGCTGGCGGCCGGCACGATTGACCTGGCGCCCATCAGCGCGATCGCAGCGGCCCGGCTGGCCGATCGCGTCGCCATTCTACCCGATCTGGCCATTGCCACCATCGGCGCCGTCAAAACCGTGCTCCTCTTCAGTTGGATGGCCGACCCGCGCGAGTTGGATGGGGTGCGCATTGCCCTCTCCGACGAATCGGCCACGTCGGCCGAACTGGTGAAAATCCTGGCCCGGGCGTTCTGGCGCGTGCAACCCCGCTACAGCGTCGAAGCGCAAAACCTGGACGAGATGCTTCGCCGCGCCGCCGCCGCCCTTCTCATCGGCGACGGCGCCCTGGTCGAATCGACCCATCGTCGCGCTATCCCCGGCCGCGGACAGCCTTATGTCTTCGATCTGGGCGATGAATGGCTGAAGTGGACCGGCCTGCCTTTTGTGTTCGCCCTGTGGGCGGCGCGACGGCCGGCTTTGCCCCTCATCCGCGAGCTAGGCGTGGTCGAAGCCCTGTACGAAAGCAAGGCCGAGGGGCTGGCCCACATCCCCGCCATCGCCCAGGCCTATGCGCCCCGCCTGGGTCTGCCTATGGGCGTGCTCAGCAAGTACCTCTACGACCTCCGCTACGACCTGACCCCGGCCGATCGCGCCGGCCTGCTCACCTTCCTGTCACTGGCTCTGCCTGCCTTCGACCCCGAGACGCTGCTCTGCTGGCACCCCATGCGCGGGCTGTACCCCCTCTTCGCCGGCATCAGCCCGGCCTCGGTCGTAGCCGCCGCCGTCCCGGCTGCGGTCTGATGGCGCCCTCCGGCCGGGTTGCCATCAGACCGACCGTTTCAGAATTCCGGCAAGACGGAAAGATCGACAATGCCGTCGGGCAAAGCGGCGATGGCCTGCACCACGGCCAGGCGCGCAGCGCGCCGGACCGGGTCCTCGGTCATGACCAACACGGCCTCGAAGAAGGCGTTGATGGGATCGCGCAGGTCGGCCAAAACGGCCACCAGGGTGGGGACATCGGGCCTATCGGCAAGACGGGCCTGGGCGGCGGCTAAAGCTGCATAGAGGGCCTGGGTGGCCGGTTCGAGGTCGGCTTCCGGTTGCAAGGGATAGATCGTCTCGATCCCGCGTACGATCCGCTTGCAGCGGGCGTAGGCGGTCAGGATCTCGATCCAGTCGGGTCGGGCTATCGCCTGGGCCAACTCGCGCACGGCCCGCCGGGCGCGCGCCGGGTCATGGCCCTGGGCGGCCAGGATGGCCTCGGTCACCTCATGACCGAACCCTTCCTCGCGGAGGACGCCGTACAGGCGGCGCCGCACAAACGCTGCCGCTTCCTGCACCACCGCCGCTTCCACCGGTACCGGCTGCAAAACGGCCGCATCGGCCAAAGCGGCCGCCACATCGAAGGATTTGTCGGCGGCGATCAGGTTCTGGACAATGGCCAGGGCCTCGCGGCGTAGCCCGAAGGGATCGTTGGCGCCCTTGGGCGCCAAGCCGACGGCAAAAAGACCCACCAGAGCGTCCAGGCGGGTAGCCAGGTTCAGGGCCAGGCCCACAGGGCTCAGGGGCACTTCCGGTCGGACGATATAGGCTTCGCGAATGGCACGGGCCACTTCCGGCGGTTCGCCGCTGTCGAGGGCGTAGATTTCGCCCATGATGCCCTGGAGCGAAGTGATCTCGATGACCATGCTCGTGGCCAGATCGGCCTTGCTGAGCCAGGCCGCCCGCCGGGCCAGGGCCCGCTCTTCCGGCGTCAGGCCCAGGCGTAGGGCCACCGGCTCCACCAGTTTCTCCAGTCGCGAGACCCGCGCCAGCATCGAACCGAGTTGTTCCTGGAAGGTCAGTTTGGCCAGGTCGCGGTTGAAATCCTCCAGGGGCCGCTTGCGATCCTGGCGCACGAAATAGGCCGCATCGGCATAGCGGGCGCGGATAACGGCCTCGTTGCCCTGACGGACCAGGTCGGCATCGCGATCGGCGCCGTTGGCAATGGTGATAAAGTAGGGCAACATGCTGCCGTCGCCCGCCAGGACCGGGAAGTAGCGCTGATGCTTTTTCATCACCGTGATCAAGACCGGCGCCGGCAGGCTGAGAAACTCGGGTTCAAAGCGCCCCAACAAGGCCAGTGGCTGCTCCACCAGGTCGGTCACTTCGTCGAGGAGGTCCTCATCAGGCGGCACCTGACCGCCAACCTGAGCCGCCGTCTGCGCCAGCGCCGCAGCGATCTGCCGGCGGCGTTCGGTGCGGTCGACCACAATGCCGGCCGCGGCGAGGGTTTCGAAGTAGCGGTCGGCGACCGGGATGGGCAGGGGTGGCGAGCCTTGCGGCCGCAAGCCCCGGCTTACGCGGTCGCTGAGCACATCGGCATAGACAAAAGGCACCACCCGGTCGCCGTACAGGGCCACAAGCCAACGAATGGGCCGACTGAAACTAACGCGGCTGCGGTTCCACCGCATGGTCTTGCCAAAGCGCAAGCCTTCGATCCATCCCTGCAGCAGCTCGGGCAGGAGCTGATAGGTGGGACGGCCGGCGACGGTCTGGACGGCATAGACATAGCGCTTGCCGCCTTCCTCGCGCACGACCAATTCCTCGACCGGCACCCCGCGACTGCGGGCAAAGCCCATGGCGGCCGGAGTCGGCTGCCCGTGGTCGTCAAAAGCACGGTCGGCCGGAGGCCCTCGGAAAATTTGGGTTTCGGGGTCCTGCTGCGCCGCCAGACGCCGTATGAACACCACCAACCGCCGCGGTGTGCCCGTCACGTAGACGCCTTCGTGCCGCAGCCGCGCTGCGGTCAGGCTGGCCGGGATCTCGCTCTCCCATTGCGCCAGGGCCTCGCGCACATCCTGCGCCGGCATTTCCTCGACGCCGACCTCGAGAACGAGATCGGCGGCTTCCTGGCCGGACGGCAGGGGAGTAGGCGGCGGCGCCGTGGGCACCACGACCTCACCCACCCCCTTGAGGAAGGGAAATTCGAGTTGCCGCCGTTGCTCCACATAGGCTTCGGCCACGGTGCGGGTCAGGTCGCGCATCCGGCGGAAGAAGTTCGCCCGTTCCGTCACCCCGATGGCCCCGCGGGTGTCCAGCAGATTGAAGGTGTGCGAACAGCGCAGCACGTAATCATAGGCCGGAATGACCAGGCCCCGGGCGATGGCGGCCCTGGCCTCGGCTTCGTACAATTCGTAGAGCTGTTGCAGCCGCGCGACATCGGCCACATGGAAGGCATACTCGCAATGCTCGATCTCCTGAGGCTTGAGGATGTCGCCGTAGGTGTGGTGCTCATCCCATTGCAGGTCCCACACCTCGCGCACGCCCTGCAAAAACATGGCAATGCGCTCGAGACCGTAGGTCAGCTCCACGGCCACCGGGTCGAGGTCAAGCCCGCCGGCCTGCTGGAAATAGGTGAACTGGGTGATCTCCAGGCCGTCCAGCCACACCTCCCAGCCCAGACCCCAGGCGCCCAGAGCCGGGCTTTCCCAGTTGTCCTCGACAAAGCGGATGTCGTGGCGATCGAGGTCGATGCCCAGGGCGCGCAGGCTTTCCAGATAAAGCTCCTGAGGGTTGCCGGGGTCGGGCTTGAGGATCACCTGGTATTGGGTGTGCATCTGCATGCGATTGGGGTTTTCGGCGAACCGACCGTCATCGGGCCGATAGGAGGGCTCGACATAGCCCACCCGCCAGGGTTCCGGCCCCAGAACGCGCAGGGTGGTGGCGGGATTGGCCGTCCCTGCGCCGACTTTTTCGCTATAGGGCTGCCAGATCAGACAACCCTGCCCGGCCCAAAAGCGTTCCAGCCGGGCGATCATGGCCTGAAAAGTCAGAGGCGATGTGGATCGGGTCATGGTGGATGGCAAAATCGGGATACACGGGGATAAAAAAGCACAGCTCGTTATTGTATAGCGGTTGTGTCCGGAGACCGAGTCCTGGCCGCGACCAAAGCGACCCGGTTATATCGACAAGCGTCGAGAGGTGGTTAACCTCGGTCCGGGCCTTGGTTTTCGCGCCAACGTTGGCGCTGCCGCGCCAGATAGCGCGTGGCCAGCTCGCGTCCCTGCTCCACCGGAAAACGGTTGTTGGCCTTGGCCTGGTTGGCCTGCAAAGCAGCCTCCATGTCAATGCCGAACTGATAGGCCAGCTTGAAGAGGAAGGTCATGCAATCGGCCAGCTCGGTGGCCAGCAAGGCGCGACGCCGGTCGGGGTCGTCGGGTTCACGGTAGCCCTCCAGATAAAGCACCTCGCGGGCGATTTCGCCCAGCTCTTCCAGGGCATGAACCAGGGTTTGGGCCGGCTGCACGCGATCGAAACCGCGTTCGCGGTCATAGGCCTCGAGCCAGCGCTGATAGTCGGCAATATGCATGTCTGTGCTCAGCCATTGCGGAGAAGGTGAATGAAGGCAGGTGTGTGTAATCGCCGTTCTAACACAAAGCGAATGTAGCCCGCCAACAGCCGTTCGATTTGCCGAAGACGGGCCGGTGCGAGGTCGAGGCGCAAGGCCACCTCGGCCGGTTGCGTCTGCAAATAGCGCAGGATCTTCAAGGCTCCGGCGTCAAGCGCCTCGGCCTCCGGTTGGCCTTCGCCATGCCGGGGACACAACACGCCGCCACGCGCCACGGCCAGGTAGTTTGTCACCGGCTGCAAAGGCTCGCCGCATTCGACGCAACGGAACAGGGCGGGCTGGTAGCCGCTTAGTCGCAAAAGCGCCAGCTCGAACCAGCGCGCCAGCAGCACCGGTCGTCCGGTGTGTTCCAGGAGGTGCAAGGCCTGCAGCAAAAGGTCGAAGATATCCCGGTGTTCATCCTCCTCCTGGGCAAAGGCATCGACCAGTTCGACAAAGTAGAAGGCGTAGGCGGTCCTTTCCAGGTCTTCGCGCAGCGCCCGAAAGGCGTATACCGTGTCCGCCTGGGTCACCAGGTCCCACGAACGGCCGCGGGCGATAAGCAGTTGGACATGGGTGAACGGCTCCAGGTGACCGGCCTTGCGGCTGGCGGGCCGACGCACGCCCCTGGCGAGCAAGGTGCGTTTGCCCAGGTCCGGGGTCATCACGGTGAGCACGCGATCGGCCTCGCCTTGATCGCGATGTTTGAGGATAATGGCCCGCGTGCTATAGAGCGCTTCGCGGGTCAAGACCCACCTCCTCCGTGTCCTGTCGGCAGATGCTCCGGCCCAAAGGAGTCGGGCAGCAAGTCGGCCACCGTGGTGAGACGATAGTTGCCCCCCGTATCGGCGATGATCACCGTCATCGTAGGGGCGAATTCGCGCATCACCTGACGACAACTTCCGCACGGGCTGCCGCCGTTGCTCGTCACCACGGCCAGAGCGTGAAACTGGCGATAGCCCTGGGCGACGGCAGCAAACAAAGCCACCCGCTCGGCGCAACATGTGAGGGGGTAGGAGGCGTTCTCGATGTTGCAGCCGGTGATGATGTGCCCTTCTGCGGTCAGAACGGCTGCCCCTACAGGATATCGAGAGTAGGGGACATAAGCATGCTCACGCGCCGCCTGAGCGGCCTGTATCAGACGATCGAGGTCTAAAATCGGGGGCTTCATGAAGAGCATCGATGGGGGAATGGTTTGCGGATACACGGATGAGCTCGCTTACGCAGCCGTGCCAGTTGCGGTCTCGCCCGATAGCTGTTTCAACACCACTCGCACCTGCTCGATGCGGTTATCGTTGACGGAGACAACCTCCAGGCGGGCATCGTCCAGCTCCACCCGATCACCGACATCAGGGACCCGCTGCAAGTGGGAGTAGATGACGCCAGCCAGGGTGTAGCTTTCGTCTTCATCGGTCAGGGCCAGACCCAACTCCCGGTTGACATCATCGATATGGGCCCGACCGCTAACCAGGTAAACCTGGGGTTCGAGCTGCTGGATAAGGGGAACCTCGAAGTCGTACTCGTCCTGGATTTCGCCGACGATTTCCTCCAACAAGTCCTCGATGGTCACAATGCCGGCGGTGCCACCGTATTCATCCACGACAACGGCGAGATGGGTCTTTTTATGCTGAAGATCGCTCAATAAGTCGTCAACAAGGGCCGATTCGGGCACAAAGTAGGGTTTGCGCATGAGTTGGCGCAGGGAGAAGTCGGTCTTGCGCTCCCGGAAGTAGGTCAGTAAGTCCTTGGCGTAGAGGACGCCCACGATGCGGTCGATGGTCTCCTCGTAGACGGGGATGCGGGAGTGTCCGGAAGTGACGCAGACGTCGAGGGCCTCCTCCAAGGAGGCATCCACAGGCAAAGCCACGACATCGACACGGGGGACCATGACCTCGGCCACGGTCTTGTCGCCGAGACGGACGATGCCGTCGATCATCTCGCGCTCTTCCTCCTCGATCAGGGGTTCCTCGGCGCCGAGGCGTAAGAGGAGGCGCAATCCGTCTTCGGTGAGAAGAATCGAGCGAGTGGATAACGCGTCGCTTGGCTCAAGACGTCGTGCTCGCCACCAGAACGGCCAGCTTATGGGCATGACCAGGCTCAAGAGCCAACGCAAAGGGCGACCGAGGCGTAGCGCCGTCGCCAGGGGTTGATGGAGAGCCAGTCCCCGCATCTCCACCCGCAGGAGGAGGAACAGGAGCGCCGTCAGCAAGAGGAGTCCGATCAGTGACAGGATGTCCCAGCCCCAGGTCAAAACCGTCCAGGTCACGACTCCGGCGGCGGTAATATGGGCCAGGGTACGCCAGACGGTAAAACCGGTCATCAGGCGCTCGACATCCTTAAAGAGAGCCTCGACAACCAACGCCGCGGGGTTGCCGGCCTCGCCGAGTCGCCGGAGCTGAGAGCGATCAAGAGCAGCCAGGGCCATTTCGGCTAGGGAGACGAAGGCGAAGACAAAAACGGCCAGCGCCCACAAGAACAGCGCCGACCCTATAGCGATGGTCATACCGGGTGATGGTCGTACCAAAACAACGCTGCCCGACGGGAGCGAACCGCAGACCGAGGGGCAAGCCTGGGAAAAAGCCGTGCTTACTGCAAAGATACCACAAGGCCCCCTTGAGAGCAATCACCACGGTGTCCCCACACGCCTGGCGGTGAACCCCTCCCCTCGTTAGCGGCGATGGCAATGCGGGCAAAATAAAAAGCTCTCCTGGCAATGCCCTACTCTTGCAGGGGGCTGCCCCCCAACTACCATCGGCGCAGAAGAGCTTAACGACCGGGTTCGGAATGGGACCGGGTGTGGCCTCTTCGCTATGATCACCAGGAGAGCTTTTATGGACATGGAAAGGGATGTCTACCGACACCCTAACACCTGAATAGGACACACGCTTCTCGCACCCTTTCTTGCGTAGGTTAAGCCCTCGTGCATTAGTACGGCTTCGCTGAACGCATTGCTGCGCTTACACGTGCCGCCTATCGAGCCGGTAGTCTCCCGGCGCACTTACCCAGTTGACCTGGTGGGGAATCTCATCTTGAGGCAGGTTTCCCACTTAGATGCTTTCAGCGGTTATCCTTGCCCGACTTAGCTACCCGGCGATGCCGCTGGCGCGACAGCCGGCACACCAGAGGTCGGTCCACCCCGGTCCTCTCGTACTAGGGGCAGCTCCTCTCAAATTCCCTACGCCCACAGCGGATAGAGACCGACCTGTCTCACGACGGTCTGAACCCAGCTCGCGTACCGCTTTAACGGGCGAACAGCCCGACCCTTGGGACCTAATTCAGCCCCAGGATGCGACGAGCCGACATCGAGGTGCCAAACCTCCCCGTCGATGTGAACTCTTGGGGGAGATCAGCCTGTTATCCCCGGGGTAGCTTTTATCCGTTAAGCCACGGCCCTTCCACTCGGTACCGTGGGATCACTAAGGCCGACTTTCGTCCCTGCGCGACTTGTAGGTCTTGCAGTCAAGCACCCTTATGCCTTTACACTCTACGGCTGGTTTCCATTCAGCCTGAGGGTACCTTTGCGCGCCTCCGTTACCTTTTAGGAGGCGACCGCCCCAGTCAAACTACCCGCCTGGCACTGTCCCCACGCCGGATGAACGGACGCAGGTTAGGGCCAAGACTTAACCAGGCTGGTATTCCACCGGCGACTCCACCGAGGCTGGCGCCCCGGCTTCACAGTCTCCCAGCTATCCTCTACAGATTAAGCCCTAGCGCAATGCCAAGCTGTAGTAAAGCTCCACGGGGTCTTTTTGTCCTGCTGCGGGTAAAACGCATCTTCACGCTTACTTCAATTTCACCGGGTCCCTCGTTGAGACAGTGCTCCGCTCGTTACGCCATTCGTGCGGGTCGGAACTTACCCGACAAGGAATTTCGCTCGGTAGTTCTCACTCTGTTTCCAGAGGAGCCGGACTTTCTCTTCCTCGTCCTGTGTTCATCTGAGAGGCAAGGGTGCGGATCTGTGCGATTCCCTCCGGAGTCAGATGGGCTCCTCGTTCCATGAGGAGCAGAATGCGTCTGAACTTGAGGAAATCGAGGTACTTCTTGGTCTTCAGAGGATGCTGTTCAAAGAAAGGCACAATACGCTCCCGCAGATGGGTTACATCGCGGACTCGATAGGCCATGCGGTCGGCGTGGTTGCGACGAACGACGCCACAGCCGAAAAACCGCTTGAGGGCGTACAGGATTTGCACGTCACGCTGGTGTTGAACCACCGTGAATTCGGGCAGCACCTGGTAGCCCGTTTGCATCTCGGGATGCGGATTGATGCCTACATAGAAGCAGCCCTCGCCATCGACAAATCCGACGACCCACTGCGCTTCTAGCTTCATAGCAGACGAGGCTGAACGTAAAGTCTCTGAGGGTTCTCCTGTATCGTTGTCTATCATAGGAGCCTTCCCTGCGGATTGTCCCCTTGTCCGGTGGATTTTTACTGTCTGCCTGTCGGCAGTGAGTACCACGCGGCTGTGCGAGGAGTTTCCCGCATATAGTTCAGTTTTACTAAGGCTCGCGTTGAACCTTAGGACCGTTATAGTTACGGCCGCCGTTCACCGGGGCTTCGGTTCAGAGCTTCGCTTGCGCTAACCCCTCCCCTTAACCTTCCGGCACTGGGCAGGCGTCAGCCCCTATACGTCACCTTTCGGTTTCGCAGAGACCTGTGGTTTTGATAAACAGTCGGCAGAGCCATTTCACTGCGGCCGTCTCGGGCTCGAACGAGCATGTCATCTCACCCTAACACGGCGATCCTTCTCCCGAAGTTACGGATCCATTTTGCCTAGTTCCTTAACGAGGGTTCTCCCGATCCCCTTGGTATACTCTACCCGTCTACCGGGGTCGGTTTGCGGTACGGGCACGTGAGTCTCGCTAGGGGCTTTTCTTGGCAGCATGGGCTCATCCACTTGTGGCGCTAAGCGCACCGCCATCACCCCTTAGCTCGGTCGGTCTTTTCGCCCCGACCTCAACGCCTACGGGCTTGGCACCTGAATCCAGTAACAGGCTGGACTACCCTTCTGCGTCCCCCCAATCGCTCAAGCGACTCGACGTGGTTCCGGAATGTTGACCGGATGTCCATCGGCTACGCCGTTCGGCCTCACCTTAGGCCCGACTAACCCGACGCGGATTAACCTTCCGTCGGAAACCTTAGACTTACGGGGAACACGTTTCTCGCGTGTTTTACGCTACTCATGCGAGCATTCGCACTCCTGCCTGCTCCAGCCGTCCTCACGGTCGACCTTCACAGCGAGACAGGACGCTCCCCTACTGCTCCAGCCATGCTGAAGCCCACAGCTTCGGTGGTAAGCTTGAGCCCCGTGAATTTTCGGCGCAGAATCACTAGACCAGTGAGCTGTTACGCACTCTTTAAAGGATGGCTGCTTCTAAGCCAACCTCCTGGCTGTCTGAGTAACTCCACATCCTTTACCACTTAGCTTACACTTGGGGACCTTAGCTGGTGATCTGGGCTGTTTCCCTCTCGACGACGAAACTCATCTCCCGCCGTCCGACTCCCAGGCTCTGGAGTACCGGCATTCGGAGTTTGGTTGGGTTTGGTAAGCGGGAAGCCCCCTAGCCCATCCAGTGCTCTACCTCCGGTACTGAACGCCTGAGGCTAGCCCTAAAGCTATTTCGGGGAGAACCAGCTATATCCGGGTTCGATTGGCATTTCACCTCTATCCACAGCTCATCCCCTAATTTTGCAACATTAGTGGGTTCGGCCCTCCACGTGATGTTACTCACGCTTCAGCCTGGCCATGGATAGCTCACCCGGTTTCGGGTCTACTCCCAGCGACTCCGGCGACCGAAGTCGCCAACGCCCTATTCAGACTCGCTTTCGCTACGGCTCCGGCTGTGACTGCCTTAACCTTGCCGCTGAGAAGTAACTCGCTCGCTCATTCTCCAAAAGGCACGCCGTCACACCTTACCGTGCAAGCACGGCCATAGTGCTTCGACTGGTTGTAGGCCTACGGTTTCAGGTTCTATTTCACTCCCCGCACTGGGGTGCTTTTCACCTTTCCCTCACGGTACTGGTGCACTATCGGTCGTCAAACGTGTTTAGCCTTGGGAAGTGGACTTCCCGGTTTCCCACAGGATTAGCGTGCCCCGTGGTACTCAGGAACACCGACAGGAGTCCGGTCCGATTTTATGTACGGGACTATCACCCTCTCTGGTTGGCCTTTCCAGTACCATTCCACTATCAGCCGGATTTGTCACTCCTTGAGGCCTTCGCAGCGACCTCTGTCGGGTCCTCCAACCCCCGCACAGCAACGCCTGCGAGCTATCACGCTGTACGGGTTTGGGCTTTTCCCCTTTCGCTCGCCACTACTCAGGGAATGATTTCTTTTCCTCGAGGTACTAAGATGTTTCAGTTCCCTCGGTCCCCTCCAACCTGCCTATGGGTTCAGCAGGTGGTACCTGGGCATTCCCCCAGGTGGGTTTCCCCATTCGGGCATCCCCGGATCAACGCCTGTCGCGGCTACCCGAGGCTTATCGCAGCTAACCACGCCCTTCATCGGCGTTTGACGCCAAGGCATCCACCGTAGGCCCTTAGTAGCTTAACCTACGCAAGAAACGATGCTTGAAGTTCGTGTATCCTATCCAGTTGTTAAGGTGCCGGCCAGGGGGAGGTCCCCCTTGGGGTTTCTTGACCCCCGCCTACTCCCGTTACCGGGAACAGGCGACGATCAAGAAACCATCTAAACGACAACGGCCCGACAGCATGTCGGGCCGTGTTTCCCTTCCTGCTGTCGTATCAGGCTATAGAGGAAGAAACGTGTTGCTGAATGCGAACAAGGGATAGTTAAGAGAGCGTAACCAAACGATTAGCAAGGAGTAGTTTAACATCGGCGCCAGGGATCTGTCAAGTGGGCCTGACTGGATTCGAACCAGTGACCCCTGCGTTATCAGCACAGTGCTCTAACCGTCTGAGCTACAGGCCCAGGGAGCAAGTCACTTTAGCAACTGAAACGTGATAGGAAAGCATCGTCAGGGCCATCATGACGACCAGCGTCATGAAGGGATGACCTGGGAGTGGCCATCCGCCACAACCCTCATGGGGAGGGCAGTAGGCAAAGCTCCCTAAAAAGGAGGTGATCCAGCCGCACCTTCCGGTACAGCTACCTTGTTACGACTTCGTCCCAGTCACCAGTCCCACCCTAGGCAGCCGCGTCCCTTGCGGGTTCGCTAGCCGACTTCAGGTGTTACCGGCTCCCATGACGTGACGGGCGGTGTGTACAAGGCCCGGGAACGTATTCACCGCACTATGCTGACGCGCGGTTACTAGCAACTCCGACTTCATGCAGGCGGGTTGCAGCCTGCAATCCGAACTGAGACCGGCTTTGGTGGGATTAGCTCCGCCTCGCGGCTTGGCAACCCATTGTACCGGCCATTGTAGCGTGTGTGTAGCCCTGGACATAAAGGCCATGCTGACTTGACGTCATCCCCGCCTTCCTCCGGCGTTAAACCGGCAGTCTCGTCAGACACGTGTAACTGACGACAGGGGTTGCGCTCGTTGCGGGACTTAACCCAACATCTCACGACACGAGCTGACGACAGCCATGCAGCACCTGTGCACGCTCCCCGAGGGGTCGGTTGCCTTTCGGCTTCCTACTACGTGCATGTCAAGCCCAGGTAAGGTTCTTCGCGTTGCATCGAATTAAACCACACGCTCCGCTGCTTGTGCGGGCCCCCGTCAATTCCTTTGAGTTTTAGCCTTGCGGCCGTAGTCCCCAGGCGGTGAACTTAACGCGTTAGCTACGGCACCGGCGGTTTTGAAGCCGCCGACACCTAGTTCACATCGTTTACGGCGTGGACTACCAGGGTATCTAATCCTGTTTGCTCCCCACGCTTTCGCACCTCAGCGTCAGGTGTAGGCCAGGAAGTCGCCTTCGCCACTGGAGTTCCTCCCGATATCTACGTATTCCACCACTACACCGGGAATTCCACTTCCCTCTCCTAACCTCGAGCTTCGCAGTATCCAACGACCTCTCCCAGTTAAGCCGGGAGCTTTCACGTTGGACTTACGAAGCCGCCTGCGTGCGCTTTACGCCCAGTAATTCCGGATAACGTTCGCCTCCTACGTTTTACCGCGGCTGCTGGCACGTAGTTAGCCGAGACTTATTCCTGGGGTACCGTCCTTTCTCGTCCCCCAGAAAAGGAGTTTACAACCCGAAGGCCTTCATCCTCCACGCGGCGTTGCTGCATCAGGCTTGCGCCCATTGTGCAATATTCCTCACTGCTGCCTCCCGTAGGAGTCTGGGCCGTGTCTCAGTCCCAGTGTGGGGGGCCGCGCTCTCACGCCCCCTACGGATCATCGGCTTGGTAGGCCATTACCCTACCAACGACCTAATCCGCCGCAGGCCCCTCCCAAAGCGCCTTTCGGCTTTACTCGACGAACCGAATCGCCGAGCACATGCGGTATTAGCGACCGTTTCCAGTCGTTATCCCCCACTTTGGGGTAGGTCACCTACGTGTTACTCACCCGTTTGCCACTGACCCATCTCCGAAGAAATGGGTCCGTTCGACTTGCATGTGTTAGGCACGCCGCCAACGTTCATCCTGAGCCAGGATCAAACTCTCCAAAAGAGAATCAACTCGATCTGTGAACAGGTCAGGGCCCTGACATCATGGGCTTTCCTATCACGTTTCAATTGTTAAAGTGCTTGCTCCCGGCATGATGGCCTTGCGACCATCAGAAGCCCTTCGGATCGGCAGGGAAACAAAACCGCCGACAGATCAACATGCCGACGGCCTGGGCATTGTGAAAACCCGCTTAGTGTTTCCCTCTGGTCCTGTGCCTTCTTGTTAAGGTCCCCGGCAACGAGACCTTAGTGCTTGACAAATCTAAGTTTAGCATCGCCTGCCCGTGTTGTCAAGCCTTAACACCCGTATTTTTGCGCCTCCTGGCCCGGTTGCCGGAAGGCCTCGAACTTCTATCGGACTGGCAAGGCTTGCGTGCGAGGCAACATCGGCGACTATAGCACAGGTCTGCGTCGCTGTCAATACCCCCGCACGAACGTTTTCTTAAAATTCATTGCGCAGTTTATGAGGAACAGCAACTCGTGGCAAGTGGTGATGGCGTGGATCGGCGACACGGCCGGTATGCCGTCAGGATGTGACAGGGCGCGGTGTGGTGATCGTCACCGCCGAGCCGATCAAGCGGAAGCAGGCAACGAGATAGGGTGCGCCGTCCCGATGGGGGAGGATAAGACTGAACATGAGCCAACAGGATGTTATGATGACAGATGTCACCGGCCTCCGGAACGATTCGCCGGTCGGCAGAGACGATAATGGCTTCTGTACCCGATCCCAACGAGTTGACCGCTCGCCTCAAAACCAGGGCCGGGGAACTGGGCTTCGACCGCATAGGCATCGTGCCGGTCGGGCCCGGCCCCGATCAGGAACGCTATCGCCGTTGGTTGGAGGCGGGCTATGCCGGCGAGATGGGCTATCTATGGCGGCATCTTGAGATCAAAGCCGACCCGCGCCGGCTCCTGCCCACCGCGCGCTCGATCATCCTGGTCGGCCTGAACTATGCCGCCGCCGTCAACTCAAGCTTGCGCCGCGACCCCTCGCGCGGCCAGATCGCCGTCTATGCCCTCGGCGACGATTACCATACCGTCATCCGGGAAGCCCTGGACGAACTGGATGGCTGGCTACGGACCGAGACCGGTCGTAGCAGCCGCGGTCGTGCGTTTGTGGATAGTGCCCCTGTCTTGGAGCGGTCATGGGCGCACCGGGCCGGTTTGGGGTTTATCGGCAAAAACACCTGCCTTATCGCTCCCGGCCTGGGATCCTGGCTGTTTTTGGGCGGGTTACTCGTGCCCGAAGTCCTGGCCTACGATCTACCGCCGGCGATCCTGCCTGCCGGCAACGAGATGACGACCCCAGGCGAGCCTCTCGGCGGCCGCTGGCGTTTTGCCGACGGACGTATCGGCACCTGCGGGCGCTGTCGGCGTTGTCTGGATGTCTGTCCGACGCAGGCCTTGGTGGCGCCTTATGTGCTCGATGCCCGCCGCTGTATCGCCTATCTCACCATCGAGCTTCGCGGGGTGATCCCGACGGCGCTGCGGCCGGCTATGGGCAACTGGGTCTTCGGCTGCGACCTCTGCCAGGAGATATGCCCCTGGAATCATGCGGCGCCCCCGACCCAACATCCGCGCCTGCAGCCGTCACCCGATCGGATCAGCCCACCCCTGCTCGCTTTACTGGCCCTGGATCGGGAAGGCTTTGCCCATCGGTTCCGCGGCAGCCCTGTGATGCGCTCGCGCTGGGAAGGGTTTCTGCGCAATGTGTGCGTGGCTGCCGGCAATTGGGGCGACCCGGCGGCGGCGACGGCTTTGGCCCACCATCTCCACACCGCCCCGCCGGTGGTGGCCGTTCATGCCGCCTGGGCTTTGGGCCGTCTGGCCGGACAGGCGGGCCGCCCGGCCCTGCAGCTGGCCTGGGAACGACGCACGGAACCCGAGGTGCGGGCCGCCATCGCCGCCGCGCTGGCCGGATGAACCGCAAGGTGGGACGTTTGCCGCCCATAGCCGCGAAGGGCGCCGACCTTTGACAGGCATCCCGGCGGCTGCATACAATGCCCTGCAAACGTTTGTTGCCGCGACCACCGACCCTATCCTTTCCTCTCCCCTTCCGGAGTCTCTTATGCCCCACGTCATTGTTGATACCTGCATCCGCGACGGCGCCTGTGCCGAAGTATGCCCCGTCGAATGCATTGTGCCCGGCTTCCCCGAATCCGAATGGCCCTGGTATTACATCGACCCCGACACGTGCATTGATTGCGGCGCCTGCGTGCCCGAATGCCCGGTCGAAGCCATTTATCCCGAAGCCGATGTCCCGGCCGAGTTCAGCAAAGCGATCGCCCTCAACGCCGCTTTCTATCGCGAAGGACCGGGTTATCAGTCGGCGCCCTAAGAGCGCAAACGACGAAGCGAGAAAGCGCCGGAGGATTCCGGAGTCCAGAGCCCGATCCTGTTTTGGGCTTCCTTCCTCCGGCATCATACCCTTGATTCATGGTCAAGCAAATCCCTATGCAACCACCGCCTCAGACCGTTCTTGTGGTCATGGCCCATCCCGATGATGCCGAATTTTGCTGTGGCGGGGTGGTGAAACAAATGACCGCCCAGGGGACCAAGGTGATTTACGTCGTGCTCACCAACGGCGACAAGGGCAATCACGATACGACGGTGACCGTGCCGCAACTGGTGGCACGACGGATGGAGGAGCAGCGCCGCGCGGCTGCGCTTTTGGGAGTGGACGAAGTCCTCTTTTTGGGTGAAGAAGATGGGTTTCTGCAACCCACACGCGAGCTGCGCAAACGGCTGGTGCGGATTATCCGCCGGTATCGGCCGGACATCATCATCTGCCAGAACCCCGAGGCCTACTTCCGCGGAGACACTTACATCAATCATCCCGACCATCGGAACGCCGGCCTGGTGACCATCGAGGCCGTTTTCCCGGCTGCCGGCAATCCCATGTTTTTCCCCGATCTCCTCGCCGAAGGGCTGACGCCTCATAAAATCCGCGAATTGTGGCTGTGCATGGTCGATAATCCCAACCATCGTATTGATATCACCGACACCATCGATGCTAAGATTGCGGCTTTGCGCCAGCATGTAAGCCAATTCGACGATTTGGACGAAATGGAGCGCTGGGTGCGCGAAAATTGGGTCGAGCGTGGACCTGAAGACGAATTGCGCTATTACGAAAATTTTCGGCGTATGTGCTTCGACTGACCTGGATCATGGCAACGGCAACGGTGCCGTTTTAGAATGACACCGGATGCGTCGGACGTGGGCTGTGCCGGCCTTGTCCTGACGCGTTGTGTCCATACCACCTTATTTCCCCAAGGGAGTCAGACCATGAGCGATTATCGCATCGAGAAAGATTCGCTGGGCGAAGTGCGCGTCCCTGCCGAGGCGCTTTACGGCGCGCAGACGCAGCGGGCCGTGGAGAATTTTCCCATCAGCGGCATCCCGTTCTCGCGCAGTTTTATTCGTGCCCTGGGTTTGGTCAAGGCCGCCTGTGCGCAGGCGAATCAGGATCTGGGCTTGCTGGAAGCCGACATGGCCACGGCCATCCGTACTGCCGCCATGGCCGTCGCCGAAGGCCATTACGATGACCAGTTCCCCATCGACATCTTCCAGACCGGCTCCGGCACGAGCACCAACATGAATGCCAACGAGGTCATCGCCACGCTGGCCTCCCGGCAACTGGGCCGCAAGGTGCATCCCAACGACCACGTCAACATGAGTCAGTCGTCCAACGACGTGATCCCCACGACCATCAACGTGGCCGCCTATCTGGAGGCGAGGGATACGCTGTTGCCCGGTCTGCAACACCTGCACGATACCATCGTCGCCAAGGCGGCGGCGGTGGGCCACGTGGTCAAGACCGGCCGCACCCATCTCATGGATGCCATGCCTGTCACCCTGGGTCAGGAGATGAGCGGTTGGGCGACGCAGGTGGCCAAAGGGATCGAGCGCATCGAGGCGGCGCTGGTGCGGGTGGCCGAACTGGCCCAGGGCGGCACGGCCGTGGGCACGGGTATCAATGCCGATCCCCGCTTTGGACCACGCGTGGCCACCATTCTGGCCGAATGGACGGGTTGTCCTTTCCGTCCCAGCCGGAACTACTTCGAGGCGCTTGCGGCCGCCGATGCCGCCGTCGAGCTGAGCGGTCAGCTCAAGACCGTGGCCGCCAGCCTGATGAAGATCGCCAATGACCTGCGCTGGATGAACTCCGGCCCCATTGCCGGTTTGGGCGAAATTGCTCTGCCGGCACTCCAGCCCGGTTCCAGCATCATGCCCGGTAAGGTCAACCCCGTCATCCCCGAAGCGGTGATGATGGTCTGCGCCCAGGTTATCGGCAGCGATGTCGTCGTGACCATCGGTGGCCAGTCGGGGGTGTTCCAGCTCAATGTGATGCTGCCGGTGATCGCCCATAACCTGCTGTTGGCGGAGAAAATCCTGGGCAATGCGGCGCGGGTGTTGGCCGATAAGGCCATCGCCGGCTTTGTGGTCAACGAGCAACGCATCACCGAGTTGGTGGACAAAAATCCCATTTTGGTGACGGCGCTGAACCCCGTGATCGGGTACGAACTGGGGGCCCAGGTGGCCAAGCGGGCCTATGCCGAGGGTCGGAGTCTCAAAGATGTGGCCGCCGAGATGACCCCTCTCCGTCGCGAGGAACTGGATCGCATTCTCGACCCGGCCCTGCTGACCCAGGGCGGCATTCGCAAGTAGTGGACGCGCGGTTGCCCCTCGATCGTCGGCGGTCGAGGGGCAACACTCCGGCTTGGGAACTGCCTGCGTGCGACGGCCTCCGGTCCGACGCCCGGCCCAACGTGTCCGGGCAGGGTGGGGTACAATCGGCGCCGGGGGCGGATGGTTGGGTAGGTCATGACCCGACTTATCGCTCAGGGGTGGCCGGGGTATCGCCATAAGCCATTCTGGCCCTGCGCACGGTTGGAAGCGGCTATGGCGAACGAGGTCTCAACTTTTCCGGAGCCTACGGCCTTTTTGTTATACTCCCTTCACAACACGGGCCAAAACCGTTTTTCGCCGTTGGCTCTGCCTCGTTGGTTTGTCCTCTTTTTGCCGGAGGTTATGCCGTGCGCGTTTCTGTCTTACAGGAGAACCTGGTCAAAGGTTTGGCGATTGTCGGCCGCGCTGTGGCCACGCGCAGCACCTTGCCCGTCCTCGGCAACATCCTGTTGGAAACCGATCAAGGGCAACTCAAACTGGCCGCCATGAATATGGAGATCGGCATCAACTGCTGGGTCGGCGCCATGGTCGAAGAGGAAGGCGCCATCACCGTCCCGGCGCGACTGCTGACCGAATTCGTCTCCTCGCTGCCCAAAGAACGGATTGATATGACCTTGCAGGTGCGCACCCAAACCTTGCACCTGCGTTGTGCCCATTTCGAGGCCAATATCAAGGGCATCGACGCCGCCGAGTTCCCCATTATCCCCACCTACCGCCGTGAGACGGGATTGCCGACGACCGAGTTGCCACCGGCCAAACTGCGCCGGATGATCGAACAGGTTGTTTTCGCCGCCGCCACCGACGAAAGCCGCCCAACCCTAACCGGCGTTTATACCCGTCTGGAGGGCGATCGCCTGCGGCTGGTGGCCACCGATGGTTTCCGCCTGGCCGTACGGAGCACGCCCCTGACCGAACCGGCCGGCTTCAATGTCGGTGTGATCGTGCCGGCACGGGCCTTGAACGAACTGGCCCGCATTATCGGCGCCGTTGACCTGGGCGAAGAGGACGGCGTCCAGGTAACGGTGACCGAAGCCCGCAATCAGATCATGTTTCATCTTCCCGGCGTTGACCTGGTCAGCCAACTGATCGAGGCCAATTTTCCCGATTATAACAAAATCATTCCAACAACCTATAACACGCGCGCAATAATCAATACCAACGCCTTTTTGCAGGCTATGCGCGTTTCTTATCTCTTTGCACGGGATTCGGCGAACATCGTCCGCCTGCAGCTCGTGCCGGGTGAAACGGCCGGGGGTTCGGGCAAGCTTATCCTCACGGCCACCAGCGCCGAGATGGGGGACAATGTCGCCGAAATCGAAGCGGTTGTGGAGGGGGAACTCCTGCAAGCCGCCTTCAATGCCCGCTTTGTGATCGATGTCCTACAGGCCATGGATGCCCCGGATATCGTTTTCGAGGCCATTTCGGCCTCGCGGCCCGGCGTGATCAAGCCGGTGGGCGCCGGTCCGGAGGAGCATATCCACGTCATTATGCCGATGAGCCCCAAATAGGAGGCCCCGAGACGGACCCCAGGCACCGTCGTCTCGATGGGGACGACGGCGCCTGCCTTTACACATCCAGGTTGCGCACCTCGGCGGCATGGGTGGTGATGAACCGCCGTCGTGGAGCCACTTCATCCCCCATGAGCATATCGAAGGTGCGGTCGGTAGCGGCGGCATCCTCGATGGTCACCTGCAACACCGTCCGCTTTTCGGGATTCATCGTCGTCTCCCAGAGCTGTTCGGGATTCATCTCGCCCAGGCCCTTATAGCGCTGCACGGTGACTTTTTTGTCGCCCAACCGGGCCAGAATCTGGTCCTTTTCGGCGTCGGAATAGGCGTAGTAGCGCTCTTTGCCGGTGGTGATAAGATAGAGCGGGGGTTGGGCGATATACAGATGCCCGTTGGTGATGAGAGGCTCCATGTAACGGAAGAAAAAGGTCAGCAAGAGGGTGCGGATGTGGGCGCCGTCCACATCGGCATCGGTCATCAGCAATACGCGATGATAGCGCAGATTGTCCAGGTTGAACTGATCGCCGACGCCTGTGCCCAGAGCCGTCACCAAGGCCTGGATCTCCTTGTTGCTGAGGGCCTTATCCAGCCGTGCCTTTTCGACGTTGAGGATTTTGCCCCGCAAGGGCAGGATGGCCTGGAAGCGCCGGTCACGACCTTGCTTGGCCGATCCCCCGGCGCTATCGCCCTCCACGATGTAGAGTTCGGCCTTGCGGGGATCGCGTTCGGTGCAGTCGGCCAGCTTGCCGGGCAGGGTCATGCTCTCCAGGGCGCTCTTGCGGAAGACCAGATCGCGCGCCTGGCGGGCCGCGGCGCGGGCGCGGGCACTGGTAAAGCATTTCTCGACGATTTTCCTGGCATCGCGCGGGTTGGCCTCCAACCAGGCGCCGAACACCTCGACGACGGCCGATTCGACCTGATTGCGGACCTCGTTGTTCAGGAGTTTGACCTTGGTCTGGCTTTCGAACTGGGGATCCACCAATTTCACACTGACGATAGCGGTCAGCCCCTCGCGGGTGTCTTCGCCGCTGAAGTTGGGGTCTTTTTCCTTAAGCAGGCCCTGCTTGCGGGCGTAGTCGTTGATACAGCGGGTGATGCCGCTGCGCAACCCGGTGAGATGGGTGCCGCCATCGGGGGTATTGATGGTGTTGGCAAAGGAAAAGACCGATTCGGCGTAGCCTTCGGTGTACTGGATGGCCGCCTCGACGGATGTGGTTTCGAAAGTCCGTTGGATGTACACCGGTTCGTGCAGAGGCTGGCGATTTTTGGTCAGATAGCGCACGAACGAGGCGACGCCGCCCTCGAAATAAAAACTCATCTGGCGGGGTTCGCTGCCCCGTTCATCCACGAGGGTGATGCGCAGACCCCGATTGAGAAAAGCCATCTCGCGCAGCCGCTGCATCAGGGTCTCAAACTTGTACTCCACATCCGCATCGAAGATGGTCTCGTCGTAAAGGAAGCGCTGGATGGTGCCGGTATCATCGGGACGGGTCTTGCCGATGATTTCGACATCGGTAACGGGTTTGCCGCGCTCGTAGCGCTGGCGGTAAATGAGGCCGTCCCGCTTGACCGTGGTCTCCATCCAGGCGCTGAGGGCATTGACGGCGCTGACACCGACGCCGTGCAGACCACCGGAGACCTTATAGCCGCCACCGCCAAACTTCCCGCCGGCATGCAGCCGGGTCATCACCACCGTGACGGCGGGCAGACCGGTCTGTTTGTGAATGCCGACGGGGATGCCGGCGCCGTTGTCCTCGACGGAAACGCTGTTATCGGCATGAATGGTCACCCGGATGCGATCACAGCGACCGGCCATGGCCTCATCCACCGAGTTGTCCACGACTTCGTAGACCATATGGTGGAGGGCCTTGCTGTCGGTGCCGCCGATGTACATACCGGGACGCCGACGCACCGCCTCCAGGCCTTCCAGAACCTGGATCTGGTCTTCGGTGTACGTAGTAGAGGCATTGGAAACGGTTGGTTGACGTGCCACGTCACAAACCTCGCTGGGGGAATTCGGGGGGATGGAAGAAAAAGAGCTGGTGATTTGCGATAAGCCTTGCTATCGGCTTTCGGCCTCGTCGCGTTCTTGGCGCAGCTTTGTGCTGCCTAGCCAGTGGTGATAGCGCGCCTGATAGAAATAGAAACCGGCCGCTACCAGCGCCGTGCCGATGTAGGCATAGCCCACAATGCCCAGGGGGATGCCCCAGTGATGGCTGCTGAGCCGCAGCCAGATGCGGGCAAAACCTTCGGTAAGCAGCAAACCCAGCAGGATCAGACCCATGGTGGCCGGGAAATTGCGTGTGACCACATTCAGGCTGCGCCACACGGCCCGCGCCACATTGACCCCGTCCACGGCAATGGCACTGACCACGAAACGAAGGCCGATACCCACCCACAAGACAAGCCAGAAGAAGACCAACGATGCCCAACTCAGCAGGGTCAACCCGCCTGACCCCAACACGAGCAGAAGCACGGTCAGGAACACGGCCAGAAAGCCGCTCCCAGCGATCAGCGCTGCGGTCAACCCGACCAGATACAATCCCAGATTGAGCCAGAGCCAACCCGCATGGCGGAGCGTCCTCGCCCAGCTTGTGCTTTCGCCCTGCATGGCCCGCACGATTAGGGCCAACCACAGGCTGCCGATGAGCAGGCCGCCGGGGATGAGCACGACCGCGGCCAGGAGCACCTGCCATGCTTCGGTGGCCGTCAAGACCGCAGAGGCCGAAGCGGGAACCTCCAACCGGGCCATAAAGGACGGCAAACCGGCGACAAGTCCGGTCAGCAGGGTGAACAGGTTCAGCCTGTCCACCACCAGGCGGGTCTGGTCCAGGGCCAGGCTTATCTCCGTCGGCAGTTCCACGGCCGGCCCCAGCTGGGTCGGCCAGGTATCGAGGTAGGCATTGAGCCAAGGCGCCGGGGACAGGTGCGGACCTCGCCATAGGAACAGGTCCAGCAACACCGGGATAAGTAACAGCCAAAGTCTATGGTTGATGAGGTCGAACCCGCGCTGGATGGCATCGATGACCCCCAGGGGCCTGCTTTGGGTTTGCGTCGCCATGGTCATGGACATCATTTTACCACAAAGACGGCGCCGGAGGGTAATGGCGACTCGGTTACTCGGTTTTATCTTTTGTTGGTGAGAACGTTTGAACGTTATGCCTGCCTGCCGCTCTTGCGCCAACACACTCCGGAACCGAGTCGTAATGGCCCCCATGACGCCGATACCTTCAAGCAGGTCGCCGATGCGGTGGGGCTGAAGCACCTTTCCGTGGCCTACCGCATCCGTTGCTTGCTTCTGGATCGCTGGAATCTGTGGAAGCGGCCGGTGATGTATCGGCAGTGGCAGGGGGCAGGCGGAGAGCGACCGGATGGAACCAACAACCGCTGTGAACGAGCGATCGGGAACCGGATCAAGAAGCGCTATCGGACGATGCGGGGGTACAAACGGAAGGAATCGGCCGTGAGGGTAAGCCGGCTCCTGGTGTGGGCAGGAAATCACACCCTTCGGGGTGGCGCCCCTCTGGTATTGCTCCTGAAGTAACCCCAGGCCTCCCGGACAGGAAAAAGGGACAATAGCCACCCCCAACCTTTTATACCGATCTTCGAACGATCACTAAAGGAGCAACAATGCCGGAAAAGAAACTGCCGACCGCCTCCGCGAGGCCATCCGCCGGCGCGGGTACTCCATCCGCACTGAGAAAGCCTATCTCCATTGGTACGAACGCCTTGTCCGCTTCCACAAACTGCGCCACCCCGCCACTATGGGCACACCAGAGGTCGAAGCTTTTCTCACCCACCTCGCCACCCACGAGTAGATCTCTGCCTCCACCCGAAATCAGGCCCTTGCCGCCCTTCTGTTCCTCTACCAGGACGTCCTCGGCATCCCTCTTGGCGATTTGCACGCCCTTCGCGCCAAAAAGACCACTTTCGTCCAGCCCTACCTCAGCCACGATAAATGTCTCCGCCTCCTCGCCCACCTGAACGGCGCCCCCTATCTCGTCGCCTGCTTCCCCTATGGCAGCGGCCTGCGGCTCCTGGAGGCTCTGCGCCTGCGCATCCAGGACCTCGACTTCGAGAACGCGCTCATCGCCATCCGCGATACCAAGTCCAACCGCGACCGGGTGACCTTCCTACCCGAGGATGAGCAGTTTCTCCAACGCCTCCATGCTCACATCACGCAAGTACGCCGTCCCGGTGAAATTGGGGTTAAGCAAGGCCGGTTTGGCCGCGTTTTGCAACGCCAGGATCAACGGCTGCCCTGACATCTCCAGCATCAACGACCACCGGTAAAAGAGGCAGTTGGTAGGCTTGGGCGGTACATCGCAGTGCCGTGGATCATGGGCTGCACGGCGCTCTGTCGCTGCGGCGCTCATGGCCGAGGCGCCGGGACCGTCGGCGGCCGTGGCATCCGCCGGCGGCGCCGGGCGAGCCGTGTCATGGGGCCGCCGGCGCCGTGTATCGCCCGCCGAATCGGGCCGGGGTGGTGGTGCGGTCCGGCGTACCGGGCAAATGCAGGGCTTCATCCAAAGCGAGGAAGTGGGGAACCGGAGCGGCTTAACGCCCTGCTCACCAACACCGCCAAAAGCGCCCCAACATAAAACGGAACCGAGTTGCGGAATGAGGGTAATGGGACGAGAACGCTTGTGCGTCTGCCGACCCCCTCCTCTCGCCATTTGCACCCACGGCCGTTTTGTGCTAAGCTCGCCCTCCAACAATGCCATAGCACTGCGATAAGACCCTCTTATCCAGAGAGGCGGAGGGACCGGCCCGATGAAGCCTCGGCAACCAGGGACTCATCCCCAGGTGCCAATGCCGGCAGAAGAAATTCTGGACGATGAGAGGATGTTCCGCCAAGATGACGGGCCTCTCACGAGGCCCGTTTTTTATCTCCTCACCGCTGAGAGGACCTATGTCCGACACCACCGTATCCGACCCTCCCTGTCGTACGAC
>JBBINH010000011.1:0-80479 GCA_037443945.1 Caldilineales bacterium
CGGGCTCGCGACCCAACCGGCGGCGGGCCAGGATCAGGGTGGCCGAAAGGGGAAAGATGAGGGCAAAGGTGTAGCTACAAAAAGGCACGCGCCAGCCGAGAGCCATGAGTTTACGCCGCAGTTCGGGCACGGCATAGCGGCGCTGATGCTGGTTGAGCACATCGTTCTGACTCCACAGCCACATGAGCGCCGGCACGGTGATGATCAACCAGCCGCCCGGCTTCGTCACCCGCCACGTTTCGCGCAGGGCCGCAGCTTCGTCGGGGATGTGTTCGAGGGTATCCAACACGGCCACCAGGTCGAAACTGGCGTCGGGGAAGGGCATGGCCGTCGCCGAGCCTTGGCGGACATCGAATCCGCGGTCCAGAGCAACGGGGATGGGTTTGGGGTTGTATTCCAGGCCGACGACCTCGCCGTAGTGGGCCAGATGGTGCATCATGTTGCCGGCGCCGGCGCCGACATCGAGCACCCGGCGGCCATGGCGCCCCGGTCCGACGTACTTATCGAGTAGGGCCAGAATGGCGCGCGTGCGGGTGGCAAACCACCAGTGGCGATCTTCGTCAATTTGGATGAGCATGGGGGTGCAGGTGGGCATAGGCGTTTGTGCACGATAAAACAAGTTTGGGACAAAGCGCGATCGCTGTCAAATCGCACCGAGCGGCTGCAGCAAGGGTCGCGCATGCCGCCCCGGCTAGAGCCGGTGGCATCCACAAATGGCCATTGTAACACGGGGGAGCCCTTCCCCCGGTCCCGGCGGCTTGCTTGTCATTTGTTCCTGCGACCTTTTATACTACCTTACTGATCCGTTTTCGCACTCGGTTGTTTTCTTTTGGCATGGCTTTATCGCCCGATGTCCCTTCATCCCCTCGCCGGCCAACCGGCGCCTCGTGAATTCCTGATCCCTATCCCTCGCCTGATCGCTGCCTATTACACCTGCCATCCCGACCCAACCCGGCCGGAGCAGGCGGTTGTGTTCGGCACATCGGGTCACCGCGGCAGTTCGCTGCAGCACACGTTCAACGAAGACCACATCCTCGCCATCAGCCAGGCCATCTGCGACTACCGTGCCGCCCAGGGCTACGACGGCCCTCTGTTTCTGGGGATGGATACCCATGCGTTATCCGAACCCGCCTTCATTTCGGCCGTCGAGGTTTTGGTCGGCAATGAAGTGCCGGTCGTCATCCAGGCGGATTTGGGCTATACGCCCACACCCGTCATCTCGCATGCCATTCTGACCTTCAACCGTGGGCGCACGCACGGCCTGGCCGACGGCGTGGTGATCACCCCTTCCCATAATCCACCGGCCGACGGCGGCTTTAAGTACAATCCGCCCACAGGCGGACCGGCCGATACGGACGCGACGCGCCTCATTCAAGAGCGGGCCAACGCCATTCTGGCCGAGGGTATGGCCGGGGTCAGGCGCGTCCCCTGGGAGCGGGCCATCCGCAGCGAGTTCGTACGGCGCCACGATTACATCGCCGCCTATGTGGCCGATCTGGACCGGGTCATCGATATGGCCGCCATCCGGGCGGCCAACCTGAAAATCGGTGTCGACCCGCTGGGTGGTTCGACCCTGGCCTATTGGCAGCCCATCGCCGAGCGCTACGGCCTTGACCTGGAGGTTGTCAACCCGGTCGTGGACCCCACGTTTGCCTTTATGACCCTGGACCGGGACGGTCAGATCCGCATGGATTGCTCGTCACCCTACGCCATGGCAGGGTTGATCGGGTTGAAAGACCGTTTCGACATCGCTTTCGGCAACGACCCGGACGGCGACCGGCACGGCATCGTCACCCGCAGCGTCGGGTTGCTCAACCCCAATCATTACCTGGCCGTGGCCGTAGCTTACCTGTTTCGGGAGCGTTCGGGCTGGCCGCCTGATGCCGCCGTCGGTAAGACGTTGGTCTCCAGCGCCATGATCGACCGCGTAGCCGCGCATTTGGGCCGACGGCTGGTGGAGGTACCGGTCGGCTTCAAATGGTTTGTGGCGGGTCTGTGCGATGGCTCTCTGGGTTTCGGCGGAGAGGAGAGCGCCGGGGCTTCGTTCCTGCGTCGCGATGGCACCGTCTGGACCACCGATAAGGATGGCATCATTCTCGACCTGCTGGCCGCCGAGATTACGGCCCGCACCGGTCGCGATCCCGGCGAGCACTATCGCGAGCTGGAGGCCCGCTTCGGCAGCCCCCTTTACGAACGTCTCGATGTGCCCGCCGATCGCCGCCAAAAGGCCGTGCTGGCCAGACTCAATCCGACCATGGTGAAAGCGACAGAGCTGGCCGGCGATCCCATCGTGACCATCCTCACCCATGCGCCCGGAAACGGCGCTCCCATCGGCGGCCTCAAGGTCGTCACGGCCAACGGTTGGTTTGCGGCTCGTCCGTCGGGCACCGAGGATGTGTACAAAATCTACGCCGAAAGCTTCCGAGACGCCGACCATCTGCGGCGCCTTCAGGCCGAAGCACAGGCCATCGTGACCGCAGCCCTGGCAGCGGCAGGGGTTTGAATGAGGAGAGTATATGACGACTTCTTCGACGACGCGCATTCTGGTTTGTGTGGCCTGGCCCTATGCCAGCGGTGACCGCCATCTCGGCCATGTGGCCGGGGCCTATCTCCCCCCCGATATCTTCGCCCGTTACCATCGCCTGGCCGGGCATCAGGTGCTTATGGTCTCCGGTTCGGATACCCACGGCACACCCATCACCGTGCGGGCAGCGCAGGAGGGGATAAGCCCGGCCGAGATTGTGGCCCGCTATCATGCCCGCTTCGTGCAGAGCTTCAAGGACCTGGGCCTGAGCTTCGATCTCTTCACCCACACCGACACCCAGAACCACTGGGACGTAACCCACGAGCTGTTTCGCAACCACCTGCGCAACGGTTATATCTACCAGGATCGTCAACAGCAGCCTTACTGTCGGATTGACCGGCGTTTTCTGGCCGATCGTTACATCGAAGGCACCTGTCCCATCTGCGGTTACGGCGATGCCCGTGGGGACCAGTGCGACAACTGCGGCAATACGCTCGATCCGGTTGACCTCCTCCAACCGCGCTGCAAAATCTGCGGTCAAAGCGAGATCGAAATCCGCGAGACCGAGCATTTCTTCTTCGATCTGGCCAAAGCCAGCCCCCATCTGGCCGCCTGGCTCAACGACGGCCGCAAGGACCATTGGCGGCCGGCCGTTATCAACTACGCCCGCCAGCAAGTCGAAAGCGGCGAGCTGCGGGGTCGCGCCATCACGCGCGACATCGATTGGGGGATCAGCGTGCCCGTACCCGGTTGGGACAACAAGGTCATCTACGTGTGGTACGATGCCGTTATCGGCTATTTCAGCGCCACGCGCGAGGTGTGCGCCCTTATGGGCGATCCGGACGGCTGGCGGGATTGGTGGCTGGACCCCGCCACCCGGTCTTACTATTTCATCGGCAAAGACAACATCCCCTTCCATGCCATCATCTGGCCGGCCATGCTCATCGGCGATGGCCGAGGTCTCAATTTGCCCTACGACGTTCCCGCCAACGAGTATCTCAACATCGAGGACAAGAAAATCAGTACCAGCCGGCGCTGGACCATCGATCTGCCGGACTTCCTCAGCCGTTACGATCCCGACCCCCTGCGCTATGTGTTGACGATCAACGCGCCGGAGACGCGCGATGTCAACTTTACCTGGGATGAGTTCGTGCGGCGCAACAACGATGAGTTGGTAGCCACGTGGGGGAATCTGGTCAACCGCACCCTGGGTTTTGCCTACAGCCGTTTCGATGCCCGTGTGCCTGCGCCTGGGCCTCTAGACGAGCGCGATCGGGCCCTGCTGGCCGCCTCGGAGGCGGCCTTCGCCGAGGTCGGCGCCGAACTGGAGGCCGTGCGGCTGAAACTGGCGCTGACCAAGGCGATGGACCTGGCGCATGCCGCCAATCGCTATCTCAACGAAAAGGCGCCGTGGGCGCAGATCAAAACCGATCCGGTGGCGGCGGCTACCACGGTTTACGTGACGCTTCAGGTCATCGACCGCCTGAAGGTGCTGCTCAACCCCTTCCTGCCCTTCACCACCCAGCAATTGCACCATTTCCTGGGGTACGACGGTGACATCTTCGGCCGGCTCTACGTGGATGAAGTCACCGATGCGCGTGGGACGCGACCGGTGTTACGCTATGACGGAAGTCAACTGGAAGCGCGCTGGGAACCGATGGAGCTGCGGCCCGGTCAACCGTTGCGTCAGCCTGTTCCTCTGTACCGCAAACTCGATCCGGAAGTTGTAGAAGCCGAGCGCCGACGCCTGTTGGAGCGGTTAGGCCTGGGGGCGTAATCAGCGGGCCCGGACGGCTTTCTACGCGTTGGGTGGGAGGCCGTCCAGGCCGGCTTTCCGACCGGCCTTCCGTTCTCCGCCTCGCCCATGGGTATCGCTGCCGATATTGCCATCATCGTTGTTGCCGGACTGGTGGGCGGCATCATCGCCCAGCAGTTACGCCAGCCGCTGCTCCTTGGCTATATTCTGGCCGGGTTCTTCGTCGGTCCCTTCACCGGCGGCATTACGGTGAGCGAAGTGCACGATATCGAGCTGCTGGCCGAGATCGGCGTGGCGTTGCTGTTGTTCGTGTTGGGGCTGGAATTCTCGCTGCAGGAGCTGCAACCGGTTCGTCGCATCGCCCTCATCGGCACCCCCATCCAGATGCTCCTCGCCATCGGCCTGGGGCTGGGAATCGGTCGCTTATGGGGTTGGTCGTGGCAGGAGGGGCTTTGGTTCGGCGCCGTGATCGCCCTTTCCAGCACGATGGTGGTGCTGAAAACGCTGAAAGAGCGGGGCCGGTTGGATACGTTATCCGGTCGGGTTATGATCGGGATGTTGATCGTGCAGGACCTGGCGGCCGTGCCGCTCATGATCATCCTGCCGCGGGTGCAGACGCCCGAAGCCGGTTTGTCCATGCTGGCGTGGGCCATCGTCAAGGCGGCGGTGTTTCTGACCGCCATGCTGATCATCGGCACCCGTGTCTTGCCCGTCCTGTTGGCCTATATTGCCGGTTGGAACTCGCGCGAGCTTTTCTTGTTGGCGATCACGGCCCTCGGCCTGGGCATCGGTTATGTGACGTATCAGGTTGGGCTTTCCTTTGCCTTCGGCGCTTTCGTCGCCGGCCTGGTCCTGAGCGAATCGGACTACGGCTATCAGGCCCTCAGCGACATCATCCCCCTGCGCGATGTGTTTGGCCTGCTCTTTTTCGTGTCCGTGGGCATGCTTTTGAACCCTGCTTTTCTGTTGGCCAACCTGGGGACGGTGCTGCTCATCGTCCTCATCGTGGCCGTGAGCAAGGCCCTCATCTTCGGCAGCCTGGCCCGTCTCTTCGGCTACGGCAACGTGGTTCCTCTCGCCCTGGGATTGGGTTTGTTTCAGATGGGCGAGTTCTCCTTTGTGTTGGCGCGGTTGGGTGTTGCCATCCAGGCCATTAGCGACCACCTCTATGGGTTGATTCTCACTACAGCCATCGTCACGATGATGTTGACGCCGGCGGCTCTGGCGCTAGTCGAACCCGTGTATGCCTGGCAAAAGCGGCGCTTTGGCCATGAAACCCCAATGCCGATCAACCTGCCGACCGGTGGGCTGCGCGATCATGTGATCATCGCCGGTGGGGGACGCGTGGGCCAGCATGTGGCCCAGGTGCTGCAACGCCTGAACCTGGCCTTTGTGCTGATCGAGATCGACTACCATCGGGTAATCGAGGCGCGCGCCAAAGGCTTTCCCATCCTCTATGGCGATGCGACTCAGGAAGTCGTGCTGGAGGCGGCCGGGGTTCGGCAGGCCCGGCTGGTCCTGGTCACCACCCCGGCGCTGATCGTCACCCGCGGCGTCGTTGCGCAGGTGCGCCGTCTGCATCCTACGGTGCATATCGTCGCCCGGGCCGAAGGCGTGGAACAGATGGAACGCCTGCACGAAGTAGGCGTGTACGAAGTCGTGCAACCCGAATTCGAGGCCGGGCTGGAGATTACCCGCCAGGCGCTTCTGCATCTGGGTTTTCCGCCCACCGAGATCCAGTATTTCACCGATGCCGTGCGCCAGGAGCTGTATGCGCCTCTCTATCGGATGCACGAAGAGTACGAAACCGTAGCCCGGCTCCAGAACGTTGGCCGGCTACTCGACGTGAGCTGGGTGCGCTTGAACGCCGACAGTCCTCTGGTGGGCCATAGCCTGCGGGAGATGCGCATCCGTACCCGCACCGGCGCTTCGGTTGTGGCCGTGATGCACCGGGGCCGGCTGGTGCCCAATCCGCATGGCGATTATCGTTTTGCGGCCGGCGATCTGGTAGCCGTCCTGGGCGATGCCTCGCAACTGGCGGCGTTTCAGGCGCTTACCGCCGCCGTTCCGGAAAATCCTCCCGTGGTTTCCTAAGCGCTTATCGCCGATGGGCACGGCCATGCTCGTGCTCTTTCTGACAACCCTCTCAGGAGAACGATGATGCGCGATGTGTTTATCGTTGCGGCCGTTCGTAGCCCGATCGGGCGACGTCGCGGCATGTATGCCGAAGTTCCACCCCTCGATTTGATCGTGCCGGTTTTGCGGGCGGCCGTGCAGACGGCCGGCCTGGAACCGGCCCAGGTCGAGGATGTTGTGCTTGGTTGTGTCACCCCCATCGGCGAACAGGGCGCCAACATCGCCCGTCTGGCCGTGCTCAAAGCCGGTTGGCCGGTGGAGGTGCCGGCAGTCAGCCTCAACCGCATGTGCGGCTCCGGTCAACAGGCCATTCATTTTGCGACGCAGGCCATTCTCGCCGGGGATATGGACGTGGTTGTGGCCGGTGGGGTCGAACACATGACCCGGGTGCCGATGGGTTCGGATTATCCGGCCCGGTGGCCGGACTTGCCTTATACCCTGGTCCACCAGGGCATTGCCGCCGAGATGATGGCTGCCCGGTGGGATATCCCGCGCGCGGCGCTCGATCGGTTCGGCTACGAAAGCCATCAGAAGGCGGCCGCAGCCACCCGCAACGGTCACTTTACCGCCGAGATCGTGCCCATAACCGTGCCGCTGCCTGGGGCCGGAGACGACGATGCCCGGCGAACTGTGACCATTGACGAGGGCATCCGTTTCGATGCCGATCTGGAACAGATGGCCACACTGAAACCGGCTTTCAAAGAAGATGGGGTCATTACCGCCGGCAATGCCAGCCAGATCAGCGACGGCGCCGCCGCCGTGGTGTTGGCCTCGGCCGAGGCGGTCCGACGATGGCACCTGCAACCGCTGGCGCGTGTGGTCACGCGGGTGGTCGTGGGCGACGATCCCGTGCTTATGTTGGCCGGCGTCATCCCGGCCACGCAAAAAGCCCTGGCGCGCGCCGGTTTACAGGTGGACGACATCGACGTGTTCGAGATCAACGAAGCCTTTGCCTCGGTCGTCCTGGCCTGGCAACAGGAAATCGAACCCGATCCGGCCCGGGTCAATCCGAACGGTGGCGCCATTGCCCTGGGCCATCCCCTTGGCGCCAGCGGCGCCCGGCTTATGACCACTCTGGTCCATGAGCTGCGCCGTCGTCGCGGACGCTACGGCCTGCAGACCATGTGCATCGGCCACGGCATGGCCACGGCCACCATCATCGAGGCCGTATAAGCCTCTGCGTCGCCGTCCTGTCGGGTCGCTGCCGGCCCCTCAACGGCAGAAGGCCTGACCCCGGTTGAGAACATCATCGAGCTCGCGCAGGCGCTGCTCCAGCTCGGCGATGGCGTTGTTCAGCGCAAAGCTGACATAACGACCCGTCCTCTGGAGCTGGTCACGCTCGCCAAGGCGTTCGGCCAGTTGTTGGCGCAGCGTTTCCCGTTCGCGACAGGCTTCCCACAGCTTCCAGCACAACACGGCCTTGCTCGCTTCCAGCTCTGCGCTCAGGGTTTGCCGTTTCGTTTCCAAACGCTCGATCTGAAGGTCGACCATGGCTCCTGCCGCCAACAGGGGATTTTCGATCTTCATGTTCTGCAGGGCTTCGATCTGGCGGCGCAGGAGATTCAGGCGTTCCTGTTGCGAGGTCACCACGGCGATCAGCGTGGCCGCCGTATCGTGTCGATAGCGTTGACGCCATGTCTCGCCGGGATCGGGGACCGGCGGACAGGGGACAGACGCCGATTCGGGCGTGGGTTCCGGTGGGGCCACCGCTTCGGGTTGCGCTTCGGGTCGGACAGGCGGGGTTTCGAGGACGAAGAGGATGCCGTCCCGGCTACGCAGGTAAAGAATGGGCGTGGCAAAGCCCCGATCGCGCGGGAAATCGCGCAGGCAGGCGCTGCGGGCCAGGGTCACGGCCATGTCCACCCGACCGGCCCAACGCCCGGCCGTGAGGCGATGATAAAAGGTTTCGGCGAACGTGACGGCCACATCGTCGCGAATGGAGAACTGCATGGCGATGACGGCCGGTACCCGCGCCCGCAAGATGGCCGGCGCCACGCCGATGAACCCGCGACCGCTGCGGGCTTCGGCCACAGTCGCACCTTTGCAGGCATTGAGCACCACCAGCTTGAGGGTATCGCTGTAATTGCCCAACAGGTTTTGCAGCCGTGCGTCGGTCACCCACTCTTCGTCCTCGGACTCGCTCAGGGTCGGATCGGGCGCATTGAAACGCAGCGAACCGTGCCAGGTGCCGTCGTCTTGTTGTTCGAATTCGCCGTGCCCGATGAAATGGAGGATGTGATACTCGCCGGTGGCCAGGGCCTCTTCCATGGCCTTGACCGTGACCTTCCCCTCCAGCACGGTGAAGGCCACCCCTTGCCTTTCCAGCGCCGCGGTGACAATATCCCGTTCGCGATCGGTGGCCAACCCTGACCCTCGTGGGATAACCAGCAGGACACGCGGCAACCCCTTTAGCTGCAGGGACTTGATCGGCCCGGTATCCAGGTTGAGATAGTGCCGGGTGAAGAGGGTTTTGAGCTGTGTGCCCAGGAAGACGCCGTCGGCGCAGACCAATTCCCAGGGCAATGCGGCGACTTCCGGCGCCGCTTCGTGGATATCGAGGCGCAGACGCAGAAAGGTCTGCTCATCGGCCAGGACCTGCTGACCGTAGATGCCCAGAAACAGCTCGCGCACCTGCTCGCGAAACAGCGCGGCGAACAGATGTTCACCCACCTCCTGCAGCAAGGCCTCGTCGGTGCTGAAAGGTTCCTCGCGAATCCGTTCCAGAGCGGCGCTGAAGTCGGCCTGGTTCAGCCTCGTCCAGTCAAGGGTCGTCACCGCCTGCCCCTGGTCCGGTGTCTGTGCCGTAACGAGATAATGCCCGATGCCGGCCTTGAGCACGCGCATATCGAAATCGAGGAATGTGGGGACATCGGGAACAGACACGAGATCCTCCTGCGAAGCCGAAAAAAAAGAACAGTGCGCACGATCGCCCTGAATTGTGCCGGGGAAAGGGGCTTTTACGCAAACACGGGACGCAGAACTGCTCCGATTGCAGCGACGTGTGCTACAATCCGAGCATGACCGATTATCGCAGCCATCTCAGTGTAGCCATTTGGGCTGCGCTCGTGGCGCTGGTTCTGGGCCATATCATCACGCTACCAACTCGTACATTCGCGGCCCTGGTCTTCGGCTCGCCCATCACGCTGACGATCTCCTCGCGTCTTCTCACCGGACTGGTGGCCGTGACCATCGTCTGCACCGGCCTGGAAGCGGCCATTCGCACCCATCCTCGCCGGCGCCAATTGCGGCACACCTATCGCTATTGGGGTTTGCCCAGCGCCATCGTCATGACGGCCGGTGCCTTGCTGCCGGCAGCGCCCTCCGATACCTGGTGGTTGATCGGGGTTGTGCTGACGGGCACGGTCCTGGCCGCGGCCATGTTAGGCGAATACCATGTCGCCGACCGTGAGGACCCGGCTTTCCATGGCGCCCGGCTCCTCCTCAACGCTTTGTGTTACGGACTGGCAGCGACGACCTTTATCCTCATCTACAGCTCGCGCAGTCGTTCCCTTATCTCGGCCACCCTGATCGGATTCATCAGTGGCCTGCTGACCCTCGACCTGCTCCGGGAGATCACCACCCGCCATCTGCCGGCTTTGATGTTTGGCCTGGTCGTGGCCATAACCATGGCCCAACTGACGTGGGTGCTGAACTACGGTCCGTATACCGCCATACGTGTGGGCCTGGTCCTGTTGGTTGCTTTCTATCTGCTGGTCGGACTGGCCCAGCAGCAGTTGGCCGGTCATCTCACGCGACGTCGCGCGTTGGAGTACATCGCTCTGGCCCTCATAGCCATTGTCATCCTGAATGCGGTTTCCGGATGAAGAGACCGGCATGGTCATGGGGGGCCTTATCGACCACGCCGGAGACAAGACGTCAGGGACCCGCCCTGGTGGGCGTTACAAAAGTTTCTTAAATTTTTTGCGCAAGCCGTGACTTCGTCCCTCGGATGGCGTCCTGAGGGATGGTCAGGGTGATGCCAGGTCGGACGAGCAGGGGGAACTCCTTCGACCATGGATCACCCTGGCGCCGTAGCATCTCACCGACGGAAGAGGACGACGGTAACGGCCTGGATGAAGGGGGACATCCAACCGTACCCGTCCTCTTTCCGTGGATACGATGGCCAGGGGTGAACGAGCCCGGTTCATCCCTGGCGTTTTTGTGCTGTCAGGGCGGCCCGGAGCTCGCGCAGATGCCGTTGTTCGTGGATGACGATGACGCGAAAGGTGCCGGCTACGGTGGTGGCAAAGCCGCCGGGGTGAAGGCCGCCTTTGTCCCAGTCGGTCTCGGAGACGGTGTCGAGCAGGGCCAGGGTGGCCGCGCGGTTAGCCCGGTATTCGGCGATCAATTCGGCCAAAGAGCGGCCTTGACGGGCAGCCACCTCGGCCTGATTGTAGGCATCAAGATCAAAACCGGGCAACTCGGTTGGCTCGCCGGCCAGTAGACGATGAATGACGAGGTTATGCCCTAATTCGGCTGCGGCCAGATGGGCCAAGACCTCGCGCGCAGTCCATTGCGGGGTGATCGGGAGGGCTGCCGCCGCGTCATCCCATCCTGCCACCACGGCCAACACGCCGGCGTGGCTTTCTTCCAGGCGGCGCCGCAGCTCGTTGCGGATCGAGCTCATAGGGTCTCTCCTAGGGCCTCGCGCCAGTCGGCCCGACGCACGATGGGCAATCCCAAGGCCGCCCGGATCTCGTTGCCGTGGTCGAGTTCGTGATTGGCGATGGTGGCAAACAACCCGGCTACGGTGGTGGGTATCCCGGCCGGATGCAGACCGGACACATCGAGGGCGGCTTCGTCGAGGCGGTCGAGCAAGGCCCACGTCTCCTCGCGACCGGCGGCCAGCTCGGCCAGCAGATCGGCCACGGTGGCATCCTGGCGTTTGGCTACCTGCCGCCGATTCCAACGATCGAGGTCAAAATCGGCCGTGAGTTCACCACCGGCGAGAAAACGCTCCACATTCCGCAACAGGCCCCGTTCGGCAGCCGCCAGATGCGCCAGGATGTCGCGCACCCGCCATTCCGGGTTGGCCGTGGCGGACAGGGCCGTCTCCTCATCGAGAACGGCCACGGCTTCCAAAAGGAGCCGGCGCGCTTCGTGCAAACGTTGGCGGATGATGGTTTTGCGATCCATAGGTCTCCGGATTCAAGGCATGATTTCGTAACCACCGTCGACGACGATGGTTTGACCGACGATGCCGGCGGCGGCATCGGTGCAGAGGAAACCGACCACGCGGGCCACCTGTTCGGGAGTCACCAGGGCGCCGGTGGGCGTGCGTTGACGGGCAATGGCGACCAACGCTTCCCAGTTGGGAAAATGGCGCAGAGCCTCGGTCAGGACAACTCCCGGCGAGACGGCATTGCAACGGATGCCATAAGGGGCCAACTCGACGGCAAAATAGCGGATAAGGGTCTCGATGGCGGCTTTGCTCACGCCGATGATGCCGTAGTTGGGCAAAGCACGACGGGAGCCCATCGAGGTAATGCCGATGATGCGACCCCAGCCACGTGCTTTCATGAGGGGTGCGACCGCCTTCACACCGTAAAACAACGAGCGGGCGTTGATGTCCATGGTCCAATCCCATTCACGGGCATCCTGGTCGAGGAGAGGACGCGGTACACCCGAGGCGGCATTGGCGATGAAAATGTCCACGGCACCGAATGCGGCTGTGGCTTCGGCCATCAGGTGTTCGACCTGCTCCCGACGACCAACATGGGCCTTGACCACGAGGGCTTTGCGGCCCACGGCCGTAATGGCGGCTGCCGTTTCGTCGGCGGACTCGCGGCGACGAAAGTAATTGACGATGATGTCGGCACCCAGGCGGGCCAATTCCAACGCAATGGCCCGGCCGATTCCCCGGCCCGAACCGGTGATGACGGCCGTTTTACCCAGAAGAGGCAAATTTGTATTATAATCCACAAAATTCACGTATTATATAATTTTACCTTGGTAAAGCCACAAACCATGCGAATCCCCAAAGCATACACCAGGAAAGGACCCGGCACCTTGCGGGCGGCCGACCGCCTCGCCGGCGGGTATCCTTGATGCGCCGGACCCAGGCCCGCACATCGACCTCTCGCCATTCGGCTATCCGCCGAACGAGGTCCGGCAGCTCCAGCAGCTCGTCGGTGAGCACCAGGCGTCGTAGCTCGGCCCGCCACTGAGGGTTCTCCCAGAGCAGCCGAACGAAATCATGAAAATCGGCCACCGTAAAAGCCATGTGCTTCGATCTCCGGAGTTTGGCTATGAGGGAGTATAGCCCCTGGGCCTGCCTTCCGGCAAATGGGAGACGGTTCTATCTTTTGTTGGGTGAGAACGTTTGAACGTTATGCCTACCTGCCGCTCTTGCGCCAACACACTCCGGAACCGAGTCGCAAATGGCCGCCGAGGACTCGATCCCCTCGACGGAGGCTTTGGCACTCCCTGCCCCCAGGTTGTATTCCGGCGTATTGGGCGATCGTCCCTTTACCGACGTTGCGGCCGCTTAAGAACCCGATTCGGTTGTTCTTCACGCGCCCACAAGGGCTCGCAAGAAGAAGAACAGATTGGCAGGACGCTCGGCCAGACGGCGCATGAAGTACGGATACCAGGAATGGCCATAGGGGACGTAGATGCGCAGCCGATGGCCGTCGGCCACCAGGCGCCGTTGCTCATCGCGACGGATGCCGTAAAGAAACTGGATTTCCCAGGAGTCGGGGGCGATACCGCGCGCCGCCGCCCAGGTGGCTACGGGATTGTACACGGCATCATCATGGGAGCCGATGGCCAGACGACCGCGAGTCGGGCCGGCTTCGAGCACCATCTGGCATAGGGCAATCATTTCCTGCTGAATCACCCTACGATTGTGCCAGGCAATGCTGGCCGGTTCATCATAAGCCCCTTTGACCACCCGCAGGTCGGCAATACCCTCATCGATCAGGGTCTGGACATCGCTACGGGTACGGAACAGATAGGCCTGGACCACGGTGCCGACGTTGGCAAACTCGGTCCGCAACTGCCGATAAAGCCGCAGCGTCGTCTCGACCAGGCTGGATTCTTCCATGTCAATGCGGACGAAGCGTTTGCAGGCCTGCGCCTTGGCCACGATCTGGCGGACATTGTCAAAACAGAACCCTTCGTCGATGTGCAGTCCCATCGCCGAAAGCTTGAGCGAAACGCCGCTGCGCAGACCATGAGCGGCAATCTCGTCCAGCAGCGTCAGGTACTCCCGAGCATTGGCCAGGGCCGCCTCGCGCTCGGTGACATGTTCGCCCAGGAAATCGACGGTAGCCAACATGCCGGCCTGGTTGAGCTGGCGGATGACGGCTAAAGCCTCGGCACGGGTTTCACCGGCGACAAAACGTCGTGCCATCCGTGCCGCTACCGGGAAGCCCATGACCATCCGTCGCATGCGTTCGCTATGGGAAAGGACGATAAGCGTTCGGCGCAACATAGGGACTTCTCCCCAAAGGAATGAACCGCTTCCGTTGCCAAAAAGCCGGGCAGGCCGGACGCGAACCAGGCCGCTTCGAGTATATCAGAAGAGCGGAGGCGAAGGCGAAACGGTAGCGAACGGCGAGGAGGCCCTTCGCTGCGACCGCTATGAGACAGATCAGGGGGATTCGGGTCGCGGGGTGGGCACTCTGGGGAGGGTCCGACGTTGGTGCTGCCGTTGTTCGCGCAGGCTCTGGAGCCAAACCCCACCGCTGCCCAGGAAGAAGAACAACGGCAGCAAGGCTAAGTCCCACCGGGCGGTTGCCGCAAGCGAGAGCAAACACGCTGTGGCATAAAGGAAAGCCAGACCCTCCGGCAGAAGATCGCTGCGGGTCGTGGTTTCGCGCAGCAAGGCCCACGGACCGGCTTCGCCTTGCTTGGGCGTGCGTTCGAATGTCCCCCCGTTCTGACGCAATCCGGTGAGCACAGCCCCGGCCAAGCTCGCCGCAAGCCCTGCGGAGAGGACGATCAGGATAGGCAAAGCCCATAAGCGCCGTAGACCGGCAAGACCCTCCAGACGGATCTGCGCGAGACCGCAAAGGACAATAGGCCCCAAAGGAGCCAACAACGAAAGCCAGGCCGGTATGGGCAACAGCCGTGGTTGCGGTGGCAACCAGGCCAGCGGTAACGTCAGCAACAGTAACAGCAACAAAAGCAGGTAGGTTATGCAGCCGCCGAGGTGGAAGGTAGCATAGAGACGTCGCCACCACGGATGCTTACTTCGCCATAAAGACCGGGCCAGCTTGCGCAAGGTCTGGGTCGATCCCTGCGCCCAGCGCCGTTGCTGACGCTTATAGGCGGCCAAAAGCGCCGGGAGTTCGGAGGGCGTTTCTGCCCCTTGCAGATAAGCCCCGCGCCATCCCCGGAGTTGCGCCCGGTACGAAAGATCCAGGTCTTCGGTGACGGTATCCGCCTGCCAACCTCCGGCATCGAGGATGGCCGTGCGACGCCATAACCCGCCGCTGCCGTTGAAATTCTGCCACAGGCCCACCGCCGAGCGCGCTTGTTGTTCGATGACAAAGTGTCCGTCAAGGGCCAAAGCCTGCGCCGCCGTCAGCCAGTTTTGCCCGTGATTCAAGTGCGCCCAACGGGTCTGGACAAAGGCCAATTGCGGATGGGCCAGCAAGACCGGCACGGTGCGCCGTAACCAATCGGGTTGAGGGATGAAATCGGCATCGAAGACGGCAATAAACTCGCTGGTGGTGAGGGCCAATCCGGCCGCCAAAGCCCCGGCTTTGTAGCCGTCGCGATGGGCGCGATGGTGGTAGGTGATATCCAAACCCTGTTCCTGCCGCACACGCGCGACCAGCATCGGCAACAACATGGCCGTCTCGTCGGTGGAATCATCCAGAACCTGGATATGAAGGCGATCGCGAGGGTAATCGAGGGCAGCTACGGCCATCAGCAAACGCCGGGCTACAAAAGGTTCGTTGAAAATCGGTAACTGCACGGTAACATGAGGCCATTCTGACGGTGTCGTTATCGTTGCTTCCGACCAGTCATGGCGTCGCACAGAGTACAAAAAGAGTATCACTGTTATCAGCAGAAAATAGGCATAAATCACCAAAATAAATCCCAAAAATTGATAAATAAAAGCCAAGATAACAGGTATAGTGAACATATCGAATTTTCTACCTTATTGACGTTTTCGATGCAAAAGCGCGGTAGAGTCTCTGCTTGCGAGAGGTTCTTACAACAAGAAAGCGGAGCAGTAAAGTCCGGAAAGCGGCATAGGAGCTCAAAAGACACAGAAAACCAGGAGAGCGGTTACGCGCTGCTCTCCTGGCTCGATCGAAAGAGAACGGCCTTAGAGGCGTTGGGCCAGCGCCATCAATAGCTCGACGATAAGCATGGCATAAGCCTCGGCAGCCTCATAGACATCGGCCAGGCGGATAGCCTCGTCGGCCGTGTGGGCCACGCGCGGGTCACCGGGACCAAAACCGATGGTGGGGATGGCCGCTTCGCCCATGGTGAAAGCGCCGTCGGTGGAGAAGGGCCAGGTTATGACAGCGGGTCGCCGTCCGAGTGCGCGCTCCAATGCGTTCAGACTGACCTGCAGCAGGGGATGATTTTCGGGCAACAACCAGGCCGGATAGAGGTCAAGACCCTCGGTCTGATAGCCGGTGTAGCTGGTGCTCGTATAACGATTGATACCGACCGTCCCGCGGATGCCCTCGCGTCGGATGACGCTCTCGATCTCGGCCAGCGCCCGGGTGGCGGTTTCACCCAGGGTCAGACGACGGTCGATGACCAGCTCGCAACGTTCGGGAATGGCATTACGGCTACTTGCGGCTACATTCAGACCGGTGACGGCCAGAGTGGCCTTGCCTAATACGGGGTCGCTCATCAGGTTGGCGCCCAACATTTCCAGGCCGAAAATCAGTCGGGCCGCGGCCGAGAGGGCATTTTCACCTCGTTCCGGCGCCGAGGCATGGGCGGCACGGCCCTGAATGTTCACCCGTAACTCCATACGGCCCCGATGACCGCGGGCAATTTGCAGATTGGTAGGCTCGCCCAGGATGACCCAATCCGGCCGCAGGCCTTCTTCGTTGACCAGAACCCGCATGGCCATGCCTTCGGTCGGTTCTTCCTGGACAACCGCTGCCACCACGACCTCGCCCGGCAGTTCGATGCGGTGGTGTGCCAGCAGACCCACACCGTAAATCATGGCCGCCAGGGCGCCTTTCATATCGGCGCTGCCCCGGCCATACAGCCAGCCCTCGACGATCTCGGCGCCATAGGGATCATGGGTCCAGGCCTCGGGATCGCCGATCCCGACCGTGTCCATATGGGCGTTGAGCAAGAGGATAGGGCCGCCACTACGGCCATAACGGCCGATGACATTCCCGATGCGATCGGTATGCACGCCCACCAGTCCGCACGCGAGCATTTCGGCCGTCACCAGCCGGGCCACGGCGGCTTCCTGACCGGAAGGGCTGGGGGTCTGCACAAGCCGGCGTAAAAAGGCGCTACAGGCTGCGCGCTGGACTTCGGCAAGGGCAAAGCGACTGCCGGTGCCGTTACGAAAGGAAAGAAGCGAGAGAGCCATGGTTGTCAGACCGTTTTGGGGGATACGAGAAAGCCGTTCGGTCGGCTTGTTTCCGAGCCCATGGGCCGATCAAGCCCACGGACGTTTCAGGCCGTCCCGGCAGGGCCAAAGGCCCGCCTATCCGACCTTTGGGCAGGCGTTTCAGTAGGCACCGTGACCGAGCAGCACTTTGGGGATGGTGCGCAGGAGAATGCTCAGGTCCAGAAACGGCGACCAGTTCTCAACGTAATAGATGTCGAGTAAGACCATTTCCTCGAAACTGAGGTCCGAACGACCCGAGACCTGCCAGAGACCGGTGATGCCGGGCGTTACTTCCAGACGTTTGCGATGCCAGGGTTCGTAGGCCTCGACCTCTGCGGGTAAGGCCGGCCGCGGGCCTACCAGGCTCATCTCCCCGCGCAGGACGTTGAACAACTGCGGCAGTTCATCCAGACTGAATCGACGCAGAAACCGGCCCACGCGGGTGGTACGGGGGTCATTGCGGATCTTGAACAGAGGGCCATCGGCCTCATTCAGCGCGGCCAGTTGCTGGCGTAGAGACTCGGCCTCGGCCACCATCGAGCGAAATTTGTAGGTATTGAAAGGCACGCCGTTTTTACCGATCCGTTTTTGCACGAAGAAGACGGGTCCCGGCGAATCGAGACGAATGAGCAGGGCTATGACAGCGAACAAGGGCAGGAGCAAGACCAACGCCACCGTCGACACGACCAGATCAACCGTGCGCTTGAAGACCAGACGCGTGCCGGCGATGGAGACGTATTTGACACCGAGCAGAGGAATGCCGTCCAGCACCTCGACATCGACCCGATCCAGGCTCATCTGCAGGACATCGGGCACCACCCGGGCAGGGACGCCGTGGCGTTCGCACTGGCTGAGCATGCTGATGATGCGACGGTGGTATTGCCAGGGCAGGGTGATGATGACCTCATCAACCTTGCCGGCCTGTAACAAGGAAGGCAGATTATCAAGCGAGCCCAGGCCTACAAAAGGCCCCAAATTGCGCTGTCCGCGTTCGGGGTCATCGTCGAGAAAACCGATGACCTGATAGCCCCAATGGCGATTGGCCAGCATGATACGCATAATGTGCCGACTGCTCTCGCCGGCCCCGATCAGCAAGACGCGCTTGATGCCGATACCGCGACGGCGCAACCAGCCGAGTATCCCGCGATTGAGCACACGGAAGCCGGCCGTCAGCAGCAAAATGAGCGTGCCGGCAATGCCATACACCAGCCGCGAATGAAAAGCGGGCTGGAACATGTAGTTGCCCACCATCAGGACGAGCGTAACGCTGGCCGTACCGTTGAAAAGGCGATAGAGCTCGGTGAGATATCCGATCCCACGCGGAAGGTTGTAAAGCCCTTCCAGGGAAAAAGCTATAATCACTAATCCCGCTGCTAACACCGCCACGCGAGCATAGAAATCAAAATCGGTGTAGAAAGCGGGATCGACCTGACGATACCACTGCAGTTGATAACGGATAAACCAGGCCAGATAAAAGGCCAACACCACCAAAGCGGCGTCGCCTGCTATCAGCAAAGCCTTGTGTAGACGCAAGAGCCGTTCCGCCAGCCTCATGATGCCAAGATGCGTGCGTAGATAGCCGCCGTGGCGGCCGCAGTCTGGGTCCAATGAAAGCGTTGGGCCTGCTCCAAACCGGCTTTAACCATGGCCTCTCGGCGTACAGCATCGCTGGTAAGCACATCCAGAGCCTGGGCCAACCCTTCGACGTCATCAGGCGCCACCAACCAGGCAGCCGTCCCGGCTACCTCGGGCAAACTGCCGGCATCGGTGGTGATAACAGGCGTGCCACAAGCCATCGCTTCGATCACAGGTAAACCAAAACCTTCGTAGCGCGAGGGATAAACGAATACCGTTGCCGCGTTGTAAAGCCAGGGCAGCGTTGCCGCCGGCACAAAACCGAGAAAGACCACATGAGCCGTCAGATCCAGCCGGGCCACGCGGGCAAAAATGCCTTCGTAATCCCAGCCGCGTCCGCCGGCAATGAGTAAGGGCAACGGTTGCGCACTTCGACGTCGATAGAGGGCATAGGCATCGATCAAGACGCCGTAATTTTTGCGTGGTTCCAGCGTGCCTACGCTGAGAATAAACTGCTCCGGCCAGCCGGCCTGACGCCGCCACGCCGCCACCGCCACCGGGTCACGGACAAAAAAAGTGGAATCCACGCCGTTGTAAACAACCTCGATGCGTTGGAGGGGAACGCCGAGCAACCGGGTGAGCTCGCCGGCCGTGGCTCGGGATACGGCGATTACCCGATCCGCCCGCCGACAGCTGGCGGCCGTTATGCGCGACAAATAGAACCGGTTGGCAGGAGCAAAAGCGTGGGGGAACCGCAAAAAGCTGAGATCGTGAACGGTAACCACGGACGGCCCGGACCAGGCCAACGGCAACGCATAGGCCAGGCCGTGCAACAAAGCCACCCGATCGTGCCGGGCCTGCCGGGGGAGTACAAACTGCTCCCAGAGGATGCGATAGGCGGGTTTTTGCGTCAGCACCGGCGCCCGGACCAGGGCCAAGCCTGTCGGCGCCTGATAAGCCGGGTCGCCGACATAGGCCAGATAGCGCTGCGGCTTCGAGATCGGGACAGTGGGTAATGCCCGCAGCAAATGGGCGCTGTAGGTATGGATGCCGGCGCCACGATAACTTGCCGCCGTTGAAAGCAAGGTGGCCACCAGGCCAACACACGGGGCTATCGATTCCATGTCGCCGGGGTGCACGCCGCCCATTATATGCCAAAGCCGATATCAGGGTTAATCGGCAACAAACCCAGAAGCCATGTGCAAAACGCCATAGCCGCCTTGCGATCAGGCCCTTGGGCCTTCACCGGGCCCTCGGTCGTCCTCGCCGCAAGAAGGCTCCCTCAACGCGGCACAATGGTTACCCTGCGGTTCTCCCCCTCACCGATGCTCTCGGTAAAGACGTCACTGCGGTTGTTGAGCGCCAGATGGATGATGCGCCGCTCGCGTGCGGGCATGGCTTCGAGGACGATGGTACGTTTCTCACTGACGGCCCGCGCGGCCATCGTCTCGGCCAGACGGCGCAGGCTGTATTCGCGACGTCGCTTATAGTGTTCAACATCGACCTCGATCGGCGGCCAGCTATGGGTATACTTGTTGACCACCAGCCGCACCAGGTGTTGAATGGCATCAAGCGTTTCGCCACGACGTCCGATAAGGAGACTGAGGTCATCCCCGGCGATATTCAGGTAATAACCCACGGCACCGTCCGAACCGGGAGGCATGACCGTACCTTCGATCTGCGCCTTCAGGTCCATGCGCTCGATCAGGCCCTGCAGGAAGGCACGAGCAATGGCCAGAATCTCCAGGTGCGCTTCTGTCGGTGTGAACGCAACGGCGGCGATTCCCTCAGTCCCTGTTTCGGCCGGTTTTGTTTCGGTGCCTCGTGGGTGGAGCCGTACCCGTGCCGGTCTGCCCCCGACGCCCAGGACACCGCTATGGCCTTCATCCAGGACTTCGATCTCGACATCGGCTCGTTGCAGGCCCTCGGCCCGCAAACCCGCTTCGATGGCTTCGGTCACCGTGCGACCGGTGTACTCACGCATAACTCCTCCGCATGACGGCGTCTATTCCGAAAGGCGCTCCCAGGCCGCAACCTCCTCAGCGGCGACGGCGTCGCTTGCGCCGAGGCGTAGGCGCCGCTGCCGCCGCAGCCCGGACCGGCGCTGCTTCGGCGGTCTCGGTCACGGCGGTCTTCCCATCCGCCGAAACGGCCGCTTCGGTTTCGAGGGCCGACTCGCTCTCCCCCGTTCCGCCCAAGGTCGCGGCGGTCAGCGCGGCTGCGTCGGCATCCCAACGATGCGCTTGCCGATTGACATAATATTGCTGGGCAATGGCCAGGATGTTTCCCACGACCCAGTACAGGCTCATCCCCGAAGGCACCTGCAGCGAGAAGAAAACAAACATGAGGGTCATCAAAATGGCCATCTGGCTCATCATGTTCGCCGCCGGATTGTCCGGATCCGGAGCCGGCTGACTCGTCTGGCTCATTTTGGTGAGGGCATACTGGCTGATGGCCAACACCGCCGGCAGGACAAGATAGGGCCAAACATTGGGTTGCGCCAATTTGGTCAACGAGAAGTTTTCGGTCAGCCAGCCGAGACCGCCGATGTAGCTAGGATAGGCCAGGTCGGGGATGAAATAGAAGGGCGCCCCTTGCTTGAAGTCGCTCTGGACGATCAGACCCAGTAAGGCGTAATAAAAGGCAAAAAGGATGGGCATCTGCAGCAGCGTCGGCAAACACCCGGCCATCTGAGCCTGCGTGATGCCATGCTTCTGATAGAGCCGCATCTGCTCTTCCTGGAGCTTTTGCCGGTCTTTGGCGTACTTTTTCTTGATGGCCTCCAACTCAGGCTGGAGGGCCTTCATCTTGGCTTGGGCCACGCGCATCAACCGCATCTGCCGGATACCCAGAGGCAACAGCAAAATGCGGATGAGCACGGCCACCAGGATAATGGCCCATCCCCAGGCATAGGCCACCCCCAGCGGCGTCAACAGCCGATAAAACAGAATCATCGCCTGCCGCAGCGGATAGGCCAGAGGCTCGAAAAGACCGGGATTATACACCGCTTGCCCGGTCTGGGGGTCGATCTGGACACCCCCACAACCGCTGAGCACCAGGGCGAAGAGCAACAAAAGCGGTAGCAATCTGACAAAACGGTTCACAGCAAACTCCACCGTCAGCACAGGGACGGATTGGCACAAAAACGGGGATCAATCGGGAACGGGGTCATAACCGCCGGCACGGAAGGGATGGCATCGGGCTATCCGTTTGATGCCCAGCCAGGTTCCTCGCCAGATGCCGTGTTTGGCAATGGCCTCGTAGGTGTATTGCGAGCAGGTCGGCTGGTAGATGCAGGTGCTCCCCAACAACGGGGAAAGAAAACGCTGATACCCGCGAATGAGGGCGAGGAGAAACCGTTGGGCCATCGGACTCAACTTGAAGAGGCGACAGGCATCATACCCGGCGCCGGTTGCAGAAGCCCGGCCTGCTGCAAAAGCTGTCGGCATTCGGCCTGGACCTCCGGCAGGCGAGCCTTGACAATAGCAGGGCGGGCAATACACACGATATCCCAGCCCGGCGCAATGGCGGCCATCTGCAAGCGCATGGCTTCCCGCATCAGACGACGGGCGCGATTACGTTGCACCGCCTTGCCCACCCGACGACTGGCAGTGAACCCAAAACGACTGTACGGCAGCTCGTTGGGCAGATACACGATGAGCAAAAAGCGACCGTGGCGGTTTTGACCCTGGCGTCGCACTTGTTCAAAGCGCTCATGCGCCCGCAGACGATAACGACGACGCACCGACGGCCATGAGGAACGGTCAAACGGTCAGGCGGATACGACCGCGCAAAAGACGGCGCTTGAGCACATTGCGTCCGGCGCGCGTGCGCATGCGCTTGCGAAAACCATGGGTGCGAAAGCGTTTGCGGACTTTGGGCTGCCAGGTTCGTTTCATAGAGGACCTCGTAAGAGCTCAGGAATGACGGGCCAATGCCCGGATAACGACGGCGCGAATGCATAAAAGCTGGGAGGCGATACCGCCTCCCAGGGACGTAACAGCCTATTATAGCCCCGACCGACAAGAGGGCCAAATTGACCCGGACTTGGCGTAGCGGGCGTCGGTACGAGCGCCCATGTCCTACAGCCGAGTGTCGGCGATGACCTCGGCCACCCGCACCGGGCGCCGCTCGCGCAACGACCGTTGCGCCGCCAGGGCAATGACCACGGCCTGACGGCCATCATAGCCCGAGACGGGCGGCGGTTTGTCCTCCTGTAAGCACTCCACAAAGGCCATCATCTCGGCCAGAAACGACTCGGTATAACGTTCCATGAAGAAGTACAGCGGCAGGGCCGAATGCACCCCATGGGCATCGCTGAGGACAAGGCTATCGGGCGTCCGATTGCCCACCACCACCATGCCATCCGAACCGAAGACCTCGACGCGCTGGTCATAGCCGTAGACGGCCCGACGGCTGTTGTCAATGGCGCCGAGCGCGCCGCCTTGGAATCGCAGCAAAACGATTGCCGTGTCGATATCGCCGGCGGCGCCGATGGCCGGATCCACCAGCACACTGCCGGCGGCGAACACCTCCTCGACCTCACCGCCGAGATAACGGGCCATATCGAAATCGTGGATGGTCATATCCAGAAAAAGCCCACCCGACACGCGCACGTAGGCCAGGGGAGGTGGCGCCGGATCGCGGCTGGTGATGCGCAAGACGTGCACGGTGCCGATGGTCCCATCCGCCACCAAGGTGCGCGCCTTGCGAAAACCGGGATCAAACCGGCGATTGAATCCCACCATCAGTTTGACTCCGGCGGCCGCCACCGCTTGCAGGGCCTGATCAATGCGGGCCAGGTCCAGATCGATGGGCTTCTCGCAGAAAATGTGCTTACCGGCCTGGGCGGCCGCCATGATGAAGTGGGCATGGGTATCCGTACTGGAACAAATGGCCACGGCGGTGATGTCCGGATCGTCGAGCAGATAGCGCGGATCGGTATAGGCCGGCACCCCCCAACGCGCGGCCAACTCGGCGGCGGCCGTGGCCTTGATGTCGGCAACGGCGGCCAAGCGCGCCGTCGGTATGCGCGTGGCCAGATGCTCGGCGTGGACACGCCCGATCCGTCCGGCGCCGATCACACCGATGTTGATGGGAGGGGTTGGCATTGGTGTTTGCGGATCAACGAAAATAAGGATTTTTTAGAAGAAGATGTATTGCACAACTACAGGCCAATATCGCGCAGAAACGCACGATTGCGCGCAGCCGATTGTTTCGGCGTACCCATGGCGGGCAAGACGTCCTGCTCGACCACGATCCAGCCGTCATAGCCCAGGCGTTCCAGCTCGGCCTTGATGGCCGGGAAAGGCACGTCCCCGCGGCCCAATTCGCAGAACACGCCTTCGCGCACGCTGCGGAAGTAGTCCCAACCTTCGGCACGGCCGCGCGCGACCACGTGGGGGTCACAGTCCTTGAAGTGGATGTGACGGATACGGTCGGCATGACGTCGCAGTCCTTCCAGCGGATCGCCGCCCCCGAAGCGGTAATGGCCTGTATCGAAACACAACCCGACCAGCTCGGGATCGGTCAGCGCCAAAAGCTGTTCTACTTCGGCAGGCGTTTCCACATAACCGGCGCAGTGGTGATGGAAGAGGGTGCGCAGTCCCGTGGCATCGCGCACGCGGCGGGCAATGCGGTTGACTCCGGCCGCGAACACACGCCAGCCCTCGGCCGTCAGACCGTGTTCGGGGCGAATACGGCCGGCGTTTTGCGTGCGGACCGGGTCGCGGCCGTTATCGTCGGCCAGGATCAAAAACGGCGCCGTCCCGGCCACGACCGCCAGCAAGTGCGCCGTGCGCAGGGCGGCCTCTTCGCCGTCGGCATGCGCGTCGGGATCGGCCAGCGGCACGGGCACAAAAGCGCCCAAGAGCGCCAGCCCCCGCCGTTCCAGCTCCCTACGCAGGAGGGGCGGATCGGTAGGCATAAAGCCCCAATCGCCCAGTTCGGTGCCTTCGTAACCGGTTTCCCGCATTTCATCCAGCACCTGGGCATAACCGGCCGTTTCTCCCGGCAGTCCGAATTCAAGCACGCCCCATGAACAGGGCGCATTGGCCACACGGATCATGGCATCACCTCCCCATGAGGAGTCAGCACCTCGGCTACCTCGACAACCCGCCCTTCGTCGAGCGAGCGGGTAGCCGCCACGGCGATGGCCGTAGCGGCGCGGGCATCGGCACCCCCGATGGTGGGGGGACGGTCGTCGCGCACACAGGCCACAAAATCGGCCAGCTCGGCCGTGTAGGCATCGCCAAACCGTTCGCGAAAGTGCATGACGGCATCGTGTCGAATGCCCTGACGGGTCAGGGTCAGGAGGGCGGTCTGCTGCAGACGGCCGATGAAGAGGGCGCCGTCGGCGCCGACGACCTCGGTGCGGATGTCATAGCCGTAGACCCCGTTGCGGCTGACATCCACGTTGCCGACGGCCTCATTGGCGAAGCGCAGATTGACCACGGCGTTGTCGATATCGCCGGCAGTGCGAAGCTGCGGATACACCAGGCAGGCGCCCTCGCTGTGGACGCGCACCACCTCGCTGCCCATCAGCCAGCGGGCCAGGTCGAAATCGTGAATGGCCATATCCATGATCAGACCCCCGCTGTTTTCACGGCGGGCGTATTCGACGCTGGTCGGCCCGGAATCGCGGCCTACGGCCTTGAACATGACCGGTTGGCCGATAACGCCGGCCTCGATCTGGGCTTTGGCCGCCTGATAGGCCGCATCGAAACGCCGCATGAAGCCCACATACAGCATGACGCCCGCTGCCTCGGCGACGGCGATGGCCTCTTCACAGCCGGCCACGGTCAGGGCCAGAGGCTTTTCGCAGAAGATGTGCTTTCCGGCCGCCGCTGCCGCCCGGATCACCTTGACATGGGTGTTCGTCGGCGTCACGATCAAGACGGCCGGAATATCCCGCCGCGCCAGCAGCGCCCGGTAGTCGTCGTAGACGGTCGGGATACCCAGCCGGGCCGCTACGGCCTGAGCCTGCGCCGCGTTGACATCGGCCACCGCCACCAGATGGGCGGTCGGCACCCGCGTGACCAGACTCTCGGCCAGGATCTGACCCATCCGGCCGGCCCCGATCAAACCCAGGGGAAGTCTCATAGGTAATAGCGCTCCTTTTGGCGGGCCTCGACGTAGGCCTCATAGGCGGCCTGCACGGTGGGCATGGTGGAAACGGCGGCCACAGGCACATCCCACCAGGATTCGTAGCCACCCACCCGTTGTTCGCGATCCGTCTGGATGTAGATAACGGTGGTACGCGTCTGGGCTTTGGCTTCCATCAAGGCCTGCCGCAGATCGGCGATGGTGCGGGCGACGATGACATGGGCGCCCAGACTGCGGGCATTGGCGGCCAGGTCGACCGGGAGGGGCTCGCCATCGAGTTGCCCGGTCGCAGGATTCCGGGCCAGGTAGCGGGTGCCGAAGCCACCACTGCCGATCGATTGGGAGAGACCGCCGATGCTGGCGAAACCGCCGTTGTCGATGAGGATGATGATGAGCTTGATCCCCTCCTGGACGGCGGTCACGATTTCCTGGGCCATCATCAGGTAGGAACCGTCGCCCACCATGACGAAGACCTCGCGATCGGGTGCGGCCATTTTGGCCCCCAGACCGCCGGCGATTTCGTAGCCCATGGCCGAATAGCCGTATTCCAGATGGTAACTGAACTCGTCGCGGGTGCGCCAGAGCTTGTGCAAATCGCCGGGCAGACTCCCCGCCGCGCAGAGGACGATATCGCGCGGGCCGGCAGCCTCGTTGACGGCGCCGATAACCTCGCCCTGGCTGGGCAATGGGCCATGCTCCAGGTGGTAGATACGCTCTACTTCCCGATCCCAGGCTTCGTTGTAGGCGCGCGCCTGCGCACGGTAGGCCGGATCCACCTGCCAGTCGCCTAGGGCAAGGCGTAACGCCTCCAGGGTCACCCGGGCGTCCCCGATCAGCGGGAGGGCGGCGTGCTTACAGGCATCGAACTCGCTGATGTTGATGTTGATAAAGCGCACCTCGGGATTTTGAAAGGCCGTCTTCGAGGCCGTGGTGAAGTCGTCATAGGTCGTGCCGATGCCGATGACCAGATCGGCCTCGCGGGCCATGCGATTGGCGCCCAGAGTTCCGGTAACACCGATGGCCCCCAGACAGGCGGGATGATCGTAGGGGAGCGAGCCTTTGCCCGCCTGCGTTTCGCCCACGGGGATACCGGTCTGGTCGACAAAGGCCCGCAGGGCAGCCGTGGCATCGCTGAAGATGACACCACCGCCGGCCACGATCAGGGGGGCCCGGCTCCGGCGGATCAGTTCGACGGCCCGGCGCAGGGCCGCCTCATCGGGTCGCACGCGTGACACGTGCCACACCCGCCTGGCGAACAGGGCCACAGGATAATCGTAGGCCTCGGCCTGCACATCCTGGGGTAACGCCAGCGTTACGGCGCCTGTCTCCACCGGCGAGGTCAGCACTCGCATGGCCTCGAGCAAGGCCGTGATCGCCTGTTCCGGCCGGTTGAGCCGGTCCCAATAGCGGGAGACGGGTTTGAAACAATCGTTGACCGAAAGGTCTTGGGAGATGGGCAGTTCCAACTGTTGCAGCACAGGGGCCACGTTACGGCGGGCGAAGATGTCGCCCGGTAGGAGCAATACGGGCAGATGGTTGATGGTGGCCACGGCGGCGCCGGTGACCATGTTCGTGGCCCCCGGCCCGATGGAGGAAGTGCAGGCAAACGCGCGCAGGCGCCGGCTTACCTTGGCAAAGGCTGCCGCCGTGTGCACCATGGCCTGTTCGTTACGCACCAGGTAGTAGCGAAAATCGGGATTTTCCTGCAGGGCCTGGCCGATACCGGCGACATTACCATGACCGAAGATACCCAAACAACCGGCAAAAAAGGGCTGTTCTACACCATCGCGCTCGATATACTGGGCTTTGAGAAACTTGATGATGGCCTGAGCCATCGTAAGACGAACCGTTTCCATAGGCCTCCTCGCAAAACGGAAAAAAGCCTGCGTCAGGACGAAAGCGCCTCTAGAACCCCCCGCGCGAGGCAATGAAGGCCAGGGCTTCGTCCTCGTAGGCCATGAAGTTGGCGCAGCCATGGCGGGTGACGACGATGGCGCCGCAGGCATTGCCCATGCGTGTGGCCCGATACCAATCCCAGCCATGGAGATAACCGTAGATGAATCCGGCGGCAAAGGCATCGCCGGCCCCGAGGACGTTGTAGACCTCGACAGGAAAGCCGGGGACGTCGATCCGCCGGCCATCGGCCGGATACACGGTGGCACCGGCCGCCCCGCGCTTGACCACGAGGGCCTTAGGCCCACGGGCCAGGAGCGCGGCCACAGCCTCATCCACGTCACCCCGCACCGTAGGCGCCGAGATCTGCGAATAGGTGATCTGCACCTGGTCGGTAGCCGTCAGCACGGCGGCCTTGACCTCTTCCTCGGTGCCGAAGACGATATCGGTCAGCGGTAGGATGGCGCGCACATTGACCCCGAAGGCGCGCGGGTCGTGCCACTGGTCGGCGCGGAAATCGAGGTCGCAGAACACCGTGGCGCCTGCGGCCCGCGCCTGTTCGGCGGCAAAGAAGGTGGCGCTGCGAGACGGTTCGCGGCTCAGATTCGTGCCGGCGAACTCAAAAGCGCGGCAATCGTGAACGGGCGCGGCCAGCACGTCGTCAATGGTCAGTTGCACATCGGCCGCGTTATCCCGATAAAACACCAGGGGAAAACGGTCGGGAGGCTCGATGCCCAAGACCACGGCGCTGCTGCGCGTGCCCGGTTTGCGGGGAATGAAGCGCGTCTCCACCCCTTCCTGGGTCAAAAAATGGAGGATGAAATCGCCTACCGGATCCTGGCCAACGGCAGTCAGCAGCGCCACCCGCAAGCGCAGCCGCCGCGCGCCGACGGCGATATTCGTCGGCGAACCGCCCACATAGGCGGCGAAGCGCTTGATGTCCACAAAGGCTGCGCCCACATCGAGGGCATACAGGTCGATGGATGACCGGCCCATCGTGAGGAGATCGTAGGTTTTCATCGATGCAACAGAAGGATTGGCAAACGTGGACATCACTTCTCTCGCTCGCCGGTCACCAAAGCGGCCAGATCCTGTTCTGTCAACTCACCCTTGCGATAGTCGGCGACCTTGCGACCGTGACGCATGACGATATAGCGGTCGGCTACCCGCATGACATGGCTCATGTTGTGGCTGATGAAAATGACGGCCAGACCCCGTTCCTTCGCCCGCTGGGTGTAAAAGAGGACTTTCTCCGTCTCGGCCACCGACAACGCCGAGGTCGGCTCGTCGAGAATGAGGACCGAGGCACCGAAGTGCACGGCCCGGCCGATGGCCACCGACTGCCGCTCACCCCCCGAGAGCTTGCCCACCGGCTCGTTGACCGAGCGCCCGCCGCCGAACTTCTCGATGCCGATGTCCCTCAGGGCCGCAACCGTGCGTTCCTGCATGGTTTTCAGATCGAGAAAACGGAAGGGGCCGATGGTCTTCACCGGTTCGCGACCGAGGAAAAAGTTGCGCGCTACACTCATCAGCGGCACCAACGCCAGGTCCTGGTAGACCGTTTCGATGCCCAGACGGCGCGCCATCCGGGGCGAGGTGATCTGCACAGGCTTGCCTTTGAAGTAGATTTGCCCGGTCGTAGGTGGATAGACGCCGGTCAGGATTTTGATCAAGGTCGACTTGCCGGCGCCGTTATCGCCCACCAAAGCCGTGACCTCGCCGGCATAAATCGCCAGGGTGACATCCTCCACGGCGACGATGGAGCCGAAACGCCGGGAGATGTTCTCCATGGCGATCACGGGTTCGGAAGCGGGAGAGGTGCTCATCATGCGCTCTGCGTTGGACAAGGAAAACGCCATCGGCGCCCCGGCCGGCCGAGCCTGGGCTACCGACGCTGGCGAATGGCGTCGTTGAGAATGGCGGCGCCGACGATGGTGGCGCCGACCACGGCCGTGAAGTTGTCGGCGCTGATGATGTTGGTCAGGACGACGCCGGTGCGCAACGTGCTGATCAGGAGCACGCCGATAAGCGCGCCGACAATGCTGCCGGACCCCCCGGACAGCAAGGTGCCGCCCACCACGGCCGCGGCAATCGCCTGCAGTTCCTGACCGGCGCCGGTGGCAATGCGCACCGTCTTGAACTGGGCAAAAAGCATCACCCCGGCCAAACCGGCGCACATGCCGCTGATAACAAAGCAGGCCAGCTTGACCCGGTGGATGAGCACCCCCTGGGCCGCGGCGGCCGCCTTGTTGCCTCCGGTGGCGAACACGTGATTGCCAAAGCGCGTGCGCGTTAACACCACCTGCATGAGGATAACCAGCAGCACCAGCCAGATGAACGCCGTGCGGAAGTTGGCGCCCGGCAACCAGGCCGAGAGCCATTCCATACGGCCGTTGAGGATGGCAAAGGCAGGCAAGTCCTCGGTGATCTGGAGCATCTGCGAGCGCGAATAAAACCAGAGCACACCGGTGTACATGAACTGCGTGCCCAGGGTGATGATGAACGAAGGGATGCCCGTACGCACCAGGATCAGGCCGTTGATCAGCCCCATCGTGCCGGCCACCAACACCGCCAGAACCAGCCCTACCCACGGACTGCCACCGGCCACGACGTGGAAACCGAAGACATAGCCGGCCATGGCCATGATGCTGCCTACCGACAGGTCGAACTCACCCGCAATCATCAGCAGGGTCACCCCCACGGCGATGAAACCGGTCAGCGTAGCCGCATTGACGATCCCCGCCAACGAACGCAGGGTGAGGAAGTTGGGCACAAAGCTGAGCAAGACAAAGACCACCACCAGCGTCGCCAGGGGACCGGCGATGGGCGAACGCAGGAAGACTTCCCGCAGATGGCCTATCCGGCTGCTGAGGGGCGAGGAACGAGTGCGCTCGAAGGCGAGGCCCATGGCACAGGTCGTTGCCGGAGGCCCGGCAGACCGCCAACACGGTCGACGGCCTGCCGGGCCGGGGGATTAGCGATACTGACCGGACAACGCCGCCACCAGGTCCACGTTGCCGGCATCCACGAAGCCGGGGCCAGTGGGCGTCACGGGCAGGGCCGGCGAGATACCCTGGCGCACCTTGAGCTGCAGCGCCATGACCGCGCCATAGCCCTGGAGGAAGGGCTGCTGGTCAATAGCGAACAGCGTGAAGCCGTCCTTGATGCGGGCCACGATCTCCGGGCTGACATCGAAGGTGCCGTGTTTGACATCGCCGGCCTTGAGCCCGGCCTCGTTGGCGTAGGCATAGAAGGGATTGGCGCCGTTGGGACCGAGCGTCAGCACGATGTCCACATCGGGATGGGCGGTGAAATAGTCGCTGATGGTTGTCTGCGAAGCGGCCGGGTCATCGCTGATGCCCAAGACCTCGGCGGGGATACCGGCCTCGGCCAGCGCATCGGCGAAGCCGCGGCAGCGCGCATCCAGGTTGGCACCGCCGACCTGATGGTTGATGCACACCCCGGCCTTGCCGCCGGCTGCGGCCAGCCGCTTGCCGCCCTGATAACCGCCCTGGTACTCATCCTGACCCAGATAAGTCAGGTAGGCGACGCCATCCTTATCGGGGCCGGAGCCGGCGTTATAGGCGATCACGGGGATGCCGGCATCCAGGGCCCGCTGCACCGGCGCCTTGAAGAGGTCGGGATCGGTGAAGGTGAGCATGATCCCATCGGGCTTAGCCGCCACGGCCTGGTCGATCAACTGGGCTACCTTCTGCAGGTCGAAGCGGTCGGGGCCGAGCACCTGCACATCCACCCGCATCTGCTGGGCTGCCGTCTGGATACCCTTTTCCACCACGCACCAGAAGGCATCCCAGGCGCACAGCGCATGCTGCACGGCGATGATCTTCACCGGTCGGTTGGGATCGGGCTTGAAACCCAGATCGGCTTTGGTGACAAAGCCGGGGCCGGTGGCGGTCACAGGCAGAGCCGGCTTGATACCATACCGGATGGCCAGGGCCAGGGTCGCCAGCGAGCCGTAGCCCTGCAGATAAGGCTGCTGGTCAATGCCGAAGAGGGTGATCCCCGCTTCGATGGCGGCATTGATTTCGGGGCTGGTGTCGAAGGTCCCGTGTTTGATCTGACCTTCCAGCCCGGCCTCCTTCAGGAAAGCATAGAAGGGATTGGCGCCGTTGGGACCCAAAGTGAGGGCAATATCCACTTCGGGATGGGCGGCGAAGTAGTCGCTGATGGTCGTCTGCGAGGAGGCCGGGTCGTCGGTGATACCCAGGACTTCGGCGGGGAGGCCGGCCTCGGCCAGCGCATCGCTAAAGCCCCGACAACGGGCATCGAGATTGGTGCCGCCGACCTGATGGTTGATGCATACCCCGGCCTTACCGCCGGCTGCGGCCAGGCGCTTGCCGGCCTGATAACCACCCTGATATTCGTCCTGACCGATGTAGGTCATGTAGGGGATGCCGTCCTTATCGGGGCCGTTGCCGGCGTTGAAACCGACCACGGGGATACCGGCATCAATGGCGCGTTGGATATGCTCCTTGAAGAGCTGCGGATCGGTGACGGTGACGGCCAATCCGTCAGGACGGGCGGCCACGGCCTGGTCGATGAGCTGCGCCACCTTCTGGAGGTCGAAACGGTCGGGGCCGAGCACCGTCAATTCGATGTTCAGATCGCTGGCGGCCTGCTCCATGGCCTCCTTCATCGTGCACCACCACGAATCCCAGGCGCAGAGGGCATGTTGCACGACGTAAATGGTCAGGCGGCGATTGGGATCGGCGACGGACGGCGTCGGTGCGGCCGTGGGCTGGGCCGGCGCAGGAGTGGCGGTGGGCTGAGCCGGTGCCGCCGTAGGCGTCGCCGGCGCAACCGGGGGCTGAGCCGGTGCCGCGCAGGCGGCCACCACAAGCGCCACAACAACAAACAACAGGATAGAACGAACCGTCTTGTGCGAAAACATGGGTCTCTCCTCCAAAAAGTGCAGATGGAAGCAGATGGGTGCGCAGACACAACACGGGGCAAGCAACCGGACGGGAAATCACCTCCTTCTCAGTCGTGACGGCCCATGGCCGTGGTCAAGAGGACGGAAAGGACGAGGATGAAACCGACGATGGCGCGAAAAACCTGCACCGAAATCCCCAGCAGGATCAGCCCTTGCTCCAGCGTTTGCAGAAGCAGAATCCCCACAACGGCGCCCATAACCGAACCGGCGCCGCCGGTGAGCAACACGCCGCCGATCACGCAGGACACCACGGCGATAAGCTCTAAACCTTCCCCGCGCAACGGATCGATGCTGGCACCGGCGGCAAACTGCGTTACCCCGGCCAGACCGGCCAGCAGACCGGTCAGGGTAAAACAGACGAGTTTGACCATCCGCACCGGCACACCCTGCGCCCGCGCGGCCTCGAGATGACCACCGGTGGCAAAGATCCAGTTACCGAAGCGGGTGCGGTGAAGCATCACCGTCGCCGCCACGGCCAGCACGACAAACCAAAGGATAACCGTGCGGAAGTTGGCCGGCGGGTCGAACAGGTTATTCAGGAAAGTCAGGGGACCGTTGAGGACGGAGAACAAAAGCGGTTGAGGGCCGGTATACTTGGCAAAATCGCCCCCTCCCAGGACGCGGACCACCCCGCGATAGGCCAACATGGTGCCCAAGGTGGCGATAAACGAGGGAATACCCGAGAGCACGACCACCGCACCGTTGATGAACCCCAACCCCGCACAGAAGAGCAAGGCCAGAAGCAAGGCCAACCACGAGGGCACCCCGGCATTGAGCAGGATGGCAAAGCTAAAGCCCCCCACCGCCAGGGTCGAACCCACCGAAAGGTCAAACTCACCGGCGATCATCAGCAGCGCCACACCCACGACCACCAATCCGGCCAGAGCGGCAAAGCTCAGGACGTTGGACAGGGCCAGGGGCGTGAAGAAATGGGGCGCCAGCAGGCCAAAAGCCACCACCAGCACCACGAGGTTGAGAGCGGCAAAGCCGATGCCCATGCGCTCGTATAACCGGCGTGGCCAGGAGGCCAGAGTTGAAGACCACGTGCGGGCGTTCACGAGCATCTCACGAGCGGGGAGGTGGGGCGGTCGAATTCCGAACCATCAAGCGACCTTCCAGGGTGATGACATCGAAGGCTGCACGCGGATCGGGAACCGCTTCGCCCAACCGGAACAGAGCAGCCTGAGCGGCCAGTTCGCCCAGCTCCCATTGAGGCTGATGATAGGTGGTCAAGGATGGGTAGAGAAAGGCGGCGAGAGGGATATCATCGAAACCGGCCACCGAGATGTCATCGGGAATGCGCAACCCGGCCGATTGCAACGCCTGCATCAGACCCAGGGCCTGCATATCGTTGAAGCAGATGATGGCCGTGGGACGCTCGGCCAGGGCCAAAAGTTGCTCGGCCAGGACGGCGCCACTGCGCATCTGGCCGTCGGGCGCCAGCAAATCATAGGCCGGGGGCAAAGCCAGACCGAGCTCTTCCAGGGCATCCACCACCCCCTGACGGCGTTGCTGATGGAGCAAACCCCCGCGAACGTTGCCGCCGTAGGCGATGCGCCGATGTCCCAGGGCCAGGAGGTGGCGGGTCAGCGCCCGGGTGCCGCTACGGTCATTGTGGTAAATGGAATGAGGCAAGACGTCGGTAGCACGATTGTGAATGAACAGAACCGGCACAGGAAGGGCCCCCAACTGTTCCAGGCGCCGGGCGGGAAAGGTCGACGAGAAAAGAAGAAGGGCATCCACCTGTCGCGCCAGCAGCGTGCGCATCAGGTTTAGCTCGCGCTCGGGATCGTACTCAAAGGCCGAGATGAAGACGCTGTAACCGGAGCGATAGGCCACGCTTTGTAAACCGCCCAGAACTTCGCTGTAAAAGGGATCGGCAATACGATTGACGATGACGCCGAGGATCCGGGAACGATTGGTTTTGAGTGTGCGCGCGGTGGCGCTGGGTACGTAGTGCAGCTCCCGGGCCAATTGTTGGATGCGGGCGGCCGTTTCCGCGGCCACCGAAGGATGGTTGTTGAGAGCCCGTGACACGGTGGAATGGGAAACCCCGGCGCGACGGGCCAACTCTTTGATGGTGACGGTCTTGGGGGCGCTCACAGGAAACTCGGCCAAAGAGAGGACAACAGAGCCAAGACGAGAACCTTAGATTTTGCACACGATTGCAGCAATCGTGTGCGAGAACTTATACTCAGAAGCCGCCTCTTTGTCAAATCACCCCGCAGGAGCGGCCCCCGACTCTCGGCTCAGGGAACCGAGATGGTCTCGCCCGACGACGCCGGGCTCCGGCGTTGTCGACGCGATGGCTGCCTGCCTGCCCTCACCATCAGCTCCCAACCCCCAACGACCACAACCACCCCGATCAAGCCGTACAGCGTCCAGTTGGGCGCCGGTTCGACGACATCCAGGTAAAAATCGGCGCTGCCGACCCCGACAACGACCACCTCGAACCGCCACGTGCCCGGCGTGGGCACAACCAGATCGGCCTCATAGAGCACGGGAATGAGAGCCCCTTCATGCGTGGCCATGACACGTACCGGCGAGGTGCCCTCAGGCCCATAAGCGGTCACCTGAACCGTCTCCCCGGTCACCGGTGTGCCATTCGTGGCTACCGACAGCCCGACCGTGATGTGGATTTTTCCCATCTGTGGCGGCTCCGGTGATGTCCACACCGAGAGCCGATAAGGCCCCAAAGGAGCGGCGGCAATGCGAATGACACCGCCGCCATGCGCCGCTGCTGGCAGCGCCCACGCCAGAGCCAACACGAGGCAGATTAGAAGACGGCCCGCACGCCGAAGCCAAACCACGGCCTCTCCCTCAGGAAACCACGCTGCCATCCTCCAAGCCCGGCGCCAATAGCGCGTCGGCCTGCTCCCAGCGGGAATGGGGCAACGGCGCTTTCTGCTCTTCGGCGCGAAAGTGCCCGGCCAGGAGGATGAGCGCCGCCACGATGTGGTTCATAATGCTTTCCCACATGATGACGCCGCCGTACATCTGATCATCCATGACGGAAATGCCCCATAGGCGGGGGACGACGGTGTAATGCGGATAGAGCGGTGAGGTCGCAAAGGAGAGGGTCGCCCCCAAAGCCACAATGAAGGGGATGACGGCCACGACATAGAGCATGCGCCAGGCATAACTCAACGACCGCCGCAGCCGGGGAGCGGAACCCACGGCATTCCACCAAAAGAGCATGCCCACCAGGAAAAAGCACAGATGCTCCAGATTGTGGACCCAGCGCCGTTCCAGGGCCAGGTTATACAGGGTGCTGTCATGCCAGCCCCAAAGGATGGCCACGTGGATGAAGATGACCAGCCCCGGATTCGTGAGTTTGCGCAAGGCATGCCGAAACGGCGACGGGCGCGCCATCAGATTGCCGACGAGCAGTCGCAGGCGTCGCGGCAGGCCCCAGAGGATGATGGGGTAAGGGTTACCCAGCCACAACAGCGGCGGCACGATCATCAACAACAGCTCGTGCTGGATCATGTGGACGAAAAAGAGCAGGGTAGAGTAAGCATCCAGCCCCGAAGCCAGGGCCAGCACAAACAGGGTCAGGCCGCCGAAATAGGCGATGGCCCGCCAGGGTTCGGCCAGATACGGCCGGCCGGGGCGTTGAGAGCGGCGAGGAAGTTCCCGCCAAGCCGGCGTGGGCCCACCCCGCACCGGCAACCGTCGTCGACTGCGGTCCCGGGCGCTTTCACGGCGGTATAAGCGCAACCAGCCGCGCAGATAGAGTCCGCCCAACACCAGGGATACGCCGAAGACAAAGGGGCGGAATTCCCACGTCGTGAAAATCGCGCGCAAAAATTCGAGCATACGACGATGTGGAGATGGTAACCCTTATGATAAAGAAGCGGGGTGCTAAACTCTATTACCCCGCTTCCGATCAAGCCCTGTTGGCGAACGAAGGGGTCCTAGTGATGACCGGGGCCTACCGCCACTCCCATCAGATAAAGGGCCGGGTAGAAGAACACCCAGACGACGTCGACGAAGTGCCAGTAGATGGCGCCGGCCTGGACCGCCCAGTAGTTGCGTGACGAGAAGTGGCCCTTATAGCCGCGATAGGCCAGAATGGCAAGCAGGATGACGCCTGTCAGGACATGGAAAGCGTGCATGCCGGTCATAAAGAAGAGGATGGAGCCGTACACGGCAAATTCACCCTCGGTGCTCAGGTTGACCGGAGAGGTCCGCCATTCGAAGCCGACGACGCCGGCCAGAAAGCCCAGACCTAACAGGATCGTCATCAGGATGCTACGCAGATAATCGCCGCGATCATCGTGGCGGATGGCCATCTCGGCCCGGTACATGAAGTAGCTGCTGACGAGCAGGACGATGGTCACCGTCATGCCCAACACCTGGTCGAGATGCGGCCGAGTAGCGCCCCATAGATAAAAGCGCGCGGCGAAGATGCCGGCAAAGAAGAAGGTATCGGAAAGGATGAACAACCATAACCCCATCCGATTCATGGCCATCCGCCGCGCCGGCGAAATAGCAGCGGCATGATGTTCGTGGGCAATAGCTTCCGTAGCCATCAGTGCGTTTCCTCCTCCGGGGCAAACAGCTCGCCGATATGCATAAAGTACTGGGCGATCACGGCGGCGTTGATGGCGGCCAGAACAAACAGCAACAAGACCGAACCGTTTGTCAACCGGGCCGTGACAAAGTCCAAGATCTCCAGGATAATGAGAGCAATGAGCACATAGAGGCCGATACGTTGCACACGGCGTTTGCGCATCATCGGTGTTTCCAGCGGTTTCATACGCCTATCTCCTGGGGAATTTAGCGGGCCGGTAACGCTGCCGTACCGGGAGCGGCTACCTTCTCGTGGCCGTTCATCCGCACATAGGCGGTGCCCGGCAGACCGTAATCGTAGGGGTTACCGACCACCTCGAAGGGTTCCTCGTAGTTATGCTCGGGCACCGGCGAGGGGATTTGCCATTCGGGCGAGCGGGAACCCCAGGGGTTCATGACGGCGACCTCGCCCCGGCGGGCGCTGACGACCAGGTTATACACACCGATCAGCACACCGATGAAAATGGCGAAACCGGCCACGGTCATGATGACATGCAGGTTCTGGATGTTCAGGGCCGGGTCGTAGTCGGCAATGCGACGACGCATCCCCAGCAGACCGGTGCGGGCCATGGTCAGCGACATGATATAGAAACCGGTTGTCTGCAAGGCAAAATGAATCCGGCCCAGGCGCTCGTTGTACATCCGCCCTGTGATCTTGGGGAACCAGTAGTACAACGCCGCAAAGAAGGGAAAGACGAAACCACCGAACATCGTGGCGTGGAAGTGGCCGACGACGAAGTACGAGTCATGCAGGTGCAGATCCGTCGGCACCGTTGCCAGAGGAGGCCCGGTTAAACCACCGATCAGGAAGACGGCAATGGAAGCCAGGACGAAGAGCATCGGCGTGGGGAAGAAAAGCTTACCCCGCCACACCGTACCCAACCAACTGAAAAACTTGACCCCGGTCGGCACCGCCACCAGCATGGTCGTGTACATGAAGGGCAGGCGTAGGGCATTGGGCATGCCGGCCGTGAACATGTGATGCGCCCAAACCATAAAGCCCAGCAGAGCAATGGCCATACTGGACAGCGCAATCCACTTGTAGCCAAAGAGCGGTTTGCGCGAGAAGACAGGCAAAAGTTCGCTGACAATGCCCAGACCGGGAAGGATAAAGATGTAAACGGCCGGATGCGAATAGAACCAGAAGAGATGCTGGAAGAGCAGCGGATCACCGCCCAGAGCGGCATTGAAGAACTCCATGCCCAGGTTGCGCTCCAGGACCACCATCAAAAAGGACAGGCCGATGAACTGGGTGGCGGTGAGCTGGATCAGCGACGTCGCCAGCATGGCCCAGACAAAAATCGGCAAACGGAAAAGGGTCATGCCCGGGGCCCGCATCTTCAGCGCCGTCACGATCAGGTTCGCCGAACCCAAGATCGAGGAGAAGCCAAAAAAGAAGATGCCGATCAGGAAGAGATTGACCCCCATGACCGTGCGCACGCTCAGAGGGGCATAGCCCGTCCACCCCGTATCCCAGCCACCGAAGAAAATGGCCATCACGATGAGGATGGCACTGGGCACGGTGATCCAGAAGGCAAAGCCGTTGAGCCGGGGAAAGGCCATATCGCTGGCACCTATCATCAGCGGTACCAGATAATTGGCCATGCCACCGACCCCCAACAGGATGGAGGCAATCATAATGATGCCGTGCATGCTGATGAAGGTGTTGAAGGTGTCGGGCTTGAGGAACTGCAGGCCCGGCGCCAGCAACTCGGTGCGGAAGACCATGGCCAGAGTGCCGGCTACACCCATCAGCAAGATACCGGTGACGGTGTATTGGATCCCGATGACCTTGTGGTTCTGATCAAAGCCGAAATAACGAAACCAACCCGGTTTGCCGGGTGGTGGGCCGTGTTGATCCGGCGTGTGGATACCCACGATCCAACGCAACCAATCGCTCAGAGCCCCGACACCGAGCAAGAAGCCGATAGGCGCCACAAAGGCACCCACCACCCATACCCTCTCGCTGTCCCAGGGTGTCAGGCCCAGCAGGCTCCGGATGCCCACCGTGGTCAGGATGCCGACAACGAAGCCGGCCGCCATGCCAACCAGACCGCGCGGCAGACCCAACTCCTTGTCAATGCCGAGCATAAGCCCGACCAAACCGGAAAAAACGGCCATGGCGTAAAGGGGCCGCAGATCGGCGCTCAGCAGAGGCAACCCGCCAATAGCCCGCACGGCGATAAAGACGATGGTCCCTGCCAACGCACCGATGATAAAGCCAAGAAGACTCCGAAACCAAGTTGGCATAGGTAAAAACCTCCCGGATGCTAACTAACAAGAATCGCCATTATTGAAGGGATTTGATGTATTCGATCAAACCATTAATTTCTGTTTCGGTCAGAATATCGCCGAAATTTTTCGGCATTACGTCTTGAAAACCGGACACAATCTTGGCTGAAGGATTGACGATCGATTCATGCAGATACGCTTCATCGACTACTCCCGTGGTACCGTCGGCGAATGTCTCCGTCTTTCCGAAGAGACCCTTCCAGGTCGGTCCTACAAGGGCACTTCCGTCTACGGAGTGACAGGCCGTGCATCCGGCGCTGGTTGCTACCTGTTGCCCCAAAGCGACCGGATCTTGAGGCTCGACACCTTCGCCTTCGGTTGGAACATAAATACCCAGGCGCTTTTGCCGCCACACCTCAAAATCTTCGGGGGTCATGACGTTAACCGCCGCCTCCATATAAGCATGCGACGTACCGCATAGCTCGGCGCAGCGCACCTTATAAGTCCCTACGCGGGTCGGGGTTACACGCAAGTGGTGCTCCTGACCAGGTACGGTGTCTTGCTTAAGGCGAAACTCGGGAACCCAGAAGGAGTGGGTCACATCCTCGGAATACAGCACGAAGTGTGCGCGCCGGTCAACCGGCAAGTTGAGTTCGGTCGAAGCAATGCCCCATTCCGGATACTCAAAGCTCCATGTCCACTGCCGGGCCGTTACGACAACCTGCAACTCATCATCGGCTGCCTCGAGCGTTTTCTGCAGGACATTGGCACCGAGAAAGGCAAAATACAACACCGTGATTAGAGGTATAATCGTCCAGAGAACCTCAAGAGTCGTATTGCCATGAAAATAAACCCCTTCACTCGGATCGTCTTTTTTGCGCCGAAAGACAAAGACACTGTACAAGAGAATACCGTTAACCAGTACATAAAGAACAATGATGGTATCAATGTGCAGATTGAACAATCTATCAATTAATGCCGCCTCAGCACTGCCCTGTACAGGCATCCATTGCACATTGTTAGCTATGAACAACAAAGCAAAAACACAAACAATAATGATAATAGTTACATTGATGGCATGTCGCATACTATGTACTCCTGTTGCTTGGAGCGACGCGTGGAATCGTGCGATAATTCACAAAAACCATGATAATAGGTGACGCCTCATCCTGAAGTGGGCTCGCTTACCGAAGCCGATTGAAGAGAAGTGGTCGGATTATACTTTGTTCTCAGATGCCCCACCAAACACCTAAGTCTCACCTTATGTAATTTGCCTTTCATTTGATGACGCCAACGGACGACTGCCAATCCGAACCCCACCGCCTTGAATATCGTCTGCGGATATGGCATACTCGAGGACGATGCCTATCTACGAGTACGAATGCCCCGCTTGTGGTGAACGCTTTTCCCGCTACTGGCGTTCGTGGCGAGAGGCCGCCGCTGCCGACCCGCCATCTTGCCCGGTTTGTGGTGATGCCTCCTGTCGACGCCTCGTGTCGTCGGTAACCGTGCTGGGCGAACTGGGCGGACTGACGCCGGCCGAACAAGAAGCCGAAAGACGCCAGCAGGAGCGCATGGCATCGATCCTCCCCAAAGAAACGATCGACAAGCTGCGGGCAGGCAAGAAAAAGGCTCAGGAAAGCGCTTCGTAGGGAAGCCGTCCCGATGGCTGCGGGCTTGGCCTTCCCCGGCCGGCAACCGATCCGGGATGGGGTTTGCCCGCCTAGAGGGTGGTCAGGATTTCCGGACCCTTGGGGGTGATGGCGATGGTGTGCTCGAATTGAGCCGAAAGCGACCCATCTTTCGTGACGACGGTCCAGCCGTCCTTCAGCAATTTCCATTCATGCGTGCCCAGGTTGATCATCGGCTCGATGGTAAACGTCATCCCCGGTCGTAGCCGCACCCCGCGCTTATCCATACGGGTATGGGAAATAGAAGGTCCCTCGTGCAATTGGCGACCGATGCCGTGTCCTCCCCACTCGTGCACCACCGAGACCCCCTGGCTATCGGCATAATCGTGGATAGCGGCGGCAATGTCGGCCAGGTAGTTGAAAGGCTGCGCGGCCGCGATCCCGCGATACAGGCACTCCTGGGTGATGGCAAGCAGTCGCTGGGCCTGCGGTGAAATCGTGCCGACGGGATAGGTGACACAGGCGTCGCCACAGTAGCCTTTGTAACGCAGGCCGATATCGACGGCAATGATATCGCCCTCTTGCAGGACCCGGCCGTTGGGAATGCCGTGGCAGATCGCTTCGTTGACCGACGTGCAAATGACGCCGGGAAAGGGGGGATGATTGGCATCGCGGCCGCGGTAGCCTTTATAGAGCGGTTGCGCGCCACGGCGGGCCAGGAATTCGGCGACAATCCGATCGAGCTCGGCCGTGGTAATGCCGGGTTGGATGTACTCCGCCAACATGGCGAAAACCTCGGCCACCAGACGGCCGGCGCTGCGCATTTTGGCAATTTCATCGGGGGTTTTGAAGATGATGGGATCCGCACTGCGTTTGAACATAGCCACAGACGAGAAACAGAGAATGCACTTGCATTATACCCAGAACACCGCCACAGCGAGAAGTGCATCGTGTCCGGCAAGACGGGCTTCTCGCTGCGGTTGTAACCGGTCCAGGGTCCGCACAACGGAACGCCCGGGTGCCGCACGCAAGCCCTCCCGCCGGGTAAGACCGCGCCACACGTCGCGAACCCGCATTCGTCGGGCAAACAAAGGCTGTTTATAATAAAAGCCGACCGACTTCCCCAACCCTTCGTGCAAGGATCATGACCGTTCTGGACATCATCAAACTCGGCGATCCCAGGCTACGCAAAAAAAGCGTCCCCGTGCGTCGTTTCGATAGTCGGCTGAGCCACCTGGCCGCCGATATGGTCGAAACGATGCGTCAGGCCCAGGGTGTAGGTCTGGCCGCACCCCAGGTCGGCATCAACGAACGCCTCATCGTCGTTGAAATGCGCAAGGAAGACTTTGAAGACGACCCCCAGGCCGGCAAGCTCTACGTGGTCGTGAATCCCGAAATCGTACGCGTACGCGGCGACAAAATTCTCGATGATGAAGGTTGCCTTTCCATTCCCGGCTATGTCGGCGAGGTCGAACGTCCCCAACACGTGACCATCAAAGGTTACGATCTGGCCGGCCGCCCCCTGCAGATCAAGGCTTACGACTTTTTGGCACGCATTTTTCTGCATGAGATCGACCACCTCGATGGTATTCTTTTTATTGACCGAATTACCGATATTAGCAAACTAAGACGCATAGTGCGAGATCCGCAAAGTAATGAAATCGTCGAAGAACCCGTAACAAACATACCAATCAAACTATAAATCCCCAAAAGGGGAAAATATCGACCGCAAGAAGGACCCTTTACCGCCCATTTTTCGACCACCATCATCTGCGCTATACTGATGGTGGTTCTTTTTGTGTTGCCATCGGTCGGCTGTTTCTCCGCCCATGTCCACGCCCATCCTGGTCGTCCACAACCTGAGCTATCGTTACCGCGCCCGCCAGGATTTCGCCCTGCGCAATTGCTCCTTCAGCGCCTATCCGGGTGAAATCATCCTGATTGCCGGAGCCAGCGGCTGCGGCAAGACCACCCTCATGCGTTGCATCAACGGCCTCATTCCTCACTCCTACCGGGGCGGCGAGCTGAGCGGTAGCATCCTGATCAAAGGCGAACCGGTGGCCGGTCACAGCCTGAGCAGCCTGGCGCAAAAGGTCGGTACGGTGCTTCAGGACCCGGAAAAACAAATCGTCGGCGCCTATATCCTGAACGAAGTCGCTTTTGGCCTGGAAAACCTGGCTCTTCCCCGGGAGACGATTTTGCGGCGGGTCGATGAAACCCTGAACTTCCTCGGCATTGCCCACTTGCGCAACCGCGAAACCTTCGCCCTTTCCGGCGGGGAAAAGCAGAAAGTGGCGCTGGCCGGTGTTTTGGCCATGCAACCCGATCTCATTTTGCTGGACGAACCCCTGGCCAGCCTTGATCCGGCCAGCGCCCACGAAGCCCTGGACGCCATCCGCCGGCTGGCCGACAGCGGCAAAACCGTGCTGATCATCGAGCATCGTGTCGAGGATGTGCTGCGCCTTCGGCCTGACAAAGTCCTTTATCTCGAAGACGGTATGCAGCGGTACTGGGGGTCGGTGGACGGCTTCCTGGCGATGGCCGACCCGACACAAGTCAAACTGCCCGCCGAGTACGCGGCCCGTGCCATCCGTGCCCGTCTGGGCGCGGCGGTCCCTACCGAGAGACCGTCGACGATTCGTCGCAACGGCGACAGAGGGGGCGAACCCCTGGTCGTATTCGAACACGTTGATTTCTGGTACGATCCGGAACGACCGGTCCTGCACGATGTCAGCACCGACATTCGCGCCGGCGATGTGATCGCCTTGCTGGGCCCCAACGGTTCCGGCAAGACCACCCTGGTCAAGCATGCCATCTGTCTGTTGCGTCCACGGCGCGGCCGCGTCCTCGTCGCCGACCGCGACACCCGCAAAACCACGGCCGCCCAGACCGCCCACACCGTGGGCTATGTCTTCCAAAGCCCCAGCCACATGCTCTTTGCGCCTACCGTGGCCGAGGAACTGGCCTTTGGTCCCCGCAACATCGGCTTTGACGAAGCCACGATTGCCCGCAACGTCGCCGAAGCCGTTCGCATCACCCATCTGGAGGGTCTGGAACCGTTGCCACCGCTATCGCTCAGCTTTGGGCAACAGCGTCGTGTCGGCATTGCCGCCGTGGTGGCCATGCGCTCGCACATCCTGGTCATGGACGAGCCGACCTCCGGTCAGGATTATCGCCACTACACGGCCTTCATGGATGCCATCATAACCATGCGGCATCAGGGCAACGGCGAAGCACCCTTCAAAGCCGTTCTGTTCATCACTCACGATCTCGACCTGGCCCTCAGCTACGCCAACCGCATCTGGCTTTTTGCCGAAGGGCGGCTGGTAGCCGATGGTCCTCCCGAGCAGGTGCTGGCTGACGACGCCTTGTTAGAGCGCTGTCGGCTAGTCCCGACTTCACTGCTACGCCTTAACCGCGCTCTGTTGCCCCAAACCGGGCGTTTCCAACGGGCCGAAGCCCTGGCTCCTTATCTGCCGTCAACGTTCGCCGCCGATAGACCCCAAGGAGGTATGCCTATGACCTGAACCGTTCCTTTCCCGTTCCCGAGATGATTCCGGCCCTTTGCATTCGTTCTCGTTTGGCTTATAACGGAGGTTCTCATGCGCACCGAAACAGCTCCTTCCGGCAATCCTCTTACTCGGGTACTGGGCGCCCTGATCGTGGCGACCGTCGTGCTGTTCCTGGCCAATCTCTTGACAACTGGCGACAAGGCCAGCGCCACCGGTTGGGTGCTTTATGTGGTCGGCGCCGTCGTGACCATGGCCATCTACTTCTTCTTCGCCAGTAAACCCATCTGGCAGGTAACCACGCGCGAGGTAGTCTACATGGCCATCGGTGCGGCGCTCTACGGCGTCCTCTCCTGGGCGACCAACGTCATCCAGCTACCCTCGGTCAGCCTGGTTGCCCTGCGGCCGGCCGTCGTCATCCCTGTGTTTTTCGGCTTCGTCTTCGGCCCGGTGGTCGGTTTCTTCAGCGGTGCCGTAGGCAACATCCTGGGAGATGCCCTGACCGGTTGGGGCGTGTATCCGGTCTGGGACCTGGGCAACGGCCTGATGGGTCTGATCCCCGGTTTGGCGCTGGCGTTTACCGACCGTGAACGGGCTGCACGGATCGTACTTTACCTGGTCGGCGCCATCCTGGCCCTCTTTACCGTGTTGGCCCTTGCCTTTCCGGGGGTTGAACACCCCTGGATGGGTCAGACCATGGGGCAATGGTGGCCCTTCCTGCTGGTGCTGCTCGTCCTGGTGGTGGTCGGCTATTTTGTGCTGCGCAATGTAGGCCGTCGTCCGAGCCTGAGCGCCGGTGTGGTCTGGGGCGCTCTGGGTGTCATCGTCGGCATGGCCTTTGCCAGCATCGCCGACATCTGGGTCAACGGCTATAGCGTGGCCACGGCGCTGCTGGGCGAATTTGTGCCTGCGGCTGGGGGCAATCTCTTTATGATCGTCATCCTGATGCCCATCGTCCTGGCGGCCTGGGAGTCGGCGCGTGCCCGTACCGGCCGCTAAACGAACGCTTTCCTGAGGGCAGGCATTTCCGGAGGCGAAATGCCTGCCCTCCTCTGATCGCGACCATGCTCGTCAACTGGAACTACAAAGAGCGCAACACCCTTGTCCAGCGCCTGGACCCGCGTGCGCGCGTCATTTTTATCCTTTGCGCCATCCTCGCCATCATCCTCACCTGGGACCTGCGCCTGCTGGTGCTTTGGCTGGCTTTCAGCCTATTGGTCCTGCGCCTGGCCAGGCTGACATGGGCGGAAATGCGGCGTTTCTGGCTGATCGTGTTGCCGATCGTCCTCTTTCTCGTCACGCTGACAGCCCTGACCGGCCGCGGTGGCGAGGAGGTGTACCAGGAGCGACACCTGATCTGGCAGGGATCGTGGGAGCTATTCGGGCGTCGCTTTGCCCCCGGTCTGAGCCTGGAACAGCTTATCTTTGCCATCAGCCAGTTCACCCGCATGATGAGCATGGCGGCGTTGTCGTTGCTGATTCCTTTTACCATTCATCCCGCCCAATACGGGATCACCTTCAAAGGGCTGGGGCTTTCCGATAAGTTTGCCGTCGCCACCGATTTAGCCTTTCGTTTCGTACCCACGTTGGGTCGCGACTTTGCCACCGTCCTCGACGCCCAACGAGCCCGCGGCTATGAAGTGGAGCGCCTGGGCGGGGGCCTGGTGCAGCAGGTGCGCCATCTGGCCCCGCTCATCATCCCTATCACCATCGGCGCCATCCTCGGCGCCGAGGACATCATCGACGCCATGGACCTGCGCGCCTTCGGGACGCACCCCAAACGCACCTGGGTGACGCAACTGGTCTATCGGCGCCGAGACTACGCGCTGATCGCCGCCGGCGTAGTCGTGGTGATGGCCACCATCGTCCTGCGCAGCCTGGGGATTATCCGCTTTTGGGTGCCTTGGGAGTGGCTCACTTTAGGCGGTGGACTCTGAACCGGCCGGTTGCAGCTCCGGTTTTTCTTCCTTTACCTGCATAAAGCCGAACACGGTCTGACCCAGGAGAATGCGATCGCCGTTTTCCAGCCGACGGCGCTGTTCCTTTTGCCCGTTGACCACAACGCCGTTAGCGCTGGCCAGGTCGTAGATAACAAAGCCCTCTTTCTCCAGCCGCACCCGGGCATGCTGGCGGGACATGGTGGGATCTTCAACCGAAATGGTGTTGTAACGGCTGTCGCGGCCGATGTCGTTCAACTCCTGCAGACGAAACACCTTGCCTGCGCGCGGTCCGTTCATGACCACCAGCCACGCCAGCGGCAACGGTCGTTCCGGGGTCGGACTCAGTAGTCGCGTGCGATCGTCGAGGGGCTGCGAGAGATCGACAACCTGGGTATGGGGTTGGCTGATAGGCGGCGGTGTGACGGCCGCCGGAAGCGATGGCGGTGCCGGAGCCGAGGCCACCGTGGTGAACAACGGCTCTTGTTCTGGGGCCAGCAGGTCGGCGGAGGCGGCGAAAACGCCGATACCCGACGTGTACAGAAGCAGACATAAGGCCGCGACGATCACGGCGAAGAAGCCGAAAAGCGCTAGCACCACCGGTAACCGACCCAGGGACAAGGCCAGATCGGGGGCCAGACTAAACACAGCACCCGGCACGACCACAAGTGCGGCCAGCAACGAGAGCGCCCGCCAGACCGTGGCCGTTACCTGGCGACGCTGACTATCGAAGAAAATCCACAGGGTCGTCACCACGGTTACGGCCAGGCCGGCGGCCACACCCCACCGATACCAGGCCAGCACAAGGGTGTACACATCGAGCCACGGCGGCAAACTCGGAAAAGGCATGGCAAGGCCCCAAGTCACAACTGCTTGAAGACCAGGGTCGTATTCCCGACGGTGATACGATCCTCATCCTGAAGTGGCTCGCGCACGATGCGCTTGCCGTTGACAAACGTGCCGTTGGCACTGGCCAGATCCTGGATGAAGAACACCACGCGATCCCCCACGCGTTCGCCCACAAAGCGGGCATGAAAGCGCGAGACGGCATCATCATCGAGCTCGATATCGTTGGGCGGGACCCGGCCCAGGCTGGTGCCTTCCAGGCGCAGAGGATACAGGCGCCCGCGACGAGGCCCATGCAGAATGACCACCCAGGCAAAGGTGGGTTCATCCTGGCCGATAACCAGCGTGGGGGCGGATTCGGGTGACAGTTCCGGATCCGATGCAGGGACGGGAAGCTCCATCAGGCCGGACGATAGGTAAAGAGAAGCCAGGTGTTACCCAAGCGCAGTTCGTCGCCCTCGACGAGGGACTGACGGTCAAGGCGATGCTCGCCGAGAAAGGTGCCGTTGGTGCTGCCCAGATCGAAGATGACGAAGCGCTCGTTTTCATGGCGCACCTGCGCGTGCAGGGCGCTAACGGTGGGGTCGTGAAGGACGATGTCGGCACGGGCGGGGTCACGGCCGATGGTCAACGGCACATCGGCATAGAGCCCGAAGCGCTGTCCGGCCTGGGCGCCGTTGCGCACCACCAGCCAGGCCATCGGCGCACCTCCCGTCGTGTTCGTGTCGACGGCCGGTGGCCGTAATCGCTGTGTGGGAGCCATGGCCACCATGGTAGGGGCATCGTTGTCGACCGCCGCTGTCGGCGCGCGCGGAGGCGGCGGCACCGGTCGGGCCGGCAATCCCACCCGAGGCGGGGCAACCGGTTCGGCCGTCGGATACGAAAACGGCGGCGGAGACGTGGGTGCCGTCGATGATGCCGGCGCAGTCGTCTCCATGGCGGCGGGCGTGACAACCAGATGCACCTGGGCCAGATAAACGAACCCACCCGCCAGCAAAAGCAGGCTGACAAAACCCAGGCCCAGAGCCAGACGGTGACCGGCCATAAACACCCAGACAAAAGCCATCCCGGCCACCGTTGTCAGCATGAGCATGAAGATGACCACCATGGCCGCCAGCCGCGCCCATTCGCGACCGCCCCACAGCCCCCGAAACAACCACCCGGCCAGTCCGGCAGTCAGCAGGGGCGGTGCCGCCAGCAAACTGCTAAACGCAGACGACCAACCCAGACGCCGGAACAGAAAGTCGTAGGTTTGATCGACCTCCGGGCTGAGCAACAAAAAAGCCGCCACCATCAGGGCGAGCGCAGCCTCGACGAGAAACGCCAGGGCCAGAAAGCGGATACCAACAGCACGCGCGGACATGGCCAAAATTATCGCGTGTCTGGGAGGAGACTGTCAAAGCGCCCTGACGACGAGGCCACCTCCCGCCCACGAGGCAGCACATTGGGCCTCCGGCGAGCCTTGGCGTGGCGTTTCGTCACCTCCGGCGGTTCGCCATGCCGAGTTCATCCTCAAAATGGCGCCACATTCCGCCTTCCGAGCGGTCGCGATGCTATAATCGGCAGCATGGCCGCGCGCCTGAACATGCTCAAACCGCTTGTCTGGACACTGCTGCTGACCTTGCCGATCTGGGCGCCGCTGACCCGTCCGGGGCTACCGGCTACCCCGGCTGCCGTGGCCCATGTGCTCCAGCTTTATGCCCTGGAGCGAGGCGAACCCTCTTTTACCGGAAGACCACCGGCGCGTGGGTGGGGTGATGGACCCCTGGCCTATGGCATTGTGCAGCCGGCCCGCCGCCTGGGCCTGGATGCCGAGACGGCCATCAAGTTGAGCACGGGGCTGGCGCTGGCGGTGTTGGGCCTGGCCTTAACGGCGACGGCCGGCAACGGCCGGAACGGGGCCGACATCGGTACTCTGGCCGTCCTTTTGCTGGGTTACAGCCCGGTCTTTCTGGCGACGCTCTATCAGGTGGGCGATCTGGCGGCGCTGTGGGTGCTGGCGGCTCAGGCCGTGAGCCTGTGGGGCCTGTTGCGCGCCGATCGCCTTGGGATGGCGGCAACGGCCCTGGCCGGTTTCGGCGCCGTGACGGCCCTGCCGGGCATGGGCCTGGTGGCGCTGCTGGCGTTGGTCGCCGCCTTGCCGGGGCATGGGCGTTGGGCCCTTTTGGCCGGGGGCCTGGCCGGGCTGGTGGTGGTAGCGCCCTGGGAACGGCCGCCGCAGCCCATCACCGCAGTCTCCGCTCCCCTCTTTCGTCAACTGTTCGAACCGGGCTGGCCGGTCGAGGTGCAGTCCCTGGCGCGAACGGTCAGCCCGGCCTGGTCGTTGGGCTTGCCGCTGGTCGGCCTCGCGCTGGCCGCGCTGTGGCTCCGCGGAGCCGATCGCTCCCCGGCCTTCCGAAGGACCGGAGCGCTGCATCCGGCCGTGGTCGGTGGTCTATGCGTGCTCGTCGCCGTCCTGGCCGGATGGCCGGGGCTGAGCTTTCTGGCCGTGCCGGCCCAACCCCGGCACTGGCTGTTGTCCGGTTTGCTGCTCCTGGCCCTGACGGTGGCCGTGGAAGTCATGCCTCGGATCAAACGTCCTGCCCTGCAGGCAGCCCTGTTCACCCTGCCCTTACTCGGCGCCGGCCCCGGTCTGGCGCCGGCTTTTGCCGTCGCCAATGTACCACCGACCCCGGTGGCCTTCTTCGGCGACGATGCCATCGTCCTGTTGCGCAGCGAGATCGAGGGTCGGCCGGTAGCAGGGGGGCGCCTGGTCATCACGGCCGATTGGCTGGCGCTGGTCAGGCCGACGTTTGATTACAGCCTCTTCATCCATGTCCTCGATGCCGAAGGGAACCGGGTGGCTCAACTCGACACCCAGCCCCAGGCCGGCGCCCGGCCGATGACAACCTGGCCGATAGGCGAACTCATCTCCGACCGCTATGAACTGAGCGTGCCGGCCGGAGCAAAGGAACCGCTGCGGCTGGTGTTGGGTCTGTACAACTGGCAAACGCTGGCACGACTCCCGGTCCGGTCGCGGCTGGGTGCAGCCGCCGATGCCATCATCCTCGAACCATGACGCGATTTTATCGCTCACCCTCTTTCTGGGTCACCCTGCTGCTGAGCGTGTTTGCCGTTGCGCCGCTCCTGCGACCGGGCTACTTCTGGGGTGCACACGACGCCCGCCATAACGTCTTCTTCGTCCTGCAATACAACCTGACCTGGGACGAAGGCATCCTCTTCCCGCGCTGGTCGCCCGATTGGGCTTTCGGCTACGGCTATCCCTTCTTCAACATCTACGCGCCCGGCGCCACCTTTCTGGCCACCCTGCTTTATCGCCTTTTGCCTCTCGGCTACGAGACCGCCGTGGAGGCGCTGTTCATCCTCAGCATTCTGCTCAGTGCCGGCAGTATGTGGAACTTCGTCCGTGAGAGCGGGGGTGAGGAAGCAGCCCTGGTGGCAGGGGTGGCGTGGGTTTATGTGCCCTATCACCTGGTAGATATCTACGTGCGGGCGGCCATGGCCGAATCGCTGGCCCTGGCCGTCTTGCCCCTGGCCTTGTGGGGCGCACGGCGGACCGTTTTGCAACCCGGTCCCGGCGCCGTGGTGCTGCTGGCGCTGGGCTATGCCGCCGTACATCTTAGTTCCAACCTGGTGGCCTTGCTCTTTTCACCTCTCCTGGCAGCCTATATCGCCGTGCTGGCCTGGTCTCGTCTGCCTGCGGGCGTTTCGCAGCGCTCGCAGTTGACGGCCTGGCTACGAGCGCTGGGGAGACCCGCCCTGGGGTTGGGATTGGGTCTGGCGCTGGCGGCTTTTTTTGTCCTTCCCGCCCTGACCGAGGCTCGTTATGTCAATCAAGAGCAGTGGTTTGGCGGTTACTACGATTTCCATGACCATTTTGTCTATTTTGCTCAGCTTTTCGATCCCCGCTGGGGTTTTGGCATCAGTATCCCCGGCCCTGACGATGCCCTGAGTTATCAACTCGGCCTGGCCTTTCTGGTGCTGGCGGTCCTGGCGGCCCGCTACGGCCTGCAGCGAGACCATCCTCATCGCCTGGAGGTAGCCTTTTGGCTGGGTGTCCTGGTGGTCGGGGCCTGGCTGACCACGGCCGCCGCCACCTGGGCCTGGGACCACGTGCCCCTGGTCGCGGCCGCCCAGTTCCCCTGGCGTTATCTGACCCTGGCGGCGCTGGCCCTGGCCATCCTGGCGCCGGTCGTGCTCACGGCCCAACGACAGAGGCCAGGACCGCTCTGGCCGGAGGCCTTGCTGCTGGCCGGCCTGCTCATCCTCAACAGCGCTCCCTATCTGCGGGTCGAAGTCATTCCGCCGCCGCCGGGAGGGGCCACTCTGGCCGGTCTGATGGAGTTCGAGCGCAGCGCCGATGAGATGACCGGTATGACGATCACGGCCCAGGCCATTCCCACCTGGTCGCCCCTGGCCGATCTGCATATGGCCGGCCAACCCATCACAACCCAGGTGGACTACAGCCGCGTGCCCCAAAACGAGGTTCTGGCCGTCCATGCCCGCGAGCATGCGGTCACGCGCGAGGTGGTATGGGTGCATGCCGGCCGCGACGGGCTGCGCGTGCCCTTCTTGCGCCAGTGGTATCCCGGCTGGACGGCAAGCCTTTTCGACCCCGAAACCGGCGCCTTGCGGGCGCGCTTTGCCCTCACGCCCGACCACACCTATCCGCCCTACGGTCTGATCGAGGTGCCCGTGCCGCCGGGCGAGCACATTCTGGAGCTGCGCTTCGAGGATACGCCCGTGCGTCGTCTGGGAGAAGGCATCTCGCTGTTGAGCGTACTCGTCCTGGCCGCCCTGCTGCTCAGGGCACGGCGGCGTCGACCTTTGGGTCTTTCCGGTCCTGCTCGTTGACCATGTCCGGTCGTTCTCGCCTTCTCGGCTCTCCGCTTCTGCTCCTGCTGCTCCTTTCTGTGTTCGGTTGGGCGCCGCTGCTCGACCGGGGTTACTTTCTGCAGGCCCATGATGCTGCCCATAGCCTGTTCTGGCTGGTGCAGTTCGATCAGGGCATTCGCGATGGCTTCCTGTGGCCCCGCTGGGCCGCCGATCATGTCCTCGGCTACGGCTATCCGCTTTTCACCTTCTATGCGCCCCTGGCCTTCTACATCGCCGAGCTCTTTCACCTTCTGGGTGCGAGCATCGGCACGGCCATCAAACTGACCTGGGGCTTGGCCTTTGTCCTGGCCGGGGTGACCATGTACCGCTTGGCCGCCCGTCTGTGGGACGAGACGGCCGGCCTGATCGCCGGCTTGCTCTACCTCTATGCGCCCTATCATCTGGTCAATCTGTACGTGCGGGCGGCCCTGGCCGAATTCGTGGCCATGGCCCTTTTCCCCTGGGTTCTCCATGCCTTTTGGGATGTGTTGACCCTGGGCGGGCGGCGACGGGTGGCCTGGGCGGGCCTGAGTCTGGGGCTGACCCTGCTGACCCATAGTGTGACCTTGCTGGTGTTTCCGCCGTTTCTGGTGTTGCTCATCCTCTACTGGCTGGCGACCGCAGATCAGCACCGCCGAAAGCAGGCCTTTCGCGAGATCATCCTGGCCGGTCTTCTGGCCGGTGGGCTGGCGACCATCTTTCTCCTTCCTGCCCTGGCCGAAAGCGGTTACATCGTCCAAACCCAATGGCTTCCGGAGACCTATCGCTACGAGCGCCAGTTTGTCTACTTTTTCCAGCTTTTCGACCCGACGTGGGGCTTCGGCCATGCCTTACCCGGTGCGGACGACGGCATGAGTCAGCAAATCGGGCTGTGGCTGTTCGTTCTGGGGCTGGCGGCGCTGCCGCTGTTGGCACGACGCCGGATCGAACATGGCCGGGTTTTGTGGGGCTTTGCCGCAGCCGCGCTGATGGCCATCTTGGGCACGTTGGCCATCAGCCGGCCGGTGTGGGAGGCTTTGCCGCCCCTGATGCTGATTCAGTTCCCCTTTCGTCTGCTGGGCATGGTCACCCTTTTTCTGGCCCTGAGCGCAGGCGGCGCGACCGCCATCCTGCTGGAGTCAACATCATCCCGGCAATCGGTTCTGGTGGTCCTGGGCCTGGCTATCGTTCTGGCCTCGTATCCCTATACCCGGCCTCAACACACACCCCTCGGCGAACGTCAGCAAAGCCCGGTAGCCGTCATCGATTTCGAGCTGGCCTATCCCGATATGCGTGGGAGCACGGCCTTCGCCGCCGGTCCGCCCACAGTTACCCCTAAACTGGCCGCCTATCTGGCCGGCGAGCCGTTGCCGTTGGCCGGTATCATCGCCGGTGAAGGCGAGGTGGTGTCTGTGCGTCACGGTGGGGGTTCCGAGCAGGTGCTTGTGCGGGCCGCCACCCCGGTGACGGTGCAGTTCTACACCTACTGGTATCCGGGCTGGCGCGCCACCGTCAACGGTCGGCCGGTCCCGATCCGGGCAGAAGGGCCTGATGCCCTCATTACTCTGGACCTGCCCGCAGGCGAACACGAAGTGAGCATCCGTTTTGTCAATACGCCCCTGCGCACATTGGCGGCGGTCATTTCGGTCGGCAGCTTGTTGGTTATCCTGGTCCTGTTGAGCGGTGTCGGGATGCGACGAGGCAACGGGGATAGGCCGAACCCGTCCGCTCATCGGGCTTGGCGATTTCGTGGCTTTGACCGTACCATTGTCGCGTGAGTCCGTCCAAGCCTTTCGTCCCGCGTTACTGTCCCTATTGCGGCACCCGCGTCAGCCATGCCGCCGCCGATTGTTTTTTCTGCGGCCGGCGCTTCGACGAACGCCACCGGCGTTGGCGTATCCCGTTTGCCGATGTGGTCTTGCTCCTGGGCATTGCTTTTGTCCTGTTCACCTGGTGGCGCTGGGATGCCGACCGTCGGGTCCTGGCCTTGACGCCTACCCCCTCCCCTCGACCCTCGCCCACGCCTACCTTCACGGCCACGCCTACGCCCATTCCCCCGCCTACGGCTACGCCTACACCTACGCCCATACCGGCTCCCATCACCCATACGGTGGCGTCGGGCGACACCTTCTACGGTATTGCCGGCACCTACGGCATTAGCCTCGAGCAGCTCCTGGCGGCCAATAACCTGAGCGTCGACGCCGTCTTGCGCATCGGACAGGTCCTGCTCATCCCCCCCACGCCCACGGTGCAGCCTACCGTTGCCGGCAATGCCCCTCTCCGAGCCGGCCAGGGCGACACCATGAACTACTTGGTCAAACCGGGCGATACGCTGGCCAGCATTGCCGCAGCCCATGAGGTCAAAATCGCCACGCTTTTGGCCCATAACGACATTGCCGATCCCAACAACCTGATCCCCGGCACGGTCCTGGTCATCGTCAAGGAGAAGCAGCCGGTCGCGGCGCAGCTTTTGCCGACTCCGGTCTTTCCGGCGCCGCTACCGGTGGCGCCTGCCGACGGCAGCGAGATCGCCGATGCTAGCGGTCCGGTGCTGCGCTGGGTGGCCGTGGGGCTGTTGCCAGAAGATGCGTTCTATCGCGTCCAACTGGCCTATGCCGATCCGAATTTGCCCCTTCTCGAGCCCATTCTCACCCGCATTCCTTCCCTGACTCTCGACCCGGCCTGGCGCCCCCCCGATGAGGCGGCTTCGGCCGAAATGGTGTGGTGGGTCGGCGTGGTGCGCCGACAGAACAACGGCAAACTCTTTCCCCTCAGCCCCAGCGGACCGGTGCGCCGTTTTAGTTGGCACTAAATGCGTCCGGAGGAAGCTCCGCCACCAGGCGGTCGGCCGGATCGCCGCTCAAGGCGACGATGGGAGCAGCCGTAATACGGTTTTCCAGGTCGATTCCATCGGGTACGACGACCTCGGTGCGCAGGTAGTTATCGGTATAACCCCACCAGCGACGGCGACCGTCGGCGAGGGGCTCGCCGTGGCCTTCCCACAAGACGGGCCGTACCTGACCGAGATGGCGGGCAAGATGGTCGGTCTTCATCCGCGCGGCCAGCGCCTGGAGCTCGCGGCTGCGCCGACGTTTGACCTCGGCCGGGACCTGTTCGCGCATGCGTGCGGCTGCCGTGCCCACCCGCGGGGAAAAGGGGAAGATGTGGATGTGGCCGAAGCCGATTTGCTCGACAAAGGCCAGGGTCGCCGTCCATTCGGCCTCGGTTTCGCCGGGAAAGCCGACGATGATGTCGGTCGTCAGGGTCAGATCGGGGATCGCGGCGCGGGCGGCGGCCACGAGCCGGGCGTAGACGGCGGTGGTGCAACGGCGGGCCATGCGCCGCAGTGTGCTATCGCAGCCGCTCTGCAAGGGCAGATGAAGATGGGGCATTAGCCGTGGATTTTGCCACAGTACCCAGAAATCCGGCGGCAGATTCCAGGGTTCTAGCGAGGACAGACGGAGCCGGGGGATGTCGGTATCGGCCAGGATGGCCCGGACCAGGTCAAACAACGAGACCCCCAAATCGCTGCCATAGCCGCCGAGATGCACCCCCGTAAGCACGGCTTCCTGATAGCCTGCGGCATGCAGTGCCCCGATCTCGGCGACAACGTCGGCGATGGGACGGCTGCGTTCTTCGCCGCGGGCCACGGTGACGATGCAAAAGGTACAGCGGTGTCGGCACCCGTCCTGAACTTTGACAAAAGCACGGGTGCGGGCGCCCGGCCAACCGGCGGCATAGACATGCACGGCATCGGGTTCGGTAGCCAAGACGGGCATGGTTCCGGGCTCGAGCCGGTCCAGGACCAGTTCGACCAGGCGATCCTTATCGCGATTGCCGATGACCAGATCCACCCCCTCCAGCGCGGCCACGATAGCCGGTTCGAGTTCGGCATAGCAGCCGGTCACGACCAGTCGGGCCGAGGGATTCCGGCGGTGCAGACGGTAGAGAAGCTGCCGCGATTTGGCAGCGGCCTCGACCGTCACCGCACAGGTGTTGAGCACGATGAGCTCGGCCTCCTGCGGATCGGCCGTCAGGCGCTGACCGGCCGCCTGGAAGCGCCGGGCCCAGGTCGCCAGCTCGGCTTCGTTAAGACGACAACCAAGGGAGGTCAGGTAGATAGCCATCGGATGCAACACGCCAAGCGAATCGTTTTCAGTGTAGCACACCGTCTGGTCTGCCTTCAACCCCGGATCGCACCCCGGCCGACTTCGTCTTCCGGCTTCAAGCGGGTATACTCCAGTTCATCCCATCTGTCCGAGTGAGTCAGTCCTATGCGTATCATCCTCTATACCGGCAAAGGCGGTGTCGGCAAAACGAGCATCAGCGCCGCCACGGCCATCCATTGTGCCGATCTGGGCTATCGCACCATTGTCGTTTCGACCGACCCCGCCCATTCCTTGGGCGACAGCTTCGACCGCCGCATCGGCCCCGAACCCATGGCCCTGGGCCCTAATTTGTGGGCGCAGGAAATCGACCTGTTGCACCAAATGGAGCGGCACTGGGGCAAGGTGCAGCAATACCTGGCGGCGCTGTTTTCCTGGCGCGGGATGGAGGGCCTGGTGGCTGAGGAGACCAGCGTCTTGCCCGGCATGGAAGAGCTGGCCAGTTTGCTCCAGATCGCCTATCTGGCCGAATCGGGTCGGTATGACGTGGTCATCGTGGATATGGCTCCCACCGGTGCCACGCTGCAGTTGCTGGCCTTTCCGGAGATGGCCGCCTGGTATGTGGAAAAAATTTTCCCCGTCGAGCGCAAGGCCATGAAGGTGGCACGGCCGCTGATGAGGGCCGTCACCGACATGCCCCTGCCCGAAGAAGAGCTCTTCGATGCCATCACCGAACTCGTCCATGACCTGCGCCGACTGGAACGGTTGGTCACCAATCCCGAGATCAGCACCGTGCGCCTGGTCTTGAACCCGGAAAAGATGGTGATCAAAGAGGCGCGACGGGCGTTCACCTATCTCAACCTCTACAATCTCTCCACGGATGCCATCATCAGCAACCGCCATATCCCGGCCGCTGTCACCGACCCCTATTTCCGCTCCTGGAAGGAAATCCAAAGCCACTACAGCGAGGTGGTCGAGCAGTCTTTTAGTCCGCTGCCCATCTTCCAGGTGCCCCTGTTCGACTGCGAGGTCGTCGGCGAAACCATGCTACGGCGGATGGCCCAGGCCACCTTTCAGGATAAAGACCCCACGGCCATCTTCTATCGCGGCAAGCCGCAGCAGGTGGTCAAAGATGGCAACGATTATCTTCTAGTGCTGCCGCTGCCGTTCGTGGACAAAAGCGAAGTTTCGCTCCATCGTGGGGTGTACGACGAGCTGATCGTGCGGATCGGCAACTGGAAGCGTCACATCAGCCTGCCGCAAACCCTTATCGGCCGTCCCATCGCCGGTGCCCGCTATCACGAGAACACCCTGGAAATCCGCTTCAAACCCCGCAGCAACGGCAACCGGGGTTAGCCGGCCGACGCATCAGGCTCAGGCCGTCAATCCGGTCTGGTCCATCTCTTCGGGGGCCGGTTTGCGCCCTTCCGGTGCCCGTTGCCAGGCATCGCACCAGCGTGTAGCCGGCAGAGGCCGGTTGTGATAGGGCGAGGCCGGATTGCGGCAGAAGGCATGGAGACGGCTGACCTGACCATCGCCGCTGCTGCGAAACACCTCGCAAAAGGCACAACTGAAGCAATCGTGCCCCCGCAGGCGTAGCCAGGCGCGGCGCCAGCGCTTGAGGACGGATTTTGTCATACTTGCTCCGCGTTGGGGGTCGGCCGTGCCATGTCTTCCAGGTTAGGCCCGCGATAGACGATCCCGCGCAGAGGATCGAGGATGACCAGCTCGCCTTCGGTCATGGCCTCGTAGGCGCCGGTAGCGCCGATCAACGCCGGCAGACGCAATTCCGTGGCCAGCCGCGCGGCGTAGGATTGCAGGCTGCCCTCTTCGACAACCAGCCCCCCTGCACCGATCAGCAGGTGCTGCCAACTGCTGTCAAGGGCATGGGCCACGACGATGTCTTTATCGTGCAGTTGTAGGTTCGCAGGCAGCGGCGGCGCCAGCTTGCGCACCCGACCGCGCACCTTGTGATCGCCCAGGCCCAGACCGCGCGCCACCACCTCTTCGATCAACTGCACCTTGATCAGATTGGTCGTGCCCGGCGTGCTGCCGGCCGTGCCGGCGGTGATGACCACCAGGTCGCCTTCTCGAACCAGGCCGTGTTGGAGCGCCGTTTGCACGGCATCGGCCACCACCTCGTCGGTTGAATTGCGCCGGGGCGAAAACAGAGGAAATACCCCCCAATACAGATTGAGCTGACAGCGCACCAAGGGACTGGGGGTAATGGCAACGATCGGGAGACCGGGCCGCGCCCGCGAAAGCTGACGGGCGGTGTAGCCCGATGCCGTGGGCGCAATAATGGCCGCCGCATTCAGGTTGCGGGCGAGATCGCTGGCGGCTTGGGCAATGGCCTGGGCAGCGAAATGCGGCTCCGATCGCAGCCACGATCGGCGTCGCTCCTGCTTCACCAGCTCCGCTTCGGCCCGGGTGATGATGCGCACCATCGTCTGCACCGCCGCCACCGGATAACGTCCTGTGGCCGTCTCCCCCGAAAGCATGACGGCATCGGTCCCATCGAGAACGGCATTGGCGACATCGCTGGCTTCGGCGCGGGTTGGCCGCGGGTTCCGGATCATCGAGTCGAGCATCTGGGTGGCCGTGATCACGGGCTTGCCGGCTTCGTTACAGAGGGCGATGATCCGTTTCTGGATCATCGGCACCTCCTCGGCCGGCATCTCGATACCCAAATCCCCGCGGGCGACCATAATGCCATCGGCGGCCTGAATGATGGCCTCGATATTCGCTACGGCTTCGGGCTTCTCGATTTTGGCGATGACCTGCGTCCCCAGACCGGACCGAGACAGCCGGCGGATGAGCGCCTTCAGTTGCCACACCTCCTCGGCCGTACGCACAAAGGAAAGCGCCACCCACTCAAGCTGATGGGCCACGGCAAACTCCAGGTCTTGCCGGTCTTTCTCGGTCAGGGCAGGGATGTGGGTATCCGCCCGCGGCAGGTTCAGGCCTTTGTGCGAGAAAAGCGTTCCCCCCGTGACAACCCTGGCCCGGATATCGGTGGCCGTCGTGCCGACCACCTCCAACTCCAGGAGGCCATCGTCAAGGAGGATACGGTCACCGGGTGTGACCAGCAGGGGCAACTCAGGATACTGGCAGGGGATGGCATCCGTCCGCTCCGGATCGACCGTCAGGACCACCTCCTCGCCAACGCGCAAAGCCACCCCCTCGGACGGCAAACGCCCCACCCGGAGCTTGGGGCCTTGCAGATCCCCCAGGATGGCCACGGGTCGATCGAGTTCGTCGGCGATGCGACGGATACGACGAACGGTTTCGGCGTAGGTGGCCTGATCGCCGTGGGAAAAATTGAGACGGGCTACGTCCATACCGGCGCGGATGAGCTCGGTCAGAACGGCAGGATCATGGCTGGCCGGCCCGATGGTACAGACGATCTTGGTAAAACGCATGGCCAAACCTCCGCAAACTCCGGCTCAGGTGACGGTTGCGCCGACTTCATCCCTCATCGCTCTCGCCGGACGTCTCGGCCGGGCCGGCTTCGGTAGTCGCTCTTTCCGGTAGGCCGACGAGGATCTCGTCCCCGGCGGCTATGCGGGCGACGGCCAGCCGCGCTTCTTTGAACACACGGTTCAAAGGTTTTTCACTGTGGGTGCTGGCAAACGTGGAAACAGCAGCTTTCTCGTCCAAGGACAGATTATAGCGTTCACGCAGTTCTTCACGATGTTGACAAATCCACAGATAAAGATCGGCTTCGGTGCGCTTAGGAAACTCCTTCATGATACCACTGGCGCGGATTTCGGTCGTCAGCGGCAGAAAGACGTTTTCGTACCAGCTACGCACGGCCTCTTCATAGGAAACTTCGCGCTGCCGCTCCTGACCCAGGAAGTAACGGTGCACGGCGATCTGTTCGTCGAACAGGCGGTAGCGACCCGGCTCGGTCAGCCGCACATCGGCATCGGGGAAGTAGTCCTTGAGGCGCGTGCGTTCGAGGAAGAGCCGATGGCCGGCTTCGGTCAACCAGACGCTCAGTTCCTCGGCGTTCTCGGCCTCGACGGGGAAAGGCACGTCCACCTTCGTCACATAGGCCTCGATGGTCTTGTCCCCGCGGGCACGGGCCACGGACACGCGATGATTTCCATCGCGCACGAAATAGAGATCGCCTACCTGATACAACTCGACCGGAGGGACACCGGTGGAGCCATGCATGGCCGCATCCACGCGGCGCCAGCGCTCGAGCAGCGCCTCGTTGCGCGGGAGAAAGGCCTGGGTAAAATCACGATAGCGGCCAACGCTGCCGACGATTTTATCCAGAGGCACCTCCTGGGTGCCGGGCAGCGTCACACCCTCGCGGGCCTGGAGGACGGTGCGAACGTCTTCATAACTGAGCAGATCGGCGCTGCGGCCGCGCAAGCGCGCCCACCAGTCTTGGAGCAAGGCCTGGAGATGCGCCTTGCGAAAGCGCTCGGTGGATTGGCTCAGGGTAATGCTTGGCAATTCGTCGCTCATAGTGCCATCCTGAATCAAGGCATGGAAAAAGGCGCCACCTCAGACTGGGAGGCCTGATATGGCGCCCTCGCCGGGATAGAACCGATTTGGGAAACGACTCCACCTTACGGCGAAAGCGAAGGCCATACGGTAAGATGGATACCCATTCTCGGCACATCGTGTCATTTTTACAATAACCGCAATGACGGATAGGCCTGGCCACCTGTCGGTCTCCTGCGCGCAGAGCCTGCGCGGCGAGGCCATCACGACAGCCGGCGTTGATACTCGGTCCACAGGCGGTTGAACCGGTCGGCCGGATCGCGGCGATAGGCCTCGCCGTCCACTTCCAGGATGGGAAAAGCGACTGCAACGGACATCGACAAGGCCTCGACCAGCTTTTTCTCCCGCCAGGTGTTCTGCTGCCAGCGCAAGAGCCCGGTATGGCGGCGCCAATGCGCCTGGTCGTAAGGCGGTTGTTCCCACAACGCCGGCGGAATATCGGCCCAACGCCACAGCCACAGCTCCGGACAGCGGCGCTGACGGGCCAGGGCCAGGACCTCGGCCAGGTGGACGGCCGCTTCTTCCTCGGCGGCATAGTACACACCCTCGCTGGCCATACCGGCGCCACCGGTTGGATCGGTCGGCAGACCGGCCAGATGCAGAGCCACGGGCCGACCGGCCAGGGTCACGGTCAGATCGAGCAGAAAGGCAATCCAGCCGGTGTGCAAGGGCAGGCGACGGCGATCGCTGGCGAAGGTGGCGACGCTGAGAGCGGGCTGAGCACCGGCTGCCAGCACCTCGTCAGGCCAGAGGGTCGGCCGTCCCTCCAGCGCATCGGCCGCCAGCAACACGCTCGCATCCAGACCCGGCGCCGCTTCGTGCAGGGCCGCCACCGTGCTCTGCAACCAGGTCATCGCCGTCTCGGTAGGAAGGGCTGCGGTCAGGCGTCCAAAACCGGGTAAGGGTTCCCAGCCCAGAAGGGCCGGATGGTCGCGATACCAAGTCACCAACTCGCGCACCAGGACCAGGCGGGCCTGGAGCATCCGTTCATCGGTGCAGGGATGCCGGACCCGTCCCCAGCGCACCCACTTGCCGTCCACGATTAGGGGCCAACTCGGCGGCAACGGCGCCGGGAAGACGCCCCAGGCAGGCCACCAGAGGGCGCCATCCCACATGCCGGTCCACAGGCCGGCGCGTACGCGCAAGCCGTGCTGATGGGCCAGGTCGAGAAACCGGCCGAAAGCATCCAGGGTGGCCGGGCGGATGCGTTCGGGTTGGGGTTGAAAATCGGCCCAAAACAGGGGAACCCGCACCGCTTGGAAGCCAAGCGCGGCGATGTGGGCCAGGTCGTCGCCGATGGCGGCGGCATCAAAGGCCTGCCAGAAAGCCGGGCCCCGATGCGAAGGGAGATAACCGATACCGAGAAGCATGGCGCAGCGAATGCCGGAACGCGCAACCGGGATCACAAAAACCGTTGGCGATGGATTTCCCAACCACGGCGGACCCGCGCTTCGGGTTCGTCGGCGTCCAGACGCAGGCCGAAGATGCGACCCCGCCGTCGCAACTCCTGCCGGACGGCGGATACATCCACCCCCTGACCGGCGGCCTGCAGCACGGCAACGGCCAACTCGTCCAACGCGGCCAGCGCCTGGGGGGTGTCCAGGTCGTTGGCCATGGCCTCATCAAAACGTCGGATGGCCTCCTGCCAGCGTTGGCGCAGCGCGGATGTCGGCTCTGCCGTCCCTCCGGTGGCGGTCACGGCGGCCTTGAGGCGATGGGCCGCCATCTGCGCCAGGGCCAGCTCGCCCTCGTCGTGGGTCCAGGAGCGCCGATAGTGATGCCCGGCCAGATAAAGACGAACGGCGTCGGCCGACCAGGTCTGCAACAAGTCGCGTACCATAATCAGGTTGCCCAGCGACTTGCTCATCTTGGCCCCGGCATGATAGACCATGGCCACGTGCAGCCAAAAGCGTACAAAAGACCGCCCCGTGAGCGGTTCGATCTGGGCGATTTCGCAGGCATGATGGGGGAACAGCAGATCGCCACCGCCACCGTGGATGTCGATGGTCTCGCCCAGGAAGCGCCGGGCCATCGTCGAGCATTCGATATGCCAGCCCGGCCGCCCCGGCCCCCACGGCGATGGCCAGGAGGGTTCGCCGGGCTTATGCGCCTGCCAGAGGACGAAATCGAGAGGATCCTCCTTGTGGGGATCATCGGGGATGTTGCCGCGCTCGTTGGCCACGGCCAACATCTCGGCGGGAGAGAGACGACTGATGCGCCCGAAGTCGGGATTCGCAGCCACGCGATAATAGACACTACCGCCGGACGCATAGGCCACACCGGCGTCTAACAGGCGCTGCACGAAGGCAATGATGTCGGGGATAACATCGGTAGCGCGCGGATAATGGTCGGGGGGTCGCACATTGAGGGCGATCATGTCGTCGATAAAATGCCGTGTCCACCGATTCCCCAGACTCCACCAATCCTCGTCCACCTCGCGGCTTTTGCGCAGGATATCATCATCGATGTCGGTGACGTTTTGCACATACCGCACCGCCTGACCCTGGGCCTCCAGATAGCGGATGAGGACATCGAACACCGTGTAGGTAAAGGCATGGCCCAAGTGGGTGGTGTCGTAAGGGGTGATCCCGCACACGTAGACGGTGACGGCCGGCCCGATGGGATGAAAGGCTTCGAGGCTGTCGGTCAGGCTATTGTAGAGTCGCATAGGGGTTAACCAGACACAGAGGATAACCCCATGATACTCCTGTCATCGGGCTATCGGCAAGGCCCCGTCCGGGCGTGCGAGGGTTCCGGCCCGGAGCCTGCGCCGCGGCCGATGAGGATGGTGAACAAGTCCACGCCAGGGCGCGCAAGGACCTTCGAGGCATCTCACCACCGGTCAACGCCGTGCGCGGTGCGACCTGTGCGGGCATCCGACGCCGGTACCGACCGGGAGCGCCATGGTTTGCTTCCCAAAAAGAACGCCCCGGGATCAACCGGGGCATTCTCGCGCATGGGAAGGGGGAGCATCAGGCAACGCTCTTGGGCTCGGCACCGAGCTTCTTGTCCAATTCCGAGACCTTGCGCGAAAGCGCGGCGATCTTCTTGCCCAGCTCCTCGATATCGCTCTTGCTGGGGATATTCATCATCGCCAGGACGGCTTCGATGCGCTGATCGAGCATCTTCTCGAACCGCTCTTCATACTCGGTGACCGGTTTGCGACCGCGGCGAAGCCATTCCTGCAGCAGCTTGCGGCCATCCTGCTCGGCCACTTCGCCTTTCTCCTGCAGCCGCTTGATCATGGCTTCAATTTCCTCACGACCCAGCGCCATAGCGCCGAGACCAAGGCGCAGACCCGTATGGGCTGTTTTGACGACGACATTGTCCTGGGCAAAGCGTTCAACGCCCTTGACGGCGTCGGTGACTTGGGTTTTCACGTCCATGGTTGATTAACTCCTGATCAAAAGGGTGGTCATTTCGTCTTGCGTGGTCAAGAGCCGATCAAAATCGGCGGCAATGTCATGACGCAACGCGTTATCATCTCCATTATGACGCATCGCGTCATGAATGTCAAGCCCTCTGACATAAGAATCTCATTAGCGTTTTCGCCCTCGGGGCGCCCCGTCTCCCCGCTCAGGCCCAGGGCATGGGCGGCGGCGGCACAAAAGTGGACCTGATGGCCACAGGCGCTGCCGTCAGCAGGGCCTGCTGGAGGGCTTCGAGCACGGCAATGACATGCAAACTGTGCTCGATCCTCGCATGGGGAGAACGGCCGTCGATCACGGCCGCAACCAGATCGGCCACGCCTCGGCTCCAATCGACTCCGGGAAACGGCCGACGCACCCACGGCACCGGTTGCAGTTTGCCGTCATGCGGCCCCCACAGCACCGCCGCGTCGAAGCGATAAGCGCTGCCCAGATGCAAGGAGGCCTCATCCCCGTGGAACTCGATGGCCTGCCCCTGCTTCGAGGCCGCCGTGTAGAAGTTCACCGAAAGCCGCATCACCGCCCCCTGAGCGAACCGCACCAGGGCCACGATCCAATCAGGTCCTTCCAATCGAAACGAGACCCCCTTACGGTCCTGCCGTGCGGCCAATAGCTGCCCACCCCAGGCCCGTACTTCCTGCACCGGCCCCAAAAAGGCCGTCACGACCGTCAACGGATAAATGGCCATATCCCAAAGCGGCCCGATCCGGTAAACGGCCTGGGGTCGGGGATGCCAGGTTTCGATGCGACCGTGATTGCTCTCGGCGTAGACCAAACGAACCAGGCCCAAACGACCCTCGCGCAGATAGCGGCCTGCCGTCTGCTGGGCTTCGCCCATGTAGGTGATGGGCGCTGCCACCAGATGAACCCCCCGCCGGGCGGCCAGCGCAGCCAGTTCCGAGGCGGTCGCTACCGACAGGGCCAGCGGTTTTTCACTGAAGACATGTTTGCCCGCCTCCAGACACCGCCGGTTGACCTCGGCGTGGGCCTCCGGTGGGGTCAGGTTGACGACCACCTGCACGGCCGGATCGGCCAACAGGGCCTCCAGCTCGGGATAAGCCTGACCGCCGTAACGCCGGGCATAGTCCTGGGCGTGCGCGAAGACGACATCGGTAAAGCCGACCAGTCTCATCTGCGGCTGTTTGGCTATCGCCGCGCTGTAGGCGGCGGCAATGTGACCACAACCGACAATGCCGATCCCTAAACGGGAACGTAAGGGTCGGATCCGATGCCACAGCCGCTTCATGACGCGGTTGTCTCGGCCGGGAAGGCCGCTACGAATTCGCCCTTGAGCTTGCGATGACCGCTCTGATCGACGGCCTCGACCTCGCAGCGGACGCGCTTTTCGCCTTCGGCCTCGAACTTCTCGACCACCCGGCCCGTCACCGTGATGACATCGCCGGGCCGACTGATGCCGGTAAAGCGCACACCAAAGCGCCGCACCTGTTCCGGCCGTACCCAATTCGTGATCATTTGGGCCACAAAGCCCATAATCAGCATACCGTGGGCAATAACGCCGTTATGCCCTGCGGCCACACCGGCCTGATGGACGGTATGAATGGGGTTGAAATCGCCGGAGGCGCCGCTATAGCGCACGAGCTGTTCGGCGGTAATGGCCGGTTTGGTCAGGGCAGGCAGCGGATCGCCGACCCGGATGTGCTCGTAAACAAGGGCCATGCCTACCACCTCACGACCATGGTTGTGCGGGCGATGACGACCGGTTCGCCATGTTGATTGCGATAGGTGGCCTGGGTTTTGACCAGGTCCATGGGGCCGGAACTGCCCTCCTTGCGCTCGATGCTGACGATTTCGAGTTCGCCGGTGATCTCATCGCCGGGATGAAGCAACCGAAAGTACTCGTATTCCTCCTCACCGTGGAGGATGCGCAGGACATCGGCACCCATCTGCTGCAACAGACTGCGCGTTTCGGCGCCGACGGCGCTACCGCCCCAAAAGCGGAACAGGGTAGGAAAGGTCAGGGGCGCCACCATGTCGGGATAGCCGGCCGCCTGGGCGGCAGCCCGGTCGTGAAAAAGGGGATTGTCATCCCCAATGGCCAAGGCCAGCTCACGGATTTTGCCGGCCTCCACCCGATAGCGGATGGGAGGTAGTTTTTTGCCCACGTAGTTGTGGTCGAGCATATCCACTCCGGAGGACAAAGCGAGATCGAAAAAACAACCGGGACGACGAATGGGACTGCTAAATCACCGTAGGCGGTACATACTCGCCCCACACCCGGCGCAACACACCGCATATTTCGCCCAGCGTGGCATAGGCGCGCACGGCCGCCAGAATGGGGGGCATCAGGTTCGTATCGGGGCCGGCAGGCGCCTGGGCCACGGCCTCGAGGTGCGCCAGAGCCGCCTGCACGGCCTCGGTGTCCCGCTCGCGGCGCAGCTTCAGCAGGCGTTCCTGTTGGCGGCGATAGGTTTCCGGGTCGGGACGGAAGATGCCCACAGGCCGTGTCTCTTCGGGGCTCTGATAGCGGTTGACACCGACGATAACCTGACGACCGCTCTCGATGGCCTGCTGTTTTTGCCAGGCGCTGTCGGCGATCTGCTGTTGCATCCAACCGCTCTCAATGGCCCTGATGGCGCCACCCATCTCCCGGATCTTGGTCAGCAACGCCTGGGCTTCGGCTTCCAGGCGGTCGGTAAGCGCCTCGACGTAGTAGGAACCGGCCAGAGGATCGAGGACCTCGGTGACGCCGATCTCGTGGGCGATGATCTGCTGGGTGCGCAGGGCGGTTGCCTGGGCTTCGGGGGTGGGGAGGGCCAGCGCCTCGTCATAGCAGCTCAGGGCCATGCTCTGGACGCCGCCGAGCACGCTGGCCAGGGCCTGGAACGCGGCGCGAGCGATGTTGTTCAGCGGCTGTTGGGCGGTGAGGGTGGCGCCGCCGGTCTGGATATGGGTGCGCAGCATCATGCTTTCGGGTTTGCGGGCGCCGTATTCATCCCGCATCAAGCGCGCCCACAGCCGACGCAAAGCCCGGTATTTGGCGATCTCCTCGAAAAAGTGGTTCTGGGTGTTGAAGATCCAGGAGATGCGCGGGGCGAAGTCGTCAATGGCAATCCCTCGCGCCAGCACGGCATCGATGTACGTCAGGGCATTGGCTATGGCGAAGGCCATTTCCTGGGCAGCCGTGCTACCGGCATCGCGGATGTGGTAGCCGCTGACGCTGATGGCATTCCAACGGGGGACATGACGGGCGCAATAGGCGATCGTATCGGCGGCCAGGCGCACGCTCGGTTCGGGCGGAAAAATGTACGTCCCGCGCGCCACGTACTCCTTGAGGATGTCGTTCTGGATGGTGCCGGAAAGCTGATGGGCCGCCAGTCCCTGCTTCTCGGCCGTGACGATGACCATGGCCAGCAGGATGGCCGCCGGCGCATTGATGGTCATCGAGATGCTCACCCGATCCAGAGGGATGCCCTCCAGCAAGGCCTCCATATCGGCCAGGGAGTCAATCGCAACGCCGGCCTGGCCGACTTCCCCGGCCGCCCGCGGGTCGTCCGAGTCATAGCCGATCTGGGTGGCCAAGTCGAAGGCCACGCTCAGGCCGGTCTGCCCCTGGCTCAGGAGATACTTGAAGCGGGCATTGGCCTCGGCCGCCGTCCCATAGCCGGCGTATTGGCGCATGGTCCAGAAACGCCCGCGGTACATGGTCGGTTGAATCCCGCGCGTGAAAGGGAAACGACCGGGAAAGCCCAGCTTCTGCAGATACCACTCCTGGTCGGGCAGGGGCGGCGGCTGCGGACCGGCATCCAAAGGGGTATAGAGGCGTTGGAGGCCTTGTGTCTCCGGTCGTTCCGGCATCCGTTGCTGCGAGCGGGCGACATCGTTCGTCTCCCACTCCTCCAAGGCACGGCGTAACAGGGCATCGTCCGACATAGGGGTCATTTTGTGGCAATCCCGGTGATGGCTAACGGTCTAGGAGGTCTTACGCGCGGCCCGATCGCGCACGATTTTGACAAAGGAACGACTGCGCAGCTCGTCCAGGGTGATGCCGGTGGCCGTGACCTCGGCCTCGGTGAGGGCGCCACAGGCCAGGCCGCGCAAGAAAAAGTTGAGCAATCCCTGGCCGGTGGCCGCATCATCAAAGGTATTGCCGACCAGGGTGGCCTGGGCTGCACGCTCGATAAAGGCATTGAGTCGCTTCGAGGCATCGTCCAAGCTCTCCAGGAAGAAGTGGTAAACGGCGGCATAGCGCACGGGCAATTGCGCCGGGTTGAGGTCCCAGCCCTGGTAGTAGCCGTGGCGCAGCGAGTGAGTGATGTTGTCGTAGTGCAGCTTCCAGCCACGGTGGACCGTCTCCAGGTTCTCGGCCACCTGCTGGGCCGTAAGCGGTTTTTCAGGCGTGGCCTTATGAGGCGCAATGGGCATGATGGTGGTGGCCCCATCGCTGAGGGTGATGCCACGACCGGCCAGACTCACCTGCAGCACATGACGGGCAAAATCGGCGGCGGGATGGGTGTGGGTCTGAAAATGGGCGGTGATGTTGCACAAGGCGGTGTAATCGTAGGTGCCATAGGCGCAGGACCGGACCCGCCCGCGACCGGCCTCGACCAGCAAATTGACCGTGTTCTCGCCACGATGATTGATAATGGCCTGAGGGGTCTCGATCATCAGGTCAACACCGATAGCCCCCGACGGGATGCCCAGGCGGGCTTCTAAAAGTTCCAGCAAATCCACCAGAGCCGTCACCTGCTCCGGCATTTGCACCTTGGGCAGGGTGACGACGAAGTTGGTCGACACGCGGCCCCCGGTTTTGCCGGCCAGGGTGGTGAGGACGAGATCGAGGGTGCGGACGCTGCGCTCGTAGCATTCGTCGGAGAAGGACTTGACACGAAACCCGATAAAGGGCGGCAGAGCGTCCTTTTCCATGCCCAGAGCCAGTTGCGCACCGACCTTGAGGGCGTCGGCATCCTCTTCGGCATCGGGCCGGTTGCCGTACCCATCCTCGAAGTCGATGCGCAAATCCTCGACCGGTTCGCGACGGAGCTTCTCCCGCACACGGGTGTAGATGGTGTAGGCCATCCAGGCCGGCTCGTTGGCGCGTTTGACGGCTTCGGGATCGTGGGCCAGCGCCTCTTCCAGCTTTTTGATCTCGGCTTCCGTGTGGGGCAGGAGCTCATGCCCGCTCATCTTGAGGATGCGGGCGAAAATGACGAAATTGGGCGCATACTCCTCCAGGCTGCGCAGCGCCAATTGCCCCATCTTGGCCGCTATATCGGCCTTGAACAGATGGGCGCCGCCGTACAGGGTATGCACCGGCTGACGATCCAGGGGATCACCGGGATAGAGGCGGCGAAAGGCGGCGTTGGCCGCGGCCAGGCGCCGGCTGATGGGGTCGAGAAGCTCGGAGTTCAGGGTAGTAGGCATGGCTCAACAGGAGCAAGACGAGGTGCGGAGGAAGCACCAAGGGCTATTTTTCCAACAGACGGCGGGCGATGACACTGGCCTGGATCTCGCTGGTACCCTCGAAGATGCGGAAAATGCGGCCGTCACGCCAGTAGCGCGAGACAGGATACTCCAGGGCGTAACCATAACCACCGTGAATCTGCATGGCCTCGCTGGTCACGTATTCCACCATGTCGGCGCAGAAGAGCTTGGCCATCCCGGCCTCCAGATCGCAGCGCTTGCCCTGGTCCTTCATACGGGCGGCATAATAGGTCAGTTGGCGGCCGGCCTCGACTTTGGTGGCCATATAGGCCAGTTTGTGCTGGATGGCCTGAAATTCGCTGATGGGTTTGCCGAACTGATAGCGTTCGCGGGCGTAGCGGATGGCTGCCTCCAGAGCGGCCTGAGCCACGCCGACGGCGCGGGCCGCCGTCTGGATGCGGGCCACCTCATACACGGCCATCAACTGGTAGAAGCCCTGGCCTTCCTGACCGCCGATGAGGTTTGCGGCCGGAACCTCGAAATCATTGAAGCTGAGGGAAAACGACTTCATGCCGTGATAGCCGATGGTGGGAATGCGCTCGCCCAACAAATGGGGCGGCATAAAGCCGTCGCCGGGTTCTTTTTCGACCATGAACATGCTCAGCCCTTTGTGTCGCTTGCTCATGTCCGGATCGGTGCGGGCCAAGACCGTCATGAGATGGGCGCGGTTGGCAAAGGTGATCCAGGTCTTCTGGCCGTTGAGCACGTAGGTGTGATCGTCCTTTTTGACGGCCCGGAGCTGCATCCCGGCCGTATCCGACCCGGCATTTGGTTCGGTAAAGGCCGCGGCGGGTAGGAGCTCGCCCGCGGCAATACCCGGCAGCCAGCGCTGCTTTTGCGCTTCGGTACCACCGGTAAGCAACAAGCCTCCGGCGATGAGGGTGCGGGTCATGACCGAACCCACCGAGAGCCAAACCCGGCTCAATTCCTCGGTGACGATGACCACCGAGAGATTGTCCATCCCCAGGCCGCCGTATTGTTCGGGAATGGCCATGGCAAAATAGCCCAACTCGGCCATCTGGCGGATGATCTCCATGGGGATTTCGGCTTCCCGGTTGTACAGCTCCTGAGCCATCGGCGCCACAACTTTCTCGGCAAAACGACGCGTTTCCCGGCGTAGGGTTTCGTATTCGGGGGGCAAAATGCTCACGGCTGGCTAAACTCCCTGATTGATACCGGATGAACGGGAACGAGAATACCGCCACGGCGCCTTTGCGAGGCGCCGCTCAAGCTTTCAAATGGGATCCACACCGAAGTAGCCCCAGGTCGCCTCCTCGGTTACCGGCTCCGTGCCTCCCAGCGTCTGGCGGATGATGTCGGTCATGCTGACCACGCCGATGGGCCAGGGACGCCCCTCCCGTTGCTCCACAACCACCAGCCGGTGAATCCGATGGCGGGTCATCAACGTGATGGCCTGGGCGAGTGGGGTCTCGGGTGTACAGGTGATCACGTCCGCCGTGAGGATATCGGCAGCCGTCAGCGCCGCCAGTTGCTCCGGGGTACGCCCCAGACGGGCCATGACCAGGTCGGTCTGGGAGACAATGCCGACCAAAAAGCCCTCGCGATCGACGACTATGACGGCGCTGATCCGATTGGCCAGAAGGCGATGCGCTATCTCGCTTACCGAGGTGTCGGGATAGCAGGAGATGACGCCATGATGCATGACATCGGCCACGGTGCTCTCGTCAGGCAGGGTGGCCGCAGCCGGTTTGGGCGGCACCATCTGCGCAGGCCGCGGCGGTGTAGGCTCATAGACCTCGGTCAATGTCGGCATGGTGCCGCTTTCCTCGGCCATGGTAGGCAGATCCAGCCCGTAGTTGATGATGTCGGTCTGGCTGAGGATACCGATGGGCCACAACTTGCCCTTGCGCTCGTCCACCACGACCAGGCGATGAATGCGATTGCGTGTCATCAGGGTAATGGCTTCGGCGACGCGGGTTTGCGGCGTGCAGGTGATCAGACGCGGGGTCATGATATCGGCCGCGGTCAGGCGGGCGAGTTGGGTGGGCGTATGGCTCTGGCGGGCCAGGACGATATCGGTCTGCGAGACGATGCCGATGGCGTAGCCGTCTTCGTCCACGACGACGATGGCATGAATCCGATAACTGGCCATGCGCCGGGCCACTTCGTTGACCGGCGTGTTGGCGCTCACGGTGATGGCGCCGTAATGCATCAGCTCACGGACGGTCATGGTCTCGAACGGCGTGGTCGGCAGCGTCTCCGGTTCGGGCAGACGACGCAAAGGCGCCCGGAAGAAGTCACGACGCTCGGTCGGAACGGGGACACGCGGTGCAACCTTGACCGGTTCGGCGGCGCCGATGCCCAGGCCGGTTGTCGGCGCGCCCACCAAAATGGCCATATTCCCGTAGGGATGCTTGTTTTCGTACATCAACTGATGGGCCAGGGCCAACTCATCCCACCTGAAAGTGCGGGAGAGGCAGGGATCCACCTGACCGCTCATGACCAGGTCGTTGAAGCCTTTGGCCTGCTCGTCGTTGGCAAAATGCGAACCTTGCAGCCGTTTCTGCCGCATCCACAGATAACGCAGATCCACCGTGGCATTATAACCGGTCGTGCCGGCACAGATGACGACGATGCCGCCGGTGTCGCACACGAAAATGGACGTGGGTATGGTGGCTTCGCCGGGATGTTCGAAGACAATACGCGGGTTCTTGCGCTCGCCCAGGATGTCCCAGATGGCCTTGCCGAACTTGCGTACCCCCTTGAGCCATTCGGCATAACCGACGGTATCTTTCCAGTGGGGCAACATCCCCCAGTGATCGAAGTTCTTGCGGTTGATGCATCCCACGGCTCCCAGGCTCTGGCAGTACGCAAACTTATCCTCCGAGCTGACCACAGCGATGGCCTTGGCCCCGGCTGCCCGGCAGATCTGGATCGCCATGGACCCCAGGCCACCGGCCCCGCCCCAGATCAACACGACATCGCCTTCACGCAACGCATGTTCACTCCACCCGTACAACATGCGATAGGCCGTAGCTCCCACCAGCATATAGGCCGCCGCCTGCTCCCAGGTCAAATGCCTGGGTTTCGGCAGACATTGATGGTCTTGCACCTTGGTGAACTGGGCGAAACTGCCCCAATTCGTCTCATAGCCCCAAATGCGAAACGAGGGGTCGTACATGGGATCGTTACCGGCCTTGACCCAGGGCGATTCCTGGTCCCACACCCCGCAGTGGATGACCACCTCGTCGCCAACCTTGAGATGCTTGACCTTTTTGCCGACTTTATAGACGATGCCGCTGGCATCGCTGCCACCGATATGGAAATCCTCCGGCTCACCGGCTTTCTGACGGGCCGCGATGACGTTCACAGGAACACCCAGGGCAGCCCATACGTTGTTGTAGTTGACCCCGGAGGCCATCACATAGACCAGGACCTCATCATCGGCCGGCTCGGGAACGTCGACAATCTCGACCTGAAAGGCCTGCATCGGTTCGCCGAAGCGCTCGGCTCGAATGACCCAGGCATACATCTGCTTGGGCACGTATCCCAACGGAGGCTGCTCACCGATGGGATAGAGGTCTTTCAGTTTAGATGAAATCGCGTGCGACATCGTGCACCCTCCGGCGACAAAAGCAAAAGACCAAAACGCGGGAAAACGCTTTGCCGACCTCGGCCGTCATCAACGCGGCATCCTTGCCGCTCATCGGCGTCGGGGTAACCGACCACCGGTCGATTGTGACGCATTGTGTCATAAACGAAGGCCGATGGCAAGTTGACAGAGGGGCAAAAGCGGGCGATGCGGTCTTGTCCTCCTCATTTCCGGTGCTGTTTGGCATAGCGCGTCGCATTACGACGTGATGGCCAATTGACACAACGCGTCATAACGGTTATAGTGGAAGCCGGAACCGCCGCTGTGCCTTTACCAGCGGTTCCGGTCGCTTCGGCCTGGATCCCAAGGTTGCGCTTCTCTCTCAGGAGCTCCACCATGCGCGATGTGTATGTGCTCGGCGTCGGGCAGATCCCCGTCACCAAGGAAAAAGACGAATCCTTACGCGAAATGGCCGCCCGGGCGGTAAAGGCCGCTCTGGCCGATGCCGGCGTCGAAACGGTTGGTGCTCTGTACGTCGGCAACATGCTTTCGGGCATGCTTTCCCATCAACAGCACCTGGGCGCCCTGGTGGCCCATGCATCCGGGCTGCGCGGCATCGAGGCCGCAACGGCCGAAGCAGCCTGTGGCTCCGGTGGGGCGGCCATGCGCTGGGGTTATATGGCCGTAGCCGGCGGCTTGCATGACGTGGTCGTCGTGTGTGGGGTGGAGAAAATGACCCACACCGACCGTTATGAGACCACACGGGCGCTGGCCACGGCCAGTGATTGGCCCCACGAAGGGGCCCACGGCCACAGCTTCGTCTCGCTCAACGCCATCATCATGCAGGAGTACCTGCAACGCTATCGGGCCAATCGCTCTCTCTGCGCCACCTTTGGCCCTCAACGCCCATCACAATGCCGTCACCAACCCCAACGCGCTGTTTCAAAAGCCGATCACCATCGAAACCTACGAGGCATCCCCTCTCGTCCAGGCACCCATCCGGCTATACGATGCCTCGCCCATCTGCGACGGTGCCGCCGCCCTTGTGCTCGGCCCGGCAGAGATAGCTGCCGAGAGCCGCCAGCGACGGCCACGCGTGCGGGTGGCGGCTTCGGCCGGTGCCACGGACAGCGTCGGTATCGCCGGCCGTCGCGACCTGCTCATTCTCGACGGCATTGTAGCCTCGAGCCGCAAAGCCTATGCCCAGGCCGGAATCGGGCCAGAAGCAATTGACTTTTTCGAGTTACACGACGCCTTTACCATCATGGCCGTGCTGGCCTTGGAAGGGGCAGGCTTTGCCGAACCGGGCAAGGGCCTATGGCTGGGTGCCGACGGCGAAATCACCTTGGAAGGTCGCATCCCCATCTCGACCTTCGGCGGACTGAAGGCGCGTGGTCATCCTGTCGGCGGCACGGGCGTGTATCAACTGGTCGAGGCCTATCTGCAACTCACCGGCCAGGCCGGTCCCAATCAAGTGCGCGAGGCCCGCATCGGCATGACGCAGAACGTGGGCGGCACCGGTGCCACCGTGCTTACCCATATCCTGGAACGAATGGACTGAAGGGCTTTTGCACAACGCTCAAGGGGGACAAATCCCTGCGATCGGCCCTGCGGCTTTGTCCAACTCGCCCTGCTCTCGTCCCCGGCCCTATAATCCCTTCATGCGCAGCCTCTTTCTTACCCTGGGTCTGGGCTGGATGCTTGTTGTGGCCTGCGCCGGGCCGCAACCGACGCCGACCATCACGCCTCCGGAGACGACGCTCTTGACCGCGATCACCGCCACAGCAGCCGTTTCCCCGCGCCCGGTCCTATCGCCCTCCCCTACCGCCACAGGGACAAAAGCCATCGCTACGCCCACGCCGATGACTGGACCGACGCTCACGCCTACCCCGGCAGCGCCTCTCATAACACCCACGACGACCCCCATCGTCGCCTACGTCCTGACCCAGGCCAATCTGCGCCGGGGGCCGGGCCGTCAGTATCCTCTCATCGGCCAGATCGGCGCCGGCCAGGCCGTGGTTGTCCTGGGGCAAACCCCTGCCGGCGACTGGATTCGTATCGCCCTGGAAGGCGAAGACGAAACGTGGATTGCCGCCTTTTTGCTCGATGTGCCGGCCGGCGCATCCCTGCCTGTCATTACGACGTGGCCAACGCCACCACCTACACCCACGCCGGGCGATGAGGTCCGGTTCGGCACAACGACCATCGTCTTGCCCACCTATCCCTGGGAGGACTTCACGACACCGGCCTACGACGAGACTGCCCACTGGACCTATCGCCGCTTTAACCGCGCGGCCTATGAGGCAGCCCATCCGGAACCCCGCCCCCGGCCCTATCCCGGCCTGATCCTGGAAAACCGTTGGCTGCGACTCAGTTTCCTGCCCGACCTGGGCGGTCGCCTTTATGAGATGGTCTTCAAGCCGACCGGTAGCAACGAACTTTACCGCAATCCCGTGATCAAGCCTTCGCCCTGGGGCCCTGGTCCCCAGGGGAACGGCTGGGAGGCCGTCGGTGGCATCGAATGGGCCCTGCCGGTACCCGAACACGGCTACGCCTGGGCGGAACCTTGGGGATATATCACCGAGCCGGATCCACCGGCCGGAGCAATTACGCTCTTTACGGCCGCTGCCGACCGGTTGCAACTGAACGTGCGTGTCGGCCTGCAGCCGGATAGCGCCGCCTTCACCCTCGACTTCTTCCTGGAAAACCGGGCGGATAGACCGGTGACGGCAAGCTATTGGACCAACGCCATGCTGGCGCCGGGCCCGGCCAATCGCGTCGGGCCGGAACTGCGTTTTTATTTCCCCGGCGACCGCGTGAGGGTCCATTCTGCCGACCCACCCGAGCGGTTCCCCGTCGGTGCAATCTTCGCCTGGCCCTTTGCCGATGGTCGCGAGCTCCGTCGCCTGGGCACCTGGGAGGGCTGGTTGGGCTTTTTTGCCTATCCTCAGGCCCAGGCCGATTGGGCCGCCGTCTATGACCCCGTCGCCGATGAAGGCGTGGTGCGCGTGTTCTCATCCCGACAGGTGCCGGGCCTCAAAGGCTTCGGACTCGGCTGGAGTCGCCCCATCCCACCGGCCGTTTATACCGATGACGATTCGAGTTATGTCGAGATGCAGGGTGGTCTGACACCCACCTACGACCAGCACTTGACCCTGGACCCCGGCGCAAGCCGCCGCTGGCACGAGGTCTGGTATCCGGTGGCGGGGATCGGCGGCATCAGTGCTGCCGATGCCAACGGCGCCGTGCATCTGAGGCGCACGCCTACCGGCTGGCGTTTGCAGCTCTTCAGCGTTAGCCCGCGCCCAGGCGAGCTGGTGGTAACCAACGCCGACGGGGAGCTCTGGCGCGGGCGCGTGCGCCTCGACCCTGCCCACCCTGCCGACCTGGCGCTGCCGGCCGCGCAACCGCCCTTCCGTCTGGTATTGACGGCAACCGATGGCTCCGTCTGGGCGTTGGGTGCCGAGGGAAGTCCCTGACACTCATGCGGGCGTTTTGACGCTACCGACGTGCTTCGCTATACTTGAATCGAGCGGGGCGTAGCGCAGCCCGGCAGCGCACCTGGTTTGGGACCAGGAAGTCGCCGGTTCAAGTCCGGCCGCCCCGACTGGTACCCAACCGGCCCCGAACGCCCTTTTTGCCCTTGCGGGCGTGGTGTAGTGGTAACACGCGAGCCTTCCAAGCTCTCGTCACGGGTTCGAATCCCGTCGCCCGCTCTCGGACCGGTTTTCCCGGTTGCGCTTTGGGGGGCCTTAGCTCAACAGGTTAGAGCAGCGGTCTCATAAACCGCCGGTCCTCGGTTCGAACCCGAGAGGCCCCACTGTGTTCGTCATTCTCCTCGCCCCTTGCGGAAAAGCTGTAGCCATTCCTCGATCGCATCGGCGCTGAGTTTGGGGTTTTCTTTGGCGCTTCCGGATGATCGCGGCGGGCGTGGCGGCCGCTCGAGGTGCCGGACAAAGGCGGCCGCATCGATCACCTGCGCTCCCGCAGCTCGACAGGCGCGGCGCAGGTGGTCGTCATTGGTCACGACGATGGTATGCCGTGGCGCCTTTTGCACTTGCGCCAGGATGATGGCATCGGCATCCCCACGATATGCAGCGGCAAAGACCACACGAACCCCGCCGCCGGACAGCTCCTGGGCGAAGCCTCCTGGCACCCCGCCGTCGAAGACGACCAGCAGCGGCTGACGCAGGCGCTCTTGCCGTGCCCGCAGGTAGCTCACCAGACGCTGTTCGTCGTCCTCCTGATCCAGGTAAACTCCGGGAATGAGGCCGGTGCCGATAAGGTTATGGCCGTCGATAAGATACATGGTGGCAAAACACGACCGGCTAGGGTCGTGAGGAAGAATAGAAGAGATTCATTTCAGCCGTATGACAGTATAGCCGATCATGAGGGGTTTATGGTAAAAGAGGGACGTTTGCGCAGTCGTATGAATGCGGCTAAAAAGGTCTTGACCATCCCGGCAGGCACCGGGCACAAGCGGGTGCCGGTTCTATGGCTGCTGCCCGCTTTGTGGCTGGGTTTCGGCCTGCGTCTCTATCGCCTGGGTGAGCAAAACGTGTGGTGGGATGAGGGTTTGGCCGTATGGGCAGCGCGGCAATCCCTGGCCGCAGCAGCCCGCTGGACGGCGACCGATGTGCATCCACCCCTCTACTTCTGGCTTCTTCACGTCTGGCGGGGATGGAGCGGCGATGGCGAATTCGGTCTGCGCTATCTCTCGGCCTTGATCGGCACGCTTATGTTGCCGGCCACCTTCATCCTGGGCCGCCGCCTGGCCGGCACCACGGTGGGAATAGCGGCCACATGGCTCATCGCCCTTTCCCGCTTTGCCATCACATGGTCGCAGGAGATGCGCATGTACGGTCTGGCCGCCCTATGGGCGGCATTGGCCCTGTGGACGGTGGCACGGCTCGGAGATGGGGGCAACCGTCGGACCTGGGTTGCTTATGTGCTCTTCATGGCTGCCGGGTTGTACACGCTTTACCTCTTTGCCTCTGTCCTGGTCGTGGTCAATCTGGTTTGGTTGATCTGGATCGGATGGCGACAGCGGCGCCGGGCCGTGTGGGGACGCTGGATGGCGGCACAGGCGGCCGTCCTGGCCCTTTTTATGCCCTGGCTGGCCTATGCTCTGGGGCGAATTCCCACCTGGTCGGCCGCCACACCGGTAGACCCCTGGTTGTTCGTCCGGGTCTACGGGACGGCCCTGGCCGTAGGTGCCTCGGCCCATATCGAGCGTTACTGGCCGCTGAGCCTGCCGGTGTGGATCGTGCTTGGCCTGGGAACGACCCTGCTCGTACGACGCACCCACCTTCGCGGTCGTGCGGGTCGCCATCTGGGGCTGCTAGGGCTGGCTTTGCTCTTACCGGCAGGAGTGGTCTATCTCGTGTCCCTGCCCAAGGACGTGTTCTTTTACTCACCGCCCCTGGCACCCCGCTATTTCCTCATCTTCGTCACGGCCTTTGCCGTCTTATTGGCCTGGTCGAGCATCGCCCTGGCGGCAGGGCGGCGCGGGCGAACGGTGGGTCTAATGGCCCTTTTGTTGCTTGTGGCCGGACTCAGTTTGGCCGATTACTACCCCAAGCGCATCCTCACCGATGACTACCGCTCGGCTGCCCGTACCCTGCAGGTCTATCGACGTCCGGGGGATGCCGTTCTGCTGGTGACCGACCGCGATTGGCCGCTCTTTGCCTACCACTATCCCGCCATCTGGCAGGGTGTGCCTCATGCCTGGCGGCTCACGCCGGAACAAACCGAAGCCTTTCTCGCCCCTCTTTGGGAACAGAGCGAGGGCCTGTGGCTGGTGCTGACGCCGTATGCCGCTATGAGCGACCCCGACGGTCTGTTGGAGGCCTGGACGGCCATGCGGGCTCGCGCCGTGGTCGAGTATCGCTTTCCGGAGACGACCCTTCGCTTCTACGCCCGTACACCGACGCGCGCGGCCACGGCCCAAGAGCCGCACCCCGACAGCCGTCCCCAGGTACCGCTGACCCTCGTCATGACCGAAGACCTGACGCTGACCGGTTACGACCTGGCCCTGACCACGGTCCGACCCGGCGACTTAATCCCTTGCTTCCTCTACTGGCAGGCCAGACGACCGGTCACGGTGACCATTGGCCTGCGGCGCCGGGATGCCACTCTCTGGCACACGGAGATGACCATCCCGGCCGGAACTCGGCGGCAGCAGGTAGACCTCCTTATCCCGTCCGAGGCAGCACCGGGGCAGGTCGATCTCGTCCTGGCCGTTCCCGGACGCGCCGAAGCACATTTGACGACGCTGACACTAAGGCCGCGACGGATACCCTCAGGAACTGCCGAGACCGCTCCCGGCCATCCCCTACAGGTTGATTTTGACCAGGGTATCCGGCTACTGGGCTATGACCTGGCAAGCCCCACCCTACGGCCGGGCGGGACGGTGGTCCTGACCCTGTATTGGCAGGCCCGGCATCCCATTGCCGGGCGGTACAAAGTCTTCACGCATGTGTTGGGCGAGCGTTATAACGCCACCCGTGGCAATTTCCTCTGGGGTCAGCAGGACAACGAGCCTGTAGATGGGGAACGGCCGACCAGCACCTGGCGACCCGGCGAAGTCATCGCCGATCCCTATCGCATCGACTTGGACCCGCAAACGCCACCGGGTGTCTATCGGCTTGAAATCGGTCTCTACCATCCGACGACCGGGGATCGGCTCCGACGATGGGATGAAACAGGTCGTCCCGTGGCCGACCACCTCATCCTGACCGCGATCACGGTAGAACCGTCAGAGCCATAGCAACAGAAAGGCACCGCTCGCCCGTCAGAGCGGTTTGTCCTTTGTCCCTGAGGAGAGGGGCGATTTGCCGACTCGGTTCTATCTTTTGTTGGTGAGAACGTTTGAACGTTATGCCTGCCTGCCGCTCTTGCGCCAACACACTCCGGAACCGAGTCGATTTGCCCGATAGCATGCGCAGGGCGTATACTTCCCTTAGTCCACCCGGAGATTGCTGCCCATGAGCTTTACCGTAACCGATTTCCACGATCTCGTCCGGCTGCTCGCGGAGAACCCGCAATGGCGGGCACAGCTCCGACAACTGGTGCTCACCGAGGAGCTGCTGGAATTGCCGGCCCTGGTCCACCGCCTGGCCGCCTGGCAAGAGACGATGGCCGAAGAGCATCGCGGCCTGGTGGCGGAAGTTCGCGCCCTGGCCGCCGAAGTCCGTACCCTCGCCGAGAGCCACCATGCCCTGGCCGAAGACCATCGCGCCCTCGTCGCCGAAGTCCGCAACCTCGCCGCCGCCCAGGCCCGCACCGAACAACGCCTCGAAGCACTCGCCCAAGCCCAAGCCCGCACCGAACAACGCCTCGAAGCACTCGCCCAAGCCCA
>JBBINH010000012.1:0-79101 GCA_037443945.1 Caldilineales bacterium
GGCTGCACCCCTCGCCGCGCGTGGCGATCCCTACCGACAAAGACGCCAAACCGCGCCTGGACCCACCGCGCAGATCGCCTCTCCCCCTACACAGCGCCACCCACCGGAGACGCAACCGCGCAGGGCGATGCGTCTCATCGCCGCCGTTCACGCCGGCTTCTCCCTGTCCATCCCCTCGTCGTCTCATCGCCCTTCTGGCCGAAGTTGCGCCCGCCGTCGCTCTGTGCTACACTGCCTACCCACAACCGATAACCATCCCCCTGAGATGACCCGTAGGCCCGGATGCCAGGGCATTAAGGCGGAAGCCGGTGCAAGTCCGGCGCTGTGCCGCAACTGTAAGTTGGTTCGCCAACAAGCCAGGAAGCCTGTCTCAGGGAGCTCGTTTTCACCCTTCTCGTCGCAAGGAGGTCGAGCATGTCTTCTTGTTTTGTCTCCAATGTGCCGACCGGAAGGTCGGCTTTTTTGTCGCCGGTGGCGTTGGCAAGGCCGGAGGGCTTATGAAGGCACCGCGGCCACCGCGCCAAGGACTCGTCATCGTCAACACAGGGAACGGCAAGGGCAAAACCACGGCTGCCTTGGGTGTGTTATTCCGGGCCTGGGGCCGCGATCTGAGGGTCATTATGCTCCAGTTCCTCAAACACGAAGGCGCCCGCTTCGGCGAGATCCGCGCCGCCGAGAAGATCGGCGTAACCATTCGCCCGATCGGCGACGGCTTTACCTGGACCAGCCGGGATATGGAGACCACCATCGCCCTGGCCCGCCACGGCTGGGAAGAGGCCAAGCAGCTGATCACCAGCCATGCCTACGATGTTGTCATCCTCGACGAATTCACCTATCCGCTCCATTTCGGCTGGCTCGACACGGCCACCGTGGTGGCTTGGTTGCAGGCCCACAAACCGCCTTCTCTGCATCTCATTATCACCGGCCGTGATGCGCCACCGGAGCTGATCGCCTATGCCGATCTCGTTACGGAAATGCGCGAGATCAAACATCCCTGGACCCTTCAGGGTTTGACCGCACAGCCCGGTATTGATTTTTGACCCCCATCTCCTTCACCCCAATCGCCGGTTTCGGAGCGAACGCATGCGTATTGCCTCGCTTTTACCGTCGGCCACCGAAATCGTCTGTGCCCTCGGCCTGGCCGACCAACTCGTCGGCGTCTCCCATGAGTGCGACTACCCACCCGATGTCGTGTGCGACCTGCCCAGGCTGACCTATTCGACATTGCCGCCGGGCCTGAGCAGCGCCGAAATCGATGCCGAGGTCTCGGCCCGCCTACGCCGGGGCGAAAGCCTGTATCGGGTCGATGAGAGGCTTCTGGCCGCACTGCAACCCGATATCATCATCACCCAGGCCTTGTGCGATGTGTGCGCCGTCGCCTTCGGCGATGTTTGCCATGTGGCCGCCAACCTGCCCGGCAACCCGCGGGTCATCTCCCTGACACCACCCGGTTTGCAGGCCATTTTCGAGGATGTCCGTGTGGTAGCCACCGCCCTGGGTGTGGCCGAACGCGGTGAGCGGCTGGTCACCCGGTTGCGGGCGCGCGTCGAGCGGGTGGCAGAGGCCGTGCAACGTCATGTCACCTATCGCCCCCGCGTGTTTGCCATGGAATGGCTCGACCCACCCTTTGCCGCCGGCCATTGGGTTCCGGAGATGATCGCTCTGGCCGGTGGCAATGAGGTATTGGGCATTGCCGGACGGCCCTCCTTTCGCCTAACCTGGGACCAGGTTATCGCCGCCCGGCCTGAAATCGTCTTGCTGATTCCGTGTGGCTACGATGCCGATGCCGCCCGTCGCGAATGGGAGAGACTGCCCAAGCCGCCGGGTTGGGAAACCGTACCCGCCGCCCGCAACGGCCGCATCTACCCCTTCGATGCCAATAGCTACTGCTCGCGGCCGGCGCCGCGCGTCGTGGAAGGCATCGAGCAACTGGCACGCTTGTTCCATCCCGACCTTCCCCTGATCACGGCCTGAACCCATGAACATCCTGCTCCCCTCGATCCCGCCTCTGGACAGGGCTGCCATGGCGGCAGCGCAGGCACGGCAAAGCACCCTTACCAAACCGCCCGGCAGTCTGGGCCGCCTGGAGGCCCTCTCGGTGCAGTTGGCCGGCATGACAGGACAACCGTTGCCCCACCTGCGCCACAAGGTCATCGTCGTGATGGCCGCCGATCATGGGGTTGTCGTCGAAGGCGTCAGCGCCTATCCCCAGGAGGTGACGGCGCAGATGGTGGGCAATTTTCTGGCCGGTGGTGCTGCCATCAACGTCCTGGCCCGGCATGTGGGCGCCCGTGTCGTGGTGGTGGATATGGGCGTGGCAGCCGCTTTGTCGCCCCATCCGCAGCTCCGTTGCCGTCGTATCGGTCCCGGTACGGCCAATATGGCCGCCGGTCCGGCCATGAGCCGGCAACAGGCCCTGGCCGCGCTGCAAGCCGGCATGGATATCGCCGCCGAGGTCATCGCCGAAGGCGCCGACATCGTCGCCACCGGCGAGATGGGCATCGGCAACACGACGGCGGCGGCGGCCGTGGCCTGTGCCCTCGGCGGTTTTGCTCCGGCCGCCATCGTCGGTCGGGGCACCGGTCTGGATGATGAGGAACTGCAGCGCAAAGTCGCCGTGGTGGCGCGGGCGTTGGCCGTCAATCGGCCCGCTTCTGACGACGGGCTCGATGTTCTGGCCAAGGTGGGCGGCTTCGAGATCGGCGGTCTGGCCGGCCTTATCCTGGCGGCGGCGGCCCGCCGTGTGCCGGTAATGCTGGACGGCTTTATCGCCACGGCGGCGGCCATGGTGGCCGTGCAACTGGCGCCGGCCTGCCGGGACTATCTGATTGCTGCCCATTGCTCGCAAGAAGCGGGCCATCGGGCCATGTTGGATTGGCTGGCCCTGCGGCCGTTGCTCGACCTTGACCTGCGGCTGGGCGAAGGCACCGGTGCCGCCCTGGGCCTGAACCTGGCCGAGGCGGCATGCAAACTCCTGGCCGAAATGGCGACCTTTGCCGAGGCCGGCGTCCGTGATCGCCTCTAAGCTGCGTGGGCTGTTTGTGGCTTTGAGTTGGCTCACCACGCTGCCGGTGCGACCCGCAACGGCGCCAACGCCGGGCGAAGTCGGGCGCGCGGCCGTGTGGTTTCCGCTTGTGGGGGCTCTTCTCGGCAGTCTCGTCTGGCTGGCCTGGGCCGGCGCCCATCGTCTCTGGCCGCCGGCGGTGGCGGCCGTGCTGGCCCTGCTGATCTGGATCGGCCTGACCGGAGGACTGCATCTCGACGGTCTGGCCGACTGCAGCGATGCCTTGCCGGCGCCTGTTTCCCCCCAGCGCCGTCTCGACATTCTGCAGGACCCGCGCCTGGGCGCCTTTGGCGCCCTCGGTTTGATCGGGGTCCTTCTGCTCAAGACCGCCCTCTTGATGGCCCTGACCCCGACGCGCGGTCTGGCTCTGGTCCTGGCGACGGCGCTGGCGCGCTGGTGCGTTTTGCCCGTGGGCCTGACACGGCTCGCCCGTTCCCAAGGCATGGCCGCCGATTTCGCCTTGGGGTTGCGGCCGCGGCACCTGGTCCCGGCCGCCATAGCCCCTCTGCTCCTGGCCGCCGCCCTGGGATGGCGTGGGCCGATCGCCGTGCTCGCCGGCCTCATCGTCACGGCCGGGGTCGTCTACCTGGCCTACCGCCGCCTGGGCGGGGTTACCGGCGATGTCATGGGCATGACGGTGGAACTGGTCGAGACGGTCGTGCTTTTGGTCGCCGTGGGAGCGCTTCCGTGAACAACCTGCCGTTTCGCCTGGGTACCACCTCGTACATCATCCCCGCCGACATCCTGCCCAATGTGCGCTATCTGGCGGGTAAGGTGCGCGATATCGAGCTGGTCCTGTTCGAGGTGGACGACGGCCCCGCCAACCTGCCGACACCGGCGGTTGTGGACGAGTTGATCCGGCTGGCCGCGCTCTATGACCTGAGCTACACCGTGCATCTGCCCCTGGACCTGAAACTGGCCGCCGACGGCTCGGACCGGGATGTCTCGCTGGTTAAGGCGCGGCGGGTGATCGAGTGCACGCGGGCCCTGCAGCCATGGGCCTATGTGCTGCATCTCGACGGCAAGGAGGTGCGTCATCGCACCGATCCGGCCGTCTTGCGTCCCTGGCAAGACCGGGCCGTACAGGCGTTAGAACGCGTGGCTACCTGGGTCGATGGCCCCGAGAAGCTGGCCGTCGAGAATCTGGAAGGATATCCGCCCGAGTTCAACGAACCGGTGTTGGAGCGTATTCCGGTAGGATGCTGCGTGGACATCGGCCATCTGTGCCTCGATGGGCACGATCCCTTGCCCTATCTGTGGGCCTGGTTGCCGCGAGCCCGCGTGATCCACTGGCACGGTGTGGCCGACCGCGACCATGCCGGCCTCCATCACGTGGCTCCGGCCCAGCTCGATGCCGTTCTGGCCTGTTTGTGCGCCCACTACCGAGGCGTGCTCACCCTGGAGGTGTTCGACGAGGCCGATTTTGAGCGCTCGCTTGCGACCCTCCAGGCCGGCCTGGCGCGGCTGACCGCCCGCCCCGGCCCGAACTCACGGCTGACTCTGCTGCTGGGCGGTGCCCGCAGCGGAAAATCGGCCTGGGCGCTCGAGCGGGCTCGCCGTTATGGCGGCGAGGTGCTCTTCGTTGCCACGGCCGTGGCCGGCGACGAGGAAATGCGCCTGCGTATCGCCGCCCATCGCACCGAACGACCCGGCCATTGGCGCACTTTGGAGGCGCCTTACCGGGTTGCCGAGGCCATTGCTGGCGCCCTGAGCGAACGCCCTGCCGATGTGGTCATCCTCGATTGTCTCACCCTGTTGACGAGCAACCTGCTCCTGCAGGAGCCGGCCCCGACGACCGAGGCCGAAGCGTCGGCGGTTGTTCTGGCCGAAGTCGAGGCCTTGCTTGCCTGTTGGCGGGCCTCCGGAGGCCATTGGATCGTCATTTCCAATGAAGTCGGGATGGGCCTGGTCCCGCCTTATCCCCTAGGCCGACTTTTTCGGGATGTCCTGGGTCGCGCCAATCGGCGTTTGGCCGCCGCCGCCGATGAGACGCTGTTGCTGGTGGCGGGGAAGCCCATCCGCCTGGCCTGAAGCCCCACGCCGCACGCGATGAACGTTTCGATGTCGGAACGTTCGCACGTCGGAGCGCTTCCTGCTTCGGGCAATCGCTCTGGGAAGCCCACGATACAGCTTCCCGATTCCCCTTGCGGTTTGCCTGGGGCGGGTTCCAGGGGCAGCCTTGCCGACAAAAAGGGCCGCCTCCCTCCGGAGGAGCGCGGCCCGGTCGATCCCGGTGAATCCGGTTATTCTTCCTCTTCTTCCTTCCGTTCGCGTTGGGCCGCCGCGATGATCCCCTGGGCCAGATGATGCGGCACCGGCTCGTAGCGCAGGAACTCGATGCTGTAAATGCCGCGACCCTGCGTCATCGAACGCAGATCGCTGGCATAGCGCAGGATTTCGGCATAGGGCACCTCGGCCGTGATGACGCTTTTGCCGCGAACGGTCTCCATGCCCAGGACGCGGGCGCGACGCGTGTTCAGATCGCCCAGGATATCGCCCATATTGGCCTCGGGTACGGTGATCTCGATTTTGTAAATCGGTTCCAGAAAGATCGGCCCCGCTTCCAAAAAGGCCTTTTTGAAGGCCTCACGACCGGCGATCTGGAAAGCGATATCCTTGGAGTCGACCGGGTGCTCTTTGCCGTCGTAGACGGCCACGGCCACATCCACAACCGGATACCCGGCCAGAGGCCCGCTTTCCATCACCTGGCGAATGCCTTTTTCGATGGAGGGCATAAAGCTGGAGGAAATGGCGCCGCCGAAGACCTCCCAGGTGTAGGTGAGACCGCTGCCCGGCGGCCCCGGTTCGACCCGCATGTGCACTTCGCCGAACTGACCGGCACCGCCGGTCTGTTTCTTGTGTCGATGCATGGCCGTCGCCGTGCGCGAGACCGTCTCGCGATAGCTCACCTTGGGCGTCGAGGTTTCCACATTGACGCCGAATTTGTTCTTCAGGCGATTGACGGCGATGGTGATGTGGACATCACCCATGCCGGAGAGGATGATCTGGCGGGTGCTGGGCTCGTTTTGCCAGCGTAGGGTGGGGTCTTCTTCGACCAATCGATTGAGCGCGCCGCTGATCTTGGCGCTATCGGCCTGGGTAACCGGATTGACGGCCACACCGAAGAGGGGGTTGGGGAAAACGGGCGGGGGCAGGGTAATGCCCGATCCGCGTTCGGCCATGGTGTCGCCCGTCGCTGTGGCGCTGAGCTTGGCCACGGCAGCGATGTCTCCGGGCATCACCGCTTCCACCGGCAGTTGCTCGCGACCGCGCAGGCTGAAGACCTGGGCCACGCGCTCATCGACGCCCTTTTGCATGTTGTGCAGTCGGACATCCCCCTGCAGGCTACCGCTGAAAAGCCGAAAAACCGTGATGCGCCCCACAAAAGGATCGGCCACGGTCTTGAAGACCAGGGCTGCCGTCGGCTCGCCTATCGAGCCCTGCAGTTCAATGGCCTCGCCGTTGCGCAAAGCCGGATAAGGGCCGGCTACATCCGGTGATGGCACCAGGGCAATCATGGTATTCAGGACGGCCTGGATGCCGATCATTTTGGTCGAAGCGGCGCACAGGACCGGCACCACGCTGCCGCTGCGGATGGCCGCCGACAGTCCGGAGGCGATCTCGGCGGGACTCAGGGTTTCGCCTTCCAGGTACTTCATCAGCAGTTCGTCGCTGCTTTCGGCCGCCGCTTCGACCAACGCCAGTCGTGCCTTTTCCAGGGCTTCGGCCATCTCGGCCGGCACGGGCGCCTCTTTGCCGTCTTTACCCATATAGGCTTTGCCGTCCAGGACCGAAACAACCCCCTTGAAACCCGCCTGAGCGCCGATGGGAAGGGACAGCGGTATAAAATGACCGGGTAGTGCTTCACGCACCGAAGCCAGGGCCGTGTCGTAAACGGCGTTTTCCCGGTCCATCTTGTTGATGAGCAAAAAGCGCGGTTTGTGGGCCTGGTCGAGATATTGCCAGGCCAGCTCGGTGCCGACCTCGACCCCGGCCACAGCATCCACGACCACCAGACCGGCCTCGACCACGCGCAGAGCCGAGATCACCTCGCCCACAAAGTCGGGATAGCCAGGGGTATCGAGGACATTGAGTTTGTGGTCTTGCCATTCGCAGGGGATCAGGCTGCTGCTGATCGATTGCTTGCGCTTGATTTCATCCTCATCCCAATCGGAGACGGTGGTTCCGTCTTCCACTCGTCCCAGACGATTTGTCGCACCGGTAGCGTGGAGCAGGGCTTCGGCCAGCGATGTCTTGCCGGCGCTGCTATGGCCCAACAGGGCGATATTGCGAATTTTGTCGCTTGAATAGACCTTCATCCGTCCTCCGGAGAGCAATAAAGGGCTAAAAAAGACCGCCGACCCTCGGCATCTTGCACCGGGTTGTGGCGGCCAAGCGGCTCATTGTAGCCGGTTTGACGCCGATCTGTCAACAAGAAGAGAGAAAAAATATCAGGGGCATCGAGACATACCTCCCGATTTTTCCTGCGGGCGACAATTGCGCTATACTCGCACTGCTCCCCGCCCTATCCTTACTGTGGAGGCGATGTTCCATCCTATGTTTTCCGTGTTTTTCCGCATGGCCGTCCTCGCGGGGTTGTTCGGTCTTCTCGGTGGCGCCCGTTTCGTCTCGTCCTCGTCCAGCGCAGCGGCCGTCCCGTCTACGCCCCAGGTCAAGACCTTCGCCGCGATCTGGCAGCGCACGCCACCAACGGTCGACGGCGACTTATCCGATTGGGACTCGTTTTCTAAACTGGTCCTGAATAACGATACGGCCAGCTATCCGACACCGGCCCAACGGCCCCGGCCTGACGATCTCAGCGGCTGGGCTTCCATCGTCTGGACCTCGGACCACGTGTATCTGGCCGTGTGGGTGACAGATAACATGGTCGTGCGCAATTCGCGCAACTGGCGGCTGGACGATATGGTCGAATTCGTCTTCGATATCGACAACGATGCCGCTTTCAGCCTGGGCGATCTGCGGTTTAGCCTCAGTCCGGACGGGCTGATCACCGAGAACGGCGGCTTGCCTTTGGGCGTTGTCTCGGCCATCCGCCGCCATGAACAGGGCTGGTTGGGGGAAATGGCCGTTCCCATCACCCAGTTCGGCAGCGATTTTCTTTCCAACACTCAGGTCGGTTTTACCTGGGGATTGCAGGATGATGACGGCGGTGTTCTGCTGAAGCAGCTTGTGTGGGAGGGCACCACGTTCAGCACCCCTTCGGCCGGCCAGGGTTTGCTCAGCTTTGTCAACGGGCCGCGGCGGCAGTGGATGACCTTCCGCCCCGGTGTGGAGGGCTATAACGGCATCACGGATGCGACTCTCAATTCCTGGCCGGGTAACGAGAACACCAACTTCGGCAACTCGCCGGTTATCGCCGTGCGCGGGGAGAAGCAATGGCATCTGGTCATCAAGATCGAGCCGCCGCCGTTGCCGCCGGGGGCACGCGCTCTGGCCGCCCGACTGCACATGAACCTGGTCGATCCACCGCCGGCGAATCCGAACAACAACGGGACGACATGGGCGCGGGCCTATCGGCTGTTGCGCGCCTGGGACGAGAACAGTGTCACCTGGTTCCAGGCCCGTACCGGCCAGCGGTGGACCGTGGGCGGCGCCGGAGGTATCGGCAGCGACCGCAGCGATGTCGTCATCGCCCAAACGCGTCTCACCCCCCAGACCCGCACGTACACCTGGGACCTGGGCGACCTGATTGCGGATTGGTACGCGCGGCCCGAAGCCAACCACGGCCTTATCATCCGCGGGGAAGCCGGAGCCAACGTGCTCTACAATTTCCACTCCAGCGAGTGCACGGCCAACCCCACCTGCGCGCCCTGGATCGAGATTTACGTCGAGCTGCCACCGCCCACAACGGAGTGAGCGCCAACGCCGACGGCCCCTACCACCTCCGGCTAAGGACAACCTACCCGCCTATCCGCGGCCGGACGCCGATGGCACATCAACCTCGCCGGGCGTCGGCCCCTACGGCGCCGAGGCCACAGGCCTATGGCGGGCGATTGCGGTCGGCACGCCCGCAGGCAGTTCCCCTTGCCGACGGTGCCCCGCGCTCGTTAGCGCGGGGTCTGGGCCTTGAGAAAGTCGATCACATCGGCGGCCAGGGAGAACTGCAGGGCCTGTTGGGCTACTTCCCGGCTGGCCGCCAACGACCAACGTCGGATCAGGTCCTTGATGGTGGGGATGGACGAGGGCGCCATGCTGAACTCGTCCAGTCCCATCCCCAACAGAAGCGGCACGGCCGGGGGATCGCCCGCCAGCTCGCCGCATACCCCCACCCAGCGTCCGTGAGCGTGGGCTGCCTGAATGGTCATCTCGATCAGGCGCAGGACGGCCGGGTGATACGGACTGGCCAACACCGAAACGCGTTCGTTGGTGCGATCGACGGCCAGGGTGTACTGCGTCAGGTCGTTGGTACCGATGCTGAAAAAGTCCACCAGAGGTGCAAAGCGATCCGCCAGCAAGGCGGCCGACGGCACTTCGATCATGATGCCGAACTGCACCCGTTCGGGCACGGGCTTGCCGCGACGAAGCAAACCGGCACGGGCCTGGGCAAACAGTTCCCGGGCCCGCTCTACCTCGGCCACCGAGGAGACCATCGGTAGCATGATCCGCAGTTCCATGGCGATGCCGGCGGCCATCACCTCACCGGCTGCCTGTAACAGCGCCGTGAATTGCTCCTCCAGAATGTCGGGTCGTTCCCGGATCATGCGAATGCCGCGCCAGCCCAAGAAGGGGTTGGGTTCGCGACCGGTGCCCAGATAGGGGACCTCTTTATCACCACCCACATCGAGCGTTCGCACCACCACAGGACGGCTGCCCAACGTCTGGAAGATGCGGCTGTAGATGCGTACCTGCTCGGCCAGGGTGGGCATCGACGTGCGCTGCAGGTAGAGAAACTCGGTGCGTAGCAGGCCTACGCCATCGGCCCCAAAACGCACGGCCAGTTCGGCTTCTTCGACGCTGCCGATATTGGCGGCTACCTCGATGGGGTGAGTACCGTCGCATGGCACGGCGGGTTGGCTGGCCTGGCCCAGTTCCAGACGACGCTGCAGTTCCCATTGTTCTTTCTCCCGTCGCGCCAGTTCAAGCTCGTGCAGGGTGGGGCCGACATTGAAGACGCCGGTATTGCCGTTGAGAATGCACAGGGTTTCGTTGCGGATGTCGGCCAGGTCCATGGCCACGCTGACGATCGCCGGCACGCCCATGGCCCGCGCCAGGATGGCCGAATGGGAGGTCGGCCCGCCCCTTACCGTGACAATGCCCAGGATTTTCTCACGGTCGAAACGGATGGTGTCGGAGGGTGTCAGGTCCTCGGCCACCAGGATGATGGGTTCGTTGAGTTCGCCACCGCCTAGCAGATCCTCATCGCCCTCCAGACATTTCATCACCCGTTCGGCCACGTCGCGCAGGTCTTGGGCCCGCGCCTGGAAGTATTCCTCCTCCAGGCTGAGAAGGGCCTGGGCGAATTGTTCAAAGACATGGTGTACGGCCGCCTTGGCATTCCAGTGCTCCTCCCAGACGAGCTCGCGCAGCCGGGTCAGCAATTCTTCGTCATCCAGGAACAGGCGATGGGCTTCGAAGATGGCGGCTTCGTCCGCCCCGGCCACCTGGCGGGCGCGCGTCTCCAGCGCCCGCAGTTGGGTGCGGGCTTTGTCAACGGCCTCCATGAGCAGGTGCCATTCCTGCTGGGGGTCCTCCACGCGATAGTCGGCAAAGGTGACCTTGCGTGGGCGGTAAATCAGCGCCGGACCGACGGCGATGCCCGGCGATGCAGGTAAACCCTGGTAGCGCGGCATGGGATGCTCCGTGTCTAAGGCGCCGATTCCGCTTCCCCAAAGTTGCCCTCGATGAGCGCTACCAGGGCAGCCAGCGCTTCTTGGGCTTGTTCACCTTCGGTGATCAATTCGATCCGGTCGCCCTGATTGACACCCAAGGTCAAGACACTCAGAGGGCTTTTGGCCTTGGCGGGGGGTTTGTCGCTGTTGAGTTTGCGGACGGTAATCTTACAAGGAAAACGGCCGGCCAGCTTGACGAACTGCGCTGCGGGCCGTGCGTGCAACCCGGCCGGATGATTGACGGCGAGGACGGCGGAAAAGGTCTCAGACATGGTCATATCCCAGCAGGCGATCTTGTTCCCGACGCAGTTTATAAATCGTCTGGTCGGTCTTCAGCGCGATGTCGTCGTAGTGAATCGGATGATGGGCTTTGACCGGACGGGTAATGACACCTCCGACCACCAGTCCCAGCGGCACCTGGCCCTGCTCACGTGCTATGTGCGCTTTCTCAATCATCCCGTAGACGGTATATCCGCCCAGAGCATCGATCACATCACCGGGTTGCAGGTCTCGCTTGGCATAGGCCACGGTTTCGGCGACGGGGGGCTGATGGGTCGCCAGCGTTTCCTCGCGGTCCAGGACGACCTTGGCCACGGTGAGCGGAGCTTCCAGATTGGCCAGATGATAGGGCCGATAGAGGACCCAGTAATCATGGTGAGGATGGCCCAATAAGCGCAGATAGCGCAGATCGCGAATGACCTTGGGTTGGTCGGTGGTGATGGTCACAAACACGCCGGGGGCCACATCGCCGATGGCAAAATCGACGGCCCGCACCCCTTCAAAAATACCACCGGCTTCCCTGGGCACAAAAACGGTCGGAAGGTCCTTGACCGAACAGCGCGGGCCGCGCCCGCCGGTCACCTCGGGGGCAAAGCCAATCCCATTGCCGATCGAGGTCATCTCCACCATGGTCTTGGTGCCATCCACAAATGAGGCCAGCATTTTCGGGTTCATCCGCTGGCGTTGGGCGGCTTCTTGCAGTTGAGCGGGGGTGGCACTCCGATCCAGCGGATTGTTCTTGCCTTTGCCCACGTACACGACCTCAAAGCCCAGAGCATCGGCAAAATCGTACAGCTCTTTGATCGAACCCGGCTCGTCGCCCGCCACCAGAGAATAGATGACCCCGCGCTCGGCCGCCATGCGTGCCAACACGTAGCCCACCGTTGCGTCGGCCTCGACGTTCATATTGACGATGTCTTTGCCGTTTTGAATAGCCGTATAGCAAATGTGGGCCCCCACTTCGGGAATGCCCGTGCATTCGAGAATGACGTCGAGAGCGGCGATCTGGACCAGAAAAGCGGCATCGGTCGTGGCGATGCGTTTGCCGTCGGCGATGAGCTCCGAGGCCCTTTCGGGATCGGCATCCAGGAACAGGATGGCTTCGGCCGGCACGCCGCTTTCGCGATACGCTTCCTCCGCGCGGCCGGGGACGACATCCGCCGTAGCCACCACCCGCATCCCCGCCATGCGTTCGGTCTGGCTGATAAAACCGGCGCCCATCTGGCCGGCACCGACCAGGCCCACACGAATGGGCCCCTTGCTCTGAGCACGTGCACGTAGACGTTGACTTAGGGCCATGATGTTATCCTGCGATGAAGTTGGGCCGGCTTCGCCGATCTCACGAATCCGGCGCGTAGATCGCCATCCGACTGCCCGGCCCGATGGGTGGGAGAGGGCGAGCTTCGGCGCAGATGTCACCGGGCATTTCCGGCCTGGTTTGGCCGTTGAACTTGATGACGAAATGGCCCAGGGTCCTCAGGTTCTCGTTCGCCACCTCTCCCACCGCCAGAATGGTGAAGCATTGATCGTCAAGACAGAACCGATCGCCGGGCGCAACCTCGGCCACCAGTTCGGTGCCGTCGTGAAGGATGGCGAAGTCCCTGAGCTCCTCAGGAGCGTTCAGGCCGAAGAAAACCAGGATGCCCGCCGAGACGAACTCGTCTACCAGCGGTCCTACTGCGTGAACGGTGGCCGAGTACTTGATCATCGCCTGGATGCCCGGCCCGCTACTCGATGAGCTCGATGTCTTCGGGACGAACACCGGAGACGAAGAGATCCTCGGTAATAAAGCGCATGAGCGGACCGGAAGGTGACGTGGGATACACATCCACCGTCGGGACCTTCTTCATCGGGTACACACCCACGCGGGCCGTGCCGCCACAGTCGATGACGGCGACGGCGATCTGGTCGAAGTTGGCCTTGGACTTGAAGCCGTCAAAGGGACGACCTCCGGTCAGCTCGGCGATGCGCTGGGCCACCGGATGAATACCACCACCGGTGACGGAGTAAATCAGATCGCGCCCGGGCTTGGGCTCAATGATCAGGGGGCCACCCCAGCCTTTAGGACCGTGCTTGATGCGTACTTTCCGATAGGTGTTCTGCTCTGCCATCGTGAAAAACCTCCTTATTGGCTTACGAAATACGAATAGGCGCAGGGGTGGAGAGCCCACCCCTGCGCCCGGAGATTATCTCATAGACCGACGCTGAAGATCCAGCCCAAGATCACGGCGATGGGACCGGTAATGACCCGTGAGAAGAGTACGGCGGGTACGCCGACCTCCACGGTTTCGGGCTCTGCCTCGCCCAAAGCCAACCCCACCGGGATGAAGTCACAACCGACCTGTGGGTTGATGGCGAAGAGCGCAGGCAGGGCGACCGAAGCCGGCAACGCCCTCGACGCAAACTGGGTGCCCAACAGGGTGCCGATAATCTGCGCAATTACCGCGCCCGGTCCCAGCAGGGGCGAAAGCACCGGCAGACCGATGATCAACGACATGATGATCAGGCCGATGGGGTTACGCGCCAGGGGTTGGAGGGCGCGGGCGAGGGCATCACCCACACCGGTGGCGAGGATGATGCCGATGATGAACGAGATGAACGCCATGAACGGTAGGATGTTCTTGACGACCTGGTCAATAGCCTCTCGTCCCGACTGATAAAGAACGCCGACGACTTTGCCGGCACCACGACCGATGCGTTCGAGCAGTTTGGTAATGCCTTGCATGACTCACCTCCTCAAGCTGCCTGCTGGCGACGCGCCCACAGGAAGGCTGTGATGCGCTCGGTCACAACACCGCGAATGAAGATGACGATCAAACCGACAATCAGATAGCGCACGGCGAGCGCAGCCGTCTCCTGCGCGCCGTATCCCGTGGTGACACCGGTAGCAATCCCGGCCCACACGAACAACTCGCCGGGATTGACATGCGGGAAGATCCCCAGCGGGGGATGCACAAAGGACACGGCGGCATCATAAAAGGCGGGCTTGTAGCGCTCCGGCAGGAACCGGCCCATCGTATAGGCCATGGGATTGGTGAGCACGAATACGGCCACGACGGGGAGCACCAGATAACGCAAGGGCATATAGAGAAAGCCTTCGCGGCCTGCCGCCTCGCCGATCCTGTCGATGCGCTCCTGGCCGATCAAGGCGATCAGGGCATTGAAGGCCGTCAAGAGGACGATAACCAGGGGGATAATCCCCGTCACCAAGCCGACGAAGGTCTCGGCACCCTTTTGGAAGAGGCCGATAAACCAAACAGCCGCCTGGACGAGAGCATCCATGCCAAAACCTCCTTAGTGTCAAGATCTGAGAGAATGAGTTGAAAAGAGAATAGGATGACGGAATCGCTTAAGGTGATGGAAACGACTTAGGGACAGTTTGACGATAGGCAACCTCCTCAACAAAGTGACCATGGAAGGTGACAAATGAGTGAAAAAGGCAGGCATATCGATTGTTGCTAATATCCCAACGGTGGCGCCCTTGCCCCCGCACAACACGATCACCTCTTTTGCCTGCCTGACCGATGGTGGCAATCGCTTATCGATCGCTTGCTACGAGGCCATCACCTCCTTTCCTTCCTTCTGAAACTCCAGGATATAGCGCGCCGCGTTTTGCAGGGCAGCCGCCAACTTGCGGCTGATATGAGGCGGCCAGACGGTGTCCTCACGCAGCAACTCCTCGACGGCTTTGCCCTGCAATCCGCGTACCGGCTTCAAGTGGGCCAGAACGGTCCAGCCGGAAAGCTCCTCGGCGTGGTCAATCCGTTTCGTTTCCGGATCGACCACCAACACGGCGTAGTGACGACGACGCCATGCCGTGCCATTGACACCGATGGAGACCAATTTACCACCCCGGCGCAGTTCACCGATCCGGCGATAGAAACGTCGCAGCTGGAAGTAGGACAGCACAAACTGCAAGAGCCAGCCCAGGCCCAGCGCCAGGACGATGACAGAAGCTGTGCGATCAAGCGGGGTCATGCGATAGACTCGGCCAGAGTTGGAGACCTTCCAGCAGCGAACGCAAGGGTGCAGACCCGATCAGGCCGCAGCCTCGGCCGGACCGCCGGCAATCTGCTCCCAGGCCTTCGTGTTGCGCAAGAAGAAGAACAGAGCCACGGCCAGCAGGGCCAGCAGAACAACCAGACCCAGCACGCCCAGGAGTTGAACCAATTGCACGAACAGGAACGGCGGCCAGAGGAAACCATCGGCAATGCTGGTGATCTGCACGGCGCCTTCGGGCAGCGAAAAGCCGGAAGCAACCGCCGCCGAAGTGAAGAGAGGCGCCATGATCGTGGCGATATAGAAACCGATGGCCAGAGTGACGGCCCCGGCAATGACGATGCGCAACACATTCCCGCGCATCACGGGCGCCGTCATGGCCACCACGAAGGGGATGACGGCCAGGTCGGCGAAAAGAATAACCCGATTCCCCGGCAAGATGATGCTCAGCAGAATGGCAATCGGCACGAGCACCAGCGAGCTGGCGATGGCGGCCGGATGGCCGATGAGAATGGCCGAATCAAGGCCGATGTAGAACTCGCGGCCGGCACCGGCGCGCTTCTGCATGAACTCACGGGCCGCTTCGGAAATGGGGATCAACCCTTCCATCAGAATGGCAACCATGCGGGGCAATAGCAACATAACCGCAGCCAGGTTGATGCCGGCACCCAGAACCTTGCTCAACACCTGGATGGGGGCTCCCACATTGAAAAACGCAATCGCTCCCAGGACCAGGCCGATGACCAAACCGAGGATGACCGGCTCGCCAAAGACCCCCAGACGCTTGCGGATGGTTTCCGTGTCCCACTCGGCGTCACGCAGGCCTGGGATCCGCTCGATCACCCAGTTCACGACGATGGCGATGGGTACGATGGGAGCCGATGTCAGATGAGGGATAGAAATGCCCGGCAGACCGTAGAACTTCTGCACCGCCTTGGCCGTCCAATCGCCCAGGAAAAGGGCCAGAGCTGCTGCCAGGACGGCCCCGATCAAGCCATAGAGGAGATTGTTGGTAGCCGCAACGATGAGCGAACCGATGAAGGCGAAGTGCCAATAGTTCCACACATCCACATTGAGGGTGCGCGTCAACCGCAGGGCCAGCAAGGCCAGGTTGACCACCAAGGTCAGAGGGATCACCCACAAGCCTACCGAAGAACCAAAAGCGATGGCCGCAGCGGAGGGCCAACCCACATCGACGACATCACGGACCACCCCGGTGTTTTTGACGATGGCCTGAGCTACCTCCGTCAGGTTGGTCCACATCAGGCCGATGACCAGGTTGATGCCGACAAAAGCCACACCGATGGTCACGGCTGCCCGGAAGGCTCGACCGGGCTTGGCGCCAAGGATGAGAGCCAACAAGAAGATGATGATAGGTAACATCACCGTGGCGCCGAGATTATCAAACAAAGCCTTGATCGTGCTCAAAAGGGCTTCCATAATGACCTCCGGAAAAGCCAGCGAGGACAAGAAGACCGAGGATTCACGAAGTGCTCAAGAAAGGGTAAGTTTATTGTTTGAGAATTTCTTCAATCTGTTTCAACACCTCCTCTTTACCAATACCGGTCAGAAAGGCCAGAGTTTGAATGACAGGTTTGCCGAGATTGCCCGGCAGCGGCGTTGTGGTGACGATCAGGTCGGCATCGGCAGCCAGACTGGGAACTTCGGTGGCTTTGCATTGGCGAGTGGTAATGACAATACCCCGCTTCTTCATACCTTCTTCGATGGCGTGGGCTACTACCGTGGATGTGGCGATGGCCGTGCCACAAGCAACCAGAACAACTTTCGGCTTACTCATCAGGACCTCCCACGAGCAAAAAGAGGAAAGCAAAGAAAAGACATCTCACTACGCCGGTTCCGGCGCTGTCTCGGATAATGCCTCATACACAGCAGCCAGGGTAGAGGCCATAACCAACTTATCGACGACCTGGGGCGACTGTAAAACGGTTGCGATCTGTTGCAACATCGCGACCTGTGCCTTGGGTTGATCCAGCGCCAGCAGAAAAACCAAACGTACCGGAATGGCTTCGGCGGGATCGATCATGTTCTGGAAAGGCACCGGTGCCGTCAGGGTGGCCAAGCCCAGGGCCGGACGGATAACATGCTCGCTGTCCGTGTGCGGGATGGCGGCATGGATCGTACCGGCGAGCCAGAGGCCGGTCGGCAATTGCGCTTCTCGTTGCAGAACGGCCTCAGCAAAGGACTCGCGCACATAGCCTCCCCGGTACAGGGCGTCGGCCAGGTGGCGAATCACCTCGGCTGCCGATGTCGCCTGCAGGTTCAGAGCAACGGCCTCGGGTAGCAACAAATCGAGCCATTGTGGGCGGGTGGTCATCCTGCGTCTCCGTCGATCTCAGACCAGCATTACATCCGGCTGTTCGAGGGCCTGGCGCAGATCGGCCAGAAAAGCGGCCGCCACCGCGCCGTCGACGACGCGATGATCGGCGCACAGGGTCAGGCTGAAGACCGGTCGCACCCGGATCTGCCCGGCCTCGTCGGCAAACACTTCGCGGCGAAGACTGCCCACGGCCAGGATCGCCACCTGAGGGGGATTGATAATGGCCGTGAAACGCTCAATGCCGAACATGCCCAGGTTGGAGAGGGTAAAGGTCCCCTCGACCACATCTTCGGGCTGCAGCCGGTTGGTTCGCGCCCGTTCGACCAGATCGTCAATGGTGGCGGCCAACTGGCGTAGATTCTGGCGTGCGGCATCACGCACCACGGGGACGATCAACCCGTCGGCAAGGGCCACGGCAATCCCCAAATTGACCTGGGCGGGGATAACGATCTGCTCGCCCTGAGGGGTCGTCGTCAACCAGGCATTCAGCCGCGGATGTTGGGCCAAGGCCCAGGCGCAGGCCCGCGCGATGACTGCCGTCAGGCTCACCTTGGCCTGACCTTCTCGCAGCCGTTGATTCGCCCGCGCGCGCAACGCTTCGGCCGCGGTGGCATCCACCGTCATCTCCAGATGGATATGGGGCGCGTTTTGGGCGCTTTGCTGCAGACGCTGGGCGATCACCTTGCGCATGCCCGCCAGCGGTATTACCTGAGCGATGGGCGTCCGATAGCCGACCGACTCGCCTACCGTCGCAGGCATGGCCGGCGGGGGCTGCATCGGGACGGCGGCCGGGGGAGTTGGCGCCGGGATGGGTTGCGCCTCCGGCCGGGCAGCATGGGCTTGACGAACATCCTGCGACTGAATGCGCCCTTGCGGACCGCTGCCCACCACATCCTGCAGATCGACCCCCAACTCGCGGGCCAGCCGTCGGGCCGCCGGCACCGCCCGTACCTTGGGCGGTCCTTCGCGCAAAGCTCGTTCTACATCGCGGCGGGTAATCCGCCCACCCGGACCGGTACCCTGCAGGGCCTGCAGATCGACCCCGGCCTCGCGGGCCATGCGTTCGGCTACCGGGGTCGCCTTGATGTCGGTTTGCCCATCCGCGGCCGACGAGACGGGGGTTAACGGTTGCCCGGCATCCACCTCATGGCGCTCCAGGATGTAGGCGATCACCGAGGTAACCGGCACCACGTCTCCGGGCTTGTAGCGCAGGCCGGTCAGCATTCCGCTGGCCGGCGCCTCCACTTCCATGTTGACCTTGTCCGTGGTTACCTCGGCGATGGGATCGCCTTTTTCCACCCAATCACCCTCCTGGCGCAGCCAGGACACAATCTCCGCCGTCTCCTGGGTGAAACCGAACTTGGGCAAGATCACCTCGTGGGGCATGACTCTCCTCACACCTTGAGCTGAGCCAGGGCACGCGCTTCGGCCACGATGTTCTCCACCTGGGGTACGGCATGATACTCCAGGGTGCGGTTGTAGGGTATGGGGATCTCCAGCCCGCCCAGGCGGCGGATGGGGGCTTCCAGATAGTCAAAGGCGCTGCTCTCGGCGATGCGGGCCGCGATCTCGGCACCGAAACCGGAGGTCTTCACGGCTTCGTGGACGATAAGCACCTTGCCGGTTTTCACCACCGAGTCCAGGATGGGTTCATCGTCCAGGGGGCGCAGCGTGCGCGGATCGATGATTTCCACTTCGATGCCCTCTTTGGCCAACTGCTCGGCGGCCTGCAAAGCACGCTGGACCATGATGGAGATGGCCACGATCGTCACATCCCGACCGGGTCGCACCACGTTGCTCTTGCTCAAAGGCACTCGATACATCGCCTCCGGTACCGGTCCTCTGACCTTGTACAGCAGCTTGTGCTCTACAAAAATCACCGGGTTATCGTCCTCGATGGAGGCGATCAGCAGCCCTTTGACATCATAAGGGGTGCTGGGCATGACCACCTTCAGCCCGGGCACGTGGACGAACCAGTTCTCCAGACTTTCAGAGTGTTGGGCAGCGGCGCCGGTGCCGGAACCGGCCGGCATGCGCAACACGAAGGGGACTCGGGCGCGTCCGCCGAACATGAAGCGGATTTTGGCCGCCTGCAACACGAGTTGCTCCATACTCAGGGTGACGAAATCCATGAACTGGATTTCGCCCACAGGGCGCATCCCGGTCAGGGCAGCCCCGATACAGGCGCCGGCAATGCCGGCTTCGGAGATAGGGGTATCGATCACCCGCTCGGCCCCGAATTCCTCGATCAGTCCGGCGCTGGCGCCGAAAGCCCCGCCGTAAACCCCGACATCCTCGCCGATCAGAAAGACGGTGGGGTCTTCGCGCATCTTCTGGGCCAGCGCCTCGCGTACGGCCTCGACGTAGGTGATCTCACGCATACACACCCTCCATAAGGGTGCCGAGATCGGGTTCAGGACTGGCCTGGGCAAAGGCTACGGCTTCTTCGATCTGGGCCCGTGCCTGTTGTGCCAGCTCGGTTTGTTCGGCTTCGCTCAGGCCGAGCAGGCTCGCCAGACGGCGAAGCGGATCGCGCGCCTGCCAGGCTTTCACCTCGTCGCGGGTGCGGTAGACCTGGCGGTCGCTTTTGGAATGGCCCCGCCACCGATAGGTCAAGGCCTCCACCAGGGTCGGCCCTTCGCCACGACGGGCCCGTTGCGCCGCCTGACGAACGGCATCATAGACGGCCAGCACGTCGTTGCCGTCCACGGTGACGCCGGGCATACCATAGGCCGCAGCCCGCAGGCTGATATGGGGGATCTTGAAGGCCTTTTGCACCGACATGGACATGGCGTACTGGTTGTTTTCACACAGATAGACCACCGGCAGATCCCAGATGGCGGCCATGTTGAGGGCTTCGTTGAAAGCGCCGGTGTTGGCGGCGCCGTCGCCGAAGATGACCAGACAGACCTGATCGGTCCGGCGCATCTTGATGCTCAGGCCGACCCCCACCGAAATGGGCAGACCGCCGGCAACGATACCGTTCGCGCCCAGGTTGTTTTTCTCCACATTGGCGATATGCATCGAGCCGCCACGTCCACGGCAATAGCCCGTCTCCTTGCCCAGGAATTCGGCCATCATCAGGTTGACATCGCTGCCCCAGGCCAGACAGTGGCCATGTCCCCGATGGTGGTTGAGCAGGTAGTCCCCTTCCCGCATGGCCGCCGCTGCTCCTACGGCCACGGCTTCCTGACCGATCGAGAGGTGCATGGTGCCGTGCACCATCCCGCGCGCAAACAGGTCTTCGGCCTTCTCCTCGAAGGCCCGAATGAGATGCATGGTATAAAGCCACTCGCGCAGGCGCTTTTCGCCCACTTCGGCCCGTAACAGCGTAGCATCGGGCTGGTAAACGGTGGTGTCGTTCGCAATAGCAGGTGCTTCCATACGAAGCCCTCAGTTCAACAGGCGCAAAATCCGCATGGCCGCTATCTCATCGGTGACCAAATGCGTGATAAAGCCGCCGCGGCTGGCGGCCAGGATAGGAAGGGCTTTGGACTGTCCACCGGCTACACCGATCCGCACCGGGATGCGCCGCAGATCGTCCGGCTCGATGCCGACGATGCAGCGGGTGAGAGGGGTATCCACCAGGTGACCGTCCTCGTCAAAATGAATGGCGCAGACATCACCCACAGCGCCGGCACGGCGCAGCGACTCGAGTTGCTCTTCGTTCAGATAGCCGGCCCGGAGGAGGCTGGAGTACTCATGGTCTATCGTGCCGACGCCGACGACGGCCAGATCGATTTGCTTGAAATGCTGCGTGACGCGCTGAATGTGAGGCGCACTCAGCAAGGCCCGTCGGGTTGCCTCGCTATCCACGATCAGCGGCAGAGGGACGGTGGCATATTGGCCCCCCAATAGCCGCGCTAGGCGTCGGGCCAGTTCGGGACCGTCAATATCCGGGTTGGGCGTGCCCAGGGAGCCGATCATCTGCACCACACGAATGCCCTCCAGGGCTTGCATCCGCACGGCATTGACCGTCTCGTGCAACGCCGTTCCCCAGGAGGTGCCGATGGTCATGTGATCCTGCAGATGTTCGGCCAGCAGGACGGCTGCCATAGCGCCCAGCCGGCGTAGCATGTCATCATGGGCCAGGGCGCCCCGCTGAATCACCCGGGCTTCCTGCAGAGCGAGTTTCGCCATCAGCTCCAGTTCCAGCTCCCGCAAGCGCTGCAGCGGATAGCGGATGCAGATTTCGACGATGTTATGATCGCGTGCTTCGGTCAGCATGCGCGAGACCATCGAGCGAGAGTATCCGATACGCCTGGCAATCTGACTTTGCGTCAGGCCGTGCTCGTAATACATCTCGGCAATCTGGGCCAGGAGTTCGAGGCGTTCGGCGTCCATCGGCAGCGCAAGGGTCGCAGATGTGCCCCTTATTCTAGCAAGTCCGAAGCGCCTGGCAAGACATGTGTGAAATTTATTCACATGTGTGTAACCTCACACTGCCCCTGCCTCGCTTTGGGCGTGCTCCCTTGAGTCGGCGCCGCATAGCCCCAAGGATGGCCCTTCGCCATGACCGGCGACGCCTCTGTCTTGCAGGCCGACCGCAGGGCCATGCGCCGGGTTGCCTTCTTTTTCCCTTCGCGGCCGGACGGGTATACTCCGACTATGACCAAACGCCTTGTCCTTGTTGCCGGCAACATCGGCACCGGTAAAACCTCCCTGACCGAACGCATCGGCGCCCGTCTGGGTTGGCTGACCAGCTTTGAGTCCGTGGCCGATAACCCCTATCTGGCCGATTTTTATCGCGACATGGGGGCTTGGGCCTTTCACCTGCAGATTTTCTTCCTCGGCCATCGCGCCGAGCAACATCTGGCCCTGGCCCGCAGTCCCCAATCGGCCATCGCCGACCGCAGCATCTACGAGGACGCCCATATTTTTGCCCGCAGCCTGCACCGGCTCGGCCACCTGAGCGAACGCGATTATCGCGCTTATCGCCGCGTCTATGACCTGGTTGTGGCCGGATTGCCCAAGCCGGACCTGTTGCTCTATCTAGAGGCGCCGGTGCCGGTCCTCCTCGAGCGTATCCGCCGTCGCGGCCGCGCCATCGAGAGCGGCATTACCGCCGATTATCTGGCTCTGTTGGAGTCGTATTATCGGGATTGGCTGCAATCGTTCGACCTTTGTCCGGTGTTGACCATTCGTTCGCAAGACCTTGATTTTGTCCATAAGCCGCACCATCTCGATATCGTCATCCGTCGGATCCAGGATCGCCTGGCCGGTCAGGAAGATGTCGTTTTGCCGGAGGATCCATGAATCAGCAGATCGGCACCTTGATTATCGGGATCGGCGTTTTGCTCGTAATCGTCGGCTTGCTGGTATGGGCGGGAGGTCTCAACTGGTTCGGCCGCTTACCCGGCGATATCCGCATTGAGCGCGAGTCGGTGCGCGTCTATGTGCCTTGCGCTTCGATGATCCTCGTCTCCCTGGCCCTGAGCTTGCTTTTGACCCTGCTTCAGCGCTTGCGCTGAACCGTTCTCCGTCGCTTGCCTCCTCTTCCTACCCGACGCTCGGCGGAGGTCCTTTCCCGTGGGGGCCCATTTGTTATGACGAACGAACGTAGCAATGCTACCTGGCAGGCCGATCTCCAGGCCGAAGGACCGCGTCGGGAGGCCGCCATACAGGACCTGTTGACCTGGCTGCAGCGCCGTCTCTTTTTCTATCTGCGCGAACGCAGCGATCTGCGGGAGCTGAGCGAAGATGAGCTGGCGCAGATGGCCGCCGATTTCGCCCAGGAGAGTGTGCTGATCATCCTGGACAAACTCGATCAGTTCAAGGGCCATAGCAAGTTCACCACCTGGGCGGCCAAGATCGCCGTGCATCAGGCTTTGGGCGAACTGCGTCGCGCCCGTTGGCGCGATATCTCGCTGGAAGCGCTGACGGCCGAAGGACAGCTCGATCCAACCGTTCTGCTCAGCGACTCGCGAACCCCCGAAGAGGCGAGCCTGCGCCGGGCGGTGGTCAACTTGGTGGTCGAAGTGATGCATACCGAGCTAACCGAACGGCAGCGTCAAGCGCTGATAGCCCGCCTGGTTCAGGGCGTGCCCATCGAGGTCCTCGCCGAGCAGATGAACACCAATCCCAACGCACTTTACAAACTCCTGCACGATGCCCGTAAACGCCTCAAAGCGCGTTTGCTCGAGCGCGGGATCAGTCCTGAGGATGTTCTGGCCACCTTTAGCTAGCGCCTGTCGGCGCGTAAGAAAGTTGCCCGGCAAAGCCTCTGAAAGACGATGACACCATCCGCTTCGCAGCCGATCCCCGAAAGCATTGCGATCCTGGTGCGCCTGCTGCGTACCCTGGCGATGACCGAGGAACGCGAACTGTCCTGCGAAGAGGTTTTTGAACTGGTGGATTATTATGCCGAATTGCAGGGCACCGGGGTCAACGCGCAGGATTTGCTCCCGGCCGTGGCCCACCATTTGCGGCTCTGTCCCGAATGCGCCGATGAGTACCGGGCCTTGATGCGCTGTCTGGAGATGGAAACGTCGGCATCAGGGCAGGCTAAAAGCGGTGGAAAGGTCTAATCGGGGTGGGTTTCGGTGCGGTCGAGCTTCGTGAGCAGCAGGCGGTGGCGACCGGGTTCGATAGGCTCGTATAAGGTGATGTTCTCGTCCTGAAGCACGCAGGCGAAGGGCGCCGTGGCGTCAACCCAAATCTCGCGGCCGCTACCGGTTTCGGCGCCCAGCCAGAGCTCACCCCACGGCGTAATCACCCGCTCCCGTCCGGGATCGGCGGCGATGTGCCAGATGAGCAGCCGTTGTTCGTGGTCGATCACCACAGAGGATGACATCATAGGGTGCAAAGGCAGGGAGAGGAGCCCGACAGTCGTTGCCGGTGTCGGCCTGAAGGAAGTATACTAGAGCGGCGATCGGCGGAAGCTATGGCCGGCGCCGTAACGCCCGGAGGGACTACGATCCCGGCGTCGAACCCAGGCTACCAGGCCCTATTTTGAGCTGGCACGATGTTTCACGGCGGCCATTGGTGGACTCTCGTACGCGCTGAAGAGGACGCGCGACCGGCGATCAGCCCGGGGTTGCTGCGTCGGGTGTGGGGCTATGCGCGACCTTATCGGCTCGCCATCGTGCTCGTGCTTGTCGGGATTTTGCTCAATACCCTCATCGATGCAGCCTTGCCCCTGGTCGTGCGCGACCTGCTCAACGTGGCCATCCCCCAACGCGATGTGGGGCGCCTCCATCTCCTCGCCGTTTTGCTCGTCGGCATCCCTCTGGTGGGCGGCCTGATCAACGTCTGGCAGCGCCGCTACTCGGCCCTTGTAGGCGAAGGCATTATTCGCGATCTGCGTGCGGCCTTGTACGGCCATCTGCAACGCATGAGCCTGCACTTCTTTACGACGAGCCGGTCGGGCGAATTGATCGCACGACTGAACAACGATGTCGTCGGTGCGCAGCGGGCCATCACCGGCACCCTTATTGAGCTGATCACGAACGCGGTCACCCTGACGGTGACTCTGGTGGTCATCCTCGGCCTCAACTGGCAACTCACCTTGCTGGCCACGTTTGTCCTGCCTTTGTTTGTTTTGCCGGCCCGACGGGTGGGCCGGGCCTTGCGTCGTCTCACCCGCGCCCAGATGGAGGCCAACGCCGAGATGACGAGCCTCATGCAGGAAACCCTCGGCGTCAACGGGGCTTTGTTGGTCAAGCTCTTCGGCCGGCAGGAGGACATGAACGCCCGCTTTTACGCCAAAGCCACCCGCGTGGGCGAGCTGGGTGTGCGCACGGCCCTGGTCGGTCGCGCTTTTTTCGTCATCATCGGCCTGGTAGCGGCCGTGGGCACGGCTACGGTGTACTGGCTGGGCGGTTATCTGGCCATCCGTGGCCTCCTGCGGGTCGGTGATATCGTCGCTTTTGCCCTCTATTTGCCGCGTCTTTACGGTCCCCTGGCCGCGCTGATCAACGCCCGCGTCGATCTGGCGACCTCGCTGGTTTCTTTCGAACGCGTCTTTGAGATCCTCGACCTGCCTGTGACCATCGCCGATAGCCCCCAGGCCCGGCCTTTGCCCACGGTGCAGGGCCGGGTTGCCTTTGAGCACGTCTGGTTTGCCTATCCCGCCGGAGGGATGCCTTTGCTGCGGGGTGGCGACGGCGATGGTGCCAGGCCCGTGTTGTCACCGCCGACACGGCGTTGGGCTCTGGAGGATGTGAGTTTTACCGTCGAACCCGGCCAACTGGTGGCCCTGGTGGGGCCCTCCGGTGCCGGCAAAACGACCATCACCTATTTGCTGCCGCGCCTTTATGACCCCGACCGCGGGGTCATCCGCATCGACGGCCACGACATCCGGCAGGTGACCCTGGCCTCCCTCAGCGCCGCCATCGGCATGGTCACCCAGGAAACCTACCTTTTCCACGATACGGTCCGGGCCAACCTGCTCTTTGCGCGACCCGATGCTACCGAAGCCGAGATGATCGCAGCCTGTCGGGCTGCCAATATCCACGACCGCATTGCCGCTTTGCCCGACGGTTACGACACCGTGGTCGGCGAGCGCGGGTATCGTTTCTCCGGCGGCGAGAAACAACGCCTGGCCATCGCCCGGGTCATCCTCAAGGACCCCCGTATCCTCGTCCTCGATGAGGCAACCTCATCGCTCGATTCGGAATCGGAACGCCTGGTGCAGGAAGCGCTGGCCAGAGTGATGCAGGGGCGCACCAGTCTGGTGATCGCCCATCGCCTTTCCACCATCCTCAATGCCGATCGGATTCTGGTTCTGGATGAAGGTCGCATTGTCGAACAGGGCACCCATGCCGAACTTTTGCGCCGTGGTGGTCTTTACGCCCGCCTGTATCACACCCAGTTTCAAGCCGTCATGGGCTAGCCGCATCGCATCGGGGCAATCACCTACCCGACCGTCCGTTGCCGGGCGCCGAACAGCGACCTCTCCGGACACAGGGTGCCGACGCCTGCAGGCCCATGGCGGACGACTGCGGACGGCCCGTGGGTCGGTTACCTGCCGGGTGGGAAAAGGGCGCCATGGGGTGGGGTGCTCAGATGTGCAGGAAGCGCACGGTGGGCAAGACAAAAACGGTCGCCCCGTAGACGGACTCGGTGCCGCTTTCGGCCCGCGGCCGCACATGGTTCCGAATAAGGCCGATGACCTCATCCACCCGATGGGACTCGACACCGACCAGGAGGGTGACATTCCCACGACGCAGGAACCCTCCGGCCGTGTTGATGCGGGTCAGTCGATAGCCGGCCGTCAACAAGACCTGGGTGACAGGGCCGGCGTCATCGTTGTGGACGATGGCTAGGACAAGTTGCATCGGGCTCTCCGAGGGTGGGGATGAAGCAGGACTCTTCACGGCGGGCATGATCGGTTTCTCGTCGGGAAGATGAAGGGCGTGGACAAGGGGCAGACAGAAGACGGTAGCACCACCGACCTGGGCTTCGAGGGGGATGAGCATGGCGCCGAAGGAAGGTTGCCCGGGTTCGACCGCCCAGGGCATCGGATTGACGATGGCGGTTCGGGTCCGACAGCAAGCCTGCACGATGGCCAGAACCTGTTCGACATCCTCGTCTTGCACGGCCAGGAGCAGGGTTGTGTTGGCCGTGCGCAAGAAACCGCCAACGGTATTCAACCGGGTGAAGCCGAAACCCAGGGCCGTTAGCCGTTTGCACAACCCATCGGCGTCTTCTTCTTGCACGATCAGGATCAAGAGTTGCATGGTCGTTAGGGTGAGATAGAGCAAGCGTCGGACTCGCGAAAAGACACAGCAAGCGAAGAAAACTCCGGCGTTGGCCCAACATAAAGCCCGAAGCCGAAAATGTCAAGCGGCCAGGGCTCAGGCCCGGTCGTGGATCGCCGTCTCCAGCGCGGCCAGAAAGGCCTCTTCGGCCTCGCTCCTATGGCGACCGCCCAGACCGAAGACGGCGCCTTCTTTGGCGGCTTCGGCCACACCCCTGCCGATGGCCAGCAGCCAGTCCTGATAGGAGGCGAGGGCGCTTGGGGTGGCTTTCGCCCGCAGGAGCGCCATGGCCTGGCGCACCTTGGCGAGGGCGACCGTGCCCATGGTCCGGCGCGGCACACCTTCAAAGGGGTTGATCAGGCTGCGCCCTGCCTGCGGATCGGCTTCGATACGCGCCCTCAGGATATCCAGCACGTTGCGGATAAAGGGGCTATCGGCCAGAGGCGCAGAGGGGTACAGAATGAGGCGTTGGAGGGCAGCCACTTCGCCCAGGGTGCCAAGACCGCTTTCGGCGGCCATCATCACGGCCATGCCCACGGCAAAGGGGGTTTCGATAAGCAGCGTCAGCTCTTCAGGGCTGTAATCGGCCGGGTTGGTCATCAAAAGCCTCCGCAAGGCTGGGCGGAATACGGCTCAGGCCGTGGCGGCTCCAGCTCAGCAGGGTCTGGCGACCTTGCTCAACCAGGGCCAGCATGGTCTCGTGTTCAGGGGTGAGGGTTTGCCCATGCCAGATGGACCGCAGATGGTCGGCAGCCACGACGGCATCCATCAGCGCTGTCGGATCGAGAACGGCCAGGGCCGCCGCCGCACCGACGGCGTAGGAGCGAGGCACGATACCCTGGCTCCAGGCCAGGCGCATCGTGCCGATCAGACGATCATCCCAACCGAGCTTACGCCGGGGATCGCGACCCACGCGGGCCACGGTGTCGTGCAGGTGCGGATTCGTCATACGGGCCAGAAGGTCCTCGGCATAAGCCGTGTAGCCTGCCGGCGTGAAGAGGGGATCGTAGCCGGCGTATTTTCGGCAGAGCGCCGCGCCCGATTCATCCACGAAGGCCCGGCGCAGGACCGCCATGACATCCCGCCGCTCGGCCAATTCGGCGATGAAACGCAGACCGAGCAAGGCGCCCAGATAGGCCGCCAGAGCATGGGTGGCATTGTGGCCGTAGAGTTTGGCTTCCGCAAAGGGTAGCAGATCGTCCTTTTCGATGAAAATCGGCAGCCCGCGCGCAAAGGCGTTGCCGTCGGCAAAGCGCACGCGCGAGATCAGAATGCGGTTGAAAGCCTCGACCAGAAAGGCTCGCTTGCTCGTTGGGGTGATCGGCGCCAGGCCCCAGGCCGCAAGGGCGGCCGGATCGGTGACAACGCCGCTCATCTTGCCGATAACGGTGTTGACAAAACAGACCTGTTCGGGAAGACGTTCCCGTGCGACCGGATCCAGTTCATCGTTCACGGCTGCGGCCAGCAGTTCGGCGGCCTGGTTGTGGTTCTCGGCGGTGTAGATGACGGCACGGGGGCCGTTGCGGACCCCTTTGGCCTGCAAACCGGCGGCCAGAAGACGATGGAGCGACCCCGGACCCGGCCCGGTATACGCAGCTACATCGGGGACGGCCGTGGCGATCTCGTCGGCTGCGGCAATGGCCTCGATCAAAACCCGACGGTCATCGGGGTCGGCCGGATCGAGGATCTCGATGGGACCGACAACGACCGTTTCGATCCTATCGGCATGGGCGATGTTGAGGTAAAAATAACCGGCATGGGCGCGCACGGCGGCGATGAGTTCAGGCATCACCTCGGCCACCACCAGGCGCCCGAAGGTCTGCGCACGATAGGCCTCATACAGGAAAAGACCGGCCTGGATCGGGCCAAAGCCGAAGCCGACGAAGGTGCGAGAACCAGACAGAGCCATGAGAAACGGATGACGGAGGCGGCAAACGGATCCAGGCCGATCATAGCATAAAGACGCAAGGGGCGCCCATGCGCCAGGGTTCGTATCAGGACGGGGCAGCGGCGATGAGCGTGGCCTCCCACTTCCCGCCGTAAGCGTTTCCGACCCCGGTGACGGATCGGCCAAAGTCGGGCACAGGGCATAAAGGGCGTTGGCCGGTACGGGGCGGTTTGAGACTCGGTTCTATCTTTTGTTGGTGAGAACGTTAGAACGTTAGAACGTTTGAACGTTATGCCTGCCTGCCGCTCTTGCGCCAACACACTCCGGAACCGAGTCCGGTTTGACATCCTCCGGCGCTGTCGCCGAGAATAGGGTAGCTGTAGGCCTTTTCTTCGGGAGCTACCGTTATCGCCATGAGCGAGGTTTTCGTGATCGGCGCCGGTGTCATCGGCTTGACCTGTGGCATAGCCCTGGCCGAGGCCGGCCGGCGCGTGAGCATCGTAGCGCGTGCGTTTTCGCCCCATACCACGTCGGATGTAGCGGCCGCCATCTGGTATCCTTACGCCGCCTATCCACCCGAGCGGGTGTTGGCATGGGCCGAGAGGTCCTATCAGGCTTTGCAGGCCTTGATCCCCCGACCGGAGACAGGGGTGCGCATGGTCTGGCTGCGCCAGCTCTTTGCCGACGAGGCGCCTCCCGACTGGTTCTACCACGGGCCTTATCCTGTGCGCCGGGTGCCCACTGCAGCCTTGCCGGCCGGCTATAGCGATGGTTACGAGCTTTGGGTCCCGCTGATGGAGACGCCGCTCTACATGGCCTATCTGCAGCAACGTCTCCAGTCTCTGGGCGTCACCTTCAGGCAGGGCGAGGTGCACGATTTGGCCGCATTCCTGGCCCCCGGCCGTATCATCGTCAATGCTACCGGTCTGGGTGCCCGCCAACTCGTGGGCGATACCACCCTCTATCCCATTCGTGGGCAGGTTGTCCGCGTCGAAGCCTTGCCCGATCTGCCCTATCTGATCGACGACACCGATCCGGTCATGCCCCTTTATATCCTCCCGCGGCGTCATGACTGCATTCTTGGGGGTACGGCCGAGGTGGGCGATGGCGATGAAACCCCACGTCCGGCCACAACGGCGACCATCCTGGAACGATGCACGCGGCTGGCACCGGCCCTGGCCCAGGCCCGCGTCCTCGAGGCGCGGGTGGGCTTGCGACCGGGACGGCCGAGCGTGCGTCTGGAGATGGAGCCGACGGCAGTGCCCGGTTGTGTGGTCATCCACGTCTACGGTCACGGCGGCGCCGGGTTTACCCTCTCCTGGGGATGCGCTGCCGACGTGGTGGCTCTGGCCGGGACCGCCGTCTAATCTGACGGCGGAGGAGGCGCGATCGGACATTTGCCAAGGCAGGGCGGTCTGGTCTATAATCCGTCCATCTGCGCCGACCCGCAGCCAAATACGCCTTTGGGAACTGAGTCCTTGGGTCTCAGTTTCTTTTTTTCATCCCGGTTTCTCAAGAACGCAGTGCTTTCCCTACCCAAGCCCTGTCGTGACGGTCTGTTTTCGGTCATCCTTTCCGGTCTTGTGATGATTGTTTTGGTAATTGATCTTTTGATAAAATTACCAAAATAGCACAAAAATCCATTTTTAACCAAGTTGTTTTCAACTATGAATCACAACGAAAGAGATAAAATTGTCTATCTGACCCGCGAGGGCTACACTAAACTGCTCGAGGAACTGGAATGGCGCGAAAATGTGCGTCGTCCTGAGATCGCACGCATGATCGCAGCGGCGAAGGCGGACGGCGATGTCTCCGAAAATGCCGGTTATGAAGAGGCCAAATACCAGGCCGGGATGAACGAGGGGCGCATCCTGGAACTGCGCGAAAAGCTCAAGTACGCCGTGATCATCGATAAAGACAACGGTCCGGCAGATACCGTTGAATTGGGGCGCACCGTGACCATCCGAGACCTCGATCTGGGTGAGGAGGAAATCTACACCATTGTCGGTTCGACCGAGGCCGATCCCAGCAACGGTCGTATCTCCAACAACTCGCCCATGGGCCTGGCCTTGCTGGGCAAGCGGGTGGGAGATACCGTCACGGTAAGAACCCCCGGCGGCGAGTTTGCCTATCAAGTGCTTCGCATCGAGTGAGTCGGCCGTGACTACCGAGCTGCGTACCGACCCAACGGCCGAGTTGCTCGATCAGGAAGTGGTGCGGCGTACCAAACTGGAGCGCCTGCGCGCGGCCGGCATTGATCCCTACCCCGCCCGCGTCACACGTACCCACACGGTGGCGCAGGCTCGCGCCGCTTACGAGGCCGGGGAATTGGGAGAGGGCCAGGAGGTCCATCTGGCCGGACGGATGATCTCGCGGCGGGTGATGGGCAAACTGGCCTTCGCCCACATTGAGGACGGCACCGGTCGCGTGCAAATCATGCTGCAGCAAAACGTCCTCGGTTCGGCCTACGAGGATTTCTTCCTCAAGTACCTCGATTTGGGCGATATTATCGGGGTGGCCGGAGAGATGATCACGACCCGCACCGGCGAAGTGACCTGTCGCTGCCGCACGGTAACCCTCCTGGCCAAGGCCCTGAAACCGCTACCGGATAAGTGGCACGGGCTCAGAGACCCGGAAGTGCGCCAACGCCAGCGTTACCTGGATCTGCTGGCCAATCCCGAAGTGCGCCAGGTGTTCCGTGTGCGTGCCGCCATCATCGCCGCCATCCGCGAGTACCTGGACGGCGAAGGCTTTCTCGAGGTGGAAACGCCCATTCTGCAACCCATCTACGGCGGCGCCGCAGCCGAGCCCTTTGTTACCCATCATAACTATTTGCACCAGGATTTGTACTTGCGCATCAGTTTTGAATTGTATCTAAAACGATTGTTAGTGGGGGGATACGATAAAGTCTACGAAATAGGGCGGGATTTTCGCAATGAGGGGATCAGTTATAAGCATAATCCTGAATTTACTCAACTGGAATTTTACGAAGCTTACACGGATTATCACGGGATTATGGCCCGCACCGAGGCCATGCTGAGCTATGTGGTCCGCAAGGTGACGGGCGGCCATACCCTACGCTGGGGCGAGCACGTCATTGATTTCACTCCGCCCTGGCCGCGTATCCCTCTGCGCCAGGCCATTCTGGAGGCCAGCGGCATCGATTACGAGGCCTATCCCACGGCCGAGAGTTTGCGCGCCGCCATGCGCGCGGCCGGCCTTGATGCCCCGACAACGGCCTCGCGCGGCAAACTCATCGATAAGCTCCTCGGTCATTTTGTCGAGCCGCGGCTGATCCAACCGACCTTCCTGATCGATTATCCGCTCGATGTCTCGCCGCTGGCCAAGCGCAAGCCCGGCACCACCGACACGGTCGAACGCTTCGAGGGCTTTGCCGGCGGCATGGAAATCTGCAACGCGTTTTCGGAACTGAACGACCCCATCGACCAGCTCCAGCGTTTTCTCGACCAAGGTCGTGAGCTGGCGGCCGGCGATAAAGAAGCGCATCCCGTGGATGAGGACTTCGTCAATGCCCTCAGCTATGGTATGCCGCCGGCCGGCGGGTTCGGCATGGGTATTGACCGGTTGACCATGCTGTTCACCGGCAAGGACAACATCCGCGAGGTTATTCTCTTTCCGCATCTGCGGCCGGAGGATTAGCGCCTGTCGCTACGAGAGGGGCAGAGGGACGGTTGTAGGCGCATGGCACCGCTTTACGTCGCCATTGTCTGGCATATGCACCAACCCTACTATCGGGAGCCAGGCAGCGATGTGGCCGTGCTGCCCTGGGTCCGTCTGCACGCCGTCAAGGACTATCTGCACATGGCCCAGGTGGTGGAAGCCTATCCCGATGTGCATGTGACCTTTACCCTGGTGCCCTCTCTGGCCGAACAGATCGAGGACTACGTGGCCGGACGGTTGCAGGACCGCCTGATGCTCCTGGCGCGGCAGAACTACTTTAGCCCCGACGACAAGCGGTATCTCCTCAACATCTGCTTCAGCATCCAGTGGCGTCTGATCCGGCAGTATCCGCCCTATGCGGCCCTCCTCGCCCGTCGCCCGCTCGCCCTGCTCAATCCCGATTACTTCTCCGAGCAATCCTACCGCGACCTGATCGTCTGGTTCAATCTGGTCTGGACCGATCCGAACCTGCTGGAGACCGATCCCGTTCTGCAACGCCTGATCGCCAAAGGCAGCGACTTTCGGCAGGCCGACGTCGAGGCGTTGCTGGAGCGGCATCTGGCGATCATGGCCGCAGTCATTCCCACCTATCGGCGTTTGCAGGAGCGGGGGCAGATCGAAGTCATCACCGTTCCCTATTTTCATCCCATCTTGCCGCTCCTCATCGACAGCCATAGCGCCCGTTGCGCCAATCCCGGTCTTGCCGTTCCGGAGCCGGCCTTTCGCCATCCCGAAGATGCCGAAGCCCAGGTGACGGCGGCGCTGCGTTTTCACGAACGCCTGTTGGGGCGCCCGGCCCGAGGGCTATGGCCCAGCGAGGGCGCCGTCTCGCCCGAAGTGGCCGCTTTGGCCGCGCGCCACGGTCTGCATTGGCTGGCCACGGATGAGGCGATCCTGGGACGCAGCCTGGGTTTCTCGTTCGTTCGCGATGGCAGTGGCTTTGTTCAGGACCCGGCCCGGCTCTATCGGCCCTATCGCCTGCTGACCCCTGCCGGTGGCATCAACCTGGTCTTTCGCGATCATGACCTCTCCGATCGCATCGGGTTTACCTATCAGCATCTGGGTGGGATGCAAGCGGCCGAGGACCTTATCGTTCGGCTCAAACACATTCACCATCGCCTGGCCCGTCAGGAGCGACCGGGCCTGGTCGCCATCATCCTCGACGGTGAGAATGCCTGGGAGCATTACGAGCACAACGGTGATGTCTTTCTGCATGAGCTGTATCGGCGTCTGCAGGCCGATCCCGATCTGCGGGCCGTGACCGTGTCCGAGTATCTGGAGGCTTACCCGACCACCGACACCCTATCCGAACTGGCCACAGGGTCATGGATCGGTGGCGATCTGACCACCTGGATGGGGGATCCGGAGCATCTCGAAGCCTGGAGTCGGTTGCGGGATCTGCGCCAGGCCGTGGCGACATGGCTGGCTACCAACCCGCCGTCCGAACTCCAGGAACAGGTCCAACGTCTGTACCATATCGCCGAAGGCTCGGATTGGTTTTGGTGGTATTCGGTGCGCAACAGCAGCGAGCAAGACGCCCTTTTCGACCACACGTTCCTGGCCTACTTGGCGGCGGCATACGAGGCCATCGGTCAGGCCCCACCGCCACGGGCGTTGTTGCCGATCCAGGGGCTCAATCAACAGCCGGTACTACGTCGGGGCTTTTTGCGGCCGCCGCTGACGGCTGACCCCGATCCCCAGGCCTCCTGGGCCACCGCCGCCGTGTTGCGGGTGCCGACCTCGACCGGGACCATGCAACGGGCGACGTCCGGCCTGAGGGCCTTGCGCTACGGCAACGACGAGGCCTATCTCTATCTGCGGGTGGAACTGGGCGTGCTCCTGAGCGATCATGCCCTGGAAATCCATCTGCGCACCGAGAGCGACCGTTATCTGCTCAGCCTGGGCCGTGGTCAGCGGACGGTTTTTCTCTATCGCCTGGTCAACGGCATGCCGGTGGGATTGGGCCTCGTGCATTGCGCTCAGGCCGAACAGGTGCTGGAGCTGGCGGTGCCCTTGGCCCGGTTAGACCTGAGCCCGCTGCGCCCGGGTCTGGCCATCGGTCTGACCGTCGTGCTCGATCCCGGCGAAGCGGGGAGCGAGCGCTTACCGGCTACCGGTGAGCATGTCGATGTATTGGCTACAGCTTGAGGCAATGCCGTCGTCAGCACGGCAGAGGTGTCAGGATGAAAAGCTATCGCAAAGAACTTTGGTTTCATGTGCCCACCCGTCGGGCTTTTCTCAACATCACGCCCCAGGTCGAACAGTGCCTGCGCGAAAGCGGCATTCGCGAAGGGTTGGTGTTGGTCAATGCCATGCACATCACGGCCTCGGTCTTTATCAACGATGACGAACCGGGTCTCCATCACGACTTCGAGCAATGGCTCGAAGGGCTGGCTCCGCACGAACCGACCGCTCGCTATCGGCACAATCGCACCGGCGAGGACAACGCCGATGCGCACCTGAAACGTCAGATCATGGGGCGGGAGGTCGTCGTGGCCGTGACCAACGGTCAGCTTGACTTTGGGCCGTGGGAGCAGATTTTCTACGGCGAGTTCGACGGCCGTCGCCCGAAGCGGGTGTTGGTCAAGATCATCGGTGAGTAAGCCGGCCTTGACCGGCCGGTTCCTGCGCCGTTGCGCTGGCATCGACGCGTTCGCTCCGGTCGTTCCGGGAACGCCTATAGCGTCGGCCGAGCACAAAGCCAAGAACACCGAAGACCGCCGGCACCGTCATCATCGCCCAGGGCAGGGAGGCCGTTACCCTTGCGTCTAACGTTAGCAGGTCCACGGCATTGGGACCGAAGCGCAACTGGGCGATTTGATAACGGCCTGTGCTGCTCGAACCGGTGTTGTTGCTAAAGGGAAGCCCGTTATCGGGGCTGACGGGATGGGTTGTGCTGTTGCCGTCGTAACTGAACGTGCCGCTATGGCTGAACGTCCCTGTTGTCGAGACCGTGTGGGGGCTGTAGCTTTGCCAGGTCCCGGCATTGTTGACCACTTCTTCGGTGATGGTGAACCAGGTATCCACATCGTCGTAATTGAGGCCTGTCGGTCCCCAAACCCCCAGGCTGGGATTCGCATTGGTGGCATCGTACGTGCTGCCGCTCCAGGTGGGCGAACCGCCGTTGGCAACGATGGTCACGGTCTGGCCGGTGGTGATGGAAGCACAGGAGCTGCCACTGCATTGGAGCAACTCCACCACCCCCAACCAGTCCTGTTGCACGCGGTTTGCATTGCCGCTGAAGCTGTTGTTTGCGGCAATTTGGGAGGCCGTGTAGTTGATATCGTCGTCGATGATATAGACCCCACTGCCGCCGTTGTTGGTGAAGCTATTGGCCGAGCTTGTGCCGATCAGCAGGGTGCCGTTGAGATGGTCATCTGCCGCCGTATCGGGCGACGTGCTGCTGCCATAATGGGGCTCGACCCGGAGGCCATGATTGGTGTTGTTGGCAATCGTGTTACCTTGGATACTGCCGCCGGTGGAACCCACCCAGAGGATGCCATGGTCCAGGTTGCCGGAAAGGTTGTTGTTCAGGATCTGGGTGTTGCTGGTCAGCTTGATGTAAATCCCATCGCCCACGTTCTGGCTGATGGTGTTGTTTTGGATGGTCGTGCTATCCGGTCCCGGCGTGTTGTGGTTCGGGTCGATGCGACCAAAGGCCTCACCGCTAACGCTGTTGTTGATCACCGAAATGCCGCGGCCGTTGCTGCGAATACCGGCCGTATCGCCCGGTGCGGACGAACAACTGCTGCTATTGCCGCTTATAGTGTTGCTATCGGCGTTATCACCTAAAATCAGAACACCGTCGAAATAGTGCTCGGTAATACTGTTACAAGGCCCAATGGTGTTATTTGCTGCTCCATTGGTAATAACCACACCGCTGTTATCATACTGGCGTGGTGTCTCATTACGGTCCGAGTCAATCGTGTTATACCTGACAATACTCCCCGTCGTACCGCTGCCGGAGATAAGGACATTCTGGAATCGGTTATAGGCAATGTCATTGTCCTCGATGAGGTTGTTTTGGGCGCCGTTCGTAATGGTGACACCCGAGTTGTTGTTGCGAGCAGCCTGGGCCGAACTCCCTCCCACCGTGTTGATGCCGATGGTGTTGCCCTGGACACGATGGCCGTTGCTGCCGCTATCGCGGATGAGAACGCCTTCCTGGCCGTTGCTGTAGATGAGGTTGCCCTGGCTGCTATACGTGCCGCCGATCAAGGTGTTCGTCGGCGAACCAACTCCACCGTTTTCGATGAGGATACCCTGGGCATAATTCCCGTAGATGGTGTTCTGTTGCACCACGACCGAGTCGCTATCGGTGTCCGTGCCATCTTCGACGACACCCACGATCTGGATACCGACTCCGTCAATAGAGCTCTGGCTATTTTGACGGATGGTATTGCCGATAACACTCGTATCGGCCGGACCATTGGCACTGCCGCCGCTAATGACGATGCCGTTTCCGACGTTGTGATGGATATCATTGCTTTGACCGCTACCGGTTCCGCCGATAACCGTGCCATCGGTGCCATCACCGCTCACGAGGATGCCACTTCCGGCATAGACGCCGACAATGGTCTGCCCGTTATAGGCGATCGTATTGCCCTGGATGAGGGTATTTTGAGGTCCGTTCAAAACGGCAATGCCATGCCCCTGATTGTATTGAATGTTGTTATTGTTGGTAATTTGCGTGCTATTTGTGCCGTTACCGCTAATAAAAATGCCATGACCATTTTGGTTGCTACCGTTATTATTGATGTTGTTTCCTTGAATGCTGGTGCTATCGGCGCCATTGTAGACACGAATCCCATAACTTGTATTGTATGAGATGGTATTGCTGCTGATCGTGATAGTGTCCGCTCCCTCGTTGGCGATATCGATGCCGATACCGTTCCCGTCGCCGCTGGCACCCCCGATGGTCGAACCACTGATGGTGACACTCGGCACGCCTGAATACCATTCGACGACGATGCCTGCCGTCGTATTGTCCTGCAAAGTGCAGTTGTTGACGCTCACCCCGGTGCCGTTGTAGATGCGGATGCCGATGACGCTGTTGGTGACGGTGACGTTCTGGACACTATGACCACCGTCGGTTCCGCTTGTATACGTCACGAATTCGATGCCGACTTGGGTGAAATTTTGCAATGCAAGGCCGCTGATGCTGTTGTTCTGTGCCGATACGCTGCGCAAGCCAATCGCAACGCTGTTGTTGCCGTTCAGCGTGATGTTCCCACCGCCGTTGATGGTCACCCCGGCCGTATCGGTCAAATCAGGTAATGATGAAGCGAGATCGATAGTACCGCTGACAGAAAAGGTGATGGTATCCGCACCGGTATTGGCGTTAGCAGCGGCAATCGCTTCCCGCAGGGTACACTCGCTGGCATCGCAAGTGCCATCGCCCGGATCGGCCAGGCTGTTGACGGTGTAGGTGGCCCCCTGCACCACCCCTGTCGGGACCAGCAAAAGCAGACAAGCGAGCAGCATGGCGCTCAAGATGATGCGACTATGAACCCGGAATGCCATAGACGGACCTCCTGTTGCCGAAGCGCTTCCACCGTTAAAGGACCGGATCCCCATTCGGCAGCCTGAGAAAACCGAGCACGGATTGGCGGTATTCCCATAAGGTCGTTGCGTGGGCCAAGACCGGCACCGCTCCTCAAGCTCCGTTCAGCGCCGAATCGTTCGCCTCCTCGACTCCCATGGCAAAAAGGTATCCGGACATCTGTTCGGTGCAGAATGTGGGCTATGGTGTTGACATAACAAAACGATTGTCTACAAGCCAAATGGCTACGAAAGGCCACTTGTTGTCTCATGATAGGGCGATTTTCCCCCGCCATAACTGTCCAAAAGGCCAATGTAGGAACCGGTCATCTGGCCAGGTTCTCTGGTCGGGCGGAGCAAGGAGAGAGGCCCAGGAGCTTGTCCCAGACCGAGCCTGCGCGACCCGTGGCCAGGTCGATATTCCGCTGCGCCATCGGCAAGGCCGCGTATGCATCCGAGCCGTGATGGCAACACAAAAGCCCACAGAAGAACTCTGTGGGCTTCGCGGAGGTGTCGTATCGAAACAAGTGGGCGAGGAGGGACTCGAACCCGCGGCCTCACGGATGTGAACCGTGCGCTCTGACCAGCTGAGCTACTCGCCCGATACGAGATTATGCCATAAGCCTTGTGGCAATGCAAACCTGTCGGACGATGTACTCCCTGCGTGCTGCCTGGTCTCGGTGGACATCCGGCCCCAAAACACGGATAATCGGCTTATCTATCCTGTTCAGCCCTGTCCTATGCGTCGTTTTCACCCCGGTTACACGTTGGCCTTCTTGATCGTGCTCCTGGTCGCCCTGTTCGGTGCCCGCTGGTTTCACCAGCGGCTCGAAGGCCGCTATCAGGAGCGCCTGAGTGCTGTCGCCACCTATACCGTGGACGATTGGATCCGCGTGTTGCGCCTGGAGGAGCTATTAGGTGAGCCGGTCGTGACACCCGTACCGCTCGATGCATGGCTGACTCCCACACCTGGGGTCACACCGACACCCACCCGTCCGGCGCCATGACCGTTCACAACCTGCGCCTGCGATCGCTCGATTTCACCCGGCGAGGCGACCGGACGGCCGCAGCGCAACTGCATGTTCGCCTCTATCGGGATGATCCGTATTGGCGACCTTTGTCCGTCCGGACCTATTGCCATACCCTCGATCCCCGCCATGCCGATCTCGGCACCGTTGCTGCGGTGGGCGGTTTTCTGGCCGAGGGCTTTATCCGGCAGCCCATGAACCGCTCCTACGGGGTGCCCGTGGTGGTGGGCAGCGAGCTGAGCCTGGGCACAATCGGCCTCATCCTGGCGCCGCCGGGTCGGGTGGCGCGCTTTTTTGCCTTGGAGTTCTACAACGACCGCACCGTATGCACCCGCTTGCTGGAGGCCGCCTGGGAATGGACTACAGAACAGGGGGCCGGCCGTCTGCAGGGGCCGGTGGCCCCTTTTGGCAGCGGGGATGAGGGGCTGCTGGTGGACGGCTTTGACCAGGTCCCGGCCCTGTTGGCTCCCTATCATCTGCCCTATTACGCCGAATGGGTGGAAGCGGCGGCCATGACGGTGCGGATGGAGCTGGAGATGGTGCGCCTGCTGTGCCGTCCGACCGGCCCTCGGTTTCCGGCCCCGGAGGTGCGTCCGCTGTCGTCGCCACCCTGGCAGCTCCTGGCCGGGGGAGAATGGCAATGGTTGGCCGGGTTGCAGGGCCTTGTCCGGCCTCCGATCGCTCCCGCTCTGCTGGCCACCTGCACCCGGCTCTATCGGCCCGACCTGGCCTGGGGGCTGTATGCCGGGACCGATGAAAGACGGCTCGCAGGGTTGATCTGGCTCTTACCCGATCCGTATCCTCTGCATCGTCGCTCTCGCCTGGGCTGGCCATCGGCGCGCCTGGCCGGTTCGCGGCCGCCACGGCGGACGCGCCTGGCCGCCCTGGCCCTCGCTCCCGACAGCCGTTGGGAGGATGCCGGCCCGATTTTGGTGGCGGCAGCCCTCCAGGACGCGGCCGAGGCCGGGTTCGAAGCCATCGAATTCGGCCTCTACCCGGCCGGGGATCCCGCCGTGGCTGCGCTCCTGGCGCCCTGGCCGACGACGGCCCGGCGCCGCTACCGCCTCTATGAGCGGCGGGAGCATTGAACAAAGCGCAGCCGTCTCCTCAGCGCAGCGCCTTATTCGACGTGGATCACGCTCAGGATGACCCTGTCCGCGTCTTTCTCGCCCGCTCCCACCCGATGCAGGCGTTGGCCGGTGGTGAATTCGTACCAACCGGCCTGCAGCACATACGCCCCGCTCGGCAGATCCGGCGGTAACGACAGCCGATACTCGTCCCGGATGATTTCCCCCGGTTGCCAGGTAGGGGTGGGGCAGGTCTGATGGCAAGGGGGATTGTCCCATCCGGTTATGTAGCGACCCTCGGCATCGAGAAGCTGGGTGAACACCGTGTAGGAAACCGGGATCGGCGCTTCGGCCTGCCAATAGAGGGCCAAAGTCAACGTCTCGCCGCCGCGCACGGTCGTCTTCTCCAGGTCATAACCCAGCAGGCGGATGCCCGCTTCAAAACGGCGTTCCAGGCTAACGGCAGGTCGGAGGGAGTCGTACCGGGGCGGCAAGAAGATGCGCAGCTCGTGGTGCAGGGGGCCGAAATCGGGTACCGTCTTCACCCACCGATAGTGGCCGTAGAGCGTCGCCAGGATCTGTTCGCGCTCCCCGTAGAGGAGATGGTCCAGATCGTAGGTGGTCATGGCCACCACCGGCTGCGGTTGCTGCAACGCCTCCTGCAAGAGGGCATTGTTGATCACCTTGTGCCGTTCCGCTGCGGCCGTGGACCATGTTGGCCGATAGGCAAAGATGGACATCTCATAGCCCGGTACCAGGCGCAGGTGGCTTTCGATCACCAAAGGTGTGGCAAAGGTGAGAATCGGACTGCCGGGCGGGACCACGCTTTCGATGTAGCGGGCGGCAGCGCGCACGACGGCAATGTGATGCCGCGGTGGCCACCGCACCAAATCGTAAGCGAGGACATGGTACCCTTGCCAGCCGGCATTGAGGGCCAGGAGCCCGATCACACCCGGTATCAGCAACGGCCGCATGCGCTTGCGGAGCAGCACGGCGCCGAGCTTGACCAGCGTCAGACTGCCCAGAATCGTGACCAGGGGCATCTCTAGGCTATGATAAAAGCTCATGGTCGTGCGTGGCAGCAAATGGGCGCCGAACAACGCCAGCACCGTCAGCCCCATGGCCATTTCGGGCAGATGCTCTTGGAGCCATGGGCGTCGCGAACGACTGCGCACCAGGCGGATCGCACCCCCGACCAGGCCCGCCGTGAAAAGCAGCCAGGGGATGGCAAAATCGCGCAAGCTGGTGTACAGGCTATGCCGGCGCACGCGAGGCCAAGCTTCCGGCGTCATACGGTCGGTATGGAAGCCGAAGATGTCGTAGAGCATGACCTCGCCGCTCCAGGCCAGAAAGGGACCGAAAAACAGCACCCCGGCCAGGACCGTTGTTACCCCCACCAGCACAAGCGCACGTTTCCGCTGTCGGCTGCTGTACACCAGATAGGGCAAAACGACCACCAGGGCGGCCGCCGCCGACAGACGGGCCGCCGCTGCCGCCATCAACGCCAGCGCAGCGATGAAATGACGCCGGTTCTCGTGGGCGGTATCGAGGCTTTGGTAAAAAGCCAGCAGCAACAACGTGGAAGTCAGCGCATAAGGAGCCGAGTAGGCCAGGAGATAGGAACCGGCGACGAGGGTTGTTGTCTGCAGCCACAGGAAAAGCAAACCCGCCCACGCTCCTCCGCGACGTTGGGCAAACCGATAGCCGAGCACCAGCCCCACAGTGGCCAGCACCCAGGTCGTCAGACGCCCCTGATACAGCCCCTGTCCCCATAGCAGACGGAACAACCCATACACATAGGGCATCAGGGGCGCCTGCGGAAAGGCGAAATCACGATAGGGTAGGCGGCCTTCGTACACCAGGCGGGCTGCCCACAGATACCAACCCTCATCGAGATTGACCTCGCGATACACGCCGAAAAAGGCGGACGTGGCCAGAAAGGCCACCATGCCGCCGACGAGAGCCGGCCGAAAGAACATACCGGACGGCCATGCCCGGTTAGCGCGGGGCATAAGGACAGGTTGTGCCTCTCAGGCCGTTCAAGTAGACACAAAGGGCAATAAACGCCGGCCGCCAATACGTGTGTCCGGGCGGGCTGGGGTCCATGATCGACCAGTAGTACTGTTCGGTCTCAGGCGTCCACTCGGAGTCGGGCATGTAGATGAGGGACATCAGCCCCACCCAGGGCCAGTTCTGCTGCGCCCACTTGTAGGCCCGCACCAGGTAATCGGCCTGGACGAAGGGATCGATGCCGGCGCCGCCGCCATGCCAGTAATAGGGACTGTCCGGTCGTGGGTCGAAGGTCCAGCCGAATTCGAGGATGACGATACGCTTACGACCGTCGCCATAGCGTTCCATAAGCCGGCGAATATCCTCGACATGGCGGAAGCTGTACACCCGCAATCGCTCGGGCGGACTGGGGTCGCGATTGTACCAGGCCGGATTCGAGGGAATGGCGCCGGGATCTGTCTCCGGCGGCACGGCGTAGCCGGCCGCGTGCGCTCCCAACATGTCGAAATAGCCGTCGCTGTTGCCGCCCATGGCCTGGTACATCAGCTCGTAGAACTTCATATCGTACATGGCCTCGGCCTGATCGGCCGTGGTGGGAGCCATGCCGGCGGTGATGACGAGGGCGTTGGGGTCTTCGGCTTTGATGGCCCGATAGGCCTTGCGCAACATCTGGGCATAACCGGCGGGATCGGGCGGCTTATTGCCCCATTCGCGCGCCAGGTTGGGTTCATTCCAGATCTGATAGGCATGAATGCGACCGCGATAACGGCGGGCCAGCGCGGCGACGAATTCGGCGAAGAAATCGGCATTTTCCGGTGGGTTGCCGGCCCAAAAGGCCCGGTCCGCCGTGGGAGACACACGCACCAGCAGCTTCAGACCGTATTGCTCGACCTGATCCACGATGCGGTCGGTGCGCGACCAATCGTATTGCCCACGGCCGGCGCCTTCGATGTCCTGCCAGGCAAACCACTGCTTGACCCAATTGAAACCGGCATCCCGCATCAGGCCCAGATCGCGATCGGCGACTTCCGGTCGCCACCAAAGAAAGGCCTGGGCGCCGAAATCGGGTGAACGCATGGCGACCGGCACAACCGGGCGGGTTGGCGTCGGGGGTAGCGGGGTTGGTGTCGGAGGTAGCGGGTTCGGCGTTGCGGTGTCGGCAGGGGGCGTGGTGCTCTCGGCGGTGGCCTGGGGGATGGGCGTGGGGTCGACGGCGGGCGCATTCGGTGTGGCCGTCGCCGGGTCAGGCGTAGCGACCGGAACCGGTGGGGTTACGACGATGCTCGCCGGTGTGGGGGTCGACATCGCCGACGGAACCGGCGTGGGGGTCTTCGTCGGGGTTGGCGTCGGCGTCGGAGCCGGCGTACAACCGGACGCGGCCAGGGCCAGGAGCACAAAAGCCATCAGCACCCGAACCCGAACGGAAACACAACAGAGCAGTGTCATGGGCACAGGAAAGCGCAAGGGACGGCGAAGTGGAAGGGACATCAACGGCACGGAAAGGCGTGAAACGCGGAGGGCATCCCGGCTCCCGACGTTTCACGCCTTCCAGTGACGGCGCCGAAGTCGCCGCGGTTCCGTCAAGGGCTATTTCGGCATATTGCGCAGGGCATCGTAGGTCGGACGTCCCCAGATGCCCCATTGGGCCAGTTCGGTACCGGGGTTGGTCAGGTGGAAGTTCAAGTTCCACAAGAAAGCAGGACCGACAAAGCCCCAGTTTTTCATCATCTGGTAGAACTCGACGGTCCAGCGCGCCTGCTCTTCGTAGCTGTTGTCGTTGGCATAGCCGTAAGCCGGATGTAAAGCGCCGCCGGCGGCCCAGCCGAATTCCGTCGGCCAGATGCGCTTGTTGACATCGCCGTACTTGAGCATGATGTTGCGATAGCCCTCCATCGTCGAACGGGCCGACCAGGAATGATGCGGGCTGTCGCACGGGCCGCGGAAGCTGGTACCTTTCTGGCGGATGTAATCGCAGGCCTGTTGCCAGGTCAGACTGGGTGGCACATTGTAACCGCTGGGATGGGCGCCGATGCCATCGGCGTAGTTTTTGAGGCCGTGCTGATACATGGCCTCCAGATACTTGAAGTCGTCAATGGCCAGCGCGCCCACATCGCCGGCGGGTGTCAGCGCGCCGCTGATAACGTACATCTGCGGACAGGCGCCCTTGATGGCGGCATAAGCTCGCTTGAGCAGCTCCATGTACCGGGCCGGGTCCAGCGGTTCGTTGCCCCACTCGTAGTGCAGATTCTGCTCGTTCCAAACCTCGATGGCCTGGACACGGCCGCAGAACTGGCGGGCATAGACGGCCAGGAAGTTGGCGAAGGTCTGCGGGTCGGCCGGTGGCCCTTCGACGCTCAGGTCGGTGTTGGGCGGTCGGGACCAGTTGGGCGCTTTGACAATGGAAGCGAGGATGTTCAAGCCCTGACCGTGGAAGAAACTGACCAGGCGTTCCTGTTCGCTCAGGTCAATCTGACCCGGAGCCGGTTCCAGGTACTTCCAGGGTACTTGCCATTTCACCCAGTTGAAGCCCATGCCCTTGATGGCATTGGCCGCAAAAGCAATATCGGCGCCGCCGTAGGGCTGGATCTGGATGCCATAACCGAAGCTGCCGCCGCCGGCCGGTCGCGGGGCCGGCGGATTGCTGCCACCCGAGGAGGGTGCCGGCTGTTGGGCAACCGTAACCGGCGGTGGTGTGGGGATATTCTGCGCTACGGCGACGGCCTCAACCGGTCCGAGGGTGCGCACGCGACTGGCGATGATCCACACCGGTTTACCGTCGGTGCCCTCCAATTGCCACCAACTGCCGTTTTGGTTCTTGCCGATGATCTTCAACTGCTGTCCTGCGTTCAGGCGACCGGCAAGGGGATAGTTTGTGCCGGGACCCTGCCGCAGATTGGTCGTATCCACGGCCACGGCTACGGCAAAAGGCAGCGGTGTCGCCGTGGGTGTAGGGGTGGGCGTGGGGGTGAACTCGGGGGTTGGCGTCGGTGTGGGGGTGTAGGTGGCCACCGGCACCGGCACCTCTTGGGCCATCACCGGTTGACCATCTTTCATCAGGGCGACCTTGATCTTATACGTACCGGGTTGGTCGGGGACGGCAAGCTGAACCGGCTCCTGGAGGCCGGTCTCGGCCTGGGCTACCACGGTGCCTTGCTCATCGCTCACCGTCCACGACAGACCCAGAGACTGCTCGCGCAGGGCGGGAGGATTGCCGGCGGCGTAACTGCGTAGGACATCCCAGGTAGCCGGGTCCAGGTCCTCGCTTTGCAGCGATTCGACATAAACGCCTGCGAGATGGAAACGGTTGGCCAGGGATACTTTATAGGCCAAACTGGCGGCGTCTTCCAGAAAGACCACGCGCTCTTCGCCGCTTTGGCCGCGATACCGATACCAGGAGATCCCCGTCGTGGGATCGAATTGCAACGGTGTCGCGACGAGCCGGCTTTGCACGGCCGCCTGCAGGGTTTCGCCCGGCAGGAGCACCGGATCGGACGTGGTGATGGCTCCTGTCAGCGGCGCCAACACCTCCTGGTACCCGCGGAAGAGGAAGTAGTTATCGGCCTGTTCGACGGTGCGGGCCGGCAAGCGCAACAGGACTTTACTGCGGTTGATCTCGTCGGTGGCCCAGTTTAACAGGTCCTCGACTTCACCGCCGGGGGCGTAGGCCAGGGGATTGTCGGGTCCGGGGACGATGATGAGATCGGCGATGGCGCCGAGGGCACGCCAATCATAGCCGAAGGTCTCCCAGGTGCTGACGGCGACGCGCACAGGCACATCGAGGAACAGGGCCAGTTGTTTGCCGTCTTCATGCAGGCGCCTGGCCAGATTGCCCACAAAGCGGACGAAATCGGCCTTCAGAGGCGGATCGACTCCCCGGAAGTCAAGGGCCACACCATCGTACAACCCGCTGGCGGCAATTTCGGCCAGGGTGCTGATGTGGATCGTCTGCATCTCTTCGTCGATCAACAGATTCGCCAGCAGGTCGGTGCGGGGGATCTGACCGGGTTCGTAATTGCGCACGGTCGCGAAGGTCTTGTACGTGGTCCCGGCCGTAGACGGCAGGTCGAGAACGCCATCCACACTGCCATCCCCGCGCAAGGTCAGCACGGTGGGGAAGAGGATGGTCGTGGCGGCAGCGGCTGCGGACGGGAGGGTCTTGCCACGCGGTAGCTCGACACCCACGGTGGGCAATAGAGGTGCCGTCTGCACCACCATGAAGGCCGTGGGCAGGAAAGGCAGATCGCTTTCCAAGACCTCTTCTTCGGGGATCAGGCGGTTGGGTATCCATTCCCAGCGTTCCCCGTTCCAGTTGTACACATCGAGGGTTTCGTAAGGCAGGGAGTCGTTGGGGATGGGGATGGTCACGACCACGCGCGTGGGTGCGCTACCCCGCAGGGCCAGGCGATAGACCGGACTGCGGGGGCGCAAATGGCCGGGTAAGGCTGCGGCGGCGCGGCGTAGATCTTCCTCGGTGTCCCCGCGTTCGAAGTCGGCCCGGGGTACCGAGTCGAACTTGAGGTAGGTCTCGCTGCCCGCCACCAGACCGTCGGCAGGGACGATGACCCGCGTGCCGTCGGGGTCGCGCACTTCGCCCTGGGTAGGCGAAATGAGGGTGTAACCGATCGTCTGCAGACGTTGTCCTAACTCAATCGGCGGCAAGAGTAGCGCCAGCATCAGCAAAAGCGGGATCAGCACAAAGTTGAGAAAGCGTCCCGTGGTTTTGCTTTCGAGGAAGCGGCCGAAACCGGAGAGGAAGGAACTGGACTGCATGGCTCGTTTTTTCGTCTCCTAAACAAAACGACACCCGCCATAGGGCTTCAGGGCGCAGGCGCGTCGAAGCCGATACCGGCGGGTGAGGGATAGGCTATGGCAATGAGGATGGGGGAACGACCCCGAACGGGGAGAAAGTTGCGGGGCGTCGACCGAAAGGGAAGGTCTAAGGGGCATGGCAGGGATGCACGTCCCGTCGAAATGGGCAGCGGACGGGGATTGTAGCATAGCGGCGAGGGAATGGCAAACCCTTCGGCCCTCGGGCACACAGGATCGAGCGCCGCACGCGTATCGCGGTTCGGCATCACGGTGGGCCGGCCCTCGGCGCCGGGCGGCCTGAGAAACGCGGTGGAACTATCGGCGGGCCGACGGGGCCCTTCTTCGGAGCCCCAGGACGAGGCATGCACCCACCACGCCTCGGCCTCGTTTCGGCTTTGGCAGACTCGCTTTCAGGGCGAAGGCGCTTCCGCTTCAGAATTCGGCGCTGCCGTGCCGTAGCGTTGCCCTAGACTGCGCCGCGAGATCAGGATGTAGTACCGTCGATCTCCACGGCGTCCCCGTAGACTGGCCGGGTTATACGTCCAAATCAGGGCACGAGTAAAGCCATCTTCCCAAAACCGGACAAAGCGCGCCCACAAACCGCGCCCCGTCTCCAGCGGCCGGATCTCGATGTCGAGCCGTGCGGCCAACGGCGTGAGCATCTGCGGCTCGTACTGGCCGGCCGCCAGCCACGTTCCCCCGAAGACCTCGACCCCTGCCCAACGAGGGTCATGCTGCACATGGTCGGCCAGCAACCGTAACGAGGTCAGAAGCCGGTGTCGAAACGTCCGCGCCCAGGCCAGATCGGGACCGGTTGGTGGCATGGGCGGGATATGCTCATTCCAGAAATGCAACTCGCCGATGGCATCGCCTGGGTGGACCCGTGTGCCGTCGGCCAAGACCCAGGCATAACGGCTGCGGCTACGCCGCAGGCGGAAGATACAATCAGGCCAATCGCTGAATTCGTAGATACCCATCAGACGACGCAGCAAGGCATCGAAGCGGCGAACGATAGCGCGGGCGATCCGGGCGGGCAGACGGTGCCACCACGAGGCCGGTCTGTCAGGCGCCAACGGCTCGAGTCGCCCATCGCCCACCAGCCGAAACGATTCCCCGCGCCATGTGATCCGTCGTCCCCACAGGCCGGCCACCCAGATGACTGCACTCAGACAATCCCGTATCGGCAACCACACCAGCCATCGCCGCAGGGCCTGCTGATCGGTCGCCGTCATGATCAACCAGGCCACGGACCAGCGCACGACCAGGGAACCGGCTATCATCGCCCAACCCAAGCGACCGAAATCACTGACGATCAGGTACAGAAGGGCCAGGGGCAGGGTATACGTCAGCCACAACCCCGGATACTCGGCTGGACGACTGACGCGATTGCATTGCATCCAGCGGACCTCGCGTTCCCACTGTTCGCGAAAATTGGTAGCCCCGAGCGGGGTCACCATCAGATAGCGGGAGAGATGAACGCGCAGACCGGTGGCGGCAATGCGCACTCCCAGTTGATAGTCATCGGCCAGATAGTCGGCTAGGGCCGCAAACCCGCCGATGCGGGCCAGGACCTCGCGGCGCAGGCTGTTGCTGGCCCCCATGGCAAAGCGCATCCCCAGCACAAGGCGACCTACCAGGATGGAAGGCAGGAAGCTGAAGCCCATATGCAAGGCTTCGAGCTTGGCCGTAAAGGTGCGCGGATCGACGGCTTTATACGGGCATGTGACCAGCCCGACCGTCGCATCGGCCAGCGGCGCCACCACCCGCCGCAGATACTCCGGGCTGACCCGCATATCGCTGTCGCTGATCACCAGGATATCATGGCGGGCAGCGGCGGCCAGATGATGGAGCAAACTTGCCTTGCGATTGGTCCCGATAACGTCCGGGGCCAAGATCAGGCGGATAGGATGCTCTTCGTATGTGGTTTGGAGGGTGCGGATAATCGCGACAACCGGATCGGCCGGATCGGCCACCCCGAACAGGATTTCGTATTCGGGATAATCCTGCTGACAAAAGCTGGCAAAGTTGGCAAAGGCCTCGAAATCCACCCCTTTGACCGGCTTGAGAATCGAAACCGGCGGGGTAAAATCGGGTGGTCCTTCCGGTTCATCCTTTCGACTCCAATGGGCTCGTACCAGGACCAGGGCGATCAGCCAATACAGCCAGCTGGCCGCCGTCAGCAACAGAAGCAAAGCGCTGATCACCATGAGGAAAGCCACCGGTGGATGCCGGTTACGATGACTCAAAGTGCAAAGGTAGCGAGGCGTTGGCCGGAAACGATGGGTTTCAGGTCGGCGTTGCGCACCTCGGCCCAAAGCACGGGATGACCGGCGCAGTAGGGGTTGTGTTGAACTGCTGCCGCAAAGCTCGGAAAACCTTCCGGATACAGGTTATCGTTGGAAATAACCCTCCACACCCCTTTATGGAGAAACACGCAAATGACGTGGGCAGCATAAAGGAGCGGATTCTGGGGAAACGTGTAGGGATCCAGCACAACCGTGACGATATAGACCCGATCGGGATCATCGGCAAATTGGCGCACGTTTTGGGCCGAGAAAAAAGCCAGGCCGTCGCAGTCGTCTTCAAAGTAACCCTGGGCGCGCCATTGCGCGGCTATCGTCTCCCGGTCGGGAAACGTGTCAACCAGGCCGTTGAGAGGGTCGGAACGCCAGCGCACATGTCGGGGGAGCCACTCGGCGTAGGCCTCCAGATCGGGCCAGGTGGCGTCGTGGCCCGGCCAGGCCGCCCGCGGTTGCAGGCGATTGCGCAGGGCCGAGAGCACAGGCTTGCACAGACGAAAGCTGAGGGCCAGCAGGCGCCAATACAACCCACGCGCCAGCCTGCGCAGGGGTGGTTGCGACGTGGCCGGCAACACTTCCATCATCGGCCTCACGCCATGGCCTGGCGAAACCAGGCAATCGTCCGCTCCAGCCCCTCCTCCAGACCGACGACCGGCTCCCAGCCCAGGATGGTGCGGGCACGGGTGATGTCGGGCCGCCGCACCTTGGGGTCATCTTGGGGCAGGGGTTTGAACACAATCCCGGCCGTGTTGCCGGTCATGCGGTTAACCAGCTCCGCCAGTTCCAACACGGTGATCTCATCGGTGCTGCCGATGTTGACGGGATAGACCTCGTCCGAAAACAACAGACGATAAAAGCCCTCGATTTCGTCGCTCACATAACAAAACGAGCGCGTTTGCGAACCGTCACCGTATACCGTCAGCGGTTGACCGCGCAGGGCCTGGCCGATGTAGTTGGGGATGACGCGGCCGTCGTCCAGACGCATGCGCGGGCCATAGGTGTTGAAGATGCGCACAATGCGCGTATCCAGGCCGTGGATGCGGTGGTAGGCCATGGTCAGGGCCTCGGCAAAGCGTTTTGATTCGTCGTACACGCCGCGCTCGCCGATGGGGTTCACATTCCCCCAGTAGCTTTCGGGCTGCGGATGGACCAGAGGATCGCCGTAGACTTCCGAGGTCGAGGCGAGCAAGAAGCGGGCTTTTTTGGCCAGGGCCAGACCCAGGGCATTGTGGGTCCCCAGCGAGTTGACCTTGAGGATGGGAATGGGAATGGCCGTGAAGTCCTTGGGGCTGGCCGGCGAGGCAAAATGCAGCACAGCATCCACCGGTCCCGGCACGTGGATGTAGTTGGTGACGTCGTGCTTGATGAACTGGAAGCGCGGATGACCGAAATGATGGCTGATGTTTTCCAACCGTCCCGTAATCAGGTTGTCGAGGACGATGACCTCGTGACCTTCGGCCAGAAAACGGTCGCAGAGATGAGAACCGAGGAAACCGGCGCCACCGGTAATGAGGATACGCATAAGGGCAAACGAGCGAAACGAATGACGGGAACCCAAAGGGAGAAGATCGGCCTGACGAGCCTCTTGTAGGTCGGAACCTGGCCCTGCGCCGTACCGGTGCACACGTTTCTAAGGATATCAATCCTCACGGCAAGGACCAAACGCGCCGAGGGGCCGTCATTCAACCGTCGATAACCTTCATCACCTCGCCGAAATCGTGGCAGAAATAGTGGCACAGGGCCTGAGCACCCGCCGCGCGGATGTTACCGCCGGCCATCCCCACCGTGACGAATCCGGCCAGGCGGATGGCGCACACCCCGGCGCTGCTGTCGTCCAGCCCGAACACGCGCCGGCGTTGGTCGAAAGGGATGCCCAGACCGATGCGGCAGGCTTCGGCATACAGCCAGGGATGCGGTTTGGGTGTCAGCTCACCCAAGGTGCCTACCTCGCCGGGACGCAAGGGATATCCGGCCGTGATGATGGCATCGTAGAAGGCCTCGGGTGCACCCAGGCCCATTTGATCGAAGGCCGCCTTGATCTCAGGGTAGGCCTTTTCGTAGAGGCCGGAGGTCACCAGCGCGATCTTGATCCGCCGTCCTTTCAGCCAGAGCAAAAAGTCCTTCAGACCCGGTGCCGGCTCCATCATGTCCTTCCGGCCGCCACCGGACAGGATGGCCTGCAATTCGCGATGGGCATGCTCGAAATAGCAAGCCCGTGCCTCTTCCAGGCTGCGGTCGGGGCAATATTTGGCCAGGCAATAGCTCAGATGCTCGGAGACGCTGTGGCCCATCACATGGGGCAGATCCGCCTCCTCCAACTCGAAGCGAGGATTGCCCAACAGAGAAGCCGTCGTGAGTTGAATAATCCACACCCAGAACCCCTCGCTGTGCACACTGGTGCCGTCGAGGTCCATCAACACGGCCTGGACCGGTCGCTCCGGCGTTACCGCGTGGACCGGGTAATAGGCCGCATAGCCCAGAGAAGACTTGACATAAGCAAGAGTGTGCCGGCGAAAACCGATGAACTCCACCTTGCCGTCGCCGGTGGCGGCGATACTGACCACGCCATCGCGGCCTGTCCGGTGCACGCCATCGCTGCTGACCGTCAGCGGCACCAGACCGTCCTCGGCGCTAAAGGTGCCCAGGTGAGGGAGAACGATGGTCGTCACGGATGGCGGATCGGCCCGGCCAGAAAGCGATAGATGGCGGCGAAATCGTCGTCGCCCAGACCGTAGCGGATGGCAAGCGCATAGGCCTCCCCGGCGGCATGACCGACAGGCAGAGCCACGCCGACTTCATAGGCCGTCTGCGCGGCCAGGTGCAGGTCCTTGTGCATCCAGCGTAGCGGAAAATCCGGATCGGCGAAGTCGTCGCGGGCCACTCGGTCCCGCTTGAGCTTGAGCAAAGGCGCACCGCCGGGCCCTTCCACGAGGAGATCGAGAAGCGTTTCGCGGCGAAGGCCCAGGGCTTCACCCAGGACAACCCCCTCGGCAAAAGCGGCCATCATCTGGCCGAGGACGAGGTTGTTGACGATTTTGGCCGCGCTGCCCATGCCGACCTCGCCGACATGGACGATTTGCCGTCCCATGGCCTCCAGCAGGGGCCGGGCCGCCTCCAGGTCCTCCGCGGTGCCGCCGACAAGAAAGCGCAACAGGCCGTTGGCGGCAGCGGCCTTGCTGCCTGTGACGGGCGCCTCCATATAGCGTAGCCCCCGGCTTCGGGCCTCTGCCGCCATGGCGCGGCTGAAGGAGGGGTTGACCGTGCTGCAGTCTATCCACAGGGCGCCGGACGGCAGATGGTCGAGGAAGCCATCGGCGCCCATGCTCATGGCCCGTACCGCCTCGGGATGGGCCAGCATGGTGATGACGGTGCTAACCTGCAGGCCCAGGGCAGCCGGGGTATCGGCCCAGGCCGCGCCGGCGGCCAGAAGGGGTTCGGCCTTGGCACGAGTGCGGTTGTGGACAACCAGGCCAAAGCCTTTGCGGAGCAGATTGGCGGCCATACCGCCGCCCATGATGCCGAGTCCGATAAAGCCGATGGTCATGATGATGGCTCCGTTGTGAGAGGGGCCGGCACAGGTGCCGGGGTCAGACGCAGGACGGGAATCCGCCGTCCGCCGGTACGGGCGGCATAAAGGGCATAGCCCGGATACAAGGCTACGGCCCGCTGCCAACAGCGCTCGCGCTCGGCGCCGTCGAGTTCGTGGGCCAGATAGGCGGTCGTGCGGCCCTGCCACAGCACGAGGGCTTGCGGATGACGGCGCAGGTTGTGGTACCAGGCCGGATGGTGGGGGCGGCCGAAGTTCGAGGCCACGAGGATGAAGCCCTCGGCGTCGGGAACGGCCAGCAGAGGCAGCCTGCGCGGGCGACCGCTGCGGGCGCCGGTGGTGGTCAGCAGCAGAACCGGCAACCCGGTTAAGAGCGTGGTCAGGGAGATGCGGCCGCGCGACAGTTCCAGGAACGGTCGGTCCACACGATGGGCAATATGGGCCAGAAAGCGGGCCCCCCGCGGATCGACGGCCAGCCGTACCACGAGGCGATGCCACCGGCGACGTTGGGTCATAGCCTAATCGTGATCCAGAAGGTCAAGCAGGACTTGGGGCAGGCGGACGGGTCGACCGTCATGGGTGATGCAGATGTGACGGGTAAAGCCGGTGACGAGGGTCTCACCGGTGGCGTTGACCACTTCGTATTCCATGCGGATTTCACGGCTGCGAACCGCACCCACCCAGGTACGCACGGTCACGAGTTCGTCGTAATGGGCCGGTTTGTGGTAACGAGCGCCGAGTTCAACCACGGTGAGATAATAGCCCATCCGGCTAAAATCGGCGTAACTCAGCCCCGCTTCGCGCATCCAATCGGAGCGCCCGACTTCGAACCAAGGGATGTAACGCGAATGGTGGACGATGCCCATGGCATCGGTCTCGGCGTAACGGACGCGCAAGGTCGTGTGGCTAACACGGCTGTTTGGCATGAACGAAAGGGCAACGGCAGGAGCGAGATGGGCAATGACTTGGCGTTCCGCAGCGCAGACGCACGGCAAGAGGGTAGGGGATAAGGGGAGTTCGTGTCAAGGTTGCCGACGCCCGGCGATAACCTCGATAGAGGGTCGCTTGACAGGTTTTTGCCCTTGGGATTATAATCGGCGGTAGATACGTCAGGTAGCCAAAAGGCCCACTAGCTCAACTGGCAGAGCAGCTGACTCTTAATCAGCGGGTTCAAGGTTCGAGTCCTTGGTGGGTCATGTCCATAGTCCGGTCCATAAGGGCCAGTAGCTCAGCAGGTAGAGCAGCAGACTTTTAATCTGCGGGTCGAAGGTTCGAATCCTTCCTGGCTCATGACTTTTGTCCTGGGAGACCGCCCCCAACGGCGGTCTCGTTCTTTTTTATCACCCGGCTTATGGATTTTGGTACCTTCCTCCTTCATGCCGACCATCTCCGGGTTCACCCGGCCACACCGACCACGCCTCCCCTCCATCGGGCGACCTCCTGGGCTTTTGCCGCCGTGGCCGCTCGCGATCCGGCCCTTGCTTCGCATCGCAGCCTTAGCCCGGAACGGCGTCAGGCTCTAGGCATCGGCGATGCCCTCATGCGGGCCTCTGTAGGGAGAGAGCATGCCGCCGACATCATGGCCGAGTTTGCCCGGGCTTTGGCGGTGGCGCTACCTCCTGAATGACGGCTGCCGTTTTAGCGGCAACCTCTTGCCACCGAAAAAGCCCGGCCTGGGTCTGTAACGCTTGCGGATCGGGGGGATTGGCCAGGACGTTCAGGAGGGCCTCGGCCCAGGGTTCCGGCTCAAAAAGCCAGACCGGCGGTACAATGGCGCCGGTGACTTCGGGCAACGCGCCCATACCGGATACAAGCGCCGGCGTCCCACAAGCCATTGCCTCCAGGGGTGGCAGCCCGAATCCCTCATACCGGCTGGGGAAGAGGAACAGATCGGCCATGGTGTAGAGCGCAGCCTTGTCGGCATCGGGCACAAAGCCCAGGAGCTGCACCCGGCCATCCAATTGCAATCCGGCTATCCACACGCGTGGATCGGTGAACCACGTCACGCCGGGCGGCGGCAAGGCGCCGGCAATCACCAACGGGGGTAAGTCGGGCTGACGACTGCGGGCCAGGGCATAGGCCTTGAGCAAGAGGGGCACATTTTTGCGCGGGTCGAATCCGCCCAGATAGAGGAGGTAACGATCGGGCAGGTTATACTTCCGGCGCACGCGCTCCAGTTCAATCGGGTCGGTGACCGGCTCCAAATCGGGCGATAGCCCTTCATAAGTCACCGTGATCCGACGCAAGGGGATATGCAGATGGACGAGGATATCGTAGGCTGCCGCCACACTCACCGCCAGAACGGCATCGGCCCGACGGGCGCTGCGGCTGACCAACCAGTTGTAGGCGCGGGCGGTCGCTTTCTGGGCGTAGCCGATCAACATGATCGGAATCAGGTCGTGGATGGTGACGACCACGGGGCATGGCGCCAACAAGGGGGAGCCCCAGTAGGGCACAAAAGCCACATCGGCTTCCAGACGTCCGCACCATTGCGGGAAGATGATCTGTTCCCAGGCCAGTTTGAAGCGTCGTGGTCCCCGCTGCGCCCAGGCCGGCATGGGCACCTTGACCAGGCGGCAACGAAACGGCGGCGGCTCGCGCCATAGGGATGAATCCGGATCCGCCAGGCCGGGTGGTTCGCCTTCGGGCACCAGCAACGTCACCCGCCAGCCGGGTAGGGCGGCCGGAAGATAGTGCAACAGCCCATGCAGGTATTGTCCCGTGCCGGTTGTCCTGCGTCCCCAAAACCAACCGTTAACAACCAGGTGTCGCAACCCGCCCATGGCTACCCCTTATCGTTCTCAGTAGGCTGCTAGTTCTTGCGCAGCGCGATAAATCTTCTCGGCATCAGGACGGTAGGCATCCTCCAGGGGTGGGCTGAAGGGAATAGGCGTATCCAGCCCTCCCAGACGCACGATCGGGCCGTCCAGCCACTCAAAGGCCTGCTCGGCAATCAGGGCGGCGACTTCGGCGCCGACCCCGGCCAACCGATTGGCCGAATGGACGATGAGGACTTTACCCGTTTTGCGCGCGGTGGCGAGGATGGCCTCGACATCGAGAGGCTTGAGGGTGCGCAAATCGAGCACCTCGGCCTCGATGCCTTCGGTTGCCAGTCGTTCGGCGGCGGTCAAAGCCTCACGGACCTGGGTCCCGTAGGCGATGATGGACAGGTCCCGCCCCTCGCGGGCCAGGCGAGCCTGTCCCAGGGGCACGAGGTACTCTCCTGGTGGGACATAACCCTTGAGAGAACGATACAGGGTCTTACTTTCGAAGTAAATGACCGGGTTGTTATCGCGGATGGCCGCAATGAGCAGGCCTTTGGCATCGGCGGGCGTAGCCGGCGCTACGACTTTGAGACCGGCCGTGTGGACGAACCAGGCTTCCGGGTTTTGGCTGTGGAAGGGGCCGGAGCGAATGCCACCGTCGCAGGGTGCACGAATCACCCAGGGCACGGCCCCGCGCCAGCGGTAGTAAGTCGTCGCCGCAAACTGGACAATGCTATCGAAGGCCGTACTGATGAAATCGGCAAACTGCACTTCGATCACCGGCCGCAATCCCATCAGGGCCATCCCCGTAGCCATGGCCGTGAACCCCAATTCGGCCAGGGGGGTATTCATCACCCGTCGGGGCCCGAATTCGGCCTCGAACCCTTTGGTGACCTTGAAAGCACCGCCGAATTCGCCGGCAACGTCCTCGCCCAGAATGAGGACATTGGGATCGCGGCGCATCTCCAAACGCAGCGCTTCACTGATGGCGGCGATGTAAGTCAGGTTGCGGTCTTCGCCGACCGTCTCGGCAGCAGCAAAGCCAAACGTGTCGGCGCCTACGGGAACGGTTTGCCCTGACATGCTCGTCTTCCTGCCTAACAACACGGGGGAAGGCCATAGGATCGCAAAACCGACCCATCACCGGCCGGGGAAGCTCCCCTCAATGAACCTGCTTGGAATCGAAGCCAAGGGGTGGTCGTTCGGACAGGCCTATGCCTTGGGTTTTGATCTCACCAAAGCGCCGCTCGTAGTTGGCCAGGTTCTGGGCCAGGGCTTCGAGCAACAACTTGGCATGATAGGGTGTCAGCACCAGTCGGGCCTGTACTCGTGCCGTAGGGACACCGGGCAGAATATGGGCCAGATCGATCACGATTTCGTTGTAACTGTGGTTGATCAGGGCGAAATTCGCGTAGATGGCCGTCAAATCGCCGGGCACTTCGATCTGGAGCTGACCGGAACCGGGGGTAGGAGGTTTGTTATCCATCGATAGCGGCACCTTGCAGCCGCAACAACACGGAAGAGGTTGGGAAAACGGTCAAGGGTTATAACACCGAGCTGTCGTCATTGTCTCGCGAGCGGGCGACGCTGTCAAGCCGGAGCCCGAGGAGACAGGCCATCAGGATGAGCATAGGGCTTTCTCCTGGGCTGCGGTCGCTAACAGCTCGGCTGCCGAACGCCATCCGCTCTCGCCGAAGGTGCCCAGCATGGCGGCCAACTCCTGGATGCGGGGTTCACCTTCGAGCAGGCGCATCCGGGTTACGGTACGCTCGTGTTCGACCGTCTTCTGCACGGCCAGGTGGTGATCGCCGTAGGCGGCGATTTGCGCCAGATGGGTTACGCAGAGGACCTGATGATGGCCGGCCAGGTTGGCCAGCTTGCGGCCGACGATGGCGGCAACACGACCGCCGATACCCTGGTCGATCTCATCGAAGATCAAGGTCGGCGTGGGGTCGGCCTGGGAGAGCACCTCCTTCAGGGCCAGCATCAAACGGGCGGTCTCGCCGCCGCTGGCTACCTTGGCCAGCGGTTTGAGGGGCTCGCCCGGATTGGTCGAGACCAGAAACTGCACCCGGTCGATCCCGGTGGCATCAAAGGCCAGCCGTCGTCCCTCGACATAACACCCGCGGGGGTCCTCGATCTGCTCGATCTGAACCCGAAAGCGGGTGCCGGCCATGCGCAGGTCGGCCAGCTCCTGCTCCACGGCGCTCGCCAGGGTGGTTGCCGCCGCCTGCCGGGCCTGGGAAAGGGCTGCCGCCGCCCGGCCTATGCGGTGCAACAGGTCTTCTTCGGCGGCTTCCAGCTCGGCCGTGCGCGTTTCGCTTCGGCTCAGGGTGGCCAGCTCGGCTTTGGCGGCCTCGCCGAAGGCCAGGATCTCGCCGATGGTATCGCCGTACTTGCGTTTGAGCCGGAAGATCAGGTCGAGACGCTCTTCGACCTCGGCCAGGCGCTGCGGGTCGAAGGCAATGCTTTCCTGATAGTCCAGCAGGCTCCGGCCGATCTCCGTTAACTGCTCCCAGGCCGCTTCGAGCTGGGTGACCAGGGGTTGCAGGCCGGGATCGAGACGGGTCAGGCGTTCCAGCCGCGACAGGGCCTGACCCAGCGCGTCGAGCACACCGCCGCGCTCCTCCTCGCCCGCGACCAGCAGGCGATGCACGGCGGCGCTTTGCGTGGCCAGCGTTTCGGCATGGGCCAGGCGGCGGCGCTCGGCCTCCAGACGTTCATCCTCGCCCTCCTCGAGAGCGGCGGCCGTGATTTCCTCGACCTGATAGCTCAACAGGTCGAGGCGGCGGGCTAGCTCACGGGCATCCCGGCGCAGCGTCTCCAGCTCCTCCCGCACCTGGCGTAGCTGCGCCACCAGCCGGGCCACTTCCGCCCGCGCCTCCTCCAGCCCGGCGTAGCGGTCGAGCAGACGGAGATGTTCGCGCACCTGCAGGAGCGAAAGATGCTCCCCTTGGCCGTGGATATCGACCAACCGGCCGCCGATTTCCGCCAAAAGCGCCTGTCCGACGCTGCGGCCGTTGATCCGGGCCACGCTACGTCCGCCCCGACGGACCTCGCGACCCAGGATGAGCAGGCCTTCCTCGCCCTCCAGGCCTTCTTCCAGGAGCCGCCGGGTGATTTCCCGTCCGATTTCCCCCCGCAGCTCGAAGAGGCCTTCGATGTTGGCCACGTCGCAGCCGCTGCGGATCATCTCCTGACTGGCTTTTGTCCCCAGAAGCAACTCAATCGCATCCAGGATGATGGATTTCCCTGCGCCGGTCTCACCGGTGAGGACGTTGAAACCGGGATGGAAGCGCAGGTGCAGATCGTCGATGATGGCAAAATTGCGAACGCGCAGTTCGATCAACATGGCTCACGAGCGCACGCGTGAACGGGCGTAGAGGGTGCTGGCGGCGGCGCCGACGAAGACGGCCGCGGTGATCAAGGTACCCGACGACAGCGCCAGCGGAACGGCCGGGACCAGAAACAACGCCGTGACGAGAACGGCAAAATGCCGCGAACGCTTGCGGCCTGCCGCCATCCACACCAGCTCGGCCAGGCTCCCGCCGGCTGCCGATCCCAGAAAAAAGGCGATGAGCCAGGCGAAAAAGCCAAAACGCAACAAAGGCGCACCCACGAGCACGGCCAGGCCCAGAAGAATGCCCCCGCCCAGGGCGGCGGTAGCGGCCAGAAGCCGGTTGGCCGCGGTAGCCGTGTAGAACTTGTCCTGCTGGCTGCGCACGCATTCCCGACAGCGATAGCCCACCGGTGTCAGCACGGCGCAATCGACGCAGATGGGCTTATGGCAGCGATTGCAGCGCAGCAACGTCTCGCGGTCGGGGTGATTGGCGCAGAACAGCGTCGGTTCGGCAGCGCCCGTGGCGGTGGAGGGGCTGTCGGATTCGCTCATGGGGTCATCAGATCTCATTGCGTAGTCGTGTCATCAGGGTTTTATAAAAGTAACTCCGCGGCTGAATGCGCACAAAACGAGCCATATGGGGTCCGGATGTGGTCACCACCCGGTCGCCATCGCACAGGTCGATCAGAAACTGACCGTCCACGGTGAGGATGGCGGCGTGGTCGGTATGCACCTGCAGGGCGACGACATCGCTGTGATCGAGCACGAGGGGCCGGGCCAGGCTTAGGTGAGGCGCAATGGGCAGCAGCAGGATGTTGCGCAATTCCGGCGGCAGGATGGGGCCGCCGGCCGCCAGCGCATAGGCCGTCGAACCGGTCGGCGTGGCGACGATGACACCGTCGGCCACGTAGGTCGTCAGATAACCGCCGTTGATGGTGGTGGCAATGCGCACGATGCGGGCCAGACTGCTGCGGCTGACCACGATCTCGTTCAGCGCTTCCAAACCCTCGGTCAGACGGACGTCCCCACGCCAGACCTCGGCCTGCAAAAGCAGGCGATGTTCCAGCCAGTAATGCCCGGCCAGCACCTTGGGCAACTGCTCCTCCCATTCGCGGGGTTGGACTTCGGCCAAAAACCCCAGGCGGCCCAAATTGATGCCCAGGATGGGCACACCCCGGGCCGCGCTAACTCGGCCGGCGCGCAAGAGGGTCCCATCCCCGCCCAGGGTGATGAGCATATCGAGACCGGCAAGCTCCTGGCGAATGGCCTCCGCCTCCCAACCCGAACCGATCCAGGTCTCATGGCCGCGTTCCCGCAACCAGCGGGCGATGACATCGGCCAGCTCGTACGAGAAGGGGATTTTGGGATGATACAGAAGACCGAAACGCATGGGTGGGATTGGCAACCTCGACGGAGCTCAGAACGGTTGTCCTGCTTCCAGCCGCGCCTCCAGAACGGCGGCCACATCAGGACCGGCCAGTCGTTCGACCCGGCAACCGGCCGCGCGCAGACGTTCTTCTTGGACTTCGGGGATGCTCCTCTTGTCGCCCAACAGGGTTACATAGCGATAGGCGGCTGCCTCCTCGGCCGCTTCGCCTACGACCGGCCCAAATCGACTCACGTAGCGAAGCAAGGCCAGGACCGTGCGCCGGTCGCGGGGCAAAGCACCGATCAGCAGATAGTGGGCATCGATGGTCGGCGCCGGTGTCGGTTCGGGGGCAGGGGCCTGCTCCTGGTGGAAGGTCACCCAGACCACGCGGGCCTCGGTCAGACGGACTTCGGCCCGCAGGCCCAGGCCCTGGGGTTCCACGAAATACGTACCCAGGCCTAAGGGGGCGAATTCGCAGACAAAGGGACCGTATTCTGGCTTTTCGCCGATGGTGCGCACAATGCCCTCCCAGCCTTCGGTCCAGATCCGCACGGGTAACCCGGCCTGGTCGTCGATCCGCACCCGCACGATGCCGAAACCGGGACCGGGACCGCCGTCTGCGACGACGGCCCGCCATACGATTGGCCCTGTTTCGGGCACGGTCAGGTCCAGCGTGACCGTGTTGCGGCCGTCTACCGTCACCTCTTGCCCCAGGACCTGACCGCCGCCTGTCGGCAAGACGATGCCGAGGTGATACGTTCCGGCCGTCAGTTGGGTAAACCGAAAGCGTTCGTCGGCGCCCAAGACCTGCGCCCGCGTGTTCCCTTCCGCATCGGTCAGGATTACCTGGGCGCCGGCGCCGTTGCGCACCCGGCCTTCGATCACACTCTCGCCGGGAAGGGGACCCGGTGCCGTCGCGGGCGCAAAGACAACGCGCAACACCCGTCGCCCGTCCACCAACACCTCGGCCTGAACACCCAAATCGGCCGGCGTGATGGTATAGCGGCCGGCACCCAGGGGCGCGAATTCGCAGAAATACGGCCCGTACTCGGCCTTGCTGCCGGTCAGTTGTGTGAAACCGGCCCAACCGACGGCGCCGATATGAACGGGCAGGCCGACTTTGCCCTCCACGCTCACGCGCACGACGCCGAAGCCGGGCGAGGGGCCGTCATCGCCGATGGTGAACTGCCAGGTCGGTGGCGCCGGCGGCGGTTGCGGTTCCGGTGACGGCGGTGGGGGCGGCGGTTCCGGGGGTGGCACGGGTTCGCCCAGATCGACCCGCAGTTGGCTATAGCCATCCACCCGCAGATCGGTGCGCACCAAACCGGTCCCTGGCACGGCCACCCGATAGACCCCGGCCGGCAAACCGCTGAAGCGATAGGCGCCGGTGGCATCGGTCGTGGTTTCCGTGCTCAAACGGGGCGAGCGCAGGATGACGCGCGTGTGCGGATGGCCGTGGACGATGCCGGCGATGACGCTGTTTTCGGCCATGGGTTGCGGTTCCACCGGAGGAGGCTCCTCTTCCTGTGGGAGCAGACGCGGGGTTTTGGGCAGGGCGGCCAGGGCATCCACGGCCGGCAGGCGGCCTTCCGGCCAGGTCGGCGAAAACCAGGCATGGGCCTCCCAGCCCTGGCCGCCCAGAACGGCATTGCCCATCAGCCAGAAGGCCGTGCAGAAGTAGTAAGGCGGCGCAGCCGGATAGTCCTCGCTCGTCCCCATCATGATGCGGGCGATCTCGACCACTTTTTCGGCGTGGATGGCCATGGTCGTCGTGGGATAGCGTGGATCGTCGTCCTCGCCCACGATAGGGCCGTTTTCGGTGGACAGGATGGGGAGATGGCGTCCTAGATGACGCAGGCACAGGTCACCAAAGCGCTCGTAGGCGCGAAAGCAGGAGGGGTCCTCGTGCACGGTGTGGCCGGGATTGGCGCCTGTGCGCCGCTGTTCGTTCACGAACTCGCGCGAACGAGGCCCCCAGCGCCGCCCCTGCCAGGCGTCCATGCCCAACCGGTCATACTCGGCGGCCGTGAGCGGCCGACCCGTCTGATTGACGTCATCGTAGGGATAATCGAGCGGGTGGTTGATGTCGTAGTTGTGGATGGCGATCCACACCGGTTCATCGAAGAGATGCCGGCCACCGTGCTCGATAATCTTGCCGATGAGGTCCCAGCGATTGCCGATGGCCGTGGCCGGAACGGCCGGATAGCCGCCGTGGGCCAGGATGGTCTCCATATCGCGAATGGCGGCGCGGGCCACGTAATCGGCCGCATCCGGAGGCACCTGGCCGTCGTCCCATTCGCCGGGGACATCGGGTTCGTTGTTGAATTCAAAGTAGCGCACGCCCAAGGCGACATATTGCTGCAGATAGGTGATCTCGCGAGGGCCGAGCACCGCTTTGGCCGGGTCGCGCGAGTTGGGCCTGTGCCGATACAGGCGCACGACCGGCATGATCCCGGCCGCCAGCAGCATTTCGGCAAACTCAAGGCCGCCGTCATGCAAAAACTTGACCCATTTCACACCCATGCGCTGCAACATGGGCACCCATTGCCGGCGCAGTTCGCCGGCGCCGATGGCATTGGGATTGCCGCCGCACCAATGCATGCCGATGCCGTTGTCATCCGGGGGGCGGGGATAGTCTTGCAGGCGCATGGGACCACCTCTCAAACGGTAGCCAGCCTGGCTTGCAGCCAGGACACGATATCCTCACGCGGCACGGCCGTCTGCGTTCCCGTCTGGAGATCGCGCACGGTAACCATAGCACCGGCCAGCTCCTCTTCGCCCAACAGTAGGGCATAGCGGGCACCGCTGCGGTCGGCCGTCTTGAGCTGCGCTTTCAAGCTGCGGTCGCCGAAGGCCATGAGCGTGGGGAGTTTGTGCCGGCGCAGTTCGTCCACCAGGCGAATGGCGGCGGCTTTGGCGGCAGGGCCGTGATGGAGGACGATAACCTGCGGCTGCGTCAGCGGCGGCGGTTCGATGCCCTGACGTTGCAGGCTGATGACGATGCGTTCGATGCCGATACCCACACCGACACCGGGGGTGGGCGGTCCGCCTACGGATTCGACCAGGCCGTCGTAGCGCCCGCCGCCGCAGAGGGCATTTTGGGCGCCCAACTCACTGCCCCAGACCTCGAAAACCGTACGTACATAGTAATCAAAACCCCGGACCAGTCGTGGGTTGATCACATAGGGCAAGGCTAGCAAGTCGAGATAGCGCGTGAGGTCGCCGAAATGGCCGGCGCAGGTCGGGCAAAGATGGTCGATGCTGCGTGGGGCCCCCTCCAGCAACGCCAGGGTGGCCGCCTCCTTGGTATCGAGGACGCGCAGGGGGTTGACCTGCAGACGGCGGCGGTCCACTTCCGGCAGCCGGTCCTGATGCGGTCGAAAATAAGCCCGTAGGAGTTCGATATACGACGGGCGACAGCGCGGGCAACCGATGGAGTTGAGCTGAAAAGCCAGCCCCGTGAACCCCAGCTCGTGATAGAGGCTGTAGGCCAGTTGCATGATCTCCAGATCGGCGGCGGCATCTTCTTCGCCCAGCAATTCGGCATTGAACTGGACATGCTGACGGAAGCGACCGGCCTGGGGCTTTTCATGGCGAAAAAGCGGGCCGATGGCAAAAAGCTTGACCGGCTTGGGCCAGGTGGCCATGCCGTGTTCGACAAAGGCACGCATCAACCCGGCCGTGAACTCAGGACGCAGACTGACGCTGGTGCCGTCCTGATCGGCAAAGGTGTACAGCTCCTTATCGAGGACAACGGCCGATCCTTCCTGCAGCCCGCGCAGAAAAAGCCGGGTTTCTTCGAGGATGGGGGTATCGATCTGCTTGTAGCCGAAACGGTCGGCCAGTTCCACGGCCTTGTTGAGCACGTAGCGCCAGTAGCGGAAGTCGTCGGGCAGGATGTCGTTGAAGCCGCGCAGGGTTTGAAAACGCATACACATTCCGGGAGAAGAGGAAGGAAGCCCATCAAGCCAGTGCCTGGGAACCGCAGACGTGGCGATAGCCGCAACGACGGCAGCGGATGGGGTCGTTGTGGCTGCGGGCCACATCGCCGGCCTGACGGTCGTGTCGGATACCGGCCAGGGCACTCAGGACTTGATCGCGCAGGGCCTCGGTATAGGGAACTTGCACGAGTGTGTTGGCATAACGAAGCAGACCATAAGCCGGTCGCCCTCCCGTTGTTTCTTCCAGCAGGAGGCAGTAAGCAGCCAGTTGGATGACATGGTCGGGATAGGGCGTCGTCCCGCGCAGGCCGGTCGCTTTGATTTCGACCGGCACAAGGCCGTTCTCGTCGGTGTGGACGAGGTAATCGGGCTTGCCGATGAGCCGATAGCGCGAGGAGACCAAGGGATGGTCAGGCCGCCGCCAGGTTCCGGTATCGGCGTAGACGACCTTGCCGCGGGGCAGACCGCTCCGCCGACGCCGACGATAGGCCTCGCCGTAAAGCAGGGCACCGGCCAGCAACAGCAGAAGCGCCAGCAGCAACAGCCACGTACTCATGCCCGCTCAACCTTGGGCTCCGCCCAACCCGGTATAAGGCAGGATGATGATGGGCATGCCTTCCGGGTCCAAGGCCGTAAACCAGGCGGCATCGGCAGGCGCCAGCCGGATACAACCGTTCGAGGCGGGCATGACGCCCAACACATCGGCACCCTGATAGAGCTTGCTGCCGTCAGGGCCGAGGAGGTAAGGCAGACCGTGGATAAGGAAGTTGCCACCCGGTCCTTCAAACAGCCACCAGCCGTCATCGGCCATGACACCCCCGCGACCTTGGAAGGTGCCCCAGTAGGGGCCGACCACGCCGGACCAGGCCGGTGTCTCCCAACCGTAGCGCGGGTCACCCGTGGTGACATGCAACAACCGCAACAAACGACCGCCGACGATGACGGCCATCTGCTGGTTGTTCTGGTCGACGACGATGTAGCTGCCGGCAAGGTCAAGCCCTTCGACGCGCGCGGCCGCCTGCGCCCAGAGAGGCGCCTCCGACGCCGGCGGCACCACCGTGACGACCACCGTCGGTGTTGCCGTCGGTGTGGGTGTGGGTGGCGGTGTAAAGGTGGGCAAAGGCACGGCCATCAGGACAAATTCGGCCTGGCGCGATCCGTGGCTTGCCGGTGTCGGTGTTTTCGTCGGGGTGGGGAGGGCACTCCTGCCCTGGCTGCCTGCGCTTAGGGCGGTCAGCCCGGTCAGCCAGCCGATCAGGACCGGAACGACGATGATGAGGATGAACGGCCAACCGCGCAACCAAAGCAACGGAGGGCGAACCGTGTTCATAAACGACCGATCAGAAGGGTAGCCAGCAACAGGACGAAGCCCAGGCCGCCCAGGATAACGGCCAGCCGTTCTAAGCGCAGGCTTGTGGCGATCTGGCGGCCATGGTCGGCGTGGGCCGCCTTGCCGGCCGCCAGGGCAGCACGGTTGCGAGGCGCATGACCCCGATAGGCCAGCCACCAGGCCCGCCGACAATAGGTCCACCGGCCGATTTCGCTCACGCGTATCGGGGGTTCACGACTCGGTGGCAATCCGGGCATCGAGTTCACGCAGGGCTTTCTCCAACTTTTGCTGGCGGCGGGCTACCGTCAAGTCCCCGCGTGTGCGTTCAACGATCCCGCGCACGATGTCGCTTTGACGGCGCAGGTTGTTCGTGATGGCATCGGGGAAATCCATGGTGACGAGGACGGTGTAGATTTCGTCCATGTAGCCGAAGAGCACTTCGGCCTCGTCGAGTCGCTCTTGACGGTCGAGATCGAGAATAAAGCGACGCAGCTCGCCGGCCGCCTCGGCCAGCCCGCCCAAATAGGTCGCGAAGGGAATGCCCAGGCTTTCCGGCTCGGGCAGGGGATCGTGGTGGACGAGCGCGTAGACGATGTGGGCCTCGGCTACCTCTTTGAGCGCGTCCTGAGTATAGCCGGCAAAATACAGATCGGGATACGGCGCCAGGTCGGCGGCCATAGTCCGGGCCAACTCTTGGGCCTGATGGAGCAGGGCCAGGGCTGCGGCGAACTCGCGGCGATGGACGGCGCGGATACTGAGCGAGCAGTAACGCACCAACTCGCGCGAGCGGCTGAGAGCCTGGTCACGGGCCCGATTGCGTGCTTCGAAATCGGCACGAATGCGGTCAACGATGGCTTCGAGGTTGAACAAGAGCAAGACCACCAGAGGAGATGGCGCCCCGCTCAGAGCAGGGCTGAGTTTGCATTATACCACTATCCGCCCCGCCCAAAGCCTATGGGAACGGCCGCGATCGCGGCGCTCCCGTAAAACCGACTTGCGGCCTGATGCCGAAAGGGACGGCTATGGCCCGGCCGTCAAGGCCTCCATCGCCGCAGTCGAACCGCTGCGGTCTCGGCGCCGCCGGCATGATCCTCCCGTGCCTGCCGACCCCAAACGGGCCTACGGCTCGCCCCCTATCAGGATCAGATAGAGCGCGGCTTCACGCACCCCATCCACACCGAGCAACGCATTGATCGCGTCGTCCGTGAAGCCGCCGATCGGCAAACTGCCATGGCCTGTCGCCGTCGCCGCCAACAGCACGTTCTGGGCAATATGACCGGCTTCCAGCAGGATCAGGCGATAGGCCCGCTCGCCGTATTTGAACTTGCTGCGGCCGAACAGGGCGCTCAGGATCAGGCACACCCCGGCTTGTCCTACCTCGTCGGGAAGGTAAGTCGCCTCGGCCAGCACGGCTCCGAAGTCACCCTCTCGGATCGACTCCAGCTTGTGCTCGCCGGGATCGTAGCGATAGAGCCCTGCCGGCAACCCCTCGACCCGGAGGGCCAGGCAGTAGATCTCGATGGGATACAGCCCTCCGCCGGACGGCGCCGCCCGCAGTTGCCATTCGACGCCATCCGCCGCCCGCACCGTGGCGGTGACGCCGTTACCCAGATAGAGGATGTGGCCGAGCGTTGCCAACGACAACGGCCGGCCGGAAAAACGATGCACCGAGCGCCGCCGTCTCACGATCGCCGTCAACGAATCGGGACTCCCGGTCGGTGGCGGTGGCAAAGGGAAAGAGGGATGGCCACGAAAACCCGGCACCGGTTGTGAGATGAGCCGACGGATCGAGGGCGAGCTGTTGACGAAGTGGATCCACCTCGCCAATTGGTGGTTGGAAGGGTGGATTTTGGAGTTTTCGTGATAAATCTCGCTGGGCGAGAAAAGCAAGGAAGCCTCGATCGGTTCGTCGTCGTCCGTCGGGAGCGGCGGAGGGAAGCGGTCAGCATAGGACATGGCTTGTCACCGGGTTCAAGGGTAGGGATGCGGGTACGGATTGATGGTCTCCAGGCTGGGGCTGAGGCCGAAGAGGCGTTCCGGTACTTCGCGCCAGCGCCGGCCGCCCAGAAACGGCAGCAGATGATCGCCTTCCATCATCTCGCAGCCGGGGATAAAGACCTTGACGACATGATACCCGCAGGCCGCCACGTCGATGGGGGTGATGTCCACGGCTACCACCTCCAGGTCGTGGGCGGCCAGGCGTTGCACACAGACCTGCAGGTTGCGCCGCACATCGCCGGTATCCAACGAGGGAAGGCACGAAAGCGCCACCTCTGTCGGCTGCGCGAACAGAAAATCGAAGGCGGCCAACAGCTCGCTGTTGAACGCATACAGCTTGATGCGATCGTCGAAGCTACGGATGTTGCGAAAACCCGGCACAAGCGGAAACGTGGCCCCTCGATGCAGCTCCATCCACTTCAGCCCCTGCACCAATTCGATCAGGGTCTTCAGGGCAGCGCGTGTCGGATCGGGATGAGCGGCCCCGCCGACCACCACCATCGGCTTATCCGCACGCCTGTTGATGAGCACACCGAAAAACGAGGGGATCTCCAGGTCGAGGGTCGTGTAGAACAAGGCGTAATCGAGACCCGGCCGGGCAAACACCTCGTGGAAGCAGCTATGAAGGCTGCTGGCGGGATCGATGACGACCCGCGGACAGGGCAACCGGTTGCGCCAGACGATCATAAAGGCATCGCGTTCCACCACCTCGCACAGCCCCTTGAGCAGCGCCTCCGGCAGCGAGCGGGCACAGGCGCCGCCGGTCGAGATCGCCGGCGCCGGCTCCACCTCGCCTTGGGCCCGAAAAGGCAGCGGATAGGGCATGTACACCAGACACGCCGGCACCCACCGCTCTTTGCGGTAGGTCAGGCTATCGACGCGAACCCAGGCTATCGGCGTCTCCTCGCCGAACGGCGCATAAGGCAGGGTGGCGAACTGGTCGGGATGATACAACGCCCAGGACGCCGGCGCTATCGGGTCCAGCCCTTGCTCGCGCAGCAGACGATACGGGCCGAAGACCAGGTCTTCGGGATGAACCACGCTGAACGCGTAGCGCTCGATACACTCACCGACGGCAGCACCATAGGCCTGGGCGTAGGTCAAACCGGCCCCGCTGCCACTGCTCGCCACCGGCAGCGGATAGCCGTAGGTGCGAATGTCGGCCGGCTCGGCTGCGACGATGAAGATGGCGGGATCGGCCCGGTCCATTTCGGCCGTGGCCGTATAAGCCACGATCCCGGTCACAGGGTCGACGACGGAAAGGGGCGGCGGGCCAGCGACCACGGCTAACCCTCCCACAGCCGGTGCGGCGGTTGGCGCCGATGGACACCGCAAACCGGGCAGCGAGGCAGCTTCAGCACCGGATGCACCGAAGCCATCCCCTGCAGCAGGTTGAACTGCCACAAGCGCGTGTAGGTCACCGGCTCGGCGATGGCGGTCAGGAACTTGATCACCTCCAGGGCCAGCCAGTCGATACCGATGGGAAAAGCCCATCCTTGCGGGGGGCTGCCGCCATCGCCATCCCTCTGCGGGGCAGCCGCCGGGGCCGAGACGGCAGCCGCAGCGGCACGCCGCAGTTGAAAGCACCGGTAGCAGGCAGTCTGGCGTGGGATAACAAGCGGACCCAGCTCGATATCCAACCCTCGTTGGCGATAAGGCAAGAACGGAATGTCTTGCTTCAGGCTGAGATTGTTCCAGTGGTCGGCCAAAGCCTCGTCGAACGTATCGGGACAATAGACCAGCAGATCGATCGGCGTCTCACCCTGCGCTGCGGGCAGGTCTTCAACCCGCTCGCCTATCGTCACGCGGACGCCGGGGTTGAGCGTCGCCAGCTCCTTGGCGGTGACGGCCACCTCCGGCCACGGTGTGAGGATGACCAGGTGCCCTATGCCCGCCAGGGTTAGGTTGCGGGCCAGGGCCAGACCGTTCAGGCCGACATCCAAAATCACGACGGTGGCCTTTTTGAGGGCGCTCTGCGCGCTCAGGCCCTGCACCGGCAAAGGCAAGGCCATTCCGTTGTGCTCCGACCCCGCCAGAGCCGCCAGCATCCGTATTTGGGGCTCATAGCGGGCGAGTTCTTCGGGGTTGAACAGGCTCAATTCGGAGCTGGGGGCTTCGACCAAGAGGCCGGCCCGGTCCAGCTTCTCCAGCGCCAGGATGATCGGCTCCACCTCGAAACCGGCCTGCAGCAGGGAAGCGACGATCGTCTCCAGAGTCAAGGCGCCGGCGAGCAGCTCGGTCATGGCGGCCAACAGCGAGGGTGGCAAGGCCTCGTCGTCCCCCTCTGCCACCGTTGCCCACAGCTTCGCCGGCGAGAGGGCTTCCTTGAGCATCGGGCGGTGGTAGAAATGTCGGATCATGGATCGCGAAAAATGACCCTCAACCGCACAGAGTCGGGATCGGCGCCGTCGTAAGGGCTACCACCGCTGCTTCTGACCGGGGCAGGGACCGGTTTCAGTTTTCGGTCTGCAGTGTGAGACTGATGCTCGATGTGCTGGTACTGCTGCAGGCATTGCAACTGGTGGAACTGCTGCAGCACCACTTGGGTCCTGACAGGGCCACAGCATAGCGGATTGACATCGCCTGTGCCCACTTTTGCACCAACGCCGTATCGGCCAGCAGGCTTTGGATGGCACCGGGTGGATAGAGAGGGGCAGCGTAGTTGTCGTTGATCAGCGTCTCGAACGCCAGGGCGGCTACCAGGCTGATCTCGGCTGCTGAGAGTCCTCCCACTTCGGCATCCCATTGGTCGGCCTCGACGACAGGCCGTCCCACCCGCTCTGCGACCTCCTCGGCCGTGAGGGATTGCAGCAGCCTGCGATCGAGTCGTTGCGACTGCAAGTCCCCGCCGGGCCTGAGTTCGGTCACGGTGAACGTGTTGATCTGGAAGGGACGATGGCCCACCTCAACCTGACAGGCCAACACCGTATTGACCCGACGCTCGCGCAGGACCACGATGCTCACCGCTTCGTGGGAGGGGCTTGTGGGTTCAAAGCTGCGAAAACTGGGGACAATGGCCAGGAGAAACGGCCAGGGCGACGGGTCGGTCGTGCCTCCTGCGCCGCCTGCCCCCTTGTGGACCCCCATAAAAAGGTGAACGCGCTCCGGGATGAACTCGAATCCCTGGGCGGTGTAGGTGTCGTAGAATAGGCGAAAGCCGGGATCCTCTCGGAGTCGCTTCTGCCCAAAATCTACTGCTGCCGTTGTGGGCAACAGCGTCAGCGATTGCAGGCACAGAGTGCCGCTGCCGCTCACCAGGGGCATGAACGTCTTATGGGCCGGCGCTTGCGCTGCCGCCGGGCTGGAGCCCCCCATCTTCCCTATGACCAGCCCCAGCAGCGAAGCCAGACCGGTCCCCAGAAACGATCGCCGTGCGAGCGAGAGCGGGGACGACGACTCAGGCCGTGGTCGCGTCGTCTCCGACTCCGCCGTTGCCGATAAGTTGGCTGCCTCTTCGATAGGCTTTGTCATGGAATCCTCCTCCACCTGGTAGCGTTGCAGCAGCAAAAGGCATTCCGCAGCATGCCGACCGCAACCGAAGGATACGCCGAGATATCAGAAAAGAACGAAAGCTTATGTCCAGACACTGTGTAAGCCTACAGCACCCTCATCTTTTGCCTTCTCTTTTCGCTCACCTGCAGCAACGGGAACAAGCAGGTTTTCCATCCTCTCCCTTGGGCCTGCGGCCGGCGAAGAGGGGGGACAGAGGATGAGAGAGAAAAGGAAAACCCCAACGTCTCAACATGAGTCAACGATACGAGTAGTGTACAAGAATCGATCGGACGATCTGTAAGATTACCAACCGATCGGCAGGATTCGGAGAGGGCCGGAGGGTAGGCGCTCGGTTTTCGGCGTCCTTCAGAGTCTGCGCATGGCCCGCGCCAGAACGGCATCCACCAGCCAGGGCGTCAGCCGTGTCAACCACCAGATGAGCACCCCGGCCGGGCTGAGGACGAGCAACCGGCGGCGGGTGGCCGCCGCTTTGAGGATGCTTTTCGCCACATCGTCAAGCGTTTGCGTGCCCGGTGCCCGACGCCTTCGGCCTTGGGGATTATGGCGACTTCCCTCCCGGATGATGCCTTTGCGACTCAGCTCGGCCCCGCTGACGAAATAAGGACACACGGTGCAGACGGCAATGCCGTAAGGGTGCAACTCGGCCGCCAGACTCTGCCCCAGATTGTTCAACGCCGCTTTCGAGGCGCTGTAGGCGCCGCTGGTCGGCGTGCCCACGAATCCCGCCACCGAGGAGACGTTGACGATCACACCCCGACTCTGTTTGAGATGGGGCAAGGCGGCGCGGATGCAATAGGCGACCCCGAACAGATTGACGGCGAACTGCCGTTCCAGATCGCCCGGCCGGAGATGCTCGAATGTCCCCGAGACGAGCAGACCGGCATTGTTGACCAGGATGTCGATGCCGCCGAAATGGGCTACGGCCCGGTCGATCAGGGCCTGGCACTGCTCCGGGTCACTCACATCGCAGGTGACGGGCAGGGCGACTTCGGGTCCACCCAACTCGGCGGCCAGTTGCTCCAGCACGTCCGTAGAACGGGCGGCCAGAACGACACGTGCGCCGGCCTGCCGGAAGGCGATCGCCGTAGTCCGGCCGATGCCGGTGGAGGCGCCTGTGATGACGACGGTTTTGCCGTGGAAGTCGGCCATGGGGGCGGGCCTAGGGGCCGGCGAATTGCTCGGCAAACAAGCGGTCGGTCTTGGCGGCGGCGATGAAGTCGTTGATATGAAGCCCCTTGACGGCGTGGGTCCACCAGCGCACGGTTACAGCCCCCCATTCGGTGATAAGGAGGGGATGGTGGTTGATGGCTTCGGCCAGAGCACCGACGGCCTGGGTAAACGCCAGAGCCTGGGCAAAATTGGCAAAACGAAAACGGCGTTCCAGCCAGGGAACATCGCCGGTCTCGACGATCGTCCACCCGGGGACCTGCTTTTGCAGTTTGCTCATCTCGGCACGGGTTAGCGACCGCTTATCAGGCCCGTAGGGTTGAGTGGTCATGGCGGCGAGATCGGAAGCCATAGAGCCCTCCGACGGATGGAGTGATTGGGTATCAGGGAGCGTAAACCCCTTCGGTCACGGTGGCGGGATCGGGCCAGGGACTGGCCTCGGCGAAGGCAATGGCATCCTCGATTTCGACGGCGCAGCGTCGACCGATTTCGTCGAGTTCCTCCCGGTCGGCGATGCCTTCGGCCAACAGGCGTTCTTCGTAGCGCCGGATGGGGTCTTTGGCCTCCCAGGCGGCCAACAGCTCGCGCGGAACATATTCGGCGCCGTCATGGATGGCGTGGCCGAGCATGCGCATGGTCTTGGCTTCGATCAGGGTGGGGCCGCCTCCCTGCCGCGCCCGCTCGACGGCCTCTTTGGTCACGCCATACATGGCCTCGACATCGTTGCCGTCCACGATGAGGCCGGGGATGCCGTAGCCCTGAGCCCGCAGGGCGATATCGGGCACTTTCATCTGCTGGTGCAGGGGCGTCGAATAGGCGTACTGGTTGTTTTCGACGATGACGACCAGGGGCGCGTTGTACACGGCGGCCATGTTGAGGACCTCGTGAAAAAGACCGGCGCTGGAGGCCCCATCGCCGATGAAGGTCAGGGCCACGCGCGGTTCGTTGCGATAGCGGAAGCTCATGCTCACGCCCAGAGCTACGCCCAGCGATTGGGGAAGATGGCTGACGAAGCCGATGAGGTTGAGGCTGAGATCGCCCAGGCCATGCAGGTTGGCATCGCGGCCGCGGGTCACGCCCGTCTCGCGGCCGAGCAGATTGGCGAAAATGCGCCGCGGGCTCAGGCCTCGCACCAGGTAGCAGCCCAGGTCGCGATGCATGGGCGCCGCCACATCCTCAGGCCCCAGGGCATAACCCGCCCCCACGCTGATGGCTTCGTGTCCCCGCTGGCTGAACGTACCTCCCACGCCACGACCTTGCTTCCATAACGCCAGCATAGCCTCGTCGAAGGTGCGCGTCAGACGCATCCAGTAGTAAAGTTCGAGTTTCTGGTCGCGTTTGAGATGGTCTGTGCTCATCGTATCGGCTCAGGTGAAAACGGAGGCGTGGTCCAGCCGCGCCAGTTGCTCCCGTACCAGGTCCATCAGCTCGCGCAGCAGCTCCCGATCGAACCCGAACCGGGCGCCGGCCGTGGCGAACAGCTCGGGCAGCGAGCGGGTGTAACCCAGGGCCAGCGCCGCGCGATAGCGCGCAACCGCCGTGGCCCGGTCCTGCAAGGCGTTGCGCCAGACCTGAAGAGCGCCCAACTGGGCCAGACCATACTCGACATAATAAAACGGTATGCTGAAGATGTGACCCTTGCGGTGCCAGCCCGTTTCCTTCTCCGTTTGCAGACCGCTGTAATCGATGCCGGGCAGATAGCGATCCCACAGTTCGCTCCAGGCCCGGTCGAGGTCCCGGGCGTCCACCGTTTCCGGGGCTTCGGTGTAGAGCCAGTGTTGAAACCCATCCACAACGGCCATATAGGGGAGGAAGAAGACGATATCCCGCCATTTTTCGGCCAGAACCCGGCGGAAAGCGTCCTCCTCATAAAAGCCGCCGGCCGCACGCGGCCAGAAGGGGATGCTGAGCAGCTCCATGCCCATGGAGGCGACTTCAGCGAACTCGATCGGGGCGTGATAGTTCCAGAGCAGGGTTTGGTGGCGGATGGCTTCGGCAAAGTGGAAGGCGTGGCCGCCTTCATGGAGCAGGGTGACCACGTTTTTGGCCGTGCCGGCCGCGTTCATGAAGATGTAGGGTTGACGGCTGCGCGGAAAGCCGTTGCAGTAACCCCCCGGCGCCTTATGGGGTCGCGAGGCCAGGTCGAGATAGCCCTGGCGCATGGCGCCGAAGTACTCGCCGAAGACCGGATGGACCTGCCGAAAGATGCGGTGGGCCGTTTCCTCCAGTTCGGCGGCATCGGCAAAGGCCTTGATCGGGGTGGGATGGGGGTCCACCGTGGTGAAGGCGGGCAATTCCAGGTCGGTTTCCCAGGGTCGCAGGCTGTCCAGGCCCAGGGTCGCGGCCAGTTGGCGATAGAGTTCGGTGGCCAGAGGAACAACTTCCTGGGCAATGGCCTCGCGGAAGGCCAGGCAATCCTCAGGCGTATAATCAAAACGGCCGAGGTGCCGCCACTGGTAAGCGCGGAAATCGGGCAAGCCGGCATGGCGGGCCAACCGACGTCGTCGGTCCAGCATCTCCAAAAACAGATGGTCCAGATCGTTGCGACGGGCCAGAAAAGCCGCCAGGGCGCGGCGCCACACCTGTTCGCGCACCTGCCGGTCGGGCGATTGCAAGAGAGGCGCGGCCTGCGGGATCGTCTTCGTTTCGCCTTCCCACGCAAAAGTCAAGCCCCCGACGATGTCGTCGTATTGCTTGGCGAGAAGGCGCAATTCGCTGAGAATGGGCACGTTTTCGTCGCGAAACAGCTCGGCTTCGACCCGGAAGCGGCGATAGAGGTTGGCCGTCTCGGCGGTCGGTTCGTATCCGGGCACGGCCAGCCATTTCCGGCGTAGAGCCTGTTCGGCCCGTTCCCAGGCCGGCAGGATCGTCTGGACCCAGTGCTTGAAGCGGTTGGCGGCGGCTTCGTCGGCCGTATTTTCGGTCACCTGGCGATAGAGGGTCGCATAGGCCTCATCGAGAACGGTCGCCAGGTCGCTCCAGGCTTGCAACCAGTCGCGCACGCGTTCGGGGGTTAGTTCGGCCGCCAGCAAGGCGTCGATATGGGGTTGGATCGTGCTCCAGTCGAGTGGATCGATGGCAGTGTAACCGGAGCTCATGTGAGGATAGTCCGTGAGTGTTGCGGGCGAAGAAGATGGCCTCAGTATAAAGGTCAGGCCCGGTTGCCGTCAACCAGGTCTGGGAGGGTCGGCGATCGGCCACCGGTCGCCGCCGATCCGGGCCTGCCGACGGGCAGGGGAGTGCCGGGCCAAGAGCGGCAAGCGGCCGGTTAGGCGACGCCGTCAAGCGAGGTCGCCCGTGATGGGCCTTCGGCCTGCGGTCGGGTTGCGCCGACCGGGGGCGTCGGGCCGGGCCGACGCTGGGTATCGTGGGCCCAGGGAGGCCGATTTTCCGTCTGCGTGCGGTGGCGGGCAGCCGGGTCGGTTATGGCCGATGCCAGGCGCAGCCCCGGCGCCGACCGGTGGCGAGCGTAGCCTGCCGGCCGGCGCCTACGGGCCGGGTGTGCGCATGGCCATCCTCATGTGCGCAGCGCTACCGCTAACGCAGAATCAACGGCAGATAAAACGCCTCGCCGCCGATGAAGATCGTGCGGCTGGCCGTGCTGCTCTGGCCGTGGCTGTCGGTGACGCGCAGCGTGATGAGGTGGCGGCCCTCCTGCAGCCCGGTGGCCGAGAGATGGCGGCCGTTGCCCAGGTTCCCCTGGCGGTCCGAGCTCCAGCTCAGCCGGGCGTCGGGCAGGTTGCCGTCCTCCACATCGTAGCCTTCGCCTGCCAACACCACCCGCTGTTCGGGCAGGAAGTTGGCGCCCTGGTCGGGTGCGATGATGAGCGCCTGCGGCGCCTTGCCCGGCACCTTGAAGGCCGCGTCAGACTGATCGGAGCCGGTGTTCACGCCATCGGAGGCAATCACCCGGAAGCGGGCCCCATCGCTGCCGGGCAGTTGGCTCAGGTCCACGGTGTGTTGCGTCCCTGTGAGCTGGGTGACCACCGTCTGCCAGGTGGCGCCGTTATCGGCGCTGTAGAGCAGGGCATAGGTCAGGGGGTCGCCGTCGGGGTCGGCGGCGGTCCAACGCACCGTCACCGTTTGGCCCAAGACCTCGCCGCCGTTGGGCGCCAGCACCTGCACCGTGGGCGGGTTGGCGCTGACGGGCCGTTCGGCCACGGTCTGGCCCTTGTAACGCACGACGACGCGCGCGGTGCCCGACGCCCACGGCACCATCTCGTCAATGGCGGCCATCACGTCCTCGCCTGCATCCGTTTCCGTGTCCACTTTGGGGATGAAGGGATAGCTGGCCAGGGTGCCGCCGCCGGCATTCAGCAACGCCAGCGCCCAGTCGTCGCTGGGGGTGGGCGCTTCGCCTGGCGGGATGTCGGTCAGGCGGTACAGAGTGCTCAGCGTGGCCGTGCCCTGGTTCATATTGGCCTGGCCGAAGACGGCCAGATACTCCGTCGCTTCCGGGAAGGCGGCCGCAGAAGCCTCGGCACCGGCGGGGGCCACGCCGTCGGCGATCAGCCGATTGCGGATGCCCGTGTAGGTGAAGTCGGAGATCCACTCGTTGGCACAGTAGGTCATTACGTCGGTCCAGTTCCAGCGATAGACCTCGCGGCGTTCGATGTCCCAGCCGAAATAGCGCAGTGGTGTGCTTGCCGGTCCGCCGATGCGGCCTTCGGGGTAGGGATACGTGGGCGGATCCCAAGGCCAACGCCAGCCGGCACTGGCGCCGCAGAACTCGGCATGGACGCGGCCGTAGGCGTGCCCCAGCTCGTGGCCGCCGTACCAGTCGCCGTAGGAGCCGTCGAAATCCCACCCCCAGTCGCCTGCGCCGGTCGGCCCGGAGGCCACCGCAGCCGGGATGCCGGCCGCGCAGCCGCGCATGAAGCCACCCGTGTCGCTCACCAAGGCGTAGTAGCGCCAGCGTGGTGGTGACCCGTCCAGACGCCACTGGCGGGCCAACAGCTCATTGACCTTTTTGCAGCCGTCGTCGCCGTAGTCGGCCGGCGCCCTGGTGTCGGTCCATTCCAGGATAGAGGGGCGCCATACCACCTCGGCCACCGGATAGGCCCGGCGCAGCCAGGAAAGCAACATGGCGACGTGGTTCCAGTCGGCCAGGTGGGTGACGCCATCCTTAACGTAACGCACGTTGAAGATCTTCACGTACATCGGCGGCGAAGCCGTCAGGGTCACGGAGGCACAGCGGTTGTTGTTGTCGTAATTGGTTTCGGGCACGAAACGGTCGGAGTTGACCGTAAAGCAGACCGTCAGGTTGCCCTCACCTAACATGCCAGGGGGCACCTCAACGTAGAAGCTGTCTTCGATCGCGCCGCGGTAGGGCGCACTGCGCACGGTGATGCGGGCGCCGGGATTATCGGGCAGGATGTTACCCAGGCCGGGACCGGTGCGGATAAAGGCGAAACGCCCTGTGACACCCCCACGATTCGGTCCAATGGCGCGCACATGGGCTCGCGCGTAGGTGCGCTTGTTGGCGATCAGGGGCACGGTGTTGTTCAGGTCCTGGATGGCCTGGGTGATCTCGATGGCATCAACGACCAGGTCCACGGCCAGCGTGGCCGTCGGCGTGCGCGTCGGCGTGGGGGTGCGCGTCGGTGTGGCGGTACGGGTGGGCGTCGGGGTCACGGTCGGCAACGGCCGGGCCGAGCGCACGGTGAGCACCAGCCTTGGGCAGCGGGCGGCGCCCCAGCTGCTCTCTCGGCTGTGGAAGCTGCGGGCGTAGTAGTTGGCGCTGGGATCGCCGGTGAGCGGCCCCCGCAGCATCAGGCCATAGTTGGGCCGCGTGCCGTTCACCCACTGTTGGGCCAGGCCGGTCACCGTCCAGCCCTTGTAGCCCTCCGCCAGGTTCAGGTTGGCCGTGGTCACTGCTCCATCGAAGCCCGGCATGGTGTTCCAGGTGACCGTGGCCTCGTTCCAGGCCGTGGTGATGGGGTGGATGCCGACGGCCACCGGGTTGAGCCCCTGGCCGAAATACTGGTACGCCTCGAAGACGGCGCTTTCGATCGTCGAGCCGGCCGGGATGAAGGAGAGGTCGAAGCGCACCACGGAAACTCCCGTAGCCGAGTCCACGCCGCCGTAGCCCACGCCGAAGCTGTCGGACGCGCCGGAGCGGAGCATCGGTTCGGAGGCGCTCAGGAAGGCGTCGGCCACGGCGCAGACCGAGACATTGCTGGTCACCGGGGTGGGCGTAGCCCCTGGCGTGGCCGTGGGCGTGCGGGTGGGTGTGGGCGTGGGCGTGCGCGTCGGCGTGCGGGTGGGCGTGCGCGTGGGCGTCGGCGTGCCATAGGTGATCACCAGCCGGGCGTCGTAGAGGTTCTCGCGGCTGTCGAAGTAGCGCATGTTGCAGGTTGTCTCGGCCTGGCTGACCAGTTTCAGCCCGTAATTAGAATACGTGCCCTGGTACCACTCGCGCACCAGTTGGGTGGCATCCCAACTGACCCAGACGCCGGTGGTTATGCCCACGTCGGTGGCGGCGTAAGCCGTGGCCGAGTGGCCGGGCTGGTTGTTCCAGGTGACGCCCGTCTCGGTCCAATCGGCGGTGGCGCGGTGGAGGCCGATCCGGTTGGT
>JBBINH010000013.1:0-70793 GCA_037443945.1 Caldilineales bacterium
ATCTCGGTGGCCGTTTCCCACCGGATGACGTGACCGGGGGCCGAACAGGCCGTCAGGAGCAACAGGAGCCAGGACAAAACAGCCAGGTTCCGCAAGAACATAAGAACAGCCGCGCAGCGGTCGGCATCATCCGACTTATGGCATCGTCATTGCCGTCAACAGCCCGGTAATGACGACGCGATGGGTGTTGGACGTGAGGGGCCAGCAGGTGATCAGAGTCAACTGGGCGTGTTCGGTGGGGGCCATATAACGGGCGTTTTCCCGGCGTTGGCGTAACGAGACATTGGCCTCGGGAAAGCGGTGCCAGCCGTTGACCCGATAGGTGAACGTCCGACCGGCTTCATCCACCAGGATCATCGCATCGCCCAGGCCAAAAGTCACACCCGGTTCACCGATGAGGCAGACATCCCGAAACACGGCGCCGCCGATGTTGTTGTGGCCGGAGAGCACGACATTACCCGCCTCGCCGGGATAGACCGAATCGAGATGATGGCCGGCGGCATCATCGACCATGTCCCACTCGCTGCGCACCCCCTCTGCATCAACGACGACGTGCCAGCCCATCGGCATGACGGGTGTATCCAGGCCCAGGGCCGGGATACGTAAACGGACGGGCGGTCGTCCTTCCCCCACAGGCAGGGGCGCAATCGTAGGCAGGGCAATGGGCCCGGCCTCATCCACGCGCTCACGAGAAGGCGTGGGGGAGGGAAGCGGTTCCGGAGTGGCGGCAGGTACAGGCGAGGGCGAAAGGCTATCGGCCAGGAGCAAGGCGGATGCAGGAGAAACCGCCGGTGGAGGGAGTGTCGGCATGGGTGCCGAGGGAGTCGGCACCGGTGTGACCGGGAACGTGGCCTGGGCCCTGGCCGCAACACCGGTCGGAAACGGCCGCACCGTCGCCACCGGGGCAGACGGCGTAAACCGGCGCATGGCCATCAGCCCGGACAGGACGACGAGAACGGCGACGAGACCGGCCAGTGTCAGAAAACGATGGAGGGCTTTCACAAGCTCCGCAAGGGGAATCCTGGTTTGAGACCTGGGCTTAGCCGGGAGATGTGGCCATGACGACCCTGAAAAAGCCCAACGGACGCCGAAAGGTCGTGATTCAAGCCGAAAAGGTACTGTCTACGTACCGACCGAGGGCGTCCGTCATAGGTCTCCGGTCGCGGCCTGCGCCGACGCCCGGCACAACGGGCTCAGGGAGGCCGAGTTGCGAGCGGTACACGGGGGAAGGCAGCCGGGTAGGCCATTACCCGAAAGCGAGTTTGAGACACCTTTGGGTATAGAATACCGGCGATCGGCCTGTCAACGCAAACATCCGAGCGCTTATGACCGCTGCTCCGTTGACAAGCCCTCCCACCCTCGCTACAATCGGCGGGTATGCGTGGCCGGTGATGCTGCGGCCGTCGCTTGCGTTTCTCCCGTTGCCCCCATTTCGTTCGTCCCCTCTCAGCGCTATGGCCTCTTTACCCCGTCCGCGCGGCCTCTATTACGAGGAATTCGCCATCGGCGCCACCGTCGAAAGCGCCGGCCGCACCGTCACCGAGTCGGATATCGTCTTCTTCGCCATGCTCTCCGGCGATTGGAACCCCATCCATACCGACGCCGAGTACAGCAAGACCCAGATGATGGGCGAGCGCATCGCCCACGGTCTGCTTGTGTTGTCCATTGCCAGTGGCCTGGCCACCCGCCTGGGCTTCCTGGAGGACACCGTCATTGCCTTCATGGGCCTGGAATGGGAGTTCCGCGCCGCCGTCAAGATCGGCGACACCATACGGGTCCGCGCCACCGTAGCCGAGAAAAAGGACATGCCCCGCCTGGGCGGCGGCTATGTCACCTTCAAGGTGGATGTCCTCAACCAAGAGGGGACTCGTGTCCAGCGTGGCACCTGGCGCATCCTGGTCAAAAGCACACCCACGGCCTGACCTTGTCTACCCATCTGGTCCAACGTCAATTCGGCGCCCATGCCGAGGCCTATGTGCATTCACCGGTTCATGCCCACGGCGAGAGCCTGGGTCGGGTGGTGGCGCTGGCCGAACCCGAACCTCATTGGTGGGCCCTGGACATCGCCACCGGTGGCGGCCATACCGCTCTGGCCCTGGCCCCGTATGTGGCTACCGTCGTGGCCCTCGACCTGACCGCAGCCATGCTGCGGGCGGCGCGTGAGCATGCCCATCGGCGCGAGGCTCGGAATGTGCTTTGGGTCCAGGCCGATGGCACCTGTCTGCCCCTGGCGACGAAGCGTTTTGACCTGGTCACCTGCCGTATTGCTCTGCATCATTTTGTCGATCCGGCGGCCGCCGTGGGCGAATGGGCGCGCGTGCTGCGCCCCGGTGGCCGTTTGGTGTTGGTCGACAACATCGCTCCGCCCGATGCCGAGGCCGCCGCTTACGTCAATGCCTTCGAACGCCTGCGTGATCCGTCGCATGTGTCGATGTATCCGTTGACCGCTCTCGTGGCCTTTTGCCGACAGGCCGGGTTTCACGTCCGCCACAGCGAACAACTCAGCAAGCCCATGGACTTTCAGGCCTGGATGGACCGCATGGGGGTATCCCCATCCGACCGGGAGCGATTGCGTCGGATGCTTTGGGCGAGTCAAGGCCAGGCGCGGGCCTTTCTACAACCGCAGGAAACCCCTGAGGGGATCACGTTCGCCTTGCACGAAGGCCTCATCCTGGCGGTCAAAACGACCTGATCGCCCCTGGCGACGGCCTTCTTTCGTTTGGGGAGAGGAAAAGGTCTTATGCGTGTACGTACCCATGCCCTGACCGCATTACCCGACTTTTTAGCCGATCGCGGCTATCTGGCCAATGCCATCGGCCACCTGACCATCGATATCCTCAACAGCACGCCCTCCCTCCTGTTGGCCCTGTTCAGCGTCTCGTTGGGCCTGAGCAACACGACCGTCGGCCTCGTCGCCACGGCCTATACCTTTGCCAACTCCCTCAGCCAGCCCTTGTTTGGCTGGTTGAGCGATCGCTACGGCGTCGGCAAGCTCAGCGCTGTGGGGGCCTGGTGGATGTCGGTTTTCTATGCGCTGGCCCTGCTCAGCCCTGGTTGGTGGGCTATCGCCTTCATGGTCACGGCCGCTCTGGGGTCGGCCGCCTTTCATCCCGAAGGCACGGTCAAAGCCCGACGGGTATCGCCGGCGCAGGTGAGCACAGCCGTGGCGGTGTTTTTCCTTTTCGGCCAAATGGGCGCAGGCCTCGGCCCCAGCATGGCCGGCCTCCTCTTACAACACGGCGGGCCGGCCGGTCTTCTCGGACTGGTGGTCCTCAACGCCATGGCCGGTTGGGCCATGTGGCACCATCGTCCTCCCAACAAACCGCATCGCGCGGCCACAACGGTCGGGAGGACGGGGCCGGCCCTCCGCCTGGGTTTGTGGGTTCTGATGGTCTTTGCCTTCGTCCTGTTCGTCCGCATGACCCTGCAAGCTACCACCGTCACTTTTCTGCCCAAACATCTCCATGATCGGGGCTGGTTGCCGGCCCAATTCGGCGTTGCCCTCTCGATGATCCTGATCGGTGGCGCCATCGGCAACGTGGTCGGCGGCCACCTGGCCGACCGGATGGGACGACGCCCGGTCATCATCTTCAGTCTCTTTCTGGCGGCGCCGCTCCTTTGGGCCTATCTTCACCTGCCGGGCGTGCTTTTCTACGCAGCCCTCTTCCTGGCCGGGGTATGCATTACGGCCGGGCACAGCGTCAGTGTGGTCCTGGCCCAGGCCATGCTTCCCGGCCGGCAGGGCCTGGCCAGCGGCCTGACCCTGGGCTTTATGTTTGCCGGCGGGGCCATCGGCGCCGCCGTAGCCGGCTGGCTGGGTGATCGCGTCGGTCTGGGGCAGGTGCTGGCAGGGATGGCAGGAGTGGCCCTGGCCGGCGGCACTGCCGCTCTGGCTTTACCGCCGGCCCTTTTCGTCCATGACCGCCGATCCTGAACCCGACCCGATCAGAGCGTTTCGGCCACCAGCTCGACCACGTCTTTGACCGCTAACCCGCCTTCGCCGCTGCGCTTGGAGGCATCGGTCAACATGGTCAGGCAGAAGGGGCAGCCCACGGCAATGGTGCCGGCACCGGTAGCTGCCGCCTCGCGATAGCGGTTCACGTTCACGGCTTCGGTGCCGTGCTCCTCTTCTTTCCACATCTGGGCGCCGCCGGCGCCGCAGCAGAACGAGTTGCGGCGGTGACGTGGCAGCTCGATGATGGGTCCTACCGTGCTTTCGAGCACGGCTCGCGGCGCCTCGAAAATCCCGTTATGGCGCCCCAGATAGCAGGGATCATGATAGGTTACGCCGCCATCCTGCCAGGGGCCGGGTTGGATCTTGCCTTCGGCGATCAACTCGGCCAGCAGCTCGGTGTGATGGATCACCTCGTAGTGACCGCCGTAGGCGGGATACTCCTTGCCCAGGGTGTGCAGGCAATGGGGACAGGTGGTCACGATCCGCCGGGCTTTGACCTCATTGAGGGTGGCGATGTTCTGTTGGGCCAGCTCGGAGAACAACGCCTCGTTGCCGGCGCGACGGGCGGCGTCGCCGGTGCAGTTTTCCAACGAGCCTAAGACGGCAAAGTTGACCCCGGCGGCCTTGAGCACTTTGGCGAAGGCCCGGGCCGTCGCCTGGGCGCGCCTGTCGTAGGCCGGCGCGCAGCCCACCCACCACAAAAGCTCGCAATCGGGATTCTCCTCCACCGTTGGGATATCCAGACCCTCGGCCCATTGCAAACGGTCGGAGCGGCTCAGCTTCCAGGGATTGCCCGCGCGCTCCATCCCGCTGAAGGCCGTCTGCAACGGCGCCGGAAACGTGCTCTCCATGAGGACCTGATGGCGGCGCATGTAGAGGATATCGAACATCGGTTCGTTGCCCACCGGGCAGACCTCGATGCAGGCACCGCAGGCCGTACACGCCCAGAGGGCCGCCTCGCTGATGGCGTACGCCAGCAGCGGCTCGGGCGAAGGTTCACCGGCCGCCAGCGCGTCGAGATGCGCGTTGATGGAGTAGCGCTTGTTCACTTCCAGCGCTGCCGGCGAAAGCTCCTTGCCGGTGACATAGGCCGGACAGGCATCCTGGCAGCGATTGCACATAATACAGGCGTAGGCGTCGAGGATGTGCTTCCAGGGCAGATGCTCCAGTTTGGCCACGCCGAATTGTTCGATGGTCTCGTTGGCAAAATCGATCGGTTCCAGGGCGCCCAGAGCGGTGCGCTGCGGTCGCACCAGGAAGTTCACCCCGGCCATGATCAGGTGGATGTGTTTGGAATAGGGGAAATAGGGAATAAAGGCCAGAATGAGGCCCAGGGCCACCCACCAGGCCGCATGTTCGGCCACAACCAGGGCCGTCTCCGACCAGCCCAGCCAGAGCCCGCTGACGGCCGTGGCAAACGGCTGGAAGGGGTCGGCGCCATGCCGGGCCAGTTTGAAGCTCTGACCCAGAAAACGGCCCCCCACATGGAAAAGGATGAACAGGCCGACGATGAGCGAATCGCGGCGAACGCCTCCGGCCTTGACCCGCTCCATCAGCTTGACGTTCGTGCGGTACTGCAGGGCCGACGCCCGGAAGAGAAAACGGCGCAAGAGGAAATAGACCATCCCCACCAGCACGCCTACGCTCAGCACGTCGGCCAGCAGACGATAGAGATCACCGACCCATCCCGTGCCCAGGAACGTCACCGGCCAGTAGCCCTCGATCACATCGCCTGCGTTGACCAAAAAGTAGAAGATAAAACCCCAGGCGATGAGCGCATGGAACAGGCCCGACACCCTGCGCACCTTCCAGGTCGGTCGCAACAACAGCCAGTTCAACGCCGCCGCCACAGCCCGCTGTAGGATGCGATCATCACCTACCTCCCCCTGCCCCCGGCGGATCACCCGATAGACCTTATGAAATCCCAGATACCCGTTGTAAACGCTGGCAATAACGGCAAAAACAAAGATGACCTTTTCAAAAGGTGTGAGCATCGGTTAGGCCTCCTTGCACAGAAAAAACACCAGGACAGAGCGACCATGCGAAAAAACGGCTGCCTTGACGCCGACGGTCCTATCGGCCGACCACCGAGGCAGACTCATTTGCCGCCAACTATACCCAAAACGGCCGTTGCTGTCCAACCCGGCATGGGCTTTATGGCGCATCGCGTCATAACGAGAACGCTTGCACAACCCCCAGGCCTGCGCTATCATGGGCCTATCCTTGCTCTGTTCCTGGCTCCTGCTCGGAATGGGCACAGCCCCGCGGCGCCCTCACCTTTGTGTACCGGTCCGAACAAGAGCCCTGCTCCTTTGCGGTGATATAGCCATGGCTCCTACCCGCCGTCTGACCAACCGCGAAGTCGCCGACCACATCCGCCTGATCGGCGATATCCTGCTCATCAAAGGCGAAAACCGCTTTCGCATTTTGGCCTTTCAGAATGCGGCCGAGAGCATCGCCAATCTCACCCAGGATATCTACACCCTTTACGAGGCCGGCGAGCTGCAGAGCATCCCCCATGTCGGCAAGAGCATTGCTGCCGATATCGCCGAACTGCTGGAAACCGGTCAGATTGCCTATCTGGAAGAGCTCAAGCGCGAGGTGCCTCTGGGGGTGGTGGAGATGATGCAGATCCCCGACATGGGGCCCAAAAAAGCGGCCAAGGTGTGGCAGGAGTTGGGCATCACCGACATTGCCGAACTCCAGGCCGCAGCCGAGGCCGGCCGCTTGCGAACCCTACCCGGATTCGGCGCCAAATCCGAGGAGAAAATCCTCAAGGGGATCGAACTCCTTCGCCGTCGTGGTGAGGCCCGGGTGCCTCTGGGTGTGGCCCGTCCGTTGGCCCTGGAACTGATAGCCGGTCTGCGCGAGGCTTTGCCGACCAGCATCCTTGCCCGCGTGGAAGCAGCCGGCAGCGTGCGGCGTTGGAAGGAAACCATCGGCGATCTCGACCTTCTGGCCACGCTGGGACCGGCCGGGGATGCCGAGGCGGTGATGGCCGCGTTTCGCCGCCTTCCCCAGGTGGCCGAAGTCCTCGTCAGCGGCGCCACGAAAACCAGCGTGCGCCTGGCCAACGGTCTCGCCTGCGATTTGCGCCTGGTCGAACCCCGACACTGGGGCGCCGCCTGGCAGTACTTCACCGGCAGCAAAGACCACAACGTCGCCCTGCGCGAACTGGCGCTCAAGCAGGGCTGGAGCCTGAACGAATACGGCCTCACCGCCACCGGCAAAGGCCCCGCGCCGGCCGGCGCAGAACGGTTTTTCGCCGGCGAAGAGGAGCTGTACCACTTTTTGGGCCTGGAGTGGATCCCCCCGGAACTGCGTGAGGGACGGGGTGAAATCGAGGCCGCCCGCACCGGCTCGTTGCCGTCTCTGCTGACCGAGGCCGATATCCTGGGCGAAGTCCACGGCCACAGCATCTGGAGCGACGGCACGGCTTCGATTGCCGAGATGGCCGCCGCCGCCCGCCGCCGTGGGTATCGCTACTGGGTGGTCAGCGATCACAGTGTGGGCCTGGGCATCGTCGGCGGTCTCGATGCTGAACGCCTGCGCCAACAGGCCGAGGAAATCCGCCAACTCAACGCCCAATGGGCGGCCGCAGGCGATGATTTTCGGCTGTTGCAGGGCATCGAAGTCGAGATCCTGGCCGACGGCAGCCTGGGTCTGCCCGACGAGGTCCTGGCCCGGCTCGATGTCGTCGTCGCCAGCATCCATAGCAGCCTGCGCCAGGACCGCGCGACCATCACCGCCCGCTGTCGGCGGGCCGTGCGTAACCCCTACGTCCACGTTCTCGGTCATCCCACCGGTCGGCTCCTGGGCAAACGGGAACCGACCGCTATCGACATGGAGGCCGTCCTGCAGGCCTGCGCCGAAACCGGCACCGTGGTCGAGATCAATGCCAACCCCGCCCGTCTCGACCTCAACGACATCCATGCCCGCCGCGCCGTCGAACTGGGCTGCAAAATCGTCATCAATACCGATGCCCACGCGCCGGCCGAATTCGCCCTGCTCGCCTACGGCGTGGCTACAGCCCGCCGCGCCTGGCTGACTGCGGCCGATATCCTCAACACCCAACCCCTCGAGGCGATGCTGGCCCAACTCAAAGGCAAGCGCTGAAGCCGGGGCAAGACCGGTTCAGCGGATTCGCGGCCAATACAGCGTGGCCCATTCTCCGCGCAGAAGGACCGGGGTTTCGGTGATGGTCAGATGAACCTGACCGGCGACGGGAATGACCGGGGTCACGATAGGGTCGGTCTGCTCATGGCGGGTGGGCACGGTGAACAACGTGAGCTGAGGGCTGCGCACGCGCAGGGTGATGGTCGTGCCGACCGGGGGATCGGTGGGCAGCCGGGCTACACCGTCCTCGTACCAAAACACATACACGGGAAGCCCTTCCACCGTGAAGACAAAGGCCTGGACATGGGGGCCGAAATCGGTCAGACGCCGCACGGCGCTGTAACCCCCCAACTGCGCCTGCGCCAGAGCCAGGGCCCGCAGCGCCGGCCGCGCCGCCGGGGGACCAAAGCCGTCGGCCGTCTCCAGCAAACCTTGAAAGGCCAGATCGCGTTGGCCCAGGGTCGGGTTTTGCAGCTCGGGGCGATCCTGTTCCAGGCCGAGGACGAGGGCATCGAAGCCGTACACGGCGGCATAAACCCACTTCTTGAAAGCCAGCCGCGCCTGCTCGGCCCGATACCAGGTGACCACCGTGGCATGATCGGGCGCCTGGGGATTCTGCAGGGCCGCCCACAGGGCTTCGCCGGTGCGCGGGTAGCGCGGACGCACCCGCAGCATTTGTGGGTCACCCAGGAGGGCCGGCGCCGACGTGGCGCCCGTAATCCAGACAGGGGTATCAGCCGGCGCCAGGGTTGCCACCCAAGCGGCCAATGTGGCCAGACCGGTGTAATCGCTCATGCTATGCACGGCGATGATATCGTAAGCGGCTCGGGCGGCCAGAAGACGCCGTAGCCCGCTCAGGGCGCCGCAAACGGAGGGATGGATGTTCGTGACGATATCGCGCAACTCGGCCGCGGTGGGGAAACCGTCCAACAAGTCGAGACCGACCACCGTCGCCGCCAGGATGCGAACCTCAGGGTAGGCTTCTCGCGCCGCCGTGCCGGCCAGATGCAACAAGCGCAGGTAATCGTCCACGGCGCTTGTGGCCTCCAACCCTTGCCACCAATAGCCGTTGACCGCTTCCGTCTCGATCTGGTAGTAGCGGACGGGATTGGGGCGACCATCGCCATCGGTATCCACCAGGCCGGGGAAGTCATCCACGCCGTCGGCGTCATAGCGTTCGACCAAGGCCGCCACCCAGGCCGCGTAATCGTCCTCGTATTCAGGTCGGGGTGGGGTCGAGGCCACGGCCGTGCCGTTCGGGGAGACCGCTCGCGCCCACACGTTCCAGGCCCTGAGCACCAGCACCAAATCGAAACCGGCCTGCTGATAGGCCTGCACGCGGGTATCCAGGGTCACGACTTCCTCGTCCCACAAGTAGGTGTGCTCCTCGCCCCGAGGGGGTTCCGGCTCCAACAGCCCCCAGCGTACATCGTCGATGACGGCCAGGTTGGCCTGCGAAGCCCGCAACGCACCGGCCAGGTCGGCCGGGAAAAGCGGCGAGGCGTTGATCACACCCAATTGCCGATTGCGCCCTGTCAGCGCCCGACCGTCCGGGTAGAGGATGGCCTCCGGCTCGCAGGGCGGATAGGGGAGGGCACAACCCGTCAGCAGACCCAGGAGGATGAGGGAGAGAAGCAAGCGCAAAATGCCCAAGGTCGTTTGCGCGCTTGGCAAAGGATTAGGCGCTTGATAACGGCTGATCATGAGGACAAAAGTGGGTGCTGCGACCGCCGACGATCAGACGTTGGAGGATGGCGCCACAGCGCGGACAGGGTTCACCCTGGCGCCGAAACACCTGCAGGCGGTTCTGGAAATGACCGACCGAACCATCCGGCCGATGATAATCGCGCAGGGTCGTGCCCATTTCGGCAATGGCCTGCGTGATCACGTCGCGGATGGCCTCGACCAGGGCCGTCAGCTCGGTCGGTTTCAGGCTGCCGCCGCCGCGCAGGGGGTGAATCCGCGCCCGAAACAGCGCCTCGTCGGCGTAGATGTTGCCCAAGCCGGCCACCAACCGCTGGTCCAGCAACAGGGACTTGATGGGTGCCTTGCGGCCGGCCAGGGCTTGGGCCAGATAGGTCGGCGAAAAGGCCGGATCCAGCGGTTCGGGGCCGAGTTGGCCCACCACCTCGGCCGGATCGGCGACCAGATAAACCCGGCCGAACTTACGGGTATCTCGAAACCGCCAGTCCAGGCCGTGTTCCAGATGGAAAATGAGATGTTCGTGGGGATCGAAGGCGACGGTGGCCGGCAGGACCCGCATCTCACCGGTCATGCGCAGGTGCATGAGCAACCAAAGGTCGTTATCAAGAGCGCATTGCAGATACTTGCCGCGGCGTGACACGGCGGTGACCCGGCGGCCGCGCATCGTGGCCACAAAGGTGGCTACATCGGGTCGGTCCACAATGCCCGGCCAGCGCGCGCTGACATCGCCGATCGTCCGCTCCACAACCAGACCGGCCAGGGCCATCGCAATGGTTTGCACTTCGGGCAATTCGGGCATGGCTCCATTCTAGGCCAAAAGCCCGAGCGATACCAGAACCGATCGGCCAGGTTGTGTCCGCCCTAACCCGATTTGCACATTTTGCCCACCCGTGGCTATATCAAAGGCATTGTCAGGACCATCTTCCGCCTTTCTGCTCGTGCCTGTTTCGATCACCGTGACTTATCTCCACGATATTCCCCTTGACGAAGCCCTGAACGCCTGGTTGGCCGCGCTGGAGCATGTGGGGGCGCTGCGACGGCTGCCAGCCGAGGCGGTGCCTATCGCCGAGGCTAACGGTCGGGTAACGGCGGCACCGGTCTGGGCGCGTATCTCGGTCCCCCATTACCACGCTGCCGCCATGGACGGCTATGCCGTAAGTGCCGCGGCCACCGTCGGCGCTACCCTCACCCGCCCCCTGCATCTGCGTCTGGGCGAGGAGGCCACCTATGTGGACACCGGCGATCCCTTGCCGCCCGGCCGCGATGCGGTCATCCCCATCGAAGAAGCCCAACGCCTGACCACGGCGGACGGTGAGGTCATCGAGATCCTGGCCGCCGTAGCACCGTGGGAACATGTGCGGCCCATGGGCGAGGACATCGTGGCCACCGAGCTGATCGTCCCGGCCAACCATCGTCTGCGTCCCCAGGATTTGGGCGCCATTGCCGGCAGCGGTCATGCGCAAGTGCAGGTCTATCGCCGACCGCGCATTGCCATCCTGCCCACCGGCACGGAATTGGTAGCCCCGGGCAGTGAACTCAAACCCGGCGATATCATCGAGTTCAACTCCATCGTGCTCGGCGCCATGGCCGAAGAATGGGGCGCTCGCGTGAACCGTCTACCCATGCTGGCCGACGACTACCAGGCCATCAAGGCCGCCGTGTTGGCCGCCCTCGAAGACCACGATCTGGTCGTCGTCAATGCCGGGTCCTCGGCCGGGAGCGAGGATTTTACCGCCCGCATCGTCGCCGAATTGGGCGAAGTCGTGGTCCACGGCATTGCCATCCGCCCCGGCCATCCTGCCATCCTCGGCCACGCCCGCGGCAAGCCCGTGGTGGGCATTCCCGGTTACCCGGTCAGCGCCATGGTCACCTTTGACCTGTTGGTGAAACCCCTTTTGCAGCGCTGGATGGGCCAGGCCGTTGAACCGCGACCGGTTGTGCGGGCTGTCATCACCCGCAAAGTCCTCAGTCCCATGGGGCAGGACGAGTTCATGCGGGTCACCCTGGGTCGGGTCGGCGATCGGATCGTCGCCACCCCCCTTCCCCGCGGGGCCGGTGTCATCATGTCCATGGTGCGGGCCGATGGGATCGCCCACATCCCCCGCTTTTCCGAGGGGCTCAATGCCGGCGACGAGATCGAGGTCGAACTGCTGCGGCCGCCCTCGGTTATTGACCGCACCATCGTCCATCTCGGCAGCCACGATCTCACCCTGGATTTGCTGGCCGACCAGTTGCGCCGGGAGCGACCGGATCGCAGCCTGAGTTCCGGCAACGTGGGTTCGCTCAGCGGCTTGCTGGCCTTGCGCCGGGGCGAAGCCCACCTGGCCGGCTCCCATTTGCTGGACGAGGCCACGGGCGAATACAATCTGGCCTATATCCGGCGCTATCTGCCCCAAGTGCCCGTCGTTGTCCTTGGTTTTGTCGGCCGTACCCAGGGTCTGATCGTCCCCCGGGGCAACCCCAAGCGTCTGTCCGGCCTGGCCGATCTGACCCGCCCGGATGTGATGTTCATCAACCGCCAGCGTGGGGCGGGGACGCGCGTGCTCCTCGATTACCATCTGGCCCGGAGCGGCATCGATCCGGCCCACATTCAGGGCTACGAGCGGGTAGAGTTCACCCATCTGGCCGTGGCGGCGGCCGTGCAGAGCGGCGCCGCCGACTGTGGCCTGGGCATTTTGGCCGCCGCCCGTGCCCTCGACCTCGATTTCATACCCCTGTTCGAGGAGCAATACCAGCTCGTCATCCCGCAGGTGTACTACGAATCCGACCTGCTGGCTCCGTTGCTGGACATCATCCGGAGTCCTACTTTCCGCAATGCCGTGCTGGCCCTTGGCGGCTACGACGTCTCCACCATGGGGGAAGTCGTTTGGACTTCCGAAGCTGCCGCCTGATCCTCCCATCTCGTTTTGCCTATGTCCACACACCGCTACACCCCCTGGCCGTGGGGCACCGATGTGCGCGAAGATGAACTGCGCGCGATCATGCGCAACGAAGGGCTGAATCCCTACACCTGGAGCAACGGCCCCAATTTTGTTTACGGCGCCCATACCCATTCTTACACCAAAGTCCTCTACGTGGTGCGGGGCAGCATCACCTTTCATCTGCCGACCAGCGGCGAAGACATTGTCATGAAACCCGGCGATCGGCTGGACCTGCCCGCGCGCACGTTGCATGCGGCCACGGTCGGACCGGAAGGCGTGACCTGTCTGGAAGCGGCCAAGCGGGACCGCGAGGCCCTGGCATGAGCGGCATGGTCCACGGCCTTCATCATGTGACGGCCATTGCCGGCGATCCGCAGGAGAACCTGGCCTTCTACACGGGCATGTTGGGGCTGCGTCTGGCTAAGCGCAGCGTCAACCCGGATGTGCCCGATGCCTATCATCTCTTCTACGCCGATGCCGCCGGCACACCCGGCATCGATCTCACCTTTTTCCCCTGGCCGGCTCTGGGCCCCGGCCGCGCGGGTACGGGTATGGCGATGGAGGTGTCCTTTGCCATTCCGCAGGGCAGTCTGAGCTATTGGCAGGATCGCCTGGACGCCTTTGGCATCCGCACGGCCCTCGTAGGAACCCGCTTCGACGAGATCACCCTGCCGTTTCGCGATCCCCATGGCCTGCATCTGGCCCTGGTCGTCGCCGAGGAAACCGGTGAGATGGTGCCATTGGCCCCGGCTTCGCCGTGGATGAGGACCCCGCCCATCTGGGCGAACAGCTTATCCTGCCGTCCTGGTTGGAATCGCACCGTCAGGCCATTACGGCCGTTCTGCCGCCGCTGATGTTAGCCTTCGCCGGGACTTCCTAGGCGCGCGGCGGCGCGGCGGACAACCGCTTTTTCCGACTCATAACTCAACAACCGGGCGGCTTCCGCCAGGTTGCGCGCCCATAGGGGGCGAAAACGGGCTTCTTCGGCATGGGGATGTTTGGGCCTGGTCTCCCCGCGGTGGGGATCGGTCAGATGCATCAGGTAGTAGTGCTCGCTGCGGCGAATAAGGCGGCCCTCGAACTCGAATTCCACGGTGGTAATGCCCAAATCGTCCCCCAGGACCAGCCCCCAATAGCCGCTTTCTTCGCCCACTTCCCGCAGGGCGGCCTCGGCGTCGCTTTCGCCCGGTTCCACATGCCCCTTAGGTAGGCGGATTTCGTGGATCCAGGCGCCCTGGCGCCAGACTTCCCGTTCCAGCAAAAGCACGCGACCGTCCCCGTCGAGGACAACACCGCCGGCAGCATGATACGTGGTCATGGCCGGATTATAGCATAACTCGGCGGAGACCCGACGACGGTCCCGGCCGTAAGAGCCCCCTGTGTCGGAGAGGGCGATAAGGCCATCCCCCACCACAGGCGTCTAAAAAAGATTGTGCACTTTCCAAAAAAGCCTTTGCACTTTCTAAAAAAGAATTTGCACTTTTGGCAGGTCCGGCGTACAATACCGACCCGTGGCTCTCTATGTACGACCGCTCACGCCTGAAGAGCACGAGACGCTGCAACGGCTGGCCAACGGCGATGACCTCATCAGCGCCCGCTGGGCCCAGATCATTCTCCTTTCGGCCCGCGGCATAGGGGTACCGGCCATTGCCGACACGTTGGAGATCTCGGCGGCGACCGTGCGCGCCCGCATCAAAGCCTTCAATGCCCGGGGTCTGGAGGCATTGGAGCGGGCCACTTCGCCCGGCCGACCGGAAACCATCACCCCTTCTCTGGGCGATCAGATCGCCGCGCTGATGCGGGAACGCCAACCACGCGACTTCGGCTGGGCCGACACCGGCTGGACCCTCGATCTTCTGGTCAAAGTTGCCACCCTCGAAGGCTGGGTCGAACGCATCAGCCGTGAAGGCATCCGCCTGGCCCTGGCCAAAAGTAAGCATTCATATCGTCGTCTCAAGGAATGGCGACGGCAGTCTTCCTCAGAAGCCGCTTCCGAGACCTGACGGCGTCTTTCGGTCTTCTGTCCTTTCTTAGGAGTTTTCCCTATGGTATCTGCTTCCCCCCATACCCAGAACGGCCCTGCAGAGACGGTCGTGTTCGCCGACCTCGACGAGGATATGGCCGCCCTGAGCACGATGGCAGCGACGCTTGCCGATCCCCGGCACGATAGCTTTCAGGAACGCATCAACGAAGTCCTGGATCGGATTGCCTGGAGCAAGAGCCTGAATGCCTACTACTACCAGCAACCCGTGGAGGGCCTTGATGGCGCCTGGGTCATCGTCGGTGGCAAGCGTAAGCTTATGTTCGCCACGTACAGCTATCTGGGGTTGCTCCAACATCCGGACATCATCCGGGCGGCGCAGGAGGCCACGGCCCGCTACGGCGCCGGCACCCATGGCGTGCGGCTCCTGGGCGGTACCCTGGACCTTCATCTGGAACTGGAGGCGACCATTGCCCGCTTCCACGGCCGCGAGGCGGCGATCGTGTACTCTTCCGGTTATGTGACCAATCTGGCCACCATCTCAACCCTGGTGGGCAAAGGTGATTGGGTTATCTCCGACAAGTGGAATCACGCCAGCATCGTGGACGGTTGCCTGTTGGCCCGGGGCGAATTTGTGCGCTTTCGGCATAACGACATGGAGGACCTGGAACGCCGTCTGCGCCAGGCCCCGGCGCGGGCGGGTAAGCTCGTCGTGGCCGATGCCGTCTTCAGCATGGACGGCGACATCTTCAATCTGCCCGATGCGGTGGCGCTGTGTCGGAAATACGGCGCCCGCCTGATGATCGACGAGGCCCATAGCCTGGGCGTCCTGGGTGCCACCGGTCACGGCATCGAAGAGCACTTCGGCATGCCCGGGGTCATCGATATCAAGATGGGGACCCTCAGCAAGACCATCCCCGGTATCGGCGGCTATATCGCCGGCAGCAGTGATCTGATCGCCTTTCTCAAGCACTCGGCCCGCGGCTTTGTCTTTTCGGCGGCGTTGCCGCCGGCGGTGACGGCGGCCTGCACGGCTGCGTTCGGCGTCATCGAGCGCGAAGGGGCGGAGCGCAACCGGATTTTGCAGCGGAATGTGCGCTACTTTTTGGACGGCCTCAAGGCCCTGGGCTTCGATACGGGGGTGAGTGTAACGCCGATTGTGCCGATCATGACCTGGGATGACGACCGCGCCATGCTGATGACCCGCTACTGCCAGGAAAACGGCGTTTTTGTCCTGCCTGTGCTGTCGCCGGCCGTTCCACCCGGCAGCAGCCGGCTGCGTGCCAATGTCACGGCGGCCCACACCATCGCCGATATCGACTTTGCCCTGGCGGTGTTTGCCCAGGCCGGCCGTGAAGTCGGTCTGATCTGACAGGACGCGCACCAGGCTCTCGGCCGAAACAGGCGCCGGGGAGTCCTCGCCGGCGCCTGGGCAGCTTGACAAGGCGACACCGGGCCGTTATAGTGCAGCCATGATTGCGTTACGGCGCAGGCGTTTTTCCGGCGGGATAAGCGAGGGCCGTTCGGCCTGAAACACCCGCTCGCGCCTGTGCCCTGCTTTTCCCGCCTGAAACCACGATGACCGTCATCGTGGTTTCTTTTTGCCCAGCTCAGGAGTTGCTTATGTCGATCCAGCGCCCACCCGTGCAAAAAGTGGCCCTGGCTTATTCCGGGGGCCTCGATACCTCGGTCATCGTGCCCTGGTTGCGCCACCATTACGGTTGCGAGGTCATTTGCTTTTGCGCCAATCTGGGTCAGGAGGAGGAGCTGTCGGGCCTGGAGGCCAAAGCCATCGCCTCCGGCGCCAGCAAGTTTATCCTCGAAGACCTGCGTCTGGAGTTCCTCACCGATTACGTCTTTCCTACCATCCAGGCTGGCGCCATCTACGAGCGCAAGTACCTGCTGGGCACCTCGATGGCACGGCCCCTCATCGCCAAGCGGCTGGTGGAGATCGCCGAAATGGAAGGTTGCGATGCCGTAGCCCACGGCGCTACCGGCAAGGGTAACGACCAGGTCCGCTTTGAGCTGACCATCATGGCCCTCAACCCGCGCCTGCGGATCATCGCCCCCTGGCGGGAATGGGAAATCCGCAGCCGCAAGGACGCGCTCGATTACGCAGCCGAACACCATGTCCCGGTGACGGCCACGGAGAAATCCATTTACAGCCGCGACCGCAATCTGTTCCACCTCAGCCACGAAGGCGGCCCCCTGGAAGACCCCTGGAATGAGCCGGAAGAGTCGGTCTATCAGCTCACCACGGCGCCGGAAAAGGCGCCCGACCAGCCCGAGTACCTGGAGATCGACTTCAAAGAAGGGATTCCCATCCGCATCAACGGCATTGCCCACGGTCCGTTGGGCATTATGGAGGAGCTCAACCGCATCGGCGCCCGCCATGGGATCGGCCGCGTCGATCTGGTCGAAAACCGGCTGGTGGGCATGAAATCGCGCGGGGTCTATGAGACGCCCGGCGGCACCCTGCTCCACGAAGCCCATGCCGCCCTGGAGCAGATCTGCCTGGACAAAGAGACCCTGCATTACAAGCAGTTGATCGGTCTCAAATACGCCGAGCTGGTCTACAACGGCCAGTGGTTCACACCGCTGCGCGAGGCCTTCGACGCCTTTGTCCGCACCACCGAGAAAACCATCACCGGCACGGTGCGCCTCAAGCTGTATAAGGGCAATGTCATCCTGGTCGGCCGGAAAAGCCCCTATAGCCTGTACCGCGAAGATTACGTCACCTTCGGCGAGGACGATGTCTATAACCAAAAAGACGCCGAAGGCTTTATCAAGCTCTTCGGTTTGCCGTTGAAGGTTCAGGCCCTCCTCGCAATCGAGGGCGGTGGCCTCCCGCACTATCGCTCGCCCGACTACGGTGCCTTCAAGCGGGACTGATCAATCCGGTTGCAATGGCCCCGCCTGATAGAACACCAGCCCCGACGGCAGCTTGGGGTAAAAATAGGTGGATTTGGGCGGGGCCACACAGCCGGCATCGGCCAGCGCCCGCAATTGGGCCAGGGACGTCGGCGTGGTCAGAAAAGCCGCCACAGCGCCGCCCCGGCGCACATGGGCGATGGCGCCGCGGGCATCGGCGGTGAATTGCAGTTGCGCCTTCTGCATGGCCGGATCGTGTGCGACCCCGAAATGAGGTTCCAAGATCAGCGCCTGGAGGATGGCCGTCGGCAACGCCGCCACAGGTTCGGGATACGCGGCGAGTGAGACCCGGCGTTGGGCCGAATGCGGCCGCAGCCGCAAAAGCTGCGGTTCCTGTCCGGCCAGGACCAGACCGAAGACGGGAGTGCCGGGCGCTTCCCGCTCGATGGCCCTGATCAGAGCGGCATCATCGGCCAGAGGCATCCGGTCGAAATCGGCCGTCAAGGCGTCGAGCAACGCCTCCGGAACCGCCGCCTGAACGACCAGACGGTGGGTGGGCAAGATGACCACCCCGGGGTCTTCCAGGGCCGTCACATAGGCCAGACAGAAGTCGTGGGCCGCGTCGGTTGTGGCGGGGCTTTGTGCTTGCCGCCAGGCCCGGTAGGCCAGGGCCGTTTCATAGCGATGATGACCGTCGGCCACATAGAGGGTGCGATCCCTCAGCAAGGCACACAGCTCCGCCAGCAGGGTCGGATCGCTTTCCCGCCACAGGGCATGTTCGGTCCCTTCCGCATCGCGATAGACTAGGTCGGGGGGCCGCGCCATCGCCCTCTGGAGCTGCGCGCGCAGGGTCCCGTCGGGGTCGGGGGCCAGGGTGAAGATGGGGCTATCTTGCCAGCCGATGGCCTTGAGCAGGGCGAGGCGGTCGGCTTTGGCCTGGGGAAACGTACGCTCGTGAGGCAGGATGCCCTCGCCCCATGGCGCCAACCGCAAGGCCGCGATCAAGCCGCGACGCACCAGGTCCCGGCCGTCGGGTAAGCGAAAGCGCTGCTGCAGCAGATAGAGCGACGGCGTTTCGTCCTGGCGGACAACCCCTTCCGTTTGCCAGCGACGCAGTTGCGCGGCCGCATGGGCATAGGCCCCTGACCCGGCTTCGGGGCGGGGCAGGATGAGATGAACCACATTGTGAGGGTGGCGGACGGCCAGGGCCTCCCGTTCCTGGGCATTGATGACGTCGTAAGGAGGCGCCAGAAGAACCTCGATGCGCTCTGAGGCCGTGTAACGCCAGCCGCGAAAAGCACGAAGGATGGCCATTACAATCCCAGGGGCTGTCCGACCAGATGGGTGGGTTGACGATGGATGGGACGATAGCCCTGTGCGGCCAGCTCCGGTGTGGGCGCACAGGCTTCGTCGGGTTTGTCGGAAAAGGATGTGAGCACGGCCCCACGAGCCTGTAACCAGCGACAGACATCCCACACTTCCCGGGTCAGACAGATTTCCTCGCGCAAGCGCACCTCTTCCGGTGTGTCATCGGGCAGGTGACCCATGCGGGCGACGGCGGCCAGATACTCGTACCGACGGAAGTCCTTGAAGGGCGTGGGATCGTTTCGGCGATGGGCCTGGTACACGGCATCATGGACGGCCGCTAATGCCGGCGGCAGGTCGGCTGCCATGAGCTGAACCTGGTTGATGAAGGCGATGAAATCGGGTATAGCGCCGGAGCGGTAATCGCGACGCAGGCCCTCCAGCCGAATGACACCGGCGCCGGTCATCAGGCAGATGTAGGCCAGATAATCCTGGTTGTCGGCGGTCAGATTTTTATAGACGGGCTGATTGAGCTCCTCGTAAATGGCGGCAAAGGTCTCCCAGGGGATCGTCGTCCCCAGGGTCTTGAGCACGGTCTGGCGGATGGCCTCCAGCCGGGTGGCGTCGATGGGGCGGTCGTTACGCCCGCGTGCGCCCAGGGCAGTTTTGTCGATGTCCACGATGACGATGGTGCGCTCATCCAGGGCCAATCCCCGGCCGGGGAGTTGTTCCAGCCAGTCGGCCAGGCTTTGCCAGCGATTGGCGATGAAGATATCCTCCTGCCAGTGGCTGATGGGCCGCTGGCTGGGCACGTCGGCGCCGATGAAGGCCGCCCCGCGCCAGCCGGTGGTGGTCGTCAGCAGGGTGAAGGCGCCGCCGTCGTTGCCGATGGTGTCGCCGATGACGAGCAGTTCGCTGGGTTCAACGCCGGGCGCCTGCAGGCTGTGAAACCGCCGCAGGATCCACACGGCCACACGGGCATATTGGGGTTCGCGCTTGCGCACGATCGCCGGGCCGGCCAGACCCATCTCGCGCCAGGCCGTGCTGACGCCGGGCACGCGCGGGTCAAAGGGTTCCAACCGTCGATAGACGACAAAATCGCCGAGCAGATGAGAGAGGGAAACAAGGGCAGCCATGATGAGAACGATGGGGGGAACGGGGGGAACGGGGGAAACAAAGTCAAACATCGATCAGGCCCTGATGGACCATGAACTCGGCATTGAGGATGGAGCCGCCGGCCGCGCCGCGGATGGTGTTGTGACCGAGGAGACTGAAGCGCCAGTCGAAGAGGTTGCAGGGGCGGATACGGCCTACAACCGTGGCCATGCCGTTGCCGGCCATGCGGTCAAGCCGCGGTTGCGGCCGGTTGGTCGCCTCCATAACGACGACGGCCGGATCGGGAGCGCTGGGTAACCGCAGCTCTTGCGGCAAGCGCCGATAGCAGCGGAAGGCCATGAGCAGGTCATCGCGGGTGGCCGTTTGGCGCAGGGCCACCGAGACGGCCTCGTAATGACCGTCGATGACCGGTACCCGATGGCAGTGGGCGCTGATTTTCATATCGGCCGGCCGCACGATGCCATCGCTCAGGGTACCCATGATTTTGAGAGGTTCGGTCTGGACTTTCTCTTCTTCGCCGTAGGAATGGGGCAGGATGTTGTCGATGAGATCGAGAGAGGGCACACCGGGATACCCGGCGCCCGAAGCCGCCTGGAGGGTGGCCACAAAAACCCGCTCAACGCCAAAGGCCAGATGGAGGGGATGCAGGGCGCCGACGAGATGGGTAGCGGTACAATTCGCATTGCAAACGATAAAGCCTTCCCAGCCGCGGCGGGCCTGTTGGACGCGCACGAGTTCCAGATGATCCGGGTTGATCTCGGTCACCACCAGGGGTACATCCGGCTCCATGCGGTGGGCCGAGGCATTGGAAAAAATGTAATGACCTGCTGCGGCCAGTTGCGGCTCCAGCCCGGCGGCTTCGTCGGCGGGCAGGGCCGAGAAGAGGATCTGCGCCGTAATGCCGCCGGGTTGGCCCAGCTTCACTGGCATGGCGGCGATCGCAGAGGGGAGCGGGGTCTCGAGCACCCAGTTGACGGCTTCGCCGTAACGCTTGCCGGCCGAGCGCTCGGAGGCAAGGAGATCGGTGATGCGGAACCAGGGATGATGCGCCAGAAGCGCGACAAAACGTTGGCCTACGGCGCCGGTCGCACCGAGAACACCGACGGGGATAGGATGGTGAGGCATAGCGACAACTCCTAAAACCGAGAAAGAGTCGAACTTGGAGTATAGCCGTACAAAGCCAATTCGTCCAGATGAGCGCCGGACACCTACGCGCCCCTATCCTTGCCCGGCAGCACCGACGAGGGACTCGACCACAGCTACGTTCCCGATTGCGCACTGGCCCGCACCTGCCACCTCGGGCCACTGCGCAGCCTCGGCATTGTTGACCGATTTCCCCGGTAGCGATTACCATCGGTTTTATCCCTCAGGTCTCGAACGGCTTTGCGATGTCTTTTGCTTCGGCCCAGGCGCTGGTGGCCGCCGAGCTGGCCGCCGTCGAACAGCTCATCGTGCAACGGATCGGGAGTGCTTACGCGCCCTTGACCGAGGCGCTGCAGAATTTGGTGCGCAGCGGTGGCAAGCGGGTGCGACCGACCCTGGCCCTGCTGGCCGCCCGTTTCTACCCTCCGGCGTCGTCCAAAGCGCTCCTCTGCCTGGCCGCCGCCATCGAGGCTCTGCATACGGCTACCCTGATCCACGATGATGTCATCGACGGTGCGCTCCTGCGCCGAGGGCAGTCGACCCTCAATGCCGTATGGACGCCGGCCGGCACGGTCATGGCCGGCAACTACCTGTTTGCCCGTGCCGCTGCTCTGGCCGCCGAGACCGGTCATCCCCGCGTGATCCGGCTTTTTGCCGAGACGCTGAACACGATTGTCGACGGCGAACTGCGCCAGGCCTTTGCCGTGCGCGATTGGGGTCAGCCCAAGGAGCGCTACTACGAGCGCATCTACGGTAAAACGGCGGCCTTGTTCGCCGTAGCGACCCAGAGTCCGGCCGTGTTGGGCGATGCTCCGTCCGAGGCCGAAGAGGCCCTACGTCGCTACGGTTACCATCTCGGCATGGCCTTTCAAATTGTGGATGACATCCTTGATTTTGTGGCCGACGCGAAGACGCTGGGGAAACCCGCCGGATCGGACCTGGCCGCGGGCATTATCACCTTACCGGTGTATTACTACCTGCAAGACCCGGCGCAACGCGACCGGCTTGTGGCGCTGGCCGAGGAAGCCCGGTCCGGCGAGGCCGTTGTTGCCGAGATGGTGCGGCTTATCCGCGAATCAGATGCCATCCCCCAGGCGCAAGCCGAGGCGGAAGCTTTTGCCCGTCAGGCCGTGGCCGAGCTGGCCCTGTTCCCCCCCTCGCCCCATCGGCAGGCGCTGATGGATATTGCCGAATATGTGGTGGCCCGACCGATGTAGGACGGTCTCTCGGCTATGGCGGCACCTGCTGTTTCCGTCCTGATCGTCTCCTGGAATGTGCGCGACTATGTACGGCGGTGTCTGGCCTCATTGGCAGCCGGGGCAGGGGAGTTGAGCTACGAGGTCATCCTCGTGGACAACGCCAGCCACGATGACACCGTGGCGGCCGTGCGGACGCAATTCCCTGCCGTCCAGGTGATCGCCAACCGCACCAATCGGGGTTTCACTGCCGCCAACAACCAGGCTCTGGCCGTAGCCCGTGGTGAGTTTCTCTTCCTGCTCAATCCCGATACAGAAGTACAACCCGGCGCTATCGCCGAACTGCATCGCTTCCTGGTCGCCCATCCCGATGTGGGCATTGTCGGTCCGCGCTTGCTCTATCCCGACGGCAGTCTGCAGTCCAGTCGTCGCCGTTTTCCCACCCTGGTCACCCTCTTTACCGAAAGCACCGTTATCCAGGAGTATTGGCCCGGTCTGGCCGTGTTTCGCCACTATACCCTGGCCGATCGACCCGCCGACGAACCGCAGTTGGTGGACTGGGTGGTCGGCGCGGCCATGCTGGTGCGACGGCAGGTCTACGAGCAGATCGGCGGTCTGGACGAGGGCTTTTTCATGTATGCCGAAGAGATCGATTGGTGTTGGCGGGCACAGGCGGCGGGCTGGAAAGTGGCCTATGACCCTGCCGCCGTGGTCATCCACCACGAGGCGCGCTCCAGCGAGCAGGTGGTGGCTGCCCGGCTTATCACCTTTTTCCGCAGCCGGGTGCGCTATGCCCGCAAGTACTACGGCCCCCGTTGGGCCGAGGTGTTGCGCCTGTGGTTGCTGACCACCCTGGCCTGGCAATGGTTGCGCGAGGCCGGTAAATGGCTCGTGGGGCACAAGCGTCCGTTGCGGACGGCGCGCATGGCCGCTTTGCGGCAGGCGTTGCGTTCAGGCCTGCACTAAAACCATCAAGGCGTGTGTTATAATTCCCTCTCACATCGGTTTTGTCATCCCCATCTCTCTGTGAACGACCTATGGATACAACGCAACTGGCGCAAATGGTTACCTGGCTCGACGAGCAGCATCGTCGCGACCGGGCCGAAATCGCTAAATTGCAACAGCGGCTCGAAGCCCAAACCAACGAAATGCAAGAACAGGCCCGGCGTCTCAAAGAGCTGGAAGCGCGGCTGACGAGTGTACAGGCCCAATTGACCCGTTTCACCCAGCTCGAGCAGGCCCTGCAAAACCTGAAAAACGAGCTCACCCTTTTGGTCAACAATCAGGCCGAGGAGCTGACCAAGGCCCAACGCGAAGCCGAACGCATCCGCATGAGCGATCGCGAAGCCTTTACCCGCGGGTTGGCCGAAGTCCGCAAGGACTTGCAACGCCTGCGTTCCTTCGAGGAAGAGTTGGCCGTGCGCAAGGCCGAGGAAAGGCGCCTGAGCGAGATCGTCCTCGATTTGCGCCAGGGTCTGAGCAATCTGGGCAAGGATATCGAGGAACGCACCCGCACCATCCCCTATCTCAGCGAGCAACGCGCCCACGATAACAAACGGATTGCCCAGCTCCAACAGGAAAACGTCGAGCTGTTCAAGCGTCTAGAAGAAGCCATCGGCAAGTTGACCCTCCTGGAACACAAGCAGCAGCGGCTCGAAAGCCAGATCATCCCTCTGATATCCCTTGTCGAGGAGATGAAACGCACACAGGAACAGTTCATCGAAGCCCTCAAGCTGGCCGATGTGGACCGCCAACGCCAGATGAAGGAGTGGGCCGAGGTTTTCGAGAGCCAAAAGGCTGCCATCGAACGTTTCGAGCAACGCCTGCAGGAATTTACGGCTGTTTTCGAGGAAGCACGTCGCGCGACTGCCGGTCTGACCCGCTTCCAGGAACAACTCCAGCGGGAACAGACCCAACTGGCCGAACTGCAGCGCCTGGCCGAGGAGCGGCAGCGCAAGGAGCTGGCCGCTTTTATGGCCGAGCACGAAAAGCGCATGAAAAAGCAGGCGTTGGAATGGGAGTATCAATGGGATCAGCAGCATAAGTTCAATGCCGCGCTCAAGGATGAGATCGCACCGATACGGGTGCAATTGGCCCATCATCACGACATGCTGGCGTTTTTCTGGCGGTACGTCGAGGCCCAGGGCCATGCCCATCTCCATGCCGCCCAGCAATGGCTGGATGAGATCGAGAAGCTGGCCGGCGAGCGGCAACGTCTCCTCAAGGCCTACGAAGAGACAAAACTGCGGTCCTCATGAAGGTCATCGCCACGGCCGGCCATGTCGATCACGGCAAATCGGCGTTGGTCGAAGCGCTGACCGGCATCCATCCCGATCGCCTGGCCGAAGAGCGGGCACGCGGGATGACCATTGATCTGGGATTTGCCTGGATGAAGTTGCCCTCGGGCGAGGAGATGGGGATCATCGATGTGCCCGGTCATATCGACTTCATCCACAACATGCTGGCCGGACTAGGCGGCATTGACGCCGCCCTCCTGGTTGTGGCCGCCGATGAAGGCGTGATGCCGCAGACACGCGAACATCTGGACATCCTCGACCTGCTTGAGCTGGAACGCGGGGTCGTCGCCCTGACCAAAATCGATCTGGTGGATGACCCCGACTGGCTGGCGTTGGTGGCAGAGGAAGTCCGCGAGCTGTTGGCGCCCACTCGCCTGGCTGCAGCACCCCTTGTCCCCGTCTCGGCGCATACCGGCTCCGGGTTGGAAGCACTGCGCGAGGCCCTGACCACGGTGCTGGCCACGGCACCGACCCGTCCTGACCTGGGCCGACCTCGCTTACCGATCGATCGGGTCTTTACCATCGCCGGCTTCGGCACGGTGGTAACGGGAACCCTGGTCGACGGCAGCCTGCACCTGGGCGATGAAGTCGTCATTGTCCCGGGCGATTGCAAGGCGCGTATCCGCGGACTGCAGACGCACAAGACAAAGCGCGAGGTGGCCGTACCCGGTTCGCGTGTCGCCGTCAACCTGAGCGGCGTGCGACCCGGCCAGATCGGGCGCGGGCATGTCCTGACCTATCCCAACCTGATCCGGGAGACACGACGGGTGGATGCACGCCTGCGGGTATTGGCGGCGGCGCCGGTGCCGCTGCGCCACAACATGACCATCACGTTTCACAGCGCCGCGGCCGAAACGCCGGGACGACTGCGCTTGTTGGAGGCCGACGAACTGCCACCGGGTGCCACGGGCTGGGTCCAGATCGAGCTGGACAAAGCCCTGGCCTTGGCCCGCGGGGACCGTTTTATCGTGCGTCGGCCTTCGCCCAGCCAGACCCTGGGCGGAGGCATTATCCTGGACCCGGTTCCTCCTCGCCGCCATCGCCGCCGACGGCCCGAAGTCATGGCCCATTTCGAGTTGCTCTGGCGCGGCACACCGGCCGAGCTGTTGCAAGACCTCATCGCCAGGACAGGCCCGCTCCCGGCTGCCCAGGCCTTGGCCGCCGTTCCCCTCCCGACCGACCAGGCGCAGGCAGCCCTGGTCGAATTACAACGCACGGGCCGTGTGGAACCGTTGGACCCGACCGATCCGACATCCCCGCTCATCACCCCGGCAGGCTGGGAGACCCTACGCCATCGTCTGACCGAGCTGCTGGCGCAGTTCCATCGGGCCTATCCCTTGCGCCCGGGGATGGGGCGCGAGGAGGTCAAAAGCCGGTTGCAACCCCGCGCAGGCTGGTCTACGCGGCTTTTCAATGCCATCGTGGCGCGGGCCGTGGCCGAAGGGGCCGTGCGCGAGTTCGGAACGTGGTTGGCGCTGCCCGACTTCCAACCCCGTTTCACGCCTGCGCAACAACAGGCTGTGGACGGCTTGCTGGCACAATTCCAGGCAGCGCCGTTCAACCCACCGACGGTCCGTGACTGCATCGCCGCGGTGGGCGAGGATGTGTTCAATGCTCTACTCGAACGGCAAGTGCTCGTCCGGGTTGCACCCGAAGTGGTGTTCGCGCGCGACGCCTACGAGGCCATGGTGGCCACGGTACGCCGTTATCTGGACGAGCACGGCACCATCACGGTGGCTGCCTGCCGCGATCTGTTCGGCACCAGCCGCAAATACGCCCTGGCCTTGCTCGAATACCTGGACCAGGTGCGGGTCACGCGACGGGAAGGGGACGTGCGGGTGAAGTGGTGAGTAGTCGACTCCCTGCGCGGCGCCGGCCTGCCGTGCGGGATCCGCAGCTCTCAGGCCGCTCGCGAAAGGGCCGATGAGCAGGCAAGAAAAGCAGGGGAGGGGAGGCAAAGGGGCAACCCCCTTGCACAATGTCTGAGCATAAGCCGAAAAAATGAGAAAATGCTTACCTTGTGAGACTTAAGTCACAGTCGGGACGGGAGGACTGCGCCAGAATAAAAGCCAAAATGGTTGCTGGCTTACTATCCAGGGGAAGCGCCTGTTTCCTCCTTTTATCTTGTGGAGGTTTCTATGCAACGATGGCAGGTTATTCTATTGGCAATCGTGTTCGTCCTGGCCTTGCCGTTGGCTGCCTGCGGCGGTGGCGGAGGTCAACCGGCGCCTGCGGCCGCACGGGGTGACCCGGTCAAGGGTGAGCAGCTTTTCACCGTGACCTGCGCCGCCTGTCACGGTCCCAAGGGCGAAGGGGTGCCGGGGTTGGGCAAAGATATGACGAGCAGCGCCTTTATTGCTTCACAAACGGATGATCAGTTGCTGGAATTCATCAAGAAAGGCCGTGATACCAGCGATCCGGCCAATACAACCGGTGTCGCCATGCCACCTAAAGGCGGTAATCCCGCCCTTACCGACGAACAGTTGCGTGATATCATTGCTTATATACGAACTTTGCAAAAATGAATGTTTTTAGCAAGACATCTTATTTTCCTTATTCTTAGTTGTTTAGCTTTTCTTTTCATTCGTCAAGGAGGAGTTGATCATGTCCGAACCACAAGCGCCGGCTCACGAGGTGGAACCGCAGGAGATCCCGCGTGGGCAAAAACTATTCGATAACTGGATCCTGCTTTTGCTCTTGTCTTTGGCCATTAGCGGCGTGCTCTACAACGCCTGGGGCCTGATCGAACTGTTCACCCTACCGCCGTCGTCCGTCCGTTAGGGAGGAGAGTATGGTTTCACCGCAAGCGCTTTGGTGGAAGCCTCTCCACCGCTATGAAAAGACCTGGCTGATTGTCGGTCTGGTGTTTTGCGTGTTTTTGACGGCCATGATGCCCTTATGGTTCGTACTGGGCAGACAGAATGTGCCGACCACGACCTACCGGGTGGATCCGCTGCAATACGCCGTTTTCGTCACCCGCTGGGCCGAGGCCAACAAGGTGGATATCCTGAACAACATTCCCGTCGTGGCACCGGCGCCGGGGTCCGATGTGTATCTATTGGGGCGACAGTGGCAATGGTATCCCGTGCTGAGGCTGCAAAAGGGGCAAACCTATCGGCTCCATCTGTCTTCGCAAGATGTCCAACACGGGTTTTCGCTGCAGCCTACGAATCTGAACCTGCAAATTTTGCCCGGTTACGAGTACGTCGCCACCATTACGCCGACGACCAGTGGCGAATTTGCCGTCATCTGTAACGAATTCTGCGCCATCGGGCATCATCTGATGGTGGGCAAGATTATCGTGACCGAATGAGGAGGAATACACCATGGCCGTAACCACCCTTCCGGCGGCAAGGGCGACCTTCCGCACCTGCCCTGTGACGACCCTGAAAGTGGATATTGCCGCCGAGCGGCTGATCATCGCCAACGCCGTAGCGGCCGTCGTCTTTCTCGCCCTCGGCGGGTTGTTTGCCCTCCTGCTGGCCCTGACCCGCTGGCAGGCCATTCATTTGCTTCCGGCCGACTGGTTCTACCGCGTGCTCACGGGTCACGGCTTCGACATGCTGGTGGCCTGGATCGTGTTTTTCGAGGTTGCCGGTCTCTATTTCGGCAGCGCCATCCTCCTCAATGCCCGGCTGGTGGGGCCGCGGTTAGCCTGGCTGGCCTACGCCCTCATGGTGGTCGGCGCCGTGTTGGTCAATGTCATGGTCCTGATGGGCCAGGCCGATGTCCTGTTTACGGCGTATGTACCGCTGAAGGCCCATCCCCTCTTCTATCTAGGCGTCATCTTCTTTGCCGTGGGGGCGCTGATTGCCGTGTTGCTCTTCTTCGCCACGGTGTGGGTGGCGGGGCGAGAAGGACGCTATCAAGGTTCTTTGCCGCTGGTCACGTTTGGTCTGATGGTAGCAGCCATCATCGCCCTTTACACCCTCCTCTCCGGGGCGCTGGCCTTTGTCCCGGCCTTTTTGTGGTCGCTAGGCCTGTTGCCGCATGTGGATCCCGGCTACTTCCGCAACGTCTTCTGGAGCTTTGGCCATCCCGCCCAGCAGATCAACCTGGCGGCCATGGTGGCGGTGTGGTATGCCCTGGCTACGATGACGGTAGGCGCTACGCCGCTGAACGAAAAGTTCTCGCGGCTGGCCTTCGTGTTGTACGCCCTGTTCATCAACCTGGGTTCGGCCCATCATCTGCTCAGCGATCCCGGCCCCAGCTTTGCCTGGAAGATGAGCAATACCTCCTACGCCATGTACCTGGCGGTGTTGGGGAGTCTCATCCATGCCTTTTCCATCCCCGGCGCCATCGAGGTGGCGCAACGACGCCGTGGTTTCACGAAGGGCGCGTTCGAATGGTTGCGCAAGGCGCCCTGGCATGAGCCGGGCTTTGCCGCCTTGGTGCTTTCGATGATCCTCTTTGGCTGGATCGGCGGGGCGACCGGCGTGGTCATCGGCACCGAGCAGATCAACATGGTGGCCCACAACACCTTGCGGCTACCGGGGCACTTTCATGCTACCGTCGTCGCCGGCACCACCCTGGCTTTCATGGGCCTGACGTACTATCTCATCCCGCTCATCTTCCGCAAAGAACTGAAGCTGAAGAAGCTGGCCCAATGGCAGCCTTATGTCTTTGCCGTGGGCATGTTCCTGGCCGTTATCGGGATGATCGGCAGCGGGCTTCTGGGGATCCCGCGTCGGCACTGGGACATCACCTTTACGAACGCGCCGCTCCAGGTCACCTTGCCCGGTGCCGCTCAGATCACCCTGGCCGTGATGGGTATCGGCGCCCTCATTGCCGTGGTGGGCGGTATCCTGTACCTGGCGGTGGTATTGGTGTCGGTCTTCACCGGCCCCCGGGTCGAGGCCAGCCGTCTGACCCTGGTTATGGACCGGCGTAACCCGCTGGTGGAACAGGCCATCCCCGACACGGGTAAAGAAGTGACCGACAAAATCGCCCCGCGTGGCACGGTCATCCTCACCTTTGCGTTTCTGGTCTTCTTCATGGCCTACTACCTGACCAACTGGTGGTTGCTGGGCCGGACGTGGTGGATTCGGTGAGCTTTCGAAGGAACGGCCTCCCTCTCTTCTCTCACGAGAGAGGGAGGCCCTTAAACAGGCGATATTGGAGGAATATCATGAATAAAAAGCTGTTCACTCTTGGGATTCTTTTCGTAATCGTCCTGATGTTGGCCGCCTGTAGGAGAGCTGGGCAGGTACCGAAGTATATTCTGACCCCCGGCATGCACGAAGGTCAGCCCGTCTTCGTCGGCATGGATGAAGAAACGCATGGGGTGATCAACCCGGTTCTGCATGCCGAACCCGGCGAGCGTCTCGGTGTTATGCTGGTCAACAGTGGCGAGGAGAAGCACGACCTTGTCTTCGTCTTACCGGATGGCAAAACGGTCCGCTCGCATGCCGTGACCAAGCGAGGGGAAACGGCTTTTGTCACCTTGACGGCTCCGGCTCAGGATGGGGTGATCAACTACTACGATTCCGCCCACGAAAAAGCGGGAATGAAGGGCGTTCTCCTGGTAGGAAGCGCTCAGGCTGAAGAGGCAACCCGGTCCCAGCAGGAGTTGGCGCTTGCGGCCATTCAAAAGGGTGGATGTGCGGCCTGTCATGTGATCCCCGGAGCGACAGGCGCGGGAACGATCGGGCCCGATCTGAGCGAGATCGGCGCCGTTGTCAAGGCACGTCTGGAAAAGGGCGAGTATAAGGGCACGGCCAAAACGGTGGAAGCCTATCTGACCGAAGCCATTCAGTCACCCGATGCCTTCATCGCGCCGCAATGTCCTACCGGTCCCTGTCCTTCCGGAACCATGCCGCCTTCTCTGGCACAGGTATTAAGTGCCGCCGAACTGGAGGCGGTGGTGCGCTATCTGGCTTCCCTTCCGGGCGGGGCCGTCGCTCAAGCCCCGGAAGCCGCGCAGGGGGAAGTGACTCCTGCGGCGCCCGAGATAACGCTTACCGAGGAGGAGCTTGCCTGGGCAAAGCAGACCTACTTCGAACGTTGTGCGGGGTGTCACGGTACGTTGCGCAAAGGCGCGACCGGTCCGGCGCTCACCCCTGATAAAACGCAACCCAAAGGCACGCTCGGGCTGGCAGCGATCATCTTCAACGGTACCAATCGTGGGATGCCCGATTGGGGTAAACAGGGCTTCTTTAGCCAGCAACAGACCGAAATCATGGCGAAATTCCTGCAAATGGAACCGCCTGCCCCGCCGGAGTTTTCCCTGGAGCAGATGAAGGGCACTTGGGAGCTAATCGTGCCTCCGGATCGGCGCCCCACCACGCCCCAAACTCAACGCGATTGGCAGAATTACTTCGTGGTGACCCTGCGCGATGCCGGCAAAGTGGCGGTGATCGATGGCGACACCTATGAAATCGTCAGCGAAGTGCAGAGCGGCTATGCCGTCCATATTACCCGCATGTCGGCCTCGGGACGCTACGCCTATGTCATCGGTCGCGATGGTCGCCTGGCGATGATCGACCTGTGGATGGAGACGCCCCAGGTGGTGGCACGCGTGCAGACTTGCTACGATGCCCGCTCCGTCGAAGTCAGCAAGTATAACGGTCCGGAAGGGGACTTCGCGGATAAGTACGCCATCACCGGCTGCTATTGGCCCCCGCATTTCGTCATCCTCGATGGTCAGACCCTGGAACCGCTCAAAATCGTCAGCACACGCGGCTACACGGTGGATACGCAGGAATTCCACCCCGAACCGCGCGTTGCCAGCATTGTCGCCTCCCAATACAAACCGGAGTGGATCGTCAACGTCAAGGAAATCGGGCAAATCTGGCTGGTCAACTATGCAGACCCCATGGCGCCCAAGATCAGCATGCTACCGGCCGCGCGCTTCTTGCATGATGGTGGTTGGGATGCCAGCAAACGCTATTTCTTAGTGGCAGCCAATCAGTCGAACAAAATCGCCATCGTGGATGCCCAGGAGGATAAATTGATCACCATGGTGGATACGCCCAAGGTGCCTCATCCGGGACGCGGGGCCAACTGGATCGACCCGGAGTTCGGGCCTGTGTGGAGTACCGCCCACCTTGGTGATCCCAGTGTCATCGCCATCGGCACCGACCCCGAAGGACATCCCGCTTCGGCCTGGCAGGTGGTGCGCAACATCACGCTGCCCGGCTCCGGCAGTTTGTTCATCAAGACCCATCCCAATAGCAAGTGGATCTGGGTGGATATGACCCTCAACTCCGACCCGGTGTTGGCCCGCACGATTTGCGTCATCCCCAAGGCCGATCCCACCAAGACCGAGCGGTGCTGGGAAGTCGGCAGTTATGGGCGTGCCGTCCATTTTGAATACAACCGCCAAGGCACGGAAGTGTGGGTCAGCTTGTGGGGCGATGCTGCCAAACCCGGTGAAACCGGTGAGATCGTGATTTACGACGATGCCACCTTGAGCGAGAAGGCGCGTATCAAGGATTTGATCACACCGACCGGTAAGTTCAATGTGTACAATACGGTAAACGACATCTACTAGCCCTAAGGGTATTTCCGCCCTTCGTCGGGGCAACTTGCCCGGATGGAGGGCGGAAGCCCCCACCGACTTGACGAGAATCTGAGCATCCGAACGCGTGCTATCCCAACCTCCCGTCCTATGCTTGCCGCTTTTCTCCTCGGTCTCTTTGGCAGTATGACCCATTGTGTGGGCATGTGCAGTGGGGTCATGGTGCTGCTGGGCCGGGGGAGCAACGGCCAGGGACGGCTGCTCTTGCATCTGGGCCGTGTCACCACCTATGCCCTCCTCGGCGCCCTGGCCGGGGGTGTGGGCTCGTTGCTCCTCGACGCCGGCGGAGACGAGGCCATGGCCTCGGGGCACGTCCACGCTGCGGCGGTTCCGGCGCCGTCGCTTCTGGCCGATCTGGCACCCTGGCAGGGGCTGATGGCGTTGCTGGGGGCGGCGGCCGCCGTTTACATGGCCATAGCCGTGCTGGGTTATGCGCCTTCCCCGGAACGATGGCTGGGACGGGCGACGCACTTATGGGGTCGCCTCGCCCGCCGTCGGCTTGGCGCCGGCAACGGGTTGGGAGCACGGTTTGGCGCCGGCCTCTTATGGGGGTTCTTGCCTTGCGGGCTGGTCATGGCGGCGCTGTTGCCGGCGGGCATGGCCGGTTCGGCCGGCCGCGGGGCGTTGACCATGCTTGCTTTCGGCCTCGGTACCTGGCCGATCGGATTAGGCCTGGGTTCTCTGGCGCCGTATCTCCTGAGCGTCCAACGACGTCAGTCGCTACGGCTGCCGGTGGCCGGTCTTATCCTTCTGGTAGGGGCACAAATGGCCTTGCGCGGTCTGGCAACTTGGGGGTGGGTATCCCATGGTCATTGGGGAGGGCTGATGCTGTGGTAGGCACCGCTGCCATCGCCTGTGCCCTATGTGGGTTGAGCACCCACCATCCCCTCTACGATGAGGCCGGACGTGCCTACTGTTGTCCGGCCTGTCGCGAGGTGAGTGCGCTCCTGGCGACGGCACCGTCGCCAACGCAGGCGCCCACTGCGGCCGGAACCGCCGAAGCAGCCGCCACCCTCGAATTGGCCGGGATGTGGTGCAGCTCGTGTGCGTGGCTGATCGGCGAGACCCTGGCACGGACGCCGGGCGTGGCTGCAGCCGAGGTTAGCTTTATCCAGCGGCAGGCGCGCGTGCGCTATGACTCGGCCCGAACCGACCCTAAGCGCCTGGTGCGACAGGTGCGACGCCTGGGCTATCGCGCCTGGTTGCCGGGTGATACGCCCTGGGACGAAGAGGAAGCGCTGTGGTACCGGCTGGTTATCTGCAGCGTCTTCGTCCTACACGATGCCGTGCTCAGCTTCACCCTCTACGCTCGCGATCTGTTGGGCTGGGCCTCGGCCGATACGGAATGGCTGGTCCACTTTTTCAACTGGATGAGTCTGCTGGCCTGCGTGCCGGTCATCCTTCTGTTGGGATTGCCCGTGTTACGGGCGGGGTTGGCCAGTCTGCTGCGCGGTCACCCCAACATCCACACCCTCATCGCCCTGGGAGCCACGGCAGCGTTTGTTCTCTCCCTACGCAACCTGGCGTTGGCACCCGTGACCGGTTATGCCCGGGTCTATTTTGAGACCACCACCGTGCTCTTCTTCCTGGTCGGATTGGGCCACTATCTCGAGCTCAAGGCCCGCAAGAAAGGCACCGAGGCCGTGGATGCCCTCTTCCGTCACATTCCGGCCGCAGCCACCGTCCTGACACCGACCGGAATCGAACGCATCGCCACCGAGCGCCTGCGCCGGGGCATGCGGGTACGGGTGGAGCCGGGCGAGCGCTTTCCAGTCGACGGCCTGATCGCCGCAGGGGCGGGCGATGTGGACGAGAGTCTGTTGACGGGCGAACCGGAACCCGTGTTTCGCCGCGCCGGCGATCCGGTCCTGGCCGGAACCATCAATCTCAACGGTCACTTCGATGTGATCACGACGGCCACGGGCGCCGAAACGGTAGCCGGCCAGATCGGTCGGCTCCTCCACGAGGCCTTGTGGCAGCGGGCGCCCCTCGAACAACTGGCCGACCGGGTGGCGGCGATGATGACGCCCCTGGCCCTGATTTTGGCCCTGATGACCTTTGGTTTTTGGACGTGGCGGCTCGATAGCGAGACCGGGCTGGTCTATGCCTTGTCCGTCTTGCTCATCGCCTGCCCGTGTGCTTTGGGCATCGCCACGCCGCTGACCCTCTGGATCGCCCTGGGACGCGCGGCCGAGATGGGTGTCATTCTGCGCTCGACCGGCGTCCTCGAAGCCCTGGCCGGGATTCGGCAGGCCTTCTTCGATAAGACCGGCACCCTCACCACCGCAGCCATCACCCTCCAGGCCGTGGCGGCGGAGGGCATCGATGCCGATCGTCTGCTGGCCTATGTGGCAGCAGCCGAACAGGGCATTGACCATCCCCTGGCGCGGGCGATCGTCCAGGCCGTGACGGACTCGGAAGCCTCGTTGCCGGTGACAGAGGTTCGCCGTCTGCCCGGTCGGGGGGTGGCGGCCACGGTGGCCGATCGGGCCCTGGTCATCGGTTCGGCCCGGCTGATGGCCGAACAGGGTTTCACATTGCCGCCAACCCTGGCGGCCCGACAACGGCAATGGCAAGAAGCCGGTTGGTCGGTCGTGTTCGTGGGATGGGAAGGACAGGTCCGGGGGGCGCTTGCCCTGGGCGAAAGCCCTCGCCTGGAGCTACCGGCCATGTTGGCCGGCTTACGGCGCCTGGGCATTGCCGTAACCGTGTTGACGGGCGATGATGCTCGCGCCGGCGCACGCTGGCAGCAGCGATTGGGCGTGCCCGTGCTGGCCGAACAACGACCCGAGGACAAGCTGGCGGTGTTGCGGGCCGCCGGTCCCGGCGTCCTCATGGTCGGCGACGGCATCAACGACGGGCCGGCCCTGGCCGCGGCGACGGTCGGTATCGGCCTTGTCCGCGGCGCCGATGTGGCCCAGGCTGCGGCCGATGTCGTGTTGCTGGGCGAGGATCTGCGGGTTATCCCCTGGTTGATCACCCTGGCCGTTCAGGCCAGGCAGCGCATTCGCCAGAATCTGGCCTGGGCTTTTGTCTACAATGCCGTCGGTCTCGCCCTGGCCATGAGCGGGCACCTGCAGCCTGTCATCGCCGCTTTGCTGATGGTCCTCAATAGCCTGTTGGTCACCCGCAACGGCATGCGCCTGCACAAGGCCGCACCGGCGTCGTGGGAACCGCCGGCCGCTTCCGCAGCCCCACACCCGGCGCCGGCCTCGGCACGCTCGGCTACATCCGTTGCAACACCTGAATGGATCGCCCATGGCTAAAATGCGCACCGTTTACGCCGGTCGCCGTCGCCTGCGCGCCTGGGAGCGGTTGTGGACGGGAGGGGAACGTCTGCTCAATCGTCTGGCCCGCAGGTGGACGTTCAATCCCCTTTATCATCTGGGCACCTTGGAGATTTTTCTCCTGTTTGTGCTCATCATCACGGGTATCTACCTGACTTTGTTTTATCGGCCCGGAAGCGATCGCGCCTATGCCTCGGTGGCGGCGTTTAGCACTACCCGACTAGGCTCCCTCATGCGCGGAGTCCACCGCTATGCCGCCGATACGCTCATCCTGGTCGCGCTTCTGCATGCTGCCAAAATGCTGATCATGGATCGGTTTTGGGGCAGCCGCTGGTTGGCCTGGGTCACGGGATGGGGGCTCCTTGCCCTTTTCTGGTTGACCGGAACGATGGGCTTTTTCCTGGTGTGGGATAAGGCCGGTCAATGGCTGGCCGAATACGCCGTTGACCGACTTGGGGGATCCTTTGCGCTTTCGTTCCTCGGTCCGCAGGCGGCCGGCCGCACCTATGGTTTTTTTGTCATCATCCTCTTTTTGCACGTCTTCATTCCTTTGCTCCTGGCCGTGGCCGTGCTGATCCACGAGATGCGGCTGGCGCGACCGCGCTATTGGGCCCCTCGTTGGCTCATGCTCGCCGCCACAGGGCTCTTGATGGGGCTGGCGGCACTCTGGCCTGTAACCAGTGAAGCTCCGGCCGATCTGAGCCGGCTTATCGGATCACTGGCACGGTTGGACGGATGGTATCTGGGTTTTTTGGTCCTGATCAACCGGTGGGGCGATACGGTGTTTTGGACGCTGACCCTTCTTCTCATGGGCGTCCTTGTCACCGTCCCCTGGTGGGGACGTGGGCAGCATCTGGGGCCGGCCGGTGTCATCGCCGCCCGCTGTACGGGCTGTAGCCTCTGCGCGCGGGAATGCCCGTTCGATGCCATCGAGATGGTGATCCGTGACGACGAGACGCCCTATAGCTCGTTGGCCGTGGTCAAACCCTCGTTGTGCACAGGGTGCGGGATCTGTGTGGCCGCCTGTAACGATAGGGCCATCGAGCTGGCGGCGCTCCATGCAGCCGTGGTGCGTCAGGACCTGCAGCGTAACCTGCGACAGGCCGGCCGGGCAGGGATCAATCCGGTTGTGGTCTTTACCTGCGACCGCCATGCCCTTCTGGGAAGCCTGCCCCCTCTGGCCGCTGCTGAACCCTCGACCATGACCGATATCCCGGTTATCCCCCTGGCTCCGGGCCGTTTGCCCCCACGGGTGCAGCAGGGCACTTGGCCTGATGCCCAAGGGCAGCCGCGACCGGTGATGACGGCGGTTTTGCCCTGTCTGGGTATGCTGCATCCGACCTGGGCCGCCGAGGCCATCGAGGCCGGCGCGGCCGGCGCCATCATGGTCGGATGTCCCGAACCGGACTGCGCCTATCGCGAGGGGCCGTATTGGACCGAAGAGCGGATGAAGCGACGGCGTACCCTGCGCCGTGGCAACACCTTTTTGCTTGCCGTCGCTCCGGGTAGCCGATCCGAGGTAGAGCGCGTCTGGCAACGGCTAAACGGGGCTGTCACGGCAGAGGACATGCCCTGGGTCACCGTCGTCGGCGACCGCAGCAGCCGACCGCAAGCGCATCCGATCGCGCGCGTGGGGCATTTTCTGCCGGGATTGGCCCTGCTTCTTGTGGTTTTTATCGTCGCCATTGCCCTTAATCGGCCCGTCAGCGTCCTCACTCCGCAGGGGGCACGACTGCGGGTGCTCATCAACCATAGCGGTCAGCTCCTGGCCCATGCCCAAAACCTGCCTGCGGATGTGCTCGCCAAGTTGCCACCGGGGGTTGATCCGGCTGCCATTTTGGGGGCCGAACGTTTTCCCGTGGGAGTGCGGGTGGAGATAGACGGCCAGACCGTCCTGGAGCGCACCTATCGTCCCCGTGGTCTGCGACGGGAGGGCGCCATTTACGGTTCGGAGACCCTGTGGCTGGCTCCGGGCACCTACAACGCCCGCATCGCCCTTAACGACGACGGCGCCACATGGCGCACCGTGTTTGCCGGCACGATGGAGTTGGCTCCGGGCGAGGTGGCCATTCTCAATTACGATGCGACGGTCGATGCCTTTGTCCTTTTACCCCGACCGTGACGATTCGGCACCATGAAGCAGAAAATTGTCGGTTGGCGTCAGGACGAAGCAGGCGATTGGGTGGCCGTGTTGGCCTGCGGGCACGGCCAACATGTGCGCCATGAGCCACCGCTGAGTTTCCGCGCCTGGGTTTTGACGGCCGAAGGCCGGCAGCGCTTCCTGGGTTTTGAACTCGACTGCAAACGTTGCGACGCCGGAGAACCTCCCCCACCTCTGATCGGCAACGCCGATTGAGGTCTGGGCGGTAACGGCTTGCGTCCCGACGGAGGTCGCCCTCATAGGCCTTCGGCCGGCGCAAGCCGATGCCCGGCACCGTGGGCTCAGGGAGCCGATCCTCAAGCAGCGCACGGTGGCGGGCAGCCGGGTGGGTCATTGCCCCTGGCGAGGATGGCGCCGCTTCCGGGCTATCGAGCTGAGAGGGCCGGCTCATAGCCCGATGCGGGCCGATCGACGCTTTAGTACGGCGCCATGCCCGTCGGATCGGGCCGCCACGAACCCAGCACCTTCATGTAATTGGCCCGCTCAAAGGCGGCCGGCTCGGCGACATGGATTTGGCTCATGGACCCGCGCATTTGGGCAACCGACTCGTACTCGTGCTCCTCCATCCATTGCCGCATCTCGTCCAGGATCTCGCCCACGCGCCTGACGCCGTGCGCCAACAGCTCCGAGGCCATCATGACCACATTGGCCCCCGCCATAATCGCCTTGATGACGTCGGTGTAGGTATGAACGCCGCTGGTCAGGGCAAAATCGGTCTTGATGCGACCGTAGAGAATGGCGATCCAGCGCAAAGGCAAGCGCATGGCAAAAGGCGTGCTCAGCACCAGGTGTGGCACCACTTCCAACCGCTCCAGGTCAAAATCGGGCTGATAGAAGCGATTGAAGAGCACCAGGCCATCGGCTCCGGCCGCCACCAACCGATAACACATATTGGCCGTGGCGCTGAAGTAGGGGCTGATCTTGACGGCAATGGGAATGTGGACGGTCCGGCGCACATCGCGGACCACGTTTAGGTACATCTCCTCGACGGCGGCGCCGGTCATGGCCGGGTCGGTAGGGATGTAGTAGATGTTGAGCTCCAGGGCATCGGCGCCGGCCTCCTGGATGTTGCGGGCGTACTCGATCCAGCCCCCGGTGGAAACCCCGTTGAGACTCCCGATAATGGGGATATCCACGGCCGCTTTGGCCCGGCGGATCAGCTCCAGATACTCGCCGGGACCGACGTTATAGCGACCCAAATCGGGAAAGTAACTGAGCGCCTCGCTGAAGCTTTCGGTGCCGTAGGTCAGATAGTGGTCCAGCAGCTCGCTTTCCAGATTGATTTGCTCTTCAAAGAGCGAACAAAGCACAACGGCGCCGCAGCCGGCATCCTCCAGGCGACGAATCCCATCGAGGGTATACGAAAGAGGCGATGACGAGGCGATGATGGGATTGCGCAGATGCAAGCCGAGGTAATGGGTGCTCAGATCGGGCATGCGGATGACCTCCACAAGGCAAAGGATGGGCGGGAAAGGGCGAAATCAGCCTGCCGCCAGCCGTTCATAAGCCTGCCAGCGCTCGAGAACCTGTTTCTGGGCCTCGGCCAGAAGACGCTCCGCCACGTCAGGATGGCTCTGGAACAGCATGCGGTAGCGCGCTTCGTTCATGATGTAGTCGCGCAGGGACACACTCGGCGCTTTGCAATCGAGTTGGAAGGGGTTCTTGCCCTCGGCCTTCAGCCGCGGATCGTAGCGATAAAGCGGCCAATACCCCGATTGGACGGCCAACCGTTGCTGATCCATCCCGCGGGCCATGTCAATGCCGTGGGCGATGCAGTGGCTATAGGCGATGATGAGCGCAGGCCCTTCGTAGGATTCGGCTTCCAGAAACGCGCGCACGGTTTGCGCGTCGTTAGCACCCATGGCGACCTGGGCGACGTAGATATAGCCGTACTCCATCATCAGCCTGCCCAGGTCCTTCTTGGGCGTGGCCTTACCCCCGGCGGCAAACTTGGCCACGGCGCCCAAAGGCGTGGCCTTGGAGGCCTGGCCGCCCGTATTCGAATAGACCTCGGTATCGAGTACCAACACGTTGACGTTGCGGCCGGAGGCCAGGACATGGTCGAGGCCGCCGTAGCCGATGTCATAGGCCCAGCCGTCACCGCCGATGATCCACACACTGCGCTTGACCAGGACATCGGCCAGGCTGAGCAGATCGGCGATCGGCGAACGCAGAGGCGCTGCCGCCGGCTCGGCTTGTTTCTGATGGAGGATACGCTTCAGCGTAGCCACCCGACGGCGTTGCGCCAGGATGCCGGCCTCGGTGCTTTGATCGGCCTGAAGCAGGGCATCGGCCAGGTCGGGGCCGATCAGATGGCGCAATGCTTGCACCAGCGCCGTCGCATAATCCCACTGCTTATCCAGGGCCAGACGCATGCCCAGGCCAAACTCGGCGTTATCCTCGAAAAGGGAATTGCTCCAGGCCGGACCACGACCTTCGCCGTTGACCGACCAGGGCGTCGTCGGCAGATTCCCACCGTAGATGCTCGAACAACCGGTGGCATTGGCGATGATGGCCCGATCGCCGAAGAGCTGGCTGACCAGTTTGACATAGGGCGTCTCGCCACAACCGGCGCAGGCGCCGGAGAACTCGAACAGCGGCGTCAAAAGCTGGATGTTTTTGACGTTGTGAAAGGCAAGGCCATTGCTGCGGGGGACATCGGGCAAACGCAGGAAGTAATCCCAGTGGATACGCCCCTGTTGGCGCAAGGGCGCCTGGGGCATCATATGGATGGCCTTGCGCCCTGCTATCTGCTTGTTCTTGGCCGGACACACCTCAACGCACAGGCGACAGCCGGTGCAGTCTTCGACCGCCACCTGCAGGGTGTACTTCATGTGGCTCAGCTCCTTCCAGCGGGCATCGGCCACCAAAAAGCCGGCCGGTGCATCGGCCAGGGCTTCGGGTGCCACCACTTTGCTGCGGATGACGGCGTGCGGACAGACCAGCACACACTTGCCGCATTGGATACACACATCCGGGTCCCAGACCGGCACCTCCAGGGCGATATTCCGCTTTTCCCAGCGACTGGTCGCGCTGGGGAAGGTGCCGTCCGCAGGCAAGGCGCTGACCGGCAGCAGGTCGCCTTCGCCGGCGATCATCCTGGCCGTGACCTCCTGGACAAAGGGTGGCGCTTCCGGCGGCACCGGTGGCAACAGAGACTTGGTGCTGGTAATCCGATCCGGGATAGGCACCTCGTAAAGCCGGGCCAGGGTGGCATCGACCGCTTCGAAGTTCTTTTGCACCACGGCCGGGCCTCGTTTGCCGTAGGTTTTCTCGATGGCATGTTTGATCTGGGCGATGGCTTCGTCGCGGGGTAAGACACCGCTGACGGCGAAGAAACAGGTCTGCATGATGGTGTTGATGCGTACACCCATCCCTGTCTGCCGCGCCACCTCGTAGGCATCGATCGTGTACAGTTTCAACTTCTTGGCCAGGATCTGCTCTTGGGCCGGCTGCGGGAGCTGATCCCATACCTGGTCGGGCGGATAAGGCGCATTCAGGAGGATGATGGCGCCCTCTTCCGCCGCCGTCAGCATGTCGTAACGCTCCCAAAAGCCCCATTGGTGGATGGCAATGAAATTGGCCTTCCGAATCAGGTAGGTGGAACGAATGGGACGCGGGCCAAAACGCAGATGGGAAACCGTGCGGGCCCCGGATTTTTTGGAATCGTACACGAAATAGCCCTGGGCGTAATTGGGCGTCTCTTCCCCGATGATTTTGATCGAGTTTTTGTTGGCCCCGACCGTCCCATCGGCGCCCAACCCCCAGAAAATGGCCCGCGTCGTATCGGGCGATTCGATGTCGAAATCGGGGTCATAAGCGAGGCTGGAGTGACAGACATCATCCTCGATACCGACGGTGAAGTGGTTTTTCGGTTGCGGTTTGGCCAACTCGTCGAACACGGCTTTGATCATGGCCGGGGTGAATTCTTTGGACGAAAGCCCGTACCGCCCACCGATGACGACGCGTGGCGCGGCCGCCGTCCTGGCTTGCGGCGCAAAGTGCGCTTCGCCGAGCGCAGTCAGGACATCCTGATACAACGGTTCGCCGGCTGCCCCCGGTTCCTTACAGCGGTCGAGCACGGCGATGGCCTCGACCGTCGGAGGCAAGCTGGCCAGGAAATGAGACGCCGAGAAGGGACGGAAGAGCCGCACCTTCACCACGCCCACTTTTTCGCCATGGGCATTCAGATAAGCCACCGTCTCGGCCACCGCTTCGGCTCCGGACCCCATGATGACGATGACGCGCTCGGCGTCCGGCGCCCCTTCGTAGTCGAACAGATGATACGATCGTCCTACCAGGCGGGCAAACCGGTCCATCGTCGCCTGGACGATGTCGGGAACCGCCCGATAGAAAGGATTGGCCGCCTCGCGGGCCTGGAAATAGACATCGGGATTCTGGGCCGTACCACGAATGAAGGGCCGATCGGGCGAAAGCGCCCGCGCCCGATGCGCGCGCACCAGCTCCTCGTCGATCAGGGCTCGCATGTCGTCTTCGGTCAACTGCTCGATTTTCATGACCTCGTGGGAGGTGCGAAAACCGTCGAAGACATGCAGAAAAGGCACCCGGCTGCGCAAGGTAGCCGCCTGGGCGATGAGGGCAAAATCCATCACCTCCTGGACCGAGTTGGCGAAAAGCATGGCCCAGCCGGTGGCGCGAGCCGCCATGACATCGCTATGGTCGCCGAAGATGGACAGAGCATGCGTAGCCAGGGTGCGGGCGGCGATATGGAAGACCGTGCTCGTCAGTTCGCCGGCAATTTTGTACATGTTGGGGATCATGAGCAGCAGCCCCTGGCTGGCGGTGAAGGTCGTGCACAACGAGCCGGTCTGCAGCGCGCCGTGAACGGCACCGGCAGCGCCGCCTTCGGATTGCATTTCCTGCACCAGAGGTACCGTGCCCCACAGGTTCGGCTGCCCTTCGGCTGCCCACTGGTCGGCCCATTCGCCCATCGGCGAAGAAGGCGTGATCGGGTAGATGGCGATGACTTCGTTCGTCTTATAGGCAACGTAAGCGGCCGCCTCGTTGCCGTCAACGGTGATCAGGGGGCGTGACATGATGAGCTCTCCGCAGAAAACGAATGATGGCTATAGTCCCATTCTAGGCCTGTTTCGAGGCTCGTTACGCTGATCCAGGTCATGTTACCCCTGAGGAAATCGCCGCGGTCCTCACACCACACCCGGAACCGTGTCCCCACATCCCACAGCGCCTTGTTAGCACATTGGCTTACCGACAGACGCGGCCGTCTTTACTATCCTGACGGCATCGGTTATCCTTAGGCAGGTGTTGTTTTTACCGGCGACACCGCCCTTTCGGCCAATTCACCTCGTGCGCCATGTTTAGTTCTCCTCAGGCTGTGGGCCAGGCCCTTACCGACCAAAACTACATCCCCTCCGAAGCGATCTGCACCGTGCTCTATCTCGCCGAGCACCTGGGGAAACCCGTGCTGGCCGAAGGACCGGCCGGGGTGGGCAAAACCGAGCTGGCCAAAGTGTGGGCTGCCGCTTCGGGTCGCCGCTTGATCCGCCTGCAATGCTACGAAGGCCTGGACGAAACGAAGGCCCTGTACGAGTGGGAATATGCCAAGCAAATGCTCTATACCCAGCTCCTGCGCGACAAACTGGGGGAGATCATGGCGGGGACCAACAGCCTGCGCGAGGCAGCCGACCGTATTGCCGCCGAGGAAGAGGTCTTCTTTTCCGAACGTTTTCTCCTGCCTCGGCCCCTGTTGGCTGCGCTCACGTCCCCGGAACCGGTGGTGCTCTTGATCGACGAGATCGACCGGGCCGATGCCGAGTTCGAGGCCTTTCTGCTTGAGGTTCTCAGCGACTTTCAGGTTTCCGTACCCGAATTGGGTACCATCCGCGCCCGGCACCAGCCCATGGTCGTCCTCACCTCCAACAACACGCGCGAGCTGTCCGAGGCGCTCAAGCGTCGTTGCCTTTACCTGTTTCTCGATTATCCGACTCCGGAGGCCGAACTACGCATTGTCCGGCTCAAGGTGCCCGATCTGGCGCCCGAACTGGCGCGTCAGGCCGTCGATCTGGTGCAGCAACTGCGCCGTCTTGACCTGAAGAAGCACCCCTCCATCTCCGAAACCTTGGATTGGGCGCGGGCACTGGTCATGCTCAATGCCGAAGCCCTGGACGACGAAACCCTGGAGACCACCATCACGGTGCTGCTCAAACACGAGAGTGATATTGCCCGTGCCCGCCGGCAACTGCAACGTCGTGGCAGCTCCGACCTGCCGCCCCTGCCCCCCACGCGCAGGAACTGAGCGGATTTTTCCGACGCCTCTTGCCCCTATGCTCTCTGTGAATACGGCTAAGGCTTTACGCCAGGCCGGCCTGACCTGGCAGCCCGCCGAGTTGGACTTTTTTGCCATTCCGCTACCCGGCTTCGAGGATCAGGTTTTCGTCATCACCAATATGACGGTCATGGCCGAACCGATCCGCGAACGGCTGGCCCTGACCTTTCACGGCGTAGCCGAATGGGCTTTGGATCACGTCTGGGTAGGCGAGGCCCTATGGTTGCCCCGCGAAGACCAGCTCCGTGAGCTGATCGAAGCGCAGCTCCTCGGCCAACCCGAGGCCAGGCTGGTTCTTCACACGATCCCGCTCGGCTACCGCTGTGAAATCCATCGGCAAGGCCGGGTCATGACGTTTGACGCCTTCGACGCCGCCGAGGCCTACGCCGCTGCCCTGCTCTATCTGCTGCGCGAGCGGATGAACTGAACAGACGCCCCCATCGCCGCCGAGAACCGTGGTCGCGCCCCGTCTGGTAGGCTGTCTTTTCCTTTTCCGTTCTGCCGTACAAGCCCATGGAACAGCGCATCATCGAGTTTATCACGGCCTTGCGGGCCGGTGGCGTTCGCATCTCTCTGGCCGAGAGCGCCGATGCCTGGCAGGCCATCAGGCTACTGGGTGTGCAAGACCGGGAGCGATTCCGGCAACTGCTGGCCGCAACCCTGGTCAAAGACCCGGCCGACATCCCCATTTTCGAGCGCCTTTTCCCGCTCTATTTCGGAGGAGCCGAACCACCCACCCTTGACCTGACTCAGGAGATGGGGGCTGCCGAACAGGAGATGCTGCGTCGCGCCCTGGAAAACCTGCGCGACCGTCTGAGCGAGATGCTCGAACGCCTGCTGCGCGGGGACCGGCTACGGCCGGACGAACTGCGCGAAGCCGGCGAACGGGCAGGGTTGGAACATGCCAGCCACCCCTTCCAACAACGCTGGTTCACCCGGCGCATGCTGCAAGAGCTCGGTCTGGAAGAGCTCATTGCGGAGATCGAAGCCCTCTTGGCCGAGCTGGCCCGCCAGGGTATGGATCCCATCGAGGCCCAGCTCCTGGCCCAGGGGATTTACGAAAACCTGGAGGCCTGGCGCGAGCAGATCGCCAACTACGTGGGCGCCCAAATTGCCCGGCAGCAAATCGAGGAACAGCGCCCCCGGCCGAGCATGGACGATCTGATGGAACGGCCTTTCCGCAGCCTCTCCGAGGCCGAAGCCGAGGCCCTGCGCGAACAGGTCCGGCGTCTGGCCGCCCATCTGCGCTCGCGGGCGGCCTTGCGTCGCAAACGCGGCAAAAAGGGCTATCTGGATGCCAAAGGCACGCTGCGCGCGAACCTGCGTCATGGCACCGTGCCCATTACGATACGCTGGAAAAAGCGTCATCTCAAGCCACGGCTTTGCCTTATTTGCGATGTCTCGACCTCGATGCGGCCGGTGGTCGAGTTCATGCTCCGGCTTATCTACGAATTGCAAGATCAAGTGGCCCAGGCCCGGAGCTTTGCCTTCATCGCCGATATGCACGATATCTCGGCCGATTTCGCCGAACATCGCCCCGATGTGGCCGTGCGTCGGGTGTTGGAACGATTGCAACCCGGCTACTACAACACCAATTTAGGCCGCAGCCTGGAGACGTTTACCCGCGAGCATCTCAGCGCCGTGGATAGCCGGACTACCCTCATCTTCGTAGGGGATGCCCGTAACAATTACAACAACCCCCGTCTTGACCTCATGCAGATGCTCCAACGTCGCGCCCGTCGGGTGCTCTGGCTGACGCCCGAACCCGAACCCATGTGGGGTACCGGCGACAGCGACATGCTCCAATACCTGCCCTATCTCGATCAGGTGGAGCACGTGCAGAATCTGGCCGATCTGGTGCGGGCCGTGGACCACATCCTGGCCCGACCCTGAGCCGGAGAGAATCCGATGTCCCCAAGGCTGTCTTGGCTTTGCGGCCTGATCCTTCTTCTGGGAGCGAGTTGCACCACTCCTGCTTCCCCACCCGCCGTCACCATGACGGAGGAGGTTCCGATGACCATCGAACTGACCAGCCCGGCTTTTGCCCACGGACAAGCCATCCCCCGCCGCTACACCTGTGATGGTGAAGACGTCTCCCCGGCCCTGAACTGGCGTCATCTCCCGCCCGGAACGAAGACGTTGGTCCTCATCATGGACGATCCGGACGCCCCGCGCGGGACCTGGACCCACTGGGTGCTCTTCAACATTCCGCCCACGGTGACCGGTCTGCCCGAACTGCGCCCAGGGGCCACGGCCGGCGTGGGCCTGGATGGCAAGAACAGTTGGGGACGCCTGGGTTATGGCGGTCCCTGTCCGCCCCAAGGGACCCATCGCTACTTTTTCCGCCTGTATGCCCTCGACATAGCGCTGCGTCTGCAAGCCGGCGCCATCCGTGAGGAAGTCCTGAAGGCCATGGAAGGCCATGTCCTGGACCAGGGCGAGCTGATGGGCACCTACCGTCGACGCTAAAAGGCTGCTGCGCCGGAGTCGTTCATGGCCCTCGGCCTTTCCCCTACCTTTTTCCTTCTCCCACTCGCCTTGGGCGGCGGGCGAAGGGAAGGGGAATCATCTGTTGCGCTCGCTTTCCTCTCCGCGTCGTTCCGCCTCACCGACTATGACCGCATCGCTTCGCCTTGCCCTCAACCTCGGCTATGCCGGCGCCCGCATCCAACTGCCGATGGCCCTCATCCGTGAGGCCGAACGCCTGGGCTATACGGCCGTATGGACGGCCGAATCCTACGGCGCCGATGCCGTAACGCCCCTGGCCTGGATCGGTGCCCTGACTTCGACCATCCGCCTGGGCACGGCCATCATGCAGATGCCGGCACGCACCCCCGCCAATACGGCCATGACGGCCATGACCCTGGACCAACTCTCAGGGGGCCGAATGCTCCTGGGTTTGGGGATGTCGGGCCCTCAGGTGGTCGAAGGTTGGCACGGCGTGCCTTACGGCAAACCCCTGGTGCGCACACGCGAATACATCAGCATCGTGCGCGCCATTTTCCGCCGCCAGGCTCCCCTTGTCTACGCCGGCGAGTATTACCGGATTCCTTACCAGGGCCCCGACGCGACCGGACTGGGCAAGCCGTTGCGGAGCATCCTCCACGGTCGTCCCGATTTGCCCATCTACCTGGCGGCCATCGGGCCGAAAAACGTCGAACTGGCCGCCGAAATCGCCGATGGCTGGCTGCCGGTCTTCTTTTCGCCCCGCCACACCCCTCTCTTCCTGCCTCATCTCGAAGCAGGCTTTGCCCGGGCCGGCAACGGCAAAAACCTGGCCCAGTTCGACATTGCCGCCACGGTGCCGGTCATCGTCGGGGATGACCTGGCAGCCTGTTACGATCAGGTGCGGCCTTTTGTGGCCCTGTACGTCGGCGGCATGGGCGCGCACAGCAAGAACTTCTACTTCGATCTGGTCTGCCGTCTGGGTTATGAGGAAGCGGCGGTCCGGATTCAAGAAGCCTACCTGGCTGGCGATAAGGCAGCGGCCATGGCCGCCGTCCCCGATGCCCTTATCGACGACATCGCCTTGGTGGGTCCCAAAGCCCGCATTGCCGAACGGTTGGAGCTGTGGCGTCAAAGCCCGGTAACCACGCTCAACCTGATGACCACGGACCTGGAGACCCTCCGGCTTATGGCCGAGCTGGTGCTCTAGCCCGACGAAGCCGACGGCACCACCGGCGCTTGCCCGGCCTCCCAGATGCCTTCGCTCAGGGTGATGACGGAGAGGCAGGAGCGACAATAAGCGCGGTCTTCTTCGCTGAGCTGGGCGTAATGGCCACAGGTGGGGCAAGTGATGGCGATGCGCTGGATGGCCTGGCGCATGAGCAATCTCAGCACGGCTTCATCGCTATCAAGACCCAGGGCCTCTTTCAACAGGTCAATCATCTCCTGTTCGGCGGGCGAAAGGTCCATATTGAGGGTGTGATTGACGCTCATAGGCAACCTCGGAAGGGAGAAGGGACCGACTGCCCTCATTCTAGCCAGAAAACGGCATTTGGGGTATGATTAAGCTCGCTCTTTTTGACCATCGTCGTCATGAGCCGCCCGCGCGGTTACGGCGAGCCCGTCCCGGATGACCTGCCTGACACGTAGGCAGGCCCTTCGGGGCCGTTGAGCGAACGACGCCACCTTCTTCCCACAAATTACATCGGATTCTCTTCTGCAGCGGAGCAGGTTGTGTTCTATGCCACGTGAGTACATTGATGGCGCCACGGCCCTTGCCCGTGGCGCTTTACGCGCCGGTTGTACCTTCTTTGCCGGCTATCCCATCAGCCCGGCCACGCCGATCCTCCTTCACATGGTGCGCGAGTTGCCCAAGGTCGGCGGGATCGGCATCCAGGCCGAAGATGAAATTGCCGCCATCAGCATGTGCATCGGGGCCGCCATGACCGGTGCCCGTGCCATGACGGCAACCTCCGGGCCCGGTATTTCCCTCTATTCCGAAAACCTGGGCCTGGCCATTATGGGCGAAGTGCCGTTGGTTATCGTGGATGTCATGCGTATGGGACCGGCCACGGGCGGAGCAACCACCATCGCCCAGGGCGATGTCCAGTTCGTGCGGTGGGGGACCAGCGGGGGCTATCCCATCATCGCTTTGGCGCCCTCCTCGGTGCCCGAATGCTACACCCTGGTCCAAAGGGCGTTCGACCTGGCCGAACGCTTCCGCACCCCGGTCTTTCTCCTACCCGATAAGGAACTCATTATGTCCATGTCCACCGTGGACATTGCCGAATACGTAGATGTAGCGGTCGGACGGCGGCCGTTGGTCCCGTCCCTGCCACCCGGTAACGGCGGCTCCGACGGCCGTATCAATGCCGTTACCGGGCGTCCGGACCCGCGCCTGCGGCCGGAGGAGACTTATCTGCCCTATGACTTCGACCCCATCGACGCCGTACCGCCGACAAGCCCCTTTGGTGGCCCTCATATCACGCGTTTTACCGGCTCCAGCCACGATGAGCACGGTTTCTTGACCAAAGACCCGCTCAAAGTCGGACGGCTCAACGAACATTTGCGGGCCAAAATCGAGAACCACCGTCATCAGTTCGAGTTCGGCCTGCTCCATCGCGCCGACGCCAAGGGGGTGCTCTTCATCGGCTACGGCACGACGGCGCGGGCCATGCGCGAGGCCGGAGACCGGGCGCGGCGGGCCGGCCTGCCCGTCAGCGATTTGACCCTGCATACCCTCTGGCCCGTGCCGGAGCACTTGCTGCTGGAGGCGACGGAGGGGCAACGGCGGGTCGTCATCGGCGAACTCAATCATGGCCAATATGCGCGCGAGGTGGAGCGGATCCTCTATCGTCATGCCGCACTTCGGCGTCTGGATCCACCGGAAATCGTCTCTATCCAGCGAGTGGATGGCAATTTGATAACCCCCGCACAATTTTTGGATGCCATTGGCGATTTTTGACAGACATGAGGCTGTTATGGCTATCGCTCTGGAACCGGTGCTTAAACCGATAACCACCTATAAAAATGAACGTCCCGACCCTTTCTGCCCGGGTTGCGGTCATACCCTGATCCTCAACCATCTCGATGCCGCTCTGACCCGCCTTCAACTTGACCCGCGTCAGGTGGTGCTTGTCACCGACATCGGTTGTGTGGGCCTCAGCGATCAGTACTTCACGACCAACGCCTTTCATGGTCTCCACGGTCGCAGTGTGGCCTATGCCACCGGCATTAAACTGGCCAACCCCGATCTCAAGGTCATCGTCATGATGGGGGATGGCGGCCTGGGCATCGGCGGCACCCACATCCTCAATGCGGCGCGCCGCAACATCGGCATTACCGTGCTGGTGTTCAACAACTTCAACTTCGGGATGACGGGTGGCGAACATTCTGTGACCACGCCGATGGGGATGATCACGGCCAGTACGCGGGCAGGGAACCTGGAGAATCCCCTGGACATTTGCGCCACGGTGGCCGTCAACGGCGCCGGCTATGTCTATCGGGGCACCTCCTTCGACAAAGACCTGCCCGACCGCATTGCCGAAGCCATCCTGTACGAGGGTTTTGCCTTGTTGGACATCTGGGAGTTGTGTACGGCCTATTTCGTCGTCAACAACGACTTCGGCCGGAAGGAGCTGATGGAGACCCTCGCCACCATCGGCATGGAAACGGGGCTGATCCAGAAGCGCGCCGAACACGAATACGCTCGCCGTCTGCGGGCTCAGGGCGCTGCAGTATTCGGCCAACCCACCCTGCCCCTACGGCCTATCGAGCCGCTGTTTCCGGCCCGGCTCGACCGCAAGTTCCATCTCATCATCGCCGGTTCGGCCGGGGCCAAGGTGCGGTCAGCGGCTCAGGCGACCGGCTATGCCGGTGTACTGGCGGGCTTGTGGGTCACGCAGGCCGACGATTACCCGACCACCGTCAAGTCCGGCCACAGCGTGAGCGAGTTGATTTTCAGCCCCGAAGAAATCCGTTACACCGGTATCCACAAACCCGATGCCCTTATCCTGCTCTCGGAAGACGGCCTGGCCAAGGTCCGGCATCATCTGGCGGCGATGACGCCGGCAGATGTGCTCATCACCACACCGGAATTTGCGGCGGTGCCGACCCAGGCGCGCAAGCTTATCCTCCACCCCCAGGCTGGTCAGGTCCGTATCACCCGCACGAACCGCTCTCTCATCGTAACGGCAGCGGCCTTGCGCTATCTGGATCTCTTCCCCATCGCGGCCCTCTCCGAAGCCGTGCGACGGTTCCAACCGCGCTTTGCCGATGAAAACCTGCCGGTGATCGAGGCCAGCGCCGCTTTGCTCTCGGATTGAGAGGGATGGTGCCATGGAATTGGAATCGTTGCTCACGGCGGCCCACGATCTGGCCCCTCGTCTCGGCGAGTGGCGTCGCACCCTCCATCGATGGCCGGAACCGGCCTTTAGCGAACGGCGGACGGCCGCTTTGGTGGCCGCCTGCCTGCAGGAATGGGGGATATCCTGCGTCACGGCCATCGCCGAGACGGGCGTGGTCGGGTGGGTTGGACCCGCAACCGGCGCCACCATTGCCCTGCGCGCCGATATGGATGCCCTGCCCATCCATGAGGAGAACGAGGTTCCCTATCGTTCCGAACGCCCCGGTCTGATGCACGCCTGTGGGCATGATGCCCATACGGCCATGCTCCTGGGTGCCGCGCGCATCCTCAAAGCCTACGAAGCGGAACTGCCGGGCCGGGTCAAGTTTATCTTCCAGCCGGCGGAAGAGGTCATCCCCGACGAAGGGGGCAGCGGTGCCTGGCGTATGATCGCCGCAGGGGTTCTCGACGATGTGGATGCCATCGTGGGGCTGCATGTGGATCCCACCCTGCCCACAGGCCACATAGGCGTTCGCCCCGGCCCTCTTATGGCGGCGGCCGACCGTTTTGAGCTCACCATCCTGGGCAAGGCCGCCCACGGCGCCCACCCGTATCAGGGCGTGGATGCGATTGTCCTGGCGGCGCAGGTGGTCACCGCTGCCCAAACCCTGATCTCGCGGCGGATCCCGGCCAGCAAGGAGGCCGTCGTCACGTTCGGCACCATTCAGGGTGGCAGCAAAGAGAACATCATCTGCGATCGGGTGGTTTTGACCGGCACGGTACGCACCTTCGAGGCGGCCGTGCGCGACCAGCTTGAAGCCGAACTGGCCCAGGTGGCGAGTCTGGTGCGGGCCTTGGGCGGAGATTATCGGCTGCGATATCTGCGCGGTTCACCGCCGGTGAACAACGATGGTCTGCTGACGGGCTTTGTCTCGCGGGTGGCGCGGCAGGTGGTGGGCGCCGAACAGGTGGTTGAGATCCCCAAGAGCACCGGCGGTGAGGATTTTGCCTGGTATCAGCAAAAGACACGCGGGACTTTTGTGCGTCTGGGTTGTCATGACCCGGCCGACCCGCAGCAGCGCGCTCTGCATACCCCGACTTTCGACCTTGACGAAGCGGCTCTGCCGCTGGGGACGGCTTTACTGGCCGCCGTTGCCGTCGAATGGCTCCATGAACATGGGCGCAGGCAAGGTCGGTCGGATTAGCCCGATTCTCACGTTGAGGTCCGATGAGCTCGGCATCCGTATCGCCCGTTTACGACTTTAGCGAACGTGTGGTGTGCGTGACCGGCGCCGGCCGCGGCATCGGTCGGGCTATTGCCCTGGCCTTCGCCCGGTGTGGCGCTTGTGTCGGTGTCAATGACCTGGACGCGGCTACGGCGGCGGAAACGGCAGCGGCCTGCCGGGAGCTGGGCGCCGAAGCCATCGCCCTGCCTGCCGATGTGGCCGACGCGACTGCCGTAGCGGCTATGTTTGCCCGTCTCGACGCCACCTGGCCCCGGCTGGATGTGCTGGTCAACAATGCCGGCATCGAGCCGGTTCACTCGCTTTTGGACCATCCCCTGGATGCCTGGGAGCGCACGCTGGCCGTCAACCTCACCGGCACCTTTCTTTGCACCCAACAGGCGGCGCGACGGATGCGGGAGCAAAAACACGGGGTCATTCTCAACATCGCCTCTATTGCCGGCAAGTCCCAGCCCCTTCCTCTGCGCGCGGCCTATGCCGCCAGCAAGGCCGGACAGGTGGGTTTCACCAAGGAAGCCGCCCGCGAGTTGGCCGCGTATGGCATTCGCGTCAATGCCATCTGCCCGGGTGTCATTATCACGCCCATGACCGCCCATCTGCGCGAGGATGAAGCGCAAATGCGGCGCTGGCTGGCCGAAATCCCATTGGGTCGGTTGGGCGAGGCCGAAGAGGTGGCGGCCCTGTGCCTGTGGCTGGCTTCGGAGGCGGCAAGCTATGTCACGGGGGTGGCCTGGCATGTGGATGGCGGCAAGAATATGGCATAATGAAGTCTGCCGTTCCTTTGCCTTTTGCGCGCTCTTGGACGAGGTCAACCTGTGGCATACGCATACCTGCTTACCGAAATCACCGATCAACGGGTCGGTTTGATCCGCCTCAACCGGCCCAAGGCCCTTAATGCCCTCAGCCCGGAGCTGATGAGCGAGTTGGGCGATGCCCTCCTGGCTTTCGATGCCGATCCTAATGTGGGGTGCCTGGTCCTGACCGGCAACGAACGGGCCTTTGCCGCCGGTGCCGACATCAAAGCCATGGCCCAGGCCTCGACGGTGGATATGCTCAACAACGACCTCATCGCCCGCTGGGAAACCATCAACCATCTGCAAAAACCCATCGTGGCCGCGGTGAGCGGCTTTTGTCTGGGCGGCGGCTGTGAATTGGCCATGGCCTGCGATCTCATTGTGGCCAGCGAGAGCGCCGTTTTCGGACAACCGGAAATCAACCTGGGTATCATTCCCGGTTTTGGCGGCACCCAACGCCTGACGCGCACCGTAGGCAAGTATCTGGCCATGGAGATGGTGCTGACCGACCGTCGCCTAACGGCCCAGGAAGCGCTGGCCGTGGGGCTGGTCAATCATGTCTATCCGGTCGAGACCTATCTCGATGAGGCGCTGAAGCTGGCGGCCCGCATCGCCGCCCAGGCGCCGCTGGCCGTGTGCCTGGCCAAAGAAGCCGTGCGCAAGGCCATGGAGTTGAGCCTGAGCGAAGGGCTGGCTTACGAACGTCGGCTCTTCCAGATGCTTTTCGCCTCGGCCGATCAAAAAGAAGGTATGGCTGCGTTTATCGAAAAGCGGAAACCGCAATGGCAGGGACGCTAAAGGTTGCCCCGATCCGGACACCCCCGCGCGTGGCCGGGCTGAACCTGACGGTAGGTGGCTTCTTGCCGCGTGTGGCGTTGCCTTCGCTCGCCGGCATTGCCCTGACCCCGGCCGATCTGGTCGAGGAGGGCGCCCTGGCCGTGTGCGTCTATAACCCGGCTGCGGTCAATCCGTTCCCCATCCCCCCGCGCGGGGTCGATCTGCCGCGGCGCCTGGCCATGTTGCGAGAGCGAGAGGTGACGCTTTATGTCATCAGCGGTCTGGGTTTGCCGCGGCTGGCGAACTGGCTGGAGTATATCGGCGCCGATTTTCACGTCCTCAGCGACCACCAGCGCACGTTTGCCGCCCGGGTGGGCATCCCCATCAAGCGCGTGGGCGGCCGTCATTTTCGCACCCATGTGTCCCTGGTCTTGCAGGAAGACCGGGTGTTGTCCATCTTGCTGGAGGTGGATCCTGTTCATCAGTTCGAGCGGCTGTTGATGGCTCTGGATGAAGCGGTCGGCCGTGAACCGGGCACTTATGTCCTGCCCGACCGTCCCTGGTACGAACAGATCAAGCCGGAGGAACCGCCACCGGAAGAGCCGTTGCCGGAGAATCCGGAGGAACGGGTTGAGTTTACGGAAGAGCTGAGGGAGAACGATCGTTTTCTCACCGAAGATGAGCTTGGTCTTATGGCTGCCGACGATGCCTGAACCCGGACCGCTGCCCGATCTGGCAAGCCCTGGAAGCGACGAAAACCTGCCCCGCATCGTCGTCCTGGAGACGTATGTGCGTTCGGTGCTGGTCAGCGAGGCGTTTTGGCGTGAGCATTTCGGGCTGATAGCCGAGGGACCGCTCTCGGCCACTTTTGATGTCCGGTCGGCTTATGAACCGGAAGGAGCGCCGATAGCCTGGCGTCTGTTCCCGGGCGCCCAGCCCTGCGGCACACGCGGGCCCCATGGACTTTTGCCGTCGTTTCGGGTGGACGATTTCGGTCAGGCGCGCGGTTATCTCCTGGCGCGCAAGGTGCCTATCGTTTTCGAAGAAATTTTGCCCGGCCTGAAGCTGCTGGTCTTTCTCGATCCCGATGGGACCCCCATCCAACTGGCCCAACCGACCGATCCCACAAGCTGGGATATCGGCGAACGGCGGCTTTTGCGCATGCGCCGACGGGTGGACGCCACCCCTCCCGGTCCCCTGCGCTTGGGAGCCCTGGATGAGATTAGCCTCTACACCCCGAACATTACGGCCAGTGTCGCCTTCTATCGGGATCTGATCGGCTTGCCTGTGGGCCTATCGTTCTTCGGCCATATCCATCTGGTGATGGCCAATGCGCCGCTGGTCTTGCGCGGCAACAACTGGCGTTGTAAAACCCCCGGCGCCCTTCACGCCACCGAGCTTGTCCTGGCCGTGCCCGATGGCGAAGCCCTGAGCAAACGCCTGCAGGCGGCCGGCTATCCGACGATGCGGCAATGGGACCGCCTGACGGTCGTGGACCCGGCCGGTTGGCGTCTGCACTTTCTGCTTTAGGGCGAAGCCTTTGCAGGGGTTGTTCACTTTTGCACGATCTCGGAACATCGGCTATACTCCCGCACGCAATCTGACCTTGTCTGCCGGATCCCGTTCCACGCTACGTTGCCTTGCGCCAAAGGCAAGCGCATGCAGGGTTTTCGGCAGGATGCGGAGAGGTTGTTTGCCATCCTTTCGTCTTCCCCATCGTCGTCCTTCCCGGTGGCGTTTGGCGGTGTTTTTGACCGTCGGCATTCCCATCATCTTGGCCGTGACCTTGGGGTCAGGCCTGTGGCTGGACCGACGGACAGGCTGGGCGCCCTGGGGGATGCTGCTCGGCATGGCGGCCGGCATGATCCTGGCTACCGGCCTTGTTGTTACGACCATTTTCCTGCGTTATCGTCTTCTTGCCCCACCCGATCCCTCTGACGATAAGGAGATGTCCTAGTGGACGAAAAGTCCTCTCGTCGATCCATCGTCAATAACAGGCCGCTTGTCATTGCGCTGGTGCTGCTGATTGCTCTGTTGGCCTCGTTTTTCGTGCGTGTGCCCCTACCGACGATCCTGCTACCGGCCGAGAAAATCCCCGGTCTTAGCATCTTCGGCTTTCCCATTACGAACACCCTGATCGCCACCCTACTGGCCGATCTGACCATCCTGGTCCTGACCTATCTGGCCGTGCGCAAGGTCAAAGAAGTCCCGGAAGGCATGCAAAATCTGGTGGAATGGGTGATCGAGACCTTCGACAGCATGTTGACCGATATCGCCGGGAAGGAGAAAGCCCGCCGTTGGTTGCCGCTCTTCCTGAGCATCCTCTTGTTCTTGTTGATAGCCAATTGGTGGGAATTGGTCCCCGGTTTTGATAGCATCGGCTATCTTGAGCCCCTGGAGGTCGCCTATGTCCATTCGAACGGCACGGTGAGCAACGGTTATGAGAAAGGTACTTTTCTGGGCTTGCCTTCGTTGGTGGCCAAACCGGTCCGGTTGACCGAAGAACAGAAGGAAAAGGCCCGGGCAGAAGCCGAAAAAGCCAAAGAAGAAGGGCATGAATACCATCCGCATGAAGAAGAAGCCTCGGGCGGTTATGTGTTGTTGCCTTTCCTGCGGGCAGCGGCTACCGATCTCAATCTGCCTTTGGGCTTGGCGCTGATTTCGGTGGTCCTGGCCCAGGTGACGGGCATGCGTTTTCTGGGGCTCAAGTACTGGCGTCGCTTTTTCAATCCGGTCATTACCGGCATCAAACCCATCGATATTTTTGTCGGCCTGCTGGAGCTGATTTCGGAGTTCGCCAAGATCGTCAGCTTCTCCTTCCGTCTCTTCGGCAATATCTTCGCCGGCCAGGTCTTGCTTTTCGTCATGCCCTTCTTGATCGCTTTTTTGGTGCCTTTGCCTTTCTATGGGCTCGAGTTGTTCGTCGGCTTCATGCAAGCCTTTGTCTTTGCCATTCTGACCTTCATCTTCCTCGAACAAGCCACCCACAGCCATGCCGGCGATGAGCATCACCATTGATATCGGCATTGGCTTTATCTTCACACGCTTTTCCGTTTGACTCACGCGATTTGGAGGATATACAAACATGAGCGAAATACTTGCTCCTGGTCTCGCCATCGGCCTTGGTGCTATTGGTCCCGGCATCGGTGTCGGTCTGTTGGTCCTGGGTGCGCTTCAGGCCATCGGACGTAACCCGGAAGCGGCCGGGGAAATCCGCACGAATATGATTCTGGGCATCGTCTTTGCCGAGGCCATTGCCATTTATGCCCTGGTTGTCGCGCTTCTGCTCATCTTCGTGGGCGCGCCCGGTCTGAGCTAGACACCGCACATCCCTTCGCTGCTCCCAAGGAGGTGCCGGAATGGCGCAATTGGGTATCAATGGACCTTTCCTGCTTGCCCAGATCATCAACTTTATCGTCTTCTTCCTGCTGTTGCGGCGCTTTTTGTTCCCGCCCTTGTTGCGGATGCTGGATGAACGTAAACAACGCATCGCCGAGGGGCTGGCCGCAGCCGACATTGCCCGCAAGGAAGCCGAGGCCGAACGCGCCCGCCTGATGGCCCAGATCGAAGCAGAGCGCAAAGAAGCCCAGGCGCGCATTGCCGCCGCCTCGGCCGAAGCCGAACGGGTCAAGGCCGAAATCATCGCCCAGGCCCAGCGCGAGGCCGAAGTGATCAAAGCCAAGGCCATCGCCGAAGCCGAGGCCGAGCGCCAACGCATTTTGGCCGAAGCGCACCGGCAGATCGCCGAACTGACGGTGCTGGCCACCGAGCGTGTGGTGCGCCGCAGTCTGGACGAATCGCTCCAGCGCCGCCTGATCGAGGACTTTCTCGCCGAGTTGAGCCTGAATTGATTATGGAAAGGACCCCTGCAACCTATACGCGTGGCCTGCTTGCGGCGGTCTTGGAACCCTGGCTGGAGCATTTGGGCAAGGTCCTGGCCGTCTTGCGTGAGAATGGGCACCTCCGGGCCCGGTTAGAAGACCCCACGCTCGATACGGCGGAACGGCTGGCCTTAATCGAACCCCTGGTGCCGAGCTCGGCCCCGGCCGAACTGCGCAACTTTCTCGGTGTCCTGGTCACCAACAACGACCTGGACTTGCTGGACGATATCCACCGCAGCCTGAGTCGCGTGGTATCCGACGAGGTCCTCGGCCCTCAGGTGGCCGACATCACCAGCGCCGTTCCTCTGACACCCGACGAGCAAGAAAGACTGCGCGCCCGTCTGGTCGCGCGCTTCGGGCCGAATCTGGAATTCCGGTTTTGGGTCGACCCGGAAATCCTGGGCGGCGTCGTCATCCGCGTGGGTGATAAGCTCATTGACGACAGCGTGCGCGGCCGTATCGAGGCCCTGCGGCAGTCGCTGGGAGTGCGTGCATCCTGACCGTCGCCCCCTTGGGGGCGGGAGGAAATGCTATGGCCATTGCTCTTGATGATATTACCCGACAACTCAAAGAACAGATCCAACGCTTCGAGGCTCCAACCCGCATGGTGGATGTAGGCACGGTCGTCGAAGTCGGCGACGGCATTGCCCGCATCCGCGGTCTCCAGCAGGCCATGGCCAGCGAGCTGGTCGAATTTGCCGATGGCACCCTGGGCATCGCCCTGAACCTGGATGAAGACACCGTCGGCGCCATTATCATGGGCGACTACAGAGGCATTCACGAAGGCGATCTGGTGCGCAGCACCGGTCGTATCGCTTCGGTCCCCGTCGGCGATGCCTTGATCGGCCGTGTGGTCAACGCCGTGGGCCAGCCTATCGACGGGAAAGGGCCTATCGAGACGGATAAATTCCGTCCGGTTGAACGGATTGCGCCGAATGTGGTCACGCGCAAGGCCGTGGACACCCCCGTTCAGACGGGTATCAAGGCCATTGATGCCATGATCCCCATCGGCCGCGGCCAACGCGAGCTGATCATCGGCGACCGCCAGACGGGCAAGACGGCCCTGGCCATCGACACCATCATCAACCAGAAGGGCAAGGACCTCATCTGCATCTACGTGGCCATCGGCCAGAAACGGGCCAGCGTGGCCCAGGTGGTGGCCACCCTGGAGAAATACGGCGCCATGGAGCATACCATCGTCGTGGCGGCCACGGCTTCGGAACCGGCGGCGTTGCAGTATCTGGCGCCCTATGCCGGTTGCGCCATGGGCGAGGAGTTCATGGAGCAGGGACGCGATGCGCTGATCGTGTATGACGACCTCAGCAAGCATGCCTGGGCCTATCGCCAGGTTTCGCTGTTGCTGCGGCGGCCGCCCGGTCGTGAGGCTTATCCGGGTGATGTGTTCTACCTCCATAGCCGTCTCCTCGAACGGGCGGCCAAACTGGCGCCCGAATACGGCGGCGGTTCGCTGACGGCCCTGCCCATCATCGAGACCCAGGCCGGTGATGTCTCGGCCTACATTCCGACCAACGTTATCTCGATCACCGACGGCCAGATTTACCTGGAGGCCGACCTGTTCTACGCCGGTATTCGACCGGCCCTCAACGTCGGTGTCTCGGTCTCGCGTGTGGGGTCGGCGGCTCAGACCAAGGCCATGAAGCAGGTCGCCGGTCGCATGAAGCTGGAATTGGCCCAGGGCCGCGAGCTGGCCGCCTTTGCCCAGTTCGGCTCCGATCTGGATAAGGCTACCCAACGTCAGCTCGACCGCTTCCAGCGCCTGACCCAGTTGCTCAAGCAGCCCCAATACGCGCCGGTCAGTCCGGCCAATCAGGTCATGGTGATCTACGCCGGCACGCGCGGGTACATTGACCACATTCCCATTGCCCGCATCCCGGAATGGGAACAGCAGTTCTACCAGTTTATGGCCACCCGCTATCCCGAGATCGGCAACACCATCGAGCGCGAGAAGGTGCTTTCGCCCGAAACCGAGGAAAGCCTGAAGCTGGCGTTGGACGAGTTCAACAAACAGTTCGTCTGATCCCCGGCCCGGCGTTGGTGTGGCCGGGCTGCGTCTTTGCCACGAGGTCACGACTTTGGCTACACCCCGTGAGATCAAGCGTCATATCCGCAGCGTCCGCAACATCGCCCAGGTGACCAAGGCGATGGAAGCCGTCTCGGCTTCGAAAATGCGCCGCGCCCAGGCTCAGGTGCGTGCCACGCGCCCCTACGCCGATAAGGCCCGCGAGGTGTTGGCCTTCCTGGCGCGGTTGCGGACCACCCAGGTCAGTGAACAGCCTCTCTTGCAACAGCGCGAGATCAAACGTGTCAGTCTGGTGCTGATCACGGCCGATCGCGGCCTGGCCGGTGGTCTCAACAGCAACATGATCCGTGAGGCCGCCCGGGCCATTCGGGTCTGGCAGGACGAGGGCAAGGAAGTCGAAATCGTCGCCGTCGGGAAAAAAGGGCGCGATTGGATGCGGCGCTATGGGCCACCGCTACGGGCCGATTTTGTCGGCCTGGGCGACCGGCCTACCAGCAAAGTCCTGGCGAAGCAGCAAGACGATAGTCGCTCCCTTGCGGTGGGGCCCATTGCCCATCTGGTCATCGAGGACTTTGTCAGCGGCCGCGTTGATGCCGTCTATCTGGGCTTCACCCGGTTCTACAGCACCATGCGCCAGCAGCCGGAAATCCGCCAGCTCTTGCCCATCGTGCCCGAAGAGACCGAGGTCAAAATGGCGGCGGATTACATCTTCGAGCCGGATGCCCCCACCGTCCTCAATCAGGTCCTCGAAAGCTTCACCGAGATCCAGATTCTGCAGGCGCTCTACGAGGCCATTGCCAGCGAGCATTCGGCCCGCATGGTTGCCATGCGCAATGCCACCGAGGCCGCTTTGGAGTTGATCGACGACCTGACCCTGAGCTATAACAAAGCCCGCCAGCAAGCCATCACCATGGCGTTGCTTGACATTGTCGGTGCGGCCAATGCCGTACGTACTCGCTAGTTTTTAGCTATTATTGCTCAACTTGCTACCTTATAAAGCTTGAGGCTACGGATCAGTATGAATAGCAGAAACGGACAAAAACAACGTATTACCGGGCGTATTATACGAATTGTCGGTCCGGTGGTGGATATTGCCTTTCCCGACGGCGTGCTGCCCGACATTTTCGACGCCATCGAGATCCGACGCGAGGATGGCAGCATTCTCGTCTGTGAGGTTCAGCAGCTGCTGGGGAGCGAGCAGGTGCGGACTATCGCCATGTCCACCACCGACGGCTTACGCCGGGGCATGGAAGCCGTTGCCACCGGCGGGCCGATCACGGTACCGGTAGGGCCGGCTACGTTGGGGCGACTTTTCGACGTCGCCGGCAATCCCATCGATAACCTGGGTCCGGTGCAGGCCGATACTTACTATCCCATCCATCGACCGGCTCCTGCTTTCGAGGAGCAATCCACCAAGGCCGAGATGTTCGAAACCGGTATCAAAGTCATCGACCTGATTGCCCCCTTTACCAAGGGCGGCAAGACAGGCGTGTTCGGCGGCGCCGGCGTCGGCAAAACGGTGATCATCCAGGAGCTGATCCGCAATGTCGCCGAAGTGCACAGCGGCTACTCGGTCTTTGCCGGTGTGGGCGAGCGCAGCCGCGAGGGCAACGACCTGTGGCACGAGATGAAGGCCTCGGGCGTGTTGCCCAGCACGGTCATGGTCTTCGGCCAGATGAACGAACCGCCGGGCGCCCGTCTGCGCGTGGGACTGACGGCCGTGACCATGGCCGAGTATTTCCGTGACGAGGGCCGCGATGTGCTTCTCTTCATCGACAACATCTTCCGCTTTGTCCAAGCCGGTTCCGAGGTCTCGGCCCTGCTCGGTCGTCTGCCCAGTGCCGTGGGTTATCAACCGAACCTGGGCACCGACATGGGCGAGTTGCAGGAGCGCATCACCTCGACCAAGCGGGGATCCATCACCTCGATGCAGGCGATTTACGTGCCCGCCGACGACTACACCGATCCGGCGCCGGCCACCACGTTTGCCCACCTGGATGCCACCATCTCCCTCGAGCGCTCCCTCGCCGAGCAGGGTCTCTATCCGGCCATCGATCCGCTGGCTTCGACCAGCCGTATTCTCGACCCGAACATCGTCGGCGAAGAGCATTACCGCGTGGCCCGGGGCGTGCAACAGACCCTACAGCGTTACAAGGACCTGCAGGACATCATCGCCATCCTCGGTGTGGAGGAATTGAGCGAAGAGGACAAGCTGACCGTGGCGCGGGCGCGCAAGATCCAGCGTTTCCTCACCCAGCCCATGTTCGTGGCCGCACCGTTCACCGGCCGCGAGGGTCGCTATGTCAAAATCGAGGATACCGTGCGCGGGTTCAAGGAAATTCTGGAAGGCAAACACGACGATCTGCCCGAAGCCGCCTTTTACATGGTCGGCACCATCGAAGAGGCGATCGAAAACGCCGCCCGCATGCGCGGCGAATCCTGAAAACGGCCCCTGTGGGGTGGAAATCGTGCCATGTCTACCATCCGTTTTGAGTTTGTGGCCCAGGACCATATCGTCTACGAAGGCGATGTGGAGACCGTCGTCCTTCCCGGCGCCGATGGCGTGATCGGTGTTTTGCCTCGCCATGCCCCCTTGATGGCCGTGGTCGTGCCCGGCGAGGTGATGATACGCACGGCGGCAGGCGAGCAGTACTTTGCCGTGGGTGGTGGTTTTGTCGAAGTCCGACCGGATAAGGTCATCCTGGTGGCGCGATCGGGCGAGGCGGCCGAAGCGATCGATATCGCCCGGGCCGAAGCCGCCAAACGCCGCGCCGAGGAATATCTGACCAGCGCCGAGCGCGACCGCTCACCGGAGATGCGGCTGGCCATGGAGGCCGCCCTGCGCCGTTCGACCGTGCGTTTGCAAATCGCCCGTCGTCGACGCGGCGGCACCCGGCCGGCATCTTCGTAGCCTCCGTTGGCCGGCGGCGAGGGTGAATCCTGAGCCCGTGGCCGATGGCAGGCAAACCGGGCGTCGTCAGCCGCCCGGTTTTTGCTTGCCACCTCGGAATCTTGTGCGCCCTTGGGTTTTGTCGGGATTCCCTGTATAATCCCGACGTTTTTCCACTTTTGCGAACCAGGCCTTTCTTCCATGTTCGAGAAACAAATCGGCATTGATCTCGGCACCGTCAACGTGCTCATGTATGTGCGCGGCAAAGGCGTTGTCCTCCAGGAGCCCAGCGTAGTGGCCATTTCGGTACGGGATAACCGGATCGTGGCCGTAGGCAAGGAGGCGGCCGAGATGATCGGCCGTGTACCCGAGAGCATCGAAGTCGCCCGGCCTGTACGCGATGGCGTCATTGCCGATTACGCCGTCACGGAGAGCATGCTGCGCCACCTCATCCGTCGCGTGGTCGGCCGCAACCCGATCCTGCGACCTCAGATCATGATGAGCGCCCCCAAAGGCGTTACCAGCGTCGAACGCCGGGCCGTGTACGACGCCGCCGTTCAGGCCGGTGCCAAAGAGGCTTATCTCATCCCCGAACCGCTGGCCGCGGCCCTGGGTGCCGGCCTGCCCATCCACACACCTACCGGCAATATGGTCGTGGACATCGGCGGCGGCACCAGCGAAGCCGCCGTCATCTCCATGTACGATATCGTGGTCTGGAGCAGTGTGCGTGTGGGCGGGCTGCGCATCGACCAGGCCATCATCAACTACATCCGCAAAAAGTACAACCTGATTATCGGCGAACAGACGGCCGAAGACATCAAAATCCAGATCGGTTCGGCCCTACCTTTGCAAGACCCGCTCACCCTCGAGGTGCGCGGCCGCGATCAGGTCGCCGGGCTACCCAAGACCATCGTTGTTAGCTCCGATGAAGTCACCGAGGCCATCGGCGAACCCATCCAGGCCATTGTCGGTGCCGTGCGCCAGACGTTGGAAAAAACACCCCCGGAGCTGGCCGCCGACATCATCGACCGGGGCATTGTGCTGACCGGGGGCGGGGCTCAATTGCGCCACATGGACCAATTGCTTGTCCGCGAGACCGGTGTACCCTGTTTCGTCGCCGAAAATCCCATCGCCTGTGTGGCCATCGGCGCCGGCAGGGCGTTGGAAAACCTGGAGGTCATGCGCCGCTTTCTGCCCCCCATTTGAACAACCACCCGGCCGCGCAACCTATCCGGCCACGGGGAGGCTGAAGAAGAAGGTCGTGCCCTTGCCCGGTTCGCTTTGCAGCCATACCTCGCCGCCGTGGGCCTCGATCAGGGCTTTGACCAGATAAAGACCCAACCCCACGCCTTGAGTGCTGCGGCGGAGTCCCGACTCGACCCGGTAAAAACGTTCGAACACGTTGCGCTGCTCCTCGGGGGGAATGCCGATCCCGGTATCGGCCACATAGCCGATCACACGATGGTCGTCTTGCCAGGCACCGACCCGGATCAGACCGCTGCCCGGTGAATACTTGATGGCGTTGCTGAGCAAGTTATCGAGGACTTGTCGGATGCGCTTCTCATCCCCACGGACCAGGGGCAGATCGGCCGGGAAATCGAGCTCGAAACGGTGGGATGGGGCTTGGGTGCGAAAGCGCTCAACGGCCGTCTTGGCCAAGAGCGCCAGGTTCACCTCCTCAAGGTCGAGCTGCAGCGCACCGGCCTGAATGCGCGAGGCATCGAGTAGGTTGTTGATCAGCTCGTTCAGGCGATTGCTTTCCTCTTCGATAATGCGACTGTACTCGCGCACCATCTCCGGGCTAAGCGGTGCGTCTTCACGGGCCAGGGTGCTGGCATAGCCCTTGATCAGACTGACAGGGGTTTTCAATTCGTGCGAAATGACCGAAATAAAGGTGGATTTCAGCTCTTCGGCCTCGCGATAGCGGGTGATATCGGTCAGGGTGGCGATGATGTTGAGCAGATTGCCGTTGCGGTCGAACAGCGGCGAGTAGGTGATGCCCACCGTGACCCGACGCCGACCCGGACGCACGATATCGCCCTCGCCGTACCACACGCCCGTCGGCGGCGGCAACGGCCGCCCGCTCAGACACAGATGGTCGCCGGTCGCATTTTGCAGTTGCAACACCTCGGCACAAGGACGCCCACGCATCTGTTCGGGCGTCAATCCCACCAGATTGGAAAGCGCCCGATTGCTGACGAGGATCCGCATCTCCGGGTCGAGGATGAGAACGCCGTTGGGACTGTTCTCGATAATGGTCTCCACGCGGGCTTTTTCCACGCGTAGCTGTTCGACCTGACGGGCGTTGCGCACGGCAATGGCCGCCTGATCGGCAAAATCGCGTAAGAGGGCACGGTCACCGGGGCTGAAAGCCACCGAACCGGAGCGAAAAAGAAAGATCCCACCCACGCTTTGCTCATCTTCGAGGACCAACGGCAGCGCAATCGCCTGTTCCAGCGGTACACCCAAGGCTTCGCGCACGATGGCCAGTTGTCGACGCAGTTCGGCTTCGCTCCAGAAATCCGGATCGGCTGATTTCTGCGCCAGATACGGGGCCAGGGCATTGAACACCCGTGACGGTAAAGCGTATCCTGTGGCCAGCCGGAGTCCACCGCCCGGTCGCGTCAGGGCGATATAGCCCACCTCGGCGCCGACCATCTCCGCCGCATAGTGCAGAATGGTGCGCAACAACGAGGGCAGATCGAGACGAGAAGTCAGGGCGCGGCTGATCTCAAGCAGGGCCTCGAGTTGGCGCTGACGATAGGTCGAATAGAGCGAGAGAGACATGAAGACCCGATAAAAGGGAGCACCCGGAAGCGCTCGGGCGGCTGTATCCAGGTGAGGCGGTGGTCTGTGATCGCGTGAAAGGCAAGGCGTGGTAAAAAAGGCCATGGGCACAGGCGTTTAGCGAGGAGAACCATCGCCAAGAGAGTCCATGACCCAACCTATTGTACCCCACCCGGAAGTGGCGATGCCAACCGCTCCGGACTCGGTTCTCGCTTGTGTTGGTGGGATTTTGGCGGTGTGGGTGAGCCTTTTGATGCACCCTTACTTTACAGCCCTAGGTAGGCGGAGCGCACATGAGGATCGCGGATCAGCTGGCGCGGGGTGCCGTGCAGTTCGACTTTACCACCGGCTACTACGTAGGCGTAGTCGCTGATCGCCAATGCCATCTGGCTGTTTTGCTCGACAAGCAGGATGGTCAACCCCATGGAGCGCAGTTGCTTTATTGTCTCAAAGAGCTGGAGGGTGAGAATAGGTGCTAGGCCTAGCGAGAGCTCATCAATCATTAATAAGCGTGGTTCGGCCATGATGCCACGGGCTACGGCCAGCATTTGCTGTTCACCTCCGCTCAGGGTGCCGGCCTTCTGCGTGGCGCGTTCTTTGAGCCGTGGGAAGAGCTCATAGACGCGTTCGAGATTCTGGTTGAAACGGGCGCGGGCGCGCGAGCTACTGGCGCCCATTTCCAGGTTTTCATAAACGCTCATTTCGCTGAAAAGCTGCCGGCCTTCTGGCACCAACACCAATCCCATCTCGGCTTTGACATACGGTGGCAAATGCCCAATTCCGCGCCCTTCAAAGCGGATGGAACCACTCCAGGGGCGAATTAATCCCATGATCGTGCGCAGGAGGGTGGTTTTCCCTACGCCGTTACTGCCGATTAGGGCGGTGAGCTTCCCCTCTTCGACCTGCAAAGAGCATCCCCATAAAATCTGGACTTCGCCGTATCCAGAACTCAGCTCTTGAATTTCCAGAATGTTCATGCGACCTCCTCCAGCAAGCGCTGCGCCAGTTTGGGATCGCCGAGGTAGGCCTCGATGACGCGAGGGTTGTTGGAGATCTCCTGGGGCGTCCCTTCGGCAATTTGTTCGCCGTAATCCAGGACAATGATGCGCTCGGATACCTTCATGATGGCATGCATGAGATGCTCGATCATGATGATGGTGATCCCCTGCTCACGGATGGTGCGGATCGTCGTCAACATGGCCTCGATCTCGGAGGGGTTCAGACCGGCCAGCACTTCATCCAGCAGGAGCAGATAGGGTCGCGCCGCCAATGCCCGTGCCATTTCCAGCCGTTTCTTTTGGGCGATGTTCAAGCTTCCGGCCAGCTGATCGGCGCGTTCCTTTAGCCCGACCAATTCCAGAATTTCATCGGCGATCGCGGCGGCATCGGAGAGGGAATGATTTTCGCGCCCGAAGCAGGCGCCGACCATCACATTTTCGCGCACCGTGAGCTGATTCAGCGGACGGACCACTTGGTGTGAACGTGCCAGGCCGCGCCGCGCCACCTCGTAGGGCTTGAGCCCGGTGATATCTTTGCCGCGGAAGATCACCCGTCCCTCTTCAGGAGCGTAGACGCCGTTGAGCACGTTGAATAGAGTGGTTTTGCCCGCGCCGTTAGGGCCGATTAGGCCAAGGATTTGGCCTTGCGGCAGGTCGAATGTGACATGGGTGAGCGCTTGCAAACCACCGAAACGTTTGGTCACGCCTTGAACTGAGAGTAACACGCTCATATCAACACCCTCCGCAGCTTGGAGAATTTCTGCTGCAGCCATCCCACCAGGCCGGCGGGCACAAAAAGCACGATCAGCAGGAGCAGGAGGCCGGCGATCACCAACTGAAAGTCCTTGATGGCGAGGCCGGCGACTTTCCAATCCGTGGTGAGCAACAGGCCACGTAATCGCTGGTATCCCCAGGCGCCCAGCAGAGGACCGAGCACCGTGCCTTGCCCACCGAGCATAACCATGACAATCGCCTCAATCGAGAGATGGAGCCGGAAGGCATCTTTAGGCTCCACGGTGCCGTTTTTGAAGAAAAAGAGCACGCCCAACATCCCCGGCAGCAGCGTCGAGAGAACATAGGCGATTGTCTTGTATTGTGGCGTAACCACCCCCATCACTTCGGCGGCGTCTTCGTCCTCGCGGATGGCCATCAGGCCCAGGCCCAGTTTGCTCTGCCGTACCCAGTAACTGAGCAGGATACCGACCAGGCTGATGACCACAACAAAGTAATAGGTGAGCCAAAGCGCCTCTGCGGCTCCACCATAGGGTTTATAGACCGAAAAGTGAAGCTCAATACCGGTGGAAGCGCCAAACGGTTTGAAGTTGGAGACAAACGTGCGCATGGCCTCGTTGATGCCAATGGTGACCAGGGCAAAATAAGCGCCGCGCAACCGCAAGATGGCGCGCCCTAGTAAAAGCGCCAGCAGCGCCGAGGTCAAGCCACCGAGAAGCACGCCAAGCGGCAGGGGCCAACCCCATTTGTCGATCGCATACACTCCCATGTAACCGCCCAGACCGTAGAAGACCACGTGACCGAACGAAACGTATCCCGTGTACCCCAGGATGATGTTCAGGCTGGAGGCCATGACGATCGCCAGCAAGATGGTGAAGGTGCGTTCACGCAGCGCCGCATCGCGGGTGATGATAGGCGGTATGCTGATCAGGAGCAAAATCCCAAGCGTCAACCAGAGACCGGGGTGGGCCCACTTTTTCATGATTTCCCTCCGAGCAAGCCGCTGGGGCGGACGAGCAGGATGAAAACGAAGAAGAGGAATTCGATCACCGGCACCCAGGTGTTGGGAATGGCCAACGGGAACACGCCCTCCATCAGCCCCAGAATCAACCCGCCGAGCAGGGCGCCAAGCGGATTGCCCAGACCTCCCAAAACGCCGATGATGAAGCTCTTGAGCTCATACGTGCCACCCGAAAGGATGGTGAAGGAAAAGAAGGTGGCGATCAGGCCGCCGGCGATCGCTGCCAGCATGGTGCCGAGGCCGAAGCTCAGAGCCAGCACGCGCGCCGAGGGAATGCCCATTAATTCGGCCGCGGCGCGGTTATTCGCCACGGCGCGCACGTATTTGCCCGGACGGGTGCGGTAAAGAAAGAAATAGAGTGCTGCGGTCACCAGCAGCGTTATCAAAGCAGCAACCAATCGGGTGCCTTGGAGGGTGATCGCGCCAATCTCAATGCGTCCCAGCGAGAAACCGGTATCCCGTGGACTGGTGGTGAAAACCGCCGTCCCGATGCCGATGATAATCATGTTGATCGAGAACGTTGCCAGGAGTGTTGAAAGATGAGGGGCATCGATCACCCGGTGGATGGCGATGAAGTAGATCAGAATGCCGAGTAGAAGCCCCAGGATCGCCACCAAGATCAGTGCCAGATAGGGGTTCAGGCCTAACCCGGTGAAAAGCAGGTATACGCCGAACATGCCTAAGGCGATCACCGGGCCGTGCGTTAAGTTGATCACATGCATCACGCCCCAGATCAGCGTTAGCCCCATGGCGGCGATCCCGTAAACGAGACCGATCAGTAGACCGTCAATAATGGAGGAGAATAAGGTGTTCAGGCTCATGCTATCTCCGCCGGTCAAAGGATTTCAATGCAAGGTGCGTTGATACGAACGTCGAATAACAAGACCCTGCAGGAGGGCCCCCTGCAGGGTCTTTTCTGCCGCCGTGTTTAGCGGATCGGATAGAGTGCCTGTGCGGTTGCACCTGCCGCCGGCCAAACGACTTGCTTCACGAGATTGCCGGAGGCATCTTTTTGCCACTGGATGTAGACCATCTCGTGGCCGATCTGCAAGCCGTGTTGTTCGGCGCTGGTATCAAACTTGATGCGACCGAAGAAGATGGTCATATCCATGTTATCCAACGCTTGCTGGATGGCGGCTGTATCCAGCGACCCGGCTGTTTCGATGGCCTTTTGCAGGATCAGGCCGGCCGCATAACCACCCGCTGCGTGGTACGAGGGCTCCTCGCCAAAGGCGGCCTGATAGGCTTTGACGAACTCTTCGCCGGTGGGCCCGTAATCGGGTTTGAAGGCAGCCAGAGGCTCCCATTGGCTTGGGCCGATCACACCCAAAGCGGCGTCACCGATCTCGGCGAACTTGGGCTCCGGCGGAGCCACCAGCAGGGCGATCATCTTCACCGCCAGATTCTTCTCATAGAGTGCTTTGGCAAATTGTTGCCCATCGGCAAAGTGACCACCGCCGAGCACAACCTCGGGTTGTGCCCCTTCGATCTTGGTGACGATCGGAGCGAAGTCGGTGGTGCCGCTATCGTACCCCTCGAAGAGCACGATCTCATAGCCCTTGCCTTCGGCATAGGCCTTGACCGCATCGGCGACCGAGGTCGAGAACTTATCGTTTTCGTGGACGATGGCGAGCTTCTTGACGTTCGGGTCGAGGGAGGCCAGCAGATCAACCGCACCGGTCAAGTAGCGCCCGGCCGGGGTGTAGGTCTGGTAGACCAGGGTGTAGCCTTTGCGATAGGTACCCTCTGCCGCGGCGCCGGTGGTGATCATGATCTTCTCATATTGCTGGGCGATCACCGCGGCTGCATCGGCCAGACCGGAAGAATAGGGGCTGATCAAGAAATCGGCCTTGTCCTCGGTGATCAGTTTGGTATATAGCTCCTGGACGCGATCGGCGTTCGATTCGTCATCGTAGAACTTCGCCTGGAACTTGACCACCGTGCCATCGGCCAGTTTGATCCCACCGGCGGCATTGACCTGGTCCATCCAGAGCTTCAGACCGTTGTTCTGGCGGGTGGATTCAACGTTCAGCTTGCCGGTCAGGGAAGCGGTGAAGCCGATGGTCGCCGCCTTTTCGGGGGGCGTGGTCGGCGTAGGAGGTTGGGTGGGAGCCGGCGTGGCTGGTGGTTGCGTGGTCGGCGGTTGCGTGGCAGGGGGCTGAGTGGGCGGTAGCGGTGTGGACGTGGGTATGGGGGTGGACTGAGGACTGCAAGCGGCCATCAGGCCAAGCACGATCAAGAAGGAAAGCAAGAGACGTTTCATATATCTCCTCCTAAAAGATAGAATGTTGTGGGGTAGCAACATGTCTATTATCGGAGCATATCCCGCCCGGAAAAAACGGCGCATAAAAAGCCATCCCGGATTGTAAAAAATCTATAAACGTCTCTTAGCGCTCTTCAAAACGGTAACCGATCCCGTGTTCGGTATGGAGGTAGCGGGGGTGTGTCGGATCGGGCTCGATCTTGCGGCGCAGTCGCCCGATATAGACGCGCAGGTATTCCGCTTCGTTGCCGTATTGCGACCCCCAGACCTGTTGCAGAATGAGCTGATGGGGCAGGACTTTTCCGGCATGGCGCATGAGGAAGACCAGCAAGCTGTATTCGGTGGGCGTGAGCGCGATTTCGCGCCCGTCTACGGTAGCAATGTGACGCTCCAGGTCCACGCAGATCGCGCCGCGCACCAGCCGTTCGCCGCTGCTCGGCACATGCGACCATTGCGATCGGCGCAGCACGGCTTTCACCCGTCCCAAGAGTTCCCCAACGCCGAAGGGCTTGGTCAGGTAATCATCAGCACCCAGATCGAAGGCGCGCACCTTGTCGCTTTCCTCGCCGAGGGCGCTCAGGATGATGATCGGCACGGTTGAGACCTCCCGCAAGCGGCGGGTCATTTCCAGGCCGTCCAGGTGGGGCATCATCAGGTCCAGAATGATCAGGTCAACGGATTCGCGCTCGAAGATCG
>JBBINH010000014.1:0-70108 GCA_037443945.1 Caldilineales bacterium
CGCGGGCGCGCTCTTCCGGGGCATTATCGATCGAATCGAACGGCCGGTATTGCGCCAGGCCTTTCATGGCCAGCACTTTGGTGATGGCCGCCGTCAGCGTGGTCTTGCCATGGTCGATGTGGCCGATGGTGCCCACGTTCACGTGGGGCTTTTTGCGCTCGAAAACGGGCTTGGACATGAGAGGATAACTCCTGGTAAGTACTGAAAAGCCGAAAAACAGGTTACGGTGGTTTTAGGCAACAAGAAGAACCCGGAGGTGATGGCGATTTCGATCGGGCATCCGGCCATCCGGCTCCGCGTTCTTCATTCGTTAAGGGTGCACTTGTCCGGCCCTGAAGGGCTGGCACTGACCGCTGCCAGGCGCAGATGAGTTCCCAAGGACAACAGCGAGCTCTAACCGTTGACGGGCGGCGACTCGCTTGAGCTGAGAGGAACCCAGCAGGTCATGCTGCCGGTTCATCAGAGTCCGGTTGTGCCAGACGATGTCTGTGCGCAAACTGCGATAGTATAACAGGCAACGGCTATTTTGCCAAATTGCAACCGGTACAAAAACACAAGGCAGAAGCCCGACCGCTTCCCGGACAAGCTGGTCCATGGCAAGACCTGAAGGCGTGCTCACAGTCTATCAGGGCCCGTCCGCGGGTCAACGCCTGGCGCCCTCCAGGATGGTTTTGGAGATGACCTCGGGTACCGGCGCGTAATGGGAAAACTCCATACTGAAGGTACCGCGGCCCTGGGTGAGCGAACGCAATCGGGTCGCATAACCGAACATCTCGCCCAGAGGCACCTTGGCGCGAATGGCCTGCATGCCCTTGGAATGGACTTCGAGACCCTCGATTTGGCCGCGGCGGCCGTTGAGATCGCCGATGACATCGCCTAGATACTCTTCAGGGACCACGACCTCGACTTGCATGATCGGCTCCAGGAGGATGGGCCTGGCCTTGGGAATCCCTTCGCGCACGGCCAGAGAACCGGCAATGCGAAAGGCCATTTCCGAGGAGTCCACCTCATGGTAGGAGCCGTCGTATAAAACGGCCTTGAGATCCACAATGGGATAGCCACCGACCACGCCGCCTTCGAGAGCCTCACGGATACCGGCCTCAACGGCGGGAATGTATTCCTTAGGCACGGTGCCGCCGACGATGGCATCCTCGAACTGGATGCCCGAACCCGGCGCCAACGGCTCGAAGCGCACCTTTACGTGGCCGTATTGCCCGCGACCGCCGGTCTGGCGCACAAAACGCCCTTCGGCCTCCACCGGTTGGGTGATGGTCTCGCGATAGGCCACCTGGGGCTTGCCCACATTGGCACTGACGCGAAACTCGCGGATCATGCGGTCGGTCAGCACCTCCAGGTGCAGCTCGCCCATGCCGGAGATGAGCGTCTGCCCGGTATTCTCGTCCACCCGCACCCGGAAGGTGGGATCCTCATCCGCCAGGCGGCTGAGCGCCTCGGCCAGTTTATCCTGATCGGCCTTGGTGCGCGGTTCGATGGCAACACTGATGACCGGTTCGGGAAACGTGATGGATTCCAGCAGAATGGGATGCTCCGGGTCGGAAAGCGTCTCACCGGTGAACGATTGTCGCAAACCGATAATGGCGGCGATATCACCGGCACCGACTTCTTTTACTTCCTCGCGCTTATCGGCAAAAATGCGCATCAAGCGCCCGATGCGCTCTTTACGATTGCGACTGACATTGAGCAACTGGTCGCCGCTGCGCAAGACACCAGCATAGACCCGCACATAGGCCAGCCGTCCTACGTAGGGGTCGGTCAGGATTTTGAAGACAAGGGCCGTCACCGGCTCGTCGAAATCGGCGCGACGGGTGATGGTCTCGCCGGTAGGAGGGAACACACCGGTGATGGGTGGCCGGTCGAGGGGTGAAGGTAGACAATAGACGATGGCATCCAGCAGCGGTTGGACTCCCTTGTTGCGCAGGGCCGACCCGCACAAAACCGGCACCAATTGGCCCCGCAGGGTGGCGCGGCGAAGGGCCTGCCACAGCTCCTCACTGCTGATGGTTTCGCCCTCCAGGTATTTGAGGGTGAGCTCTTCGTCCGTCTCGACGATGGCCTCGACCAGGCGTTCGTGGCGGACCTGGGCCTCGGCGAGCAGGTCGGGCGGAATGGGGATTTCTTCCGGTCGGGCGCCCAATTCATCGGTGTAGATCAGCCCGCGCATGGCGATTAGGTCTACGGCGCCCCGGAACGTGGCCTCGACGCCGATGGGCATCTGAATGGGCACGGGATGGGCGCCTAAGCGGTCGCGGATCATCTGCACGGTGCGGTCGAAATCGGCCCCGACCCGGTCCATCTTGTTGACAAAGCAGATGCGCGGCACGCCGTAGCGGTCGGCCTGTCGCCATACCGTCTCCGACTGCGGTTCGACCCCGGCCACGGCATCGAAGACGACCACACCGCCGTCTAACACGCGCAAGCTGCGCTGCACTTCGGCCGTGAAGTCAATATGGCCGGGCGTATCGATCAAATTGATCTGATGCCCCTTCCACTCGCAGGTAATGGCAGCCGATTGGATGGTGATCCCGCGCTCGCGTTCTTGCTCCATGTAGTCGGTCACGGTCGTGCCCTCGTCCACGTTGCCGAGTCGATACGTCTGGCCCGTGTAATAGAGCACGCGCTCGGTCGTGGTCGTTTTGCCGGCATCGATGTGGGCAATGATGCCGATGTTGCGGATGCGAGCGAGGTTACGATTGACGCTCATAAGCGGAGAAAGGATGCAAAGCGAAGGGGGTAGGGGCGGAAAGCAGAACGAGCGAGGACAGATGGCGGTGGTCGATCCCTTCAGACCTGGCCTAACGCCAAACCGGCATCGGGCGAGAAAAGCGGCTGAAAGCTGCTACCCCCGTAACAGTTTCAGCCGCCTTGGGATCGGCTTCAAGCCGAGAAGAAGCGTGCGGAGCGTCTAAAAGCGATAGTGAGCGAAGGCGCGATTGGCTTCTGCCATCTTGTGCGTCTCATCCCGTTTGCGGATGGTCGCACCCTGGTTATTGGCCGCATCAAGCAGCTCGGCAGCCAGTTTCTCGCTCATGGATTTGCCGCTGCGCTTGCGCGCGTTTTGGATCAGCCAACGATGGGCCAGGGTCTGGCGACGCTCGGGACGGATCTCCATCGGAATTTGGTAGGTAGCACCCCCCACGCGGCGCGGTCTGACCTCGATCTGAGGGGTAGCGTTGCGCACGGCCTCGGCAAACACGTCGAGGGGATTGCGCTTGGTGCGCTCGGCGATGATGTCGAGGGCTTCGTAGAAGAGGCGCTGGGCGACGCTCTTCTTGCCGTTCCACATCATGCGATTGATAAAGCGCGCCACTTCTTCGCTGTTGTACTTGGGGTCGGGGGCCACCTCACGACGAGGTGGACGATAGCGACGAGGCATCGCGATCTCCTTGCCAAAGGGTCAAACGCAATTCAGAATTGGGAATTCGACCAAAGTGGGAGCAGCCTCAAGGCCTTTTATCGAACGATCGCCGTCGACCGGGCTTATTTCTTGCCCTTCGGTGCGGCTTTCGCTGCGCCCTTGGCGGCCACCTGCTGGACCTTCTTGGCGCCGTATTTGCTGCGCCCGCGCTTGCGATTGGCCACGCCGGCGCTGTCGAGGGCGCCGCGCACGATGTGATAGCGCACACCGGGCAGATCTTTGACACGACCCCCACGCACCAGCACCACCGAGTGCTCCTGGAGATTGTGACCGATGCCGGGGATGTAAGCCGTGACTTCGATGTTGTTCGTCAGACGAACACGGGCAATCTTGCGCAAAGCCGAGTTAGGCTTTTTGGGTGTGGTGGTGCGCACGACCGTGCACACGCCGCGGCGGAAGGGATTGCCTTTGCGCAGTTTTCGGGTCTTGCCAGTCAGAGCATTGTAGGTATAACGCAAGGCAGGGGCCTTTTCTTTACGGACCACCGGCTGGCGGCCCTTGCGGACAAGCTGATTGATGGTGGGCAATGTCGCTCTCCTGAAAACAACGAAAACCAAAAAGGCCAAAGCAAACTGCAAGTCGGGCTTTTCTGCCCGACTTGCAACCAGGCATCCTAGCACAGACGGGCGAAAATGGTCAAATCGACAAGGTCCTTTCGTAAGACAGACGGCGGAGGCCGCCGGGCCGGACGGCGACCCGGCGGCCATCCTCACCGGGTTGACGGTCGGGGTTGTCTATTCGAGCACATCATCCCCTTCCAGGGAAAGATCGCTATCTTCCCCCAGCAGGGCGTCCAGATCGGGTTCGGGCAGGCCTAGGCCGGGCGGCAGCCCCATTTCGGCCACGGTCTCGCTGCTGAATTCGGTTTCCAGGATGCTATCCAGCGTTTCGATGGGAGCTTGCGCTTCCTGGGCGGCTTTCTCCTGGACGGCTGCCCGCCGGCGGGCGGCCTCCATGCGGGCGCGAAAGCCGGTGCCGACGGGGATGAGCTTACCGATAATGACGTTTTCCTTAAGCCCGCGCAGGTGATCCACGGCGCCACGCACGGCGGCATCGGTCAGCACCCGGGTCGTCTCCTGGAAGGAGGCGGCGGCCAGGAAGCTATCCGTGTTCAAGGAGGCCTTGGTTACGCCGAGCAGGGTATGCTCATAGGTGGCCGGTTGACCACCGGCAGCCGCCACGCGGGCGTTTTCCTCACGCACAACGGCATGATCGACCAATTCGCCGGGGAGAAAATCGGTATCGCCGGGCTCGATGACGGTCACACGACGCAGCATTTGCCGCAGGATAATCTCGATGTGTTTGTCGTGAATGCTCACACCCTGCGACCGATAGACTTTTTGCACCTCATCGAGCAGGTACATCTGGCAGGCCTCGCGGCCCTGGATGCGCAGGACCTCACGCGGGTTCTTGGCGCCCTCGGTCAGTTGCTCGCCGGCCGTCACATAGTCGCCCTTGTTGACGCGCAACCGGGCCGAAGGCGGAATGGTCTGTTTCCAGACTTCGGTGTCTTCGCGACGGATGATAACGGTATCGCCCTCGATAAAGGCCTGACCGTCCATGCCCGCCAACAGCTCCTCGCCCTCTGCGTGCCCGCGTGCGACGACCGTATCGGCCTGAACCCGATCGCCGTCGGTGATGAGCAATTCGTATCCGGCCGGGATCCTCACCTCATGGCGCACCAGCCGGGTGTTGGTAACACTGACGATGCGCTGTTCGCCCTCCCAGGTGACATCGAACACACCGTCGATCTCGCTGATCAGGGCCTCGCCCTTGGGTACGCGTGCCTCAAACAGCTCTTCCACGCGCGGCAGACCCTGGGTGATGTCACCCCCACTGGCCACACCACCGGTGTGGAAGGTGCGCAAGGTGAGCTGCGTGCCGGGCTCACCGATGGATTGCGCGGCGATGATGCCGACGGCCTCGCCCAGGGCCACCAGACCGCCACGGGCCAGGTCGCGTCCGTAGCACTGCCGACAAATGCCGAAGCGGGCCTCACAGGTCAGCGGCGAGCGCACAAAAACGCGGGTGATGTGCGCCCGTTTGATCTCGGTCACGTCGTCTTCCTGCAACAGCGTCCCCGCCGGCACCAGAACGGCCCCGGTTTCGGGGTCGATGACATCGTTGAGCACCACGCGACCGATGATCCGCTCTTCGAAGGTCAGACTGGCCTTGCGCGCGCCCTCGGCATCCAGCCAGATGCCGGCCGTGGTGCCACAATCCTCCTCGGTAATGATCACGTCCTGAGCGACATCCACCAGACGTCGGGTGAGATAACCGGCATCGGCCGTGCGCAGCGCCGTATCGGCCAGGCCCTTGCGGGAGCCGTGCGTGCTCAGGAAGTACTCCAGGGCCGTCAGGCCTTCGCGGAAGTTCGAACGAACGGGTAGCGGGATGATGCGACCGGATGGGTCGGCCATCAAGCCGCGAATACCGGCCAGCTGGCGAATGGGCTGCACACCGCCCTTGGTGGCGCCGGAACGTGACATGGCCCCCAGGCCTTCACGCGGGTCGAGGAGTTTTTGCACTTCCTGGGTGATGGCGTCGGTGGCGTGGGTCCACAACTCGACGATCTTGTTGTACTTCTCCTCCTCGGTGATGAGACCGCGGCGGTACTGGCGCTCGATCTTCTCCACCTCGGCCGTGGTTTGCTCGATGATCCGGTCCTTGCTCGGAGGGACATGGATATCGCTGACGGCGATGGTGGTCCCGGAGATGGTGGCGTAGTGGAAGCCCAATTGCTTGATGATATCCACCACCGTGGCCGTCATCTCCGGTCCCAACCGCTTGTAACACGAGGCCACCAATTCGTTCAGAGCCCCTTTATCCAGCACTTTGTTGATAAAGCGCAGCTCCGGTGGCATGTGATGGTTGAAGATAACACGGCCTACCGTGGTCTCGATCAAACCGCTGGGCGTTTCTTCGTCGGGGATGATGGAACGCCGGCTCAGGGCCTGAATGATCAGACGATAGTCGCTGGGTTCGATGCCGGGGATGTCGAGAATGCCGCGGCGACCGTATTTCTGCAAACGGGCCACGATGCCGCCGGCACTCTGGATGTCGGCCTGGCGCAAGGCGTCGGTAATGCGCTGACCCAGCTCCAGCTCCTCAACTTCGATCTCGTTGAGCCAGCTCTTGTAGAGGAACTTGATCGGTGCGCGCAGACTCACACGGCCTAGCTCGTAGGCCAACAGGACCTCATCGTAATCGCCGAAGATCTTGCCCGCACCCTTGGCCTCGGGATCGGCTACCGTCATATAATAGCAGCCCAACACCATGTCCTTGGAGGGGCCGACGATAGGCTCGCCCGAGGCAGGTTTGAGCAGGTTCTTGGTCGAAAGCATGAGCTCACGCGCTTCCTGGACGGCGGCATCGGATAACGGCACATGGACGGCCATCTGGTCGCCGTCGAAGTCGGCATTGAAAGCGGCACACACCAGGGGATGGAGCTGGATGGCGCTGCCCTCGATGAGCACAACCTCAAACGCCTGGATGCCCAACCGATGGAGGGTGGGCGCCCGGTTCAGCAAGACCGGTCGCGTGGCGATGATTTCCTCCAACACGTCCCACACGGAGGGATCCATCCGGTCCACCAGCCGTTTGGCGCTCTTGATGTTGTGGGCGAAGTTGTGCTCGACCAGCTTGCGCATGACAAAGGGCTTGAAGAGCTCCAAAGCCATCTTCTTGGGCAGACCGCATTGGTGCAGCTTCAGATCGGGGCCGGCCACAATCACCGAGCGGCCGGAATAGTCCACGCGCTTGCCCAGCAGATTGCGGCGGAAGCGCCCCTGCTTGCCCTTGAGCAGGTCGCTAAGCGATTTGAGCTTGCGCTTGCCGCTGCGGCTGACGGCACGACCGCGACGGCCGTTGTCGATGAGGCTATCCACGGCCTCCTGCAGCATGCGCTTTTCGTTCCGCACGATGACATCGGGTGCGCCCAGTTCCAGCAACCGCTTCAGGCGATTGTTGCGGTTGACAACCCGACGATACAGGTCGTTGAGATCGCTGGTGGCAAAGCGACCGCCGTCAAGCTGCACCATGGGCCGCAGATCGGGTGGGATCACGGGCAAGACGGTGAGGATCATCCATTCGGGCCGGTTGCCGCTCTTGCGGAAGGATTCGACCACGCGCAACCGCTTGGCATCCTTACGTCGGCGCTGCTTCGAACGGGTGGTCCGAATGCTCTGGCGCAGTTCCTCGGCCATCTTATCGAGGTTGATCTTGCGCACTAACTCGTAGATGGCTTCGGCCCCCATGCCGGCCTTGAAGATGTTGCCCCAGCGGTCTTCGAGATCGCGATATTCGCTCTCGGTGAGGAGATCCCCCTCGCGCAGGCTCTTCAGTTCCTGGATCTGGGCTTCGATCTGATGCCGAACGGTCTCCTTCTGGCTAGCGATGACGTCGTAAACGCGCTGCAAAAGGGTTTCGGCCTCCTGGCGATGCATTTCGCGTTTGGCGGCGGCCAGGTTCCGGGCCGTCTCGATCTTCTGGCGGCGGATGTAATCCAGATCGCCCAAACGAGCCTGCAAGGCCTGATGGAGCCATTCCTGATGCTGGCGTTCGACCACCACCCCGGCCTCCAGTAAGGGTTCCTCGCTCCAGGGCAGCAGGATCGGCGCCGTCAATTTCTTGCCGAGATGGCTCTGCAAGACCTCGCGGAGCTGCGGTCCGATGACCTTGGTCAGCTCGGTAGTCTGCTGCTCCAACTCCGCCTCGGCCGCCTCGATCGCCGCAGCCTCCTCGGCATCCACCGCCGCCAGTGCCTCATCCCGTGCCCGCTCGATGGCAGCGATCTGACCGCTGGATTCGGCCTCGATGCGGGCGAAGCGGGCCTGCATCTCCCGCTCCAGCCGTTGCAGCGTGCGGCTGCGTTGCTCTTCGTCGACGCGCGTGATGATATACTGGGCGAAGTAAAGCACTCGCTCCAGATTGCGCGGGGAGATGTTGAGGAGCAAGCCAAGGCGGCTGGGCACGCCTTTGACATACCAGATATGACTGACCGGCGTGGCCAACTGAATGTGGCCCATGCGCTCGCGGCGAACTCGTGCCGGAGCCACCTCGACGCCGCATTTGTCGCAGATAACGCCCTTGTGACGAACGCGCTTGTATTTCCCGCAGTAACATTCCCAGTCCTTGGTGGGACCGAAAATGCGTTCGCAGAAAAGCCCGTCGCGTTCGGGCCGCAGGGTACGGTAGTTGATCGTTTCCGGCTTAGTCACCTCACCCTTCGACCACGCCAAGATCTGCTCGGGTGAGGCCAGACTGATCCGAATGGCATCAAAGTTGTTGACTTCCACGATAAAGACCTCCGAAAAACGGGCCGATCGGGGCCATACCCCAACCGGATACCCTTAGTCGCGACCGGCCATGGGACCGGGTGTGCTCAGACTGAAGCCGAGGTTGGGAAGTTGTTCGCTGAGATCTTCTTTGGTGAACGGGATGCTCTCCTCGTTTTCGTTGAAGACCTCGACCGCCAGCGCCAACGATTGCAACTCCTTGACCAACACGCGGAAGGATTCGGGTACCCCCGGCGGTTGGATCGGCTCACCCTTGACAATGGCCTCGTAGGTGCGCACGCGGCCACCGACATCATCGGACTTGACCGTCAGCATCTCCTGCAGGGTGTGGGCCACCCCGTAGGCCTCCAGCGCCCAGACCTCCATCTCGCCGAAACGCTGGCCGCCGAACTGGGCCTTGCCGCCCAGGGGTTGCTGGGTAACCAGGCTATACGGACCGGTGGAACGGGCATGGACTTTGTCTTCGACCAGGTGATGCAGCTTCAGCATGGTGATAATCCCGACGGTGACCGGCTGATCGAAGGGTTCACCGGTCTTGCCGTTATAAAGCCGCATCTTACCGGTGATGGGCATGGGCCAGCCCGATTCTTTGGCAAAGGCCTGCGCCGCTTGCAGCAGTTGCGGGTCATCGACGGCGGGCACCTCCTCGACACCGAAGTGCTTCAGCCACTCGTGCAGACAAATGGCAATGGCCTGTTCATTCGCCTCGGCGCGTTCGGCATGGGAGCGGGGATCATCCTCGTACACCATGACGAAATCGGGGTCGTAGCCCCGTTCGCGCAGCCATTTGGCAAGGACCACGCGACGGGCATAGACGTTATCGAAATACAGGCGCTCGCCGTCCACGTCTTCATCGGCCAGCCAGTGTTCCAGATAGGCCAGGCGGGCCTCGTCATCGCTCTCGAAGCGCGGGGAGCCGTCCGGGTTGGTAAAGCCGCCGTGCTCGGCGATCCAGGCCCAGGTGGCCTGGGTCACATCCCGCCAGGCCTTGTCGATCAGCCAGGCGCGGGCCAACTCGGCCTCGATCTCGCGCTCGGAGGCCCCATCGAACACCGGCGTCATCACCCGGAACCCCAGCCGGCTGGCCGCCCAACCCAAGTGTGTCTCCAACACCTGACCGATGTTCATACGGGCAGGCACACCCAGGGGGTTGAGCAGAATGTCCACGGGGGTCCCATCTTCCAGGAAAGGCATATCGGCGTCGGGCACAATGCGGGAGACAACCCCCTTATTGCCGTGACGACCGGCCATCTTATCGCCGGCCGTGAGTTTGCGACGCTGCGCCACGCTCACGCGCACCATGGCCTCGACCCCGGCCGGCAGCTCGCGATGATTGTCGCGGTTGAACTCACGGACCTCGACAACCTTGCCGCGCTCACCGTGGGGCAGGCGCAACGACGAATCCTTGACCTCGCGCGCCTTTTCGCCGAAGATGGCACGCAGCAGCTTTTCTTCCGGTGTCAGTTCGGTCTCGCCCTTGGGCGTGATCTTGCCGACGAGGATATCGCCGGGCAACACCTCGGCGCCGATGCGGATAATGCCGCGTTCGTCCAGGTTCTTCAGCGCCTCTTCCCCGACATTGGGAATATCGCGGGTGATTTCCTCCGGCCCCAACTTGGTGTCGCGGGCCTCGACTTCGTACTTCTCGATATGGATGGAGCTGAACACGTCATCCCGCACCAGGCGCTCGGAGATCAGGATGGCATCTTCGAAGTTGCCACCCTCCCACGAGAGAAAGGCGACCAACACGTTGCGGCCCAAAGCCAGCTCGCCATTTTCGGTCGAGCTCGAATCGGCCAGCACATCGCCTTCTTCGACCCAATCGCCTTTGTAAACCACCGGCCGCTGGTTGATGCAGGTGGACTGGTTGGAGCGATTGTATTTGCGCAGGGGATATTCGCAACAGGTGCCGTCCTCCTCTTCGACGATAATCCGCTCCGAGCTGGCACTGACAACCCGACCGCGGCGCCGGGCAATCACGACATGCCCGGAATCGATGGCGGCCGGTTTCTCCATGCCGGTCCCTACCGTCGGTGCCTCCGGTTGGATCAGAGGAACGGCCTGACGTTGCATATTCGAACCCATCAGCGCCCGATTGGCGTCGTCATGCTCGAGGAAGGGAATGAGCGCAGTCGACACCGAGACGATCTGCTGCGGCGCCACGTCCATGTACTGAACGTTATGCGGGTCTTCCAGTTCAAAGCTCTGATGTCGGCGCACCGAAACACGGCTGCGCAGGAAGTGGCCCTTCTCGTCCAGAGGGGTTGAGGCCTGGGCGATGGCATACCGATCTTCCTCATCGGCGGTCAGATAGACAATCTCGTTCGTCGCCACCGGCTCGATGGGCAGTTTGGGCAGGACCGCAGCCCGCGTGGCCAATTTGGCGGCCAGAGCCTCGTCGATCACCGTGCCTCCGGTAGCCAGGATCTCGCCCGTCTCCGGGTCCACCACATTCTGGCGCAGGATATGACCCACCGCCTCATCGGGCTGATTGGGGATTTCGTGCCGCACGCGGCGATAGGGCGTCTCGATAAAGCCGTACTCGTTGATGCGGCTGTAGGTGGCCAACGAACCGATCAAGCCGATGTTGGGACCTTCGGGTGTCTCGATAGGACAGATGCGGCCGTAGTGAGAATGATGCACATCGCGCACCTCGAAACCGGCGCGCTCGCGCCGCAGCCCCCCCGGCCCCAACGACGACAAACGGCGCTTGTTGGTCAACTCGGCCAGAGGGTTGGTCTGATCCATGAATTGACTGAGCTGCGAACCGCCGAAGAACTCGCGGATGGCCGCCACCACCGGCCGGATGTTGATCAGGGAAAGGGGGCTGAGCTGGGCAGGATCGCGAATGCTCATGCGTTCCCGCACCACGCGCTCCATGCGCAAAAGCCCTATGCGCAACTGGTTTTGCACGAGCTCGCCCACGGTCTTCACCCGACGGTTGCCCAGGTGGTCAATGTCATCGCCGCGCTCGACGCCGTTGTTGATGCGGATCATCGTCCGCACCACGGCGACGATATCCTCTTTCGTGAGGACGCGGTGGTTGAGAGGGACATCCAGGCCCAGCCGCCGATTGAGTTTATACCGACCGACTTTCCCCAGATCGTACCGACGGGGATTGAAGAGCAGGTTCTCCAGGTGCGAACGGGCATTTTCCAACGTCGGCGGATCGACCGGTCGCAACCGCCGATAGAAATCGAGGAGCGCCTCTTCCGGAGTGCGCTTATCCGGGTCTTCGCGCTCCATGGTGGCTAAAATATACGGATGATCGGCCGCGTTGTCGTCCTCGGCGAAAAGGGCCAGGATCTCCTCGTCCGTGCCGTATCCCAAGGCACGCAAGAGAATGGTCACCGGCAACTTGCGCTTGCGATCGACCTTGACCGAAATCACATCACGCCGCGAGGTCTCCAGTTCCAGCCAGGCCCCGCGGTTTGGGATCAACTTGGCGAAGCATAGCTTACGCCCGGTCTGCAGGTCCTCTTCGGCCGTAAAATAGACACCCGGCGAGCGGATGAGCTGGCTGACCACGACGCGTTCGGCACCGTTGTAGATAAAAGTGCCGTTAGCGGTCATTTGCGGGAAATCACCCATAAAAACTTCTTGTTCCTGGATCTCACCCGTTTCCCGATTAACCAGCTTTACTTGCACATAGAGAGGAACAAAGTAGGTCGTATCACGCTCGCGACATTCGGCTTCGGAATACTTAGGTTCGCCAAAACGATAGTCTCCGAAATGAAGTTCAAGACTTTTATTATAAGAGACGATAGGTGATATTTCGTCGAAAAGCTCGCGAAGCCCCTCCTCTTGGAACCAACGATAGGAATCGAGTTGAACTTTGATCAATTGGGGCAAAGGCATAATCGTATTGAGACGAGCATACGATTTGCGCTTGCGTACCCCATTTGCAGATGATGTGAAAGCCATGCGTCAACTACTCCTGAACAGAGTCTAAGTGACAGCAGATAAACAACGCCTCGGTGTCCTTGTGGGACAAAGGGCGGAGAACAAGCGAAGGTCAGGGGACCGTCAACAAAGCGGGCATTTCACCCCAGACGGCATCTGTAACACAACGACGTAACGGCCGGAGAAAACACCCTTCCTGAAGAGCAGCCGGCCGTCCTCATCGTGGTTATGGCCGATCCGGCTACCGAGATCTTCAGTGCGCGCGACAAAACCCACCATCATGGATTCCGGCGGGCCGCTGCAGGAAGGTGGGATGTATTTTTGTGGTAAGAAACGGTAACCTGGGGAGAGAGCCAGGGGAAAGAACGATAGGAGGTTCAGGGGGGAACAGTTTAGATCGAAGAGCGTGAATTAGTAGTGTGCCACAGACGAGGAGAAATGTCAATTTAAATTTCGCCGCAGTTGCACCGGAGATGGCCAAGAGCCGAGACCGGGGCCCAGAAGCCACGGCAAGCGAGGAAGGACGGAGGGGTGAGGGCATTGGCACCGATGCCGGCACCGTTTATAATAAGACACTATCTCATCTACACCACCCCATAGCAGTCATCCGATCCCGCTTCAGGAGCGCCTCGTGCACTGGTTAACCGACCCCCTTAGCTATCCCTTTATGGTCCGGGCCCTGGCTGCCGCCATCCTGGTCGGCGGCCTCTGCGCCGTGGTGGGCAGTTACGTGGTCGTGCGCGGCATGGCCTTCGTGGGCGATGCGCTGGCCCATGCCGTGTTGCCGGGTGTGGCCGTGGGCTATGTCCTCGGCGGAGGTGCCCGGACGCCTGTCTTCTGGAGCGCCCTGGTCACGGCCATCCTTACGGCCATCGGCATCGGCGCCGTCAGCAAAACAGCACGCGTCAAGGAAGACACCGCCATCGGTATCATCTTCGCCGGCATGTTCGCCGTGGGCATTACGCTCATCTCCACCACCCGCAGCTACGCCGTTGACCTGGCCCATTTTCTCTTCGGCAACGTCCTCGGCGTAACGACCGGGGACCTCATTTTGACCGCCGCTTTCGCTGCCGGCGTTGTCCTGGTCATCGTGGGGTTTTATAAAGAGTTCCTGGTCGCGGCTTTCGACCCGGTTCTGGCCGTCACCCTGCGGCTGCCGGTGGATCTGCTCAACCAAATCCTCTTTGTCCTCATCGCCGTCACCACGGTCGTCTCCCTGCAGACGGTGGGTGTGGCCATGATGGTGGCCATGCTGATCACGCCGGCGGCCACCGCCTATCTGCTGACCAGACGCCTGGCCACCATGATGGGAGTCGCTGCCGGCCTGGGTGCCGGTGCCGGCGTCATCGGCCTCTATCTCTCCTACTATGCCGGGTTGCCTTCGGGGGCTGCCATCGTCCTGGTTGCCACGGCCTGTTTCCTGATAGCCTTGCCGGTATCCCCCCGACGTCAGCGGTTATGGCGACGTTCGCGCGCATAACCGGCCTGGGGGACAGCCCATCCCCCGACCGCGGCATGGTATAATAGCCCGGCTTTCCCGCAACGGTCATCATGAGCCGCGCTTCCTTTTTCCGCACCTTTCGCACCGTCCTGGCCGAAATCGACGTCGGACCCCTTCGGCAACAGGTGCAAAAACCGCTGCGTCTTGTCGTGATGGGGAGCCATGCCGAGGCCCTGGAGCAGATACGCGCAGCATTGCAAACCGATCCTTTCCGGCCGACGGCCACCAGGCCTGCGGCGACCGTGCCGACCTGCCGGCTGCCGGCCACGGCCGTTGAACTCAAGCAGGCCAGCGCCGCCGATGGTGTGTTGCTTATCCTGGCAGCCGGGCAGGAGGATCGGCGTCCTGAAGCCGAGGTGTTGGCCGCCTTGCTCGCAACTCGGCCGCGCCCCCCGGTGGTGTGGGTGCATTGGGGCGAAGACGAAACCACAGCTCAGCGCGCTCCGCACGGGGCCGATGGCGAGGTGTTCGTCCATCCGGCCACGGCGGCCGGACTGGCCGCGGCCTTATTGCCGACTCTACAGCAAGTATGGCCCGAACGCGGGCCGGCCATCGGTCATCATCTGCCGGGATTGCGGGCCGCCGTGGCCGAGCACCTGATCGAAGAAACCTGCCTGATCAACGCCACCTTTGTGGCTGGTACCGGCCTGGCCGAGATGATACCGATCCTGGGGCTGCCTCTCGGTGTGGCCGATATGGTGGTCTTGAGCAAAAACCAGGCCCTCCTCAGCTACAAACTGGCGCTCGGCCTGGGCTATGACGGCACGGCTGCCGAGCTGGTGGGACCGCTGACAGGGGTGATCGGGGCCGGTTTTCTCTGGCGGCAGCTCGCCCGCACCCTGGTGGGCCTGATACCCGGCCTGGGTTTACCGGCCAAGATCGCCGTGGCCTATGCCGGCACCTACGTCACCGGCTACGCGGTCTATCACTGGTATGCCTACGGCCAAACCCTCTCGCGTGCCCGGCTCCGCGCCTTACAACGCGAAGCCCTGACCCGTGGTCGGGCGCGGGCGGCAGCGATTCTGGCCGGACGGCCATCCAAACGTTCCTCTACGCCCACCCTCAAGCCGTCCGATGCCACCCATCGCCGTTCCTGAAATCCCCCATCCGGGCCGGGTCACCGAATGGCGCGCGCTTTGGGTTTCCCGCTTCGATTGGACCGAAGAAGGAACCCGGCCGGCCGACCGGACGCGACTGGATCGCATCGTCGAGCAAGCGGCTGCGGCCGGGTTCAATGGGCTTTTGTTCCAGGTGCGGGCTATGGCCGATGCCTACTATGCCTCGACCCTGGAGCCGTGGGCAGCGCGCGTCAGCGGTCGCGGTTTGGGTCAGCCTCCGGAGCCCTTCTGGGATCCTCTGGCTTATCTCATCGAAAAAGCCCATGCCGCCGGATTGCAGGTCCATGCCTGGCTGAACGTCTATCCCGTGGCCGAGGGCCGCGACCGCTGCCTGCACAACCCCGACTGGCGGGTGCAACCGCTGCCGTTGTTCTATCGCCTGGCCGTGGCCCACGGCGTCACCTTCAACAAGGTGAACGGACTGCAATGGGACGATCGCGGGGAGGTCCTCTGCACCGGGTATCGCTACGCCAGCCCGGCCTCGACCGTCTTTACGGACCATTTCCTGGCCGTGGCAGCGGAGTTGGCCGCCAACTACGCCCTTGATGGGCTCCATCTCGATCACATCCGTTATGCCGGCCGCCGGGCATCGTGTGACCCGGTCAGCCTGCGGCGCTATTACGGCCTGCCCCAGGAAGCGCCGCTGCCATCGTGTCGAATCGATGCCGCCTATGCCGACTGGCAGCGCGAGCTGATCAACGCCACCGTGCGACGACTCTATCAGGAAGTCGCGCTCCCTCACTCGCTCTGGCTTTCGGCGGCCGTGTGGCCGGTCTACAAGCGCTTCCCCGAACTCGACCGGTTTGGACCTTCCAGCCAGGGGTACCACGATTACTACCAGGATTCAAAGGGCTGGGCCCAGGGAGGGTACGTGGACGCCCTGATGCCCATGATTTACCCGGCAGTCTATCACTGCCCGGATGACAGCTTCTGGACTCGCGAGGTGTGGCGTCTTCTTGTTGCCGATTTTCAGGCTACGGCCGGTCGGTGCCTGATCGTCCCCGGCATCGGCACCGGCTACTGTAGCTTTGCCGAAATCGCCGACCGCATTGACATGGCCCGCGCGTTAGGGGTGGCCGGACACGCCCTGTTCTCCTATCGCGGGCTGGCCGCCCGCAACTACTTTGCCGAGCTGGCTGCCGGCCCCTATGCCACTCCGGCCGTGGCCCCCTCATTACCCCGGCGTTAGGGACTACGGCTACCGGTTTTGAGCGGATGATGAGGGGATGATCGCAGGGACCGGGGCCGGTTGGAGCCGGGCGGCGATCAGCCGGGCCATCCTGTGGGCGGCGTCGGGCCGCGCCACACGGCCGCAGTTGGCCACATAGCGTTGTCGCTCCGTCTCATCGGCCATCCAGCGCGCCAGAGTCCGGACCACCTGCCGGGGTTGGGGCGCCCAGACGCCAACCCCTTCCACCACAACGAACTGCACATTGCCGTCCTCCTGTCCCGGCAGCCGGGCATAGAGGATAAGCGGCACCCTGGCATTGAGGGCCTCGGCAATGGTACCGGGACCGGCCTTGGTGATCAGGGCATCGGCCGCACGCATAAAATCGGGCATCTCACGGGTAAAGCCGTAGATGAAGGTGGGAATGCGCCAGGCATGGGCTTCCAGTTCGGCCCGCAGGCCTTCGTTCCGGCCGGTTACGACCACCAAGGTCAAATCCAGGCCCGACTCGTCAATGGCATAGGCCACCGGTGCCATCGGCCCCATGCCTTCGCCCCCGCCAACGAGCACGGCCACAAAGGCATCCTCAGGCCAGCCGAGGCGGGCGCGCAGGCTGCGCTTATCGCCGGGAGGAGTGCAATAGCGCGCGGCCACCGGCTGCCCCACGACCACGACCCGGTCCGGGTCGAGGCCGTTGGCCAGAGCGTAGCCGCGCGCCGTCTCTGTGGCCACGATGGTCATATCGACCCTGGGATCGAACCAGAACGCATGCGCCGTCACCATGTCGGTGACGACGGTGAGAAAAGGCGGGCGTCGGGCTCCCAGGGCATTGAGGATCAAGGTCGTGGCAAAGGGATGGACGGTGACGATCAGATCGGCCGGATGATGGCGAACGAGTCGCCGCGCCGCACGGGCCACGAACGGCCAGAGCAGGGCCAGGATGACGCGCACCCGCCGACGGCCGTTGCTCAGATAAAAGCCGAGCCCCCACAACCGGGGCATTTTGACCATCGAGGGATACCACTCGGGCACACGACGCAGAGGCCCGGGGGCATAGGCCTTGAAGAAATCCACCATCTCGGTGGTCACGGCCTCGCCGTATGCCGAGGCCAGCGCTTCGATAATGGCCTCGGCTGCCGCCCGATGGCCGCCGCCTGTGTCCGAAAACAGAAAAAGCACATGGGGTTTGGCCGTGGCGCCTTCTGCGAGGTCGTCGCATGGCGCAGGTTCCGGAAGCGTAGAGGCAAAAGCACCGCCATCGGATACAAGAGAGGCGCCGTTTGACGGACGTGGCTCCTGCGAAGACCGGGTCATGGGCATCGTCTCTCCGCCCAAAGCAGGCCAGAATCGGATCGGATAAACGCAGGGATGTTAGCGCAGACAAGGCCGAGATACCTAAACCGGCCCCTTGCCATGATGTTCGCATGAAGCCCCGGCGCTCAGGTCGGATATAATCGCTTTATCTGCCGTTATTCCTGCCTCCTCCGAGACGAGACCCTCTTCGTCCGCTTGATGACCACCATCCCGCCCTGTCCGGCCTTGTTGGCCGACCGCTTCCACACCCTGCGCTACGATCCGGAGCAGGAGGCCGTTGTCCTGCTCGATCGGCGGGTCTATCCGTTTCGTACCGCGTTTGTGGTCTGTCGCACGGTCGAGGAGACGGCCGTCGCCATCGAGCAAATGGTCGTGCAAGGAGGACCGCCGCTGGCCTATGCCGCCGGATTGGGCTTGGCCCTGGCTACGCCGACCCCGGCGGGCTATCGTCAGGCGGCGGCCCGCCTTTTGGCCACGCGGCCTACGGCCGATGACCTCCATCATCTCATCCCGGCAGCCCTGGCACGGGCGTTGGCCGCGTTGGAGGCGGGTACCGATGCCAAAACGGCCATTCTGGACTTCGTCTATGCCGAAATCGCCCGCGGCAATCGCGTCAGCCGGGCCTGTGGTGAATACGCCGCCGGCCTCCTGGCCGATGGCGAGTGCGTGCTCACCCATTGTTTTGCCGGTGCGGCCTTGTGCTGGATGCTTTGGATCGCCAAACACCAGGGCAAGACCATCCACCTCTATGCCACCGAGACGCGACCCTATCTGCAGGGCGCGCGGTTGACCGCCCAATCCGCCGTCGAGATGGGCATCCGCTGCACCGTCATTACCGACGGCATGCCCGCCCATCTGATGAGCCAGGGGATGATCACCGCCTTCATCTGCGCGGCCGACCGCATCACCGGCGACGGCCATATCATCAACAAGGTCGGCACCCTGGCCATTGCCCTGGCCGCCCACTACCATCGCGTGCCCTTCTTTGTCCTGGGTTACGACGGTCCGGACCCCCACACGCCGACGGCCGAGGGCATCCCCATCGAATGGCGTGACGGCCGCGAGGTGCTCTCTCTGGCCGGACAGCGGGTGGCGGTCGAGGGCGTCGAGGCCCTCTATCCGGCTTTCGACATCACCCCACCCCATCTCATCACCGGCATCGTCACCGATCGCGGGATTTTCCCGGCCCCCTTGATCGGCCGCTATCCGGGAACCTAAAGGCCCGGTGCGTCCCTCTTGCGAGGACGGCCGCTATTGCCGTAGCATATGCCGATGACCTCGTTTCGCTCCTGAGGGCGGTCATCCCCCTTTGCTTAGCCCGCTTGCCTTGCCGTGCCTGTGCTCATCATCGGCGGCACCGCCGCCTACGGTCTCGACCTGACGCCCTATCGTCCTCTTGGCGTCCCGTTTGTCCTCGAAACGCCCTACGGCCCCTCCCCGCCGATCACCCTGTTGCAGCCCGATCCGACACGGCCGGCCGTGGCCTTCTGTTCCCGACACGGGAGCGAGCGCCTGCAACGGTCGGCCGCTTTTGTCAACCAGCGCAGCCTCATGTGGGCCGCGCGCCTGTTGGAAGCCCCCGCCGTATTCTCCTGGAACGGCACGGGCGCCATCGCCGGCCATCTGGAGGTGACCGATCTGGTCGTTCCGGATGACTTCCTCGATTTCTCGCGGCGCCGGATAACGACCTTTGGCCGGGCCGACCTGCCGCCGGCAACGGGACCTGTCTTTCATCCGACGGCCCGCCAGGCCTTGCTGGCGGCGCTGAACGCCGGATCGACCCGGTTTCATGCCACCGGCACCTATGTCTGCAGCGAGGGACCACGCCTGGAAACGGTGGGCGAAATCGCCCTGTTCCGCCGCTACGGGGCCGATCTGGTCGGGATGACGTTATCGCCGGAGGTCTTTCTGGCGCAGGAACTCGGCCTTCCCTATGCCAGCCTTTGCTTCATCACCAACTACGCCACCGGCTGTGCTAACGGCCGCCCCCCGCGACGCTGTTTTGGCCCCGAAGTCGCCCATACCTGTCTGCCCATCCTGTTGCAGGCGGCCCATCACCTGCTTACTGCGTGAGGTGCCATGACCCCTCTCCTTATCCTGGCCCAACCCCTTCCCCCGCGTGCCCTCGCCGTCCTGGGTTCGGCCCACGACGAGCGCACCGTGAACACGCCTTTCGGCCCGGCCGGCCCCTTTGCCTGCCAGCAGCAGCCCGATGGTGCGGGAACCTGGATCTTACCGTACTTCGGCAGCCCTACCCGCACCGATCCGCGCGCCACCCTCTGGGCAGCCAAGGAACTGGGCGTGCAGCGCATTCTGGCCTGGGAGGGCGTTGTCGGCCTCGATCCCACCCTGCAACGGGGGGATATCGTCGTGCCCACCGACTACATGGACTGGACCCGGCATCAGCCCACCACCTTTTTCGAGACGATGGGGGCCGGCTACATCCCGCAGGTGCCGGCCTTCTGCCCGGATATCGTGGCCGCCGTGACCGCCCATCTGCCGACGGCCCGGCCTGTGGTCTATCTCGGCGACGAAGGCCCGCGACGCGAGACCCCGGCCGAAGCGCGCATGTTCCAGCAATGGGGCGCGCACGTACGCGGTCTCAACCTGGTGCCGGAGGTCTACCTGGCCAAAGAACTCGAACTCTGCTTTGCCGCCCTCGGCGTGGTCACCGCCCTGGGCGCCGACCGCCACGAAACCCCCGCTGCCGGCGAAGTCCGCGAGGCCGACCGGCACATCCTGGCCGTACTACCCACCCTCCTGGCCGCCCTTTCCACCCCGCCCACCTGCGGCTGCGATCACCTTCAGGCCGGAGCGCGACAGCGCGGCGTTCTTCCCGCCGATTGGCGCGAATGGAGATAAGCCTTATGCCACGCGATGCCAAATCCCTTCTCCACGCCACGGCCGCCGATATCCGCAACCTGCGTCCCGGCACCTACAACGATGACGACTTACTCGATCTGACAGAGCACTTTGCGGACGACGACGAACGCCTGCTCGCCACCTGGGAAGCGGTCCTTCGCTCCCCGGAGCACAAGAGCCTTATCGACTACAAGGATGTCTACGCAGAAGTCGTGTCGGCCTGGCTGAGCCGGAAGGATGAGACCACCGCCCGGCGTTGGACCTATGCCTGGCTGGCCTATGCGCTGCAGCAGGCGTTCATCCGGCATCGCCAGGACAAGGCTCCGCAGGACGCCGCCCCGGAAACGGATGATGCCTTCGAAGCTCTCCTTTACGGCCTGGTCCAAACCTATCTGAGCGCGGGCGACCCGACCACGGCGCTGACCCTTCTACTCCGCTGGTACCACCATACACCGGACGAACCCGTGGAAGCCCTATGGGATCTGGCCGAGCTCCTCGACCATTATGATTATGTCGAGTTGGCTCTGACCGTTTGCGACCGGCTTGCGGCCTTGCTGCCCTCCGCCGATGAAGAGGGTCACGCTACGTTGGCCGAATACCAGGCCTCGCTTTGCGCCAAAGCGGTCACGCGGCCCTCTTCCCCTGCCGTGATGGCCCTGTTGCATGAGCTGATGAGCTTTCTCGCGCAGCCCACGGAGGCAACGGGGCAGTATCTGCCACCCTTGCATCGTCTCGCCACGAGCGGGCAGATCGAGGACGAGGAAATGACCACCATCCTGGCCCAAGGCCCTGTGCTGGTGCCCGACCTTCTGCATCTGGCCTTCGACCCCCTGCTAACCGACGAGGCCATCGCCGACACGGCCCTGGCCCTGCTGCGCCAACTCCGGCAGAACGGCCTCGCCGAACTTGAGGCTTTGGCTCCCCTCCTGGAGCCATCCCAGCCCGGCTGGCGGCGTCGGCTTCTGCGCGGTTTCGGCAAGCTCGGTCCGATGGACCTGGACCGTCTTATCGCCTTCGCCGCCGATCCCTCCCTGGACCTGTCCATGCGCCTGAGTGTCGTTGAGACGTTAGCGGAGTACGGCCACCAAATACCCGAAGAGCGGCCCCAACTGCTTGCCTTCTTGCGAGATCTCATCGTGGCGCCCAAGGCCGATACCCCGGCTAAAGAGGAGGATCTGGTCGGATTTGCCATTGGCACCGCCCTTGACCTCGATGCTCGCGAGCTTTTTCCCTTTATCGAAGCCGCTTTTCGCGAAGAGCGCGTCAATCCTTCGATTGTCGCATTAGAAGATGTAAAAGAGCAATGGGGATTATCAGTCGAGCGAAAACAGCAAAAGAAAGGTCGATATCTATTGCTAATTTGCAAAAAATGTGAGGTCTATCGCTATTTTCTTGCAGAAAACATCATAATTGACCTAAACACCATGGAGAAAGAAGAATCCGGTATATACGGCCGTTATAGTGCCATTATCCTGGATAGAGAAATTGTATGCCCGAAATGCGGGGCGCGCGATCAATACAAGCCCTCTCCGGTTTTACTTTTTCAATTGCTCAGCCCCGATCCCCCGGTACCGGTTACGTTGGTGCGGGGCTATGCCTTCGGGCAGCCCATGCACCCCCTGGAGGCCATCGAGCGTTATAAATTGCGGATTTTGACCCATCCCCGCCAGGCCGAGAACTACATGCGCCTGGGCAATCTGTTGCGCTTTGTCCGACGTTCCGACCAGGCCCTGGCGATGCTGCGCAAAGGCCACGCGTTGGAACCCCAGAACCCGGAATGGACCCTGATGCGGGCAACGGCCGAGCATGACCTGGGTGACAAAAACCTGGCGCAGCGCTATTACGAGGAAGCCATCCGTCTGATAACCAAAGCCCCCACGCAAGACGCCAATACCACCTGGTTGCTGAGCCTGGCCCGCAAAGGGCTGCAAAATCTGAATCGTGGCAAGCCCAGCTTTTGGGCGGACCTCTATCGCGAGGAGTAGCTCAGCGATGACGCCTCGCTGCAGCCACCGCCCCTCCCTACGTCCTGAACGGAGCCTCCGATGACGGCCCTGATCCCCCCACCGGAGGTCAAGGCCCGCTACGTGCGGGCCATGTTTGCGGGTACGGCCCGGCGCTATGACCTGATGAATCGACTGATGACCTTCGGCCGCGACCGGGCCTGGCGGCGACTGGTGGTCCAGGCCTGCGCGCTGCCGCGGGGTGGTCGTTTGCTCGATGTGGCCACCGGCACGGGCGATATCGCCCTCGAAGCGCTGCGCCTGCGCCCCGATGTGCACGTCGTAGGCGTTGATTTTACCCACGAGATGATGCGCATCGGCCAAACCAAAGACCCGGCCGGGCGCATCCCCTTTGTCGAGGCCGACGCTCTACATCTGCCCTTTGCCGATCACACCTTCGATGCCGCCTGTTCCGGGTTTCTGATGCGCAATGTGGTCGATATCGCCGCTGCCTTCGCTGAACAGCGCCGGGTGGTGCGTCCCGGCGGCCGCGTGGTCTGTCTGGAGATCACCCGGCCGGCCACACCCATCTGGTGCCATCTGTTTCGCTTGTACTTCTTCCATTTTGTTCCTCGGGTTATGGCCCTGCTCAGCAGCCATCGGCGTGCGTATGCCTACCTCCCGGCCTCAACCCTCGCCTTCCCGCCGCCGCCGGAGTTGCAAGCCATCATGGAGAACGTAGGCCTGCGCCGCGTGACCTACCGCACCCTCATGCTGGGAACGATTGCCCTCCATGTCGGCGAGGCCTGACCTGTGCTATACTGGAAGCACCCATGTCCGACCCTCGTCCTCGCGCCATCACCGTTGACCGTCCTCGCGGTTTGCTCATCATCGACTGGATGGACGGCGCCCACTGCGAGTACCCGCTGGCCGGTATCCGCGCCATTTGTCCTTGCGTCAGTTGTCGCGGCGGCCATGAGTTCATGGGCCAGCCTGTCGATCCGGCCGAACTGAACAAAACACCACCGCCGGGTGTGTCTACCGAAGTCGTCGGTGCGGCCTTTGTCGGCGATTACGCCCTGCAGATCACCTGGGCCGACGGCCACAACAGCGGCATCTATGCCTGGACCCTGTTGCGCCCGCTTTGCCCATCCGCCCCGGCCTCATGACTACGGAGCCCTGCCATGTCTGCCCCTCGCGTCCGGCTACCTTTTGCAGGAACGTTCCGCATGACCCAAGGCTTTGCCGAGCGTCCGGAAGTGTACAAGCGCTACGGCCTGCTGGGTCATAACGGCATTGATTGGGGGATGAAAGTCGGGACCCCTATCCTGGCCGTGGCCGACGGCAAAGTCGTCGAAGCCAAATTCAAGGACGACCCCAAAGGCTGGGATGCCGACGGCTACGGCAACTACCTCAAGCTGGAGCACACCTGGGGTGAGTCCCTCTACGCCCATCTCAGCCGGATCGATGTGGCCGAGGGCGACACGGTCAGGGAAGGCGATAGGATCGGCCTGTCCGGCAATACCGGGTTCAGTTCCGGCCCCCACCTGCACTTCGGCATGCGGGTCAAGCCCTTCAACCGCCAGGACGGTTGGAGCGGCTACACGAATCCGGCCTGGTTCCTGGTCGGGCCTGGGTTCAACGAGGCCGTAGACGGCGCCCGCCTGGCCGAGCTGACCCAACGGGCCGAGACGGCCGAAAAGGCCCTGGCCGAAGCCCAGGCCGCCTTTAACTTCCAGCGTCAGGAACTGATCGCCCAGGCCGAGCTCTATCGCGAGCACCTGCTGCAGTTGCTGCAACGCTACGTGCCCGGCCAGTTGCCGCCCAATGCCGACTTGCTGGCCATCTTGGAGACGCTCCTCCAGCGCGAGGGCGCCCAGTTTCGTCAGCAGGAGCTGGTCGCGCAGGTGACGTTGTGGCGCGAGAAGGTGACCGAGCTGGTGCGGCGCTATCTCCCCGGCCAATTGCCGCCCCATGCCGACCCCCTCGTGGCCTTGGAAGCGCTGCTGCAGCAGTGGTCCGAAGACCTGAAACGGGCCCGTCTGAGCCAACTGGCCGCTTTCGCTCCGCCGCCATCGGCTCCTCTGTATTCCTAGCCCATTTTGCCATCGTTTCGCCACCGATAAACGACCTACCGTTGCCCGTGCCATCGTCCCCCTATCGTCGCCTTGTCGTCAAATTCGGCACCAGCGTCCTCACGGCCGGTACCCCTTATCTCAACCGTCCCCGGCTCCTCGAGTTGGTGCGTCAGTGTGCCTGTTTGCGTGCGCAGGGGCTTGAGCTGATCCTCGTCAGCTCCGGCGCCATGGCTGCCGGCCGCGAACAACTGGGTTTTCCCCGGTTACCCCCCAACGTGCCGGCCCGACAGATGCTCAGCGCCGTGGGTCAGCCTCGGCTTATGGCCCTGTACCAGCAATTTTTTGAGATCTACGGTCTGCACGTGGGGCAACTGCTGCTCACCCGGGCCGATCTCCAGGACCGCCGGCGTTATCTCAACGCCCGCCACACGCTGATGGCGCTACTGGCCCAGGGGGTTATCCCCATCATCAACGAGAACGATAGCGTGACCGCCGCAGAAATCCGCGTGGGCGATAACGATAACCTCTCGGCCATGGTCGCCACCCTGGCCGAAGCCGATCTGCTTATTCTGTTGACCGATCAGCCCGGCCTCTTTACCGCCGATCCGCGCAAGGACCCGAACGCCCAACTCATTCCCGAAGTCGAACACATCGACGCCGATCTTCTGGCCGGGGCAGGTTGGAGCAGCACCGGCTTGGGGACCGGCGGCATGGTGACCAAACTGCAGGCAGCCGAGACGGCCACCCGCGGGGGCGCGGTCGTCATTATCGCCTCCGGTGCCCAGCCCGATGTCATCCTACGCCTGGCGGCCGGGGAATCGCTGGGAACCCGCTTCCATGCCCGCACCAGCCGTCCCGAAAGCCGCAAGCGCTGGCTGCTGGCCGGCTATACCACCTCCGGCCACATTGTTGTCGACGAAGGCGCCGCCCAGGCCTTGCTTTACCACGGCAGCAGTCTGCTGCCCATCGGCATCCGCGCCGTGCACGGCGACTTTCAACGCGGAGATACCATCAGCATTTACGGACCCTCCGGTCGCGAACTGGGTCGCGGCCTGACCAACTATCAGGCCGACGAAGTTCGCCGCATCCAGGGTCGTCATTCGCGCGAGATCGAGACTATTCTCGGCTATGAATACGGCGAAGAGGTCATTCATCGCAATGACCTTATCTTGCTCTGAGCATCCCCTTTGCCTGTTCCGACCTGTTGTCGCACCATGAATCCCAATCCTCTCGTTCCCATAGGCCAAAAGGCGCGCGCGGCTGCGCACATCCTGGCTACCGCCTCGACTGCCGTCAAAAACGCCCTGCTCCATCACATCGCCGACGGCCTGCTTGCGGCCGAGGAGGCGATTCTGGCCGCCAATGCCGAGGATATCGCCGCCGGTCGTGCGGCCGGTTTGGGCGAGCATCTGCTGGATCGCATGTTGATCACCCCGGCGCGGCTGCGTGGTTTTGCGGCCGATACCCGCAACGTGGCCGCCCTGCCCGATCCTGTAGGCCGTGAATTCGATGCCCGCGTCCTCCCCAACGGTCTGCGCGTCAGCCGTCGGCGCACCCCCATCGGCGTCATCGGCGTCATCTACGAAGCGCGGCCCAATGTCACGGTGGATATCGCCGCCCTGGCCCTCAAAAGCGGCAATGCCGCCATCCTGCGGGGCGGCAAGGAAATCCGTCACAGCAATCTGGCCTTGCTGGCGGTCATCCGTGCCGCCCTCGAGCGCGTGGGCCTGCCTCAGGATGCCGTGCAATACATCGCCGATCCCGACCGCAGCCTGATCGGCCATCTCCTGCGGCTGCACGAGTATGTCGATGTGATTATCCCGCGCGGGGGCGCCGGACTGCATCAGTATTGCCGCGAAAACAGCACCATTCCGGTCATCACCGGCGGGATGGGCATCTGCCATCTCTTTGTGGACGAATCGGCCGACCAGGAAAAAGCCTTGCGCGTGATCCACAACGCCAAAACCCAGCGCCCCAGCGTCTGCAACGCGCTGGATACCCTGCTTGTCCACGAACGCATCGCCGCCACCTTCCTGCCCAAAGTGGTGGACTACCTGGCGCCCGTCGGTGTGAGCTTCCGCGCCGATGAGACGGCCATGGAGATCCTGGAGGGTCATCCCAACGTGCAACCGGCCGGGCCGGGCGACTTCGATACGGAATGGATGAGTCTGGTCTTGGGTTTGCGGGTGGTGCCCGATCTGGATACGGCCATCGCCCACATTCGCGAGCACAGTCTCAACCACTCCGACGGCATCCTCACGCAAAACTGGCACAACGCCCAACGTTTCCTCAACGAAGTGGATAGCTCGGCCGTGTTCGTCAATGCCTCGACCCGCTTCAACGACGGCGGCCAACTGGGTTTGGGGGCCGAGGTGGCCATCAGCACGCAAAAACTCCACGCCCGTGGCCCGATGGGTCTGGAAGAACTGACAACCTACAAGTGGATCGTTCTTGGCGATGGCCACATCCGCGGATAAGCCTGCGCTCATGGGCCGGAGGTGGCGGGCCTGGTGGTTGCGGCTGCGCCACCTGACCGTCTCCTCACCGGCGGCGGCATCCGACCTGACCCATCCGCAGGCGGAACGGCGATGGCGGGCCGTCAAGGCCCTGGCCGGACGCCCATGGCCTCGCTATCAGGACTCCTTGTTTGCGCGGTTGGACGATCCCGATCCGATCGTGCGCGACGAAGCGGCGGCCACCCTGGCCTCGTGGGGGGTCGCCTTCGCTTTGGAACCGGCGCTGGAGCGGCTGCACCAGGACCCACCCGGACCGCGGGCGGCCGCTCTGCTGGAGCTGCTGGCGCGGCTGCGGCCGGCAGCCGCGATCCGCAAGGCCATGCCCGACCCGGCCGCCGTGGTGGGCCCGTTCCTGGACCATGCCGACCCGCTCGTCCGGGCCGCCGCCTGTCGGGCGCTGGCCGCCGTCGGGCGCGGCGAGGATGCCGGCTTGCTGTTCCCGCGGGCGGGCGATCCCGACGCCCGCGTGCGGCGGGCAGCCTGTGTGGCTTTGGGTCGTCTGGGAAATCCCGAGGCTATCACGCCCCTGCGCGAGCGGCTGAGCGATGCCGATCCTCCCACCCGTCGGTTGGCGCAACAGGCCCTAAGCCGCCTCGAAGCCCTAACCGCCGCCTCGCCGGATGCCCGGCGGGGCGGCGACGACCATCCGCCGGGTCGTGCCGAGAACCCCTCGTGAGGAAAGGGACAGAAACGAAGGCCACCTCAGGAGAAGAGGCGAATGGCAAGGCACCCCTCTTGTCGCAAGGCCGAATGGTGCTAAAATAAAAGGTATACCCGCATCTACGGCTTGCTTGCCATTTCTTGTCTTTTGGCCTTGATCCAACCCTTTGGCTTGCGTAACAGCCTGCGATTGCAAAGCCTGGCCCGGCGCAGCACGCCGCTGAGTCTAGAACATCGCTTTGCCGATCCGCTGGCCGTGGTATGGGCGGCGGTGGGTGCGCCTTTGCCCTGGCACGGTACGGGCGCGGCGACGTACCTCCACGTGGCCAACAACACCTGCCCGGTTCACGGCTTTGTCCAGGCCGTCAAACGGTTTAGCCGGCCCGAAGCCGACCTGACCCGCATTGCGCCGGCCTATCATGCCCATCCCCAGGCCGGCGCCATCTGGCACGTTTTGCTCGACCATATCAGCCTGCAGGCCGGCGAACACGGCATTCAACGCCTTTATCTCTGCCTGGAAAGCGAGGACGAAGCTCAAGCCGTGGTCACGGCCGTCGGTTTTGTGCCCTACATTCAGGAAACCCTCTTTCGCCATCCGGGGATCGAATTGAAGGGACAAACGGACGAAGACGCGACCTGGCCCCACGTGCGCGGCCAGCGCGAGGCCGACAGCTTTGCCCTACAACGGTTGCACAGCCGCTATACCCCACCCCTGGTGCAACAGGCCGAAAGCAGCCCCGGCAACCACGACGAAAGCCCCTCCCCCCTGGATTTGCGCACGTGGTGGCAGCCGGAACAGGTCGAAGGTTTCGTCTACGAAGCCAAAGGGGAGATCGTGGCCGCGGTCCAACTCACCCGTGGCCGCCACGCCCACTGGCTGCGGCTGATCGGCGATCTCGAAGCCCCGGTTCTGACGGCGCTGCTGAGCCGGGCGTTGCATGCCTGCAGTCGTTATCGCAAGCGGCCTCTTTACATACCCATGCGTCCTTACCAAAGCCGCGCTGCCCCTATCCTCCGCCAATTCGGCTTTGAACCCACCACGACCGTTACCCGTTTTGTCCGTCATACCATCGCTCTGGCCAAAAAACCCCATGCGCTTCCGGTCAAAGAAGGAGTCACAGCCACGCTGACCGGCATCGTCCCTATCATCACACCTCCCCGGTGTTTTCGTCAGGATGACGAAAGCGCCGTTTTTCATCCTCGCTGCGAGAGCGATCAAACGCCGGACGTTTTTTCCCGCCATGTCTGGTTCTCCCATGCACCAAAAGATAACCGACGACCTGGACGCGCTCCTGGCCGTCCTTCCTCCTCCCCTTGCCGACCGGCTGCGTGAACTCAACGAAGCCGATAAGCTCCTTGAAATCGTTCTCGACCTGGGCCGTCCGCCCGAAGCCCGTTTCACCGATCGGGACATCGACCTCCTACCTCGCGAAGTCACCCACGAAGACATCCGCTACGTGGTCGAACGGATCGGCGATTTCACCGAAGATAACCGCGCCGGCATTGCCCGCACCCTGCACCGCATCTCGGCCATTCGTAATCGCAAAGGCGACATCGTGGGGTTGACCTGCCGTGTGGGTCGCGCCGTATACGGGACCATCGACATCATCCAGGACATCATCATCAGCGGTAAGAGCATCCTGCTGTTGGGCCGTCCCGGCGTGGGTAAGACCACGCTGCTGCGCGAGGCGGCGCGGGTGCTGGCCGACCAAAAGAAACGGGTGGTGATCGTGGATACGTCCAACGAGATCGGCGGGGACGGCGATATCCCGCACCCGGCCATCGGCCGCGCCCGGCGCATGCAGGTACCTTTGCCTTCGCTGCAACACGAGGTGATGATCGAGGCGGTGGAAAACCACATGCCCGAGGTCATCATCATCGACGAGATCGGGCGGGCCTTGGAGGCCGAAGCGGCCCGCACCATTGCCGAGCGGGGGGTTCAGCTCATCGGCACGGCCCACGGTCGCACCCTCAGCAACCTGTTGCTCAACCCGACGTTGTCCGACCTGGTGGGGGGCGTGGAATCGGTCACCCTCTCGGACGAAGAGGCGCGACGCCGCGGCACCCAAAAGGCCGTGCTGGAACGTCGGGCGCCGCCCACCTTTGACGTTTTGATCGAGATCGTGGACCGCCAACACCTGATCGTCCACAAAGACGTGGCACGGGCGGTGGATGCGCTGCTGCGCGACCGTCCCTTGCGGCCGGAAATCCGCTATCGCGACGAACGTGGGGAAATCGTCATCAAGCAGGCCGATCTCGATGAATTCGGTCGCACCGAGTCCTTTGTCGTCGAAGGGCTGGAAAGGGGACGGCGACGCAACGGCGGCCGCGGGGACGACCGCTTCGCCGAGCGCGAGGAGCGTCTAGGTGAACCCGAAGAGCGGTTTGGCGGGCGTCGCCCTTTTGACGAGCTGCTCACCGCCGAGGAACCGACCGCAACGACGCCGAAGCCGCCACGCGTGCTGCGCGCCTATTGCTACGGCGTGGGCCAAAACCGCTTGCGCGCCGCTGCCCAAAGCCTGGGGGTCCCGGTGGAAATCACCAACGACCTGTACCGGGCCGACGCGGTGATCACGCTGAAAGCCTACTATCGCAAACAACCCCAGCCCATCCTCGAAGCCGAAAGCCGCGGTGTGCCGGTGTATGTGCTGCGCTCGAATACGACCCGGCAGATGGAAACCCTGCTGGCCGAGCTTTTTGCGCTACGCTCGGCGCCCATGGAACCCCTGGCCGAGGCCTTGGAAGAGGCACGTCTGGGCGTGGAGAAGGTGTTGGCCGGCGCGGCGGTGGTGGAACTTTCGCCGCAACCGCCCGAAATCCGTCGGCAGCAACATCGTCTGGTGCGCGAGGCGAATCTGATCTCGCATTCCTACGGCCGCGAGCCTAATCGTCGGGTCCGGATTTATCGGGAATAAGCGCCGTTCGGGATCAGACCCCATCCCGCCTCCCTAAACGGAGGGTCAGGTGAAGGCAGGAACCGGTCGATCGCGGGCGGGCCTGAGCGTTGGCATCCCGCTTGGGGGGCCCGCCCGACTTGGCCTATAATGCCGGTTTGCGCCGCGCTTTTGCGGTGCCTCATGCGGCCTTTTATGAAAGTCATTGTTGTCGTCCCCACGTATAACGAAGCTGAGAATGTGGAAGCCCTCGTCGCCGAGCTGCTGGCGCTGGGATTGGAGGGCTTGCAGATTTTGATCATCGACGACAATTCGCCCGATGGGACCGGACTCATTGCCGAGCGCCTGGCGGCGCGGCATCCGGGCCTTGTCCATGTTCTCCGCCGCCAGAGCCGTCATGGTCTGGGCACGGCTTATATCGAAGGGTTTCGCCGGGCGTTGGCCATGGGCGCCGATGCCATCGTGCAGATGGATGCCGATTTCTCGCACTCGCCGGCCTATATCCCCCGCTTTTTGCAATACCTGCCCGAGGCCGATGTGGTCGTCGGCTCGCGCTATGTGCGAGGTGGGATGCTGGATGAACGCTGGAGCTGGTGGCGGCGCTTCCTGAGTTGGTGGGCCAATGCCGTGTATACCCGGCTCCTGTTGGGCCTGCAGGTGCGCGACGGTACGGCCGGGTTCAAGCTCTGGCGACGCAGCGCCCTGGAGAACATCAACCTGGAGGCCGTCTTCTCCAACGGCTACGTTTTTCAAGTCGAGATGGCCTACATCTGCCAACGGCTGGGCTATCGAGTGGTCGAAGTCCCCATCTATTTTGAGGATCGCCGCATCGGCCGTTCGAAGATGTCGGTTGGCATCAAGCTCGAAGCCGCCTATCGAACCCTGCAGATTCGCTGGCGGTATCGCCATCTCCGCCCGTTGGCAGCGCAGACCCGGCTTTCGGCCCCCGGCAGAGCCTATGAGTCTGACCCGTCTTGAGCTGCGCCGCGAGCTCTTGGCCCTGCTCGTCCTGGCCTTGTTGCCGCTGTTGTGGTTTGGGCCGGTCGTTTTCGGAGGCCAGACCCTGCTTCCGGCCGACAACATCTACCAATACGAACCCTGGCGCAGTTTCGCCCGCCAACAAGGGGTAGGACAACCGCACAACGAGCTGCTTTCCGACCTGGTGCTCGAGAATTATGCCTGGAAGCTGCTTTTGCGCGAGGCCGTGGCCAAGCGTCAGGTGCCGCTCTGGAACCCGTATCTGTTCACAGGGGTACCTTTCCTGGCGGCGGGGCAGCATTCGGCGCTGTATCCATGGACTCTGATCTATCTCATTCTGCCCCTGCCGATGGCCTACGGCGTCTTCACCTGGTTGACCCTGGCCCTGGCAGGGATCAACATGTACCTGTTTGCCCGCATTGTGGGCATCGGCCGGGCGGCGGCGCTGTTTGCCGGCATCGTGTACATGTTCAGCGGCTTTTTCATCAGCTCGGTGGTGTTCCCGATGATGATTGCCGGCGCCGCTTGGCTGCCGCTCTTGCTGGCGCTGATCGAGATGGTCGTGCGCAAACAAGAGGAAAAGGGCAATGCGCCCTTTGTACCGGTGGCCTACATTGTCAGCGGCGCCGTCGTTCTGGGGCTGAGCGCTCTGGCCGGCCATGTCGAGATCACGTATTACACCCTGCTGGTGAGCGCCATGTACGCGTTTTGGCGTCTGTTCGGGGTCTGGCGACGCCTGGGCGTGTGGCGACCGGTGCTGCGGATGGCCGGCTGGCTGGTGTTCATGGTCGTAACCGGTCTGCTGTTGGCGGCCGTTCAGCTCATCCCCCTCTACGAGCTGGTCAGCCGGAACTTTCGGCAGGGATCGGCGAGCTATGCCGAGGTGGTGGGATGGGCCTGGCCGGCCCGCCAGATCCTGACCTTCCTTATCCCCGATCTGTTCGGCAACCCTTCCCAGCATAGCCTGCGCAACTGGTGGACCGGTGAGACGCTCCACGTGTGGCGCAATGCCTTCGGCCAGGAGACACGAACCGTCTTCTGGGGGATCAAAAACTACGTGGAAGGGGCCAACTATCTGGGCATTCTGACCCTGGTGCTGGCCGTAGCAGCCTTTTGGGATGTGGGTGGCCGACTGCGCGGGGAGCCGGTGCGGCAACCGCCCGATCGGCCCGGCTGGGTACGGCCGCCCACAGGGCGCTTTTTCGTGGTGGGTTTTGCCTTGTTGGCCGTCTTGGCGCTGGCTTTTGCCTTCGGCACGCCCCTTTACGCGCTGTTGTTTTACGGCCTGCCCGGCTATAAACAGCTCCACTCGGCCTTCCGCTGGGTGTTTCCCTACACCCTGGCCATGGCCGTCCTGGCCGGTTTTGGCTTCGACCGTCTGCAATTGGCCCTGGAAGGCGTGCACGAGGCCCGCCTGGGCGGTCGGCGACGGTTCCGTCGGCTTACCTTTCCCGATTCAGCGCGGTTGGCCGGGGTAGCGCTGACGGGCCTGGGCACCTTCATCCTGGCCTTACTGCTCCTCAGTCGCTACTGGCCAACGCCCTTTATTGCCCTGGGCGAACGGGTGATCGCCTCGTCTGTGCTGGTCCAGGCCGTCTTTGCCGACGGCGTCCAGTTCTGGAGCTACGAAGCCGTCCAGTTCCTACGCTTTGGCTTTATGCTTCTGGCCTCGGGGCTCATCCTGCTGCTGGCCCTGTCGCCCTTCGGTCAGCGACGGGTGATCGGCCCGGTAGACGCCCAGGCCGAACAGCGGGCTCTGGCCGACCAGGGCTTCACCTGGTCGGTGGGATTGCGGTTGTGGCAGTTCGTAGCGTTGGGCGTGATCGTCCTGGACCTGTGGCTGGTCAGCGCCGATTTCAACCCGCGGGCGGAACCGGCCTGGCTCGATTTTCGACCGCCGGCCGTGCTCTGGCTGGAGCAACATCAGGACCCGGCGCAGCCGTGGCGGTTCACCACCCTGCAAGACCCCCTCGAACAGAAGACCTACAACGCCAATCTGGGCATGTACAGCCGGCTGCACGATGTCCGCGGTTACGATTCGATCATCCCCCGGCAATATGCCGAATACATGAGCCAGATCCAAACCCAGGGCGACCTCCTCTACAACCGCATTGCGCCCATCTACACCCCGAACTTCGCCGCCCTGGACGATCCTCTGTTTCATCTTCTGGGTGTGCGTTATGTCGTTACCACCCAGACCATCCCCAATCCCGACTACCACCTTGTTTATGAAGGCGAGGTGCGGATTTACGAAAATCGCCAAGCGTTCCCGCGGGTGTTGTTCGTGCCCCAGGCGCTCCAGGTCGAACCGGACCGGTTGTGGGAGAGCATCCGCAACCAGGACCTGCGCCAGACGGTGGTCCTGGATACAGGCCTGGCCGAGAACCGTCGTGCGGTCATCCCGGCGCCGCTTTTCGGTCAAAAGCGCGCCGTGCGCGTGCGCCATTATGATTTGAACGATGTCGAGATCGAGGTGGATGTGGATGCACCGGGTTGGCTCGTGCTCCACGATGCCTATTTCCCCGGCTGGCGAGCCTATGTGCGACCGTTGGCGGCGGTGGATACGGGGCGCGGCATCCAGGAAAGCGAGCTGACCGTTTACCGGGCCAACGGCAATTTTCGCGCCGTCTATCTGGCGCAGCCGGGCTGGCAGGTTGTGCGCTTCCATTACACGCCTCTCTCCTTCAAACTGGGCCTTTACACGAGTTTTCTGGCCGGGGTCTTTTTGTTGTTGCTGGTAGGCTGGTGGGCCTGGGGTCGATTTTACCGCGAAGCAGAAGGGGAAACAGGCGCCGTGCGCCGGGTGGCCGTCAATTCCCTGGTGCCGATGACGATGTCGTTGCTCAATAAGGGCATTGACTATGCCTTTGCCCTGCTGTACCTGCGTATCCTCAACCCGGCCGGTGTGGGTGCCTACAGTTTTGCCGTGCAGTTTTACACCCTCTTTGAGATCCTGGTCCGGTTCGGCCTGGGCACGTTGCTCACCCGCGAGGTGGCCCGGCGCCGCCAGACCGTGGAGGAGGTCGGTCGTTATCTGGGGAATGTCCTCGTCTTGCGGACGCTGCTGTGGCTGGCTTCGCTGCCGCTGATGGCGGTGGTGGCGGGGTTGTATTGGCGGGCCGACGCCATCGACGACGCCACGGTCATGGCCATCGGTCTTTTTGCCCTGGCTTTGTGCTTCGCCAATCTGAGCGATGCCTTCTCTTCGGTCTTCTATGCCTTCGAACGCATGGAGTATCCGGCCGGAGTGGCTTCCTTTGTGGCCCTGGCGCGCGTCACGCTGGGGGCCTTTGTGCTGCTGCTCGGCGGCGGCTTCGTGGGATTGGCGGCCGTCAGCCTCCTTATGAACCTGATCCAGGCCATCTGGCTTTACGAGCTGGTGCGGCGGCGCATCTTGCGCCCGCGACCGGAAACCGATTGGCCCTTGCAACGCTGGATGTTACAGGAAAGTCTGCCGCTCATGGTCAATCACCTGCTGGCCACGGCGTTTTGGCGGGTGGATATTTTGATCCTGACGGCGATGGTCGGCGCTTACGGCGTCGGCCTCTATGCGGCAGCCTACAAGTACATCGACGGGCTCAATGTGTTGCCCAGCTATTTCACCCTGGCCGTTTTCCCGATGATGGCCCGTTTGGCCGGCAGCAGCGCCGTCGATCCGCACGATCGCCAGCGCCTGCTGCGCACGTATCGCCTGTCGTTGCGTCTGCTGACCCTGTTGGCCATCCCTATTGCCGTGCTGGTCTTCTTTGCCGCCGAGCCGCTCATCGTCATCCTGGGCGGCCGCGAGTATGTGCCCGGCGCCGTTGTGGTGCTGCAAATCCTCATCCTCAGCATCCCCATCGGCTTCATGAACTCGCTGACCCATTATGTGCTCATTGCCGTCGGCCAACAGCGTTTTCTGACCGGCGCTTTCGTTATCGGCGTCCTCTTCAACATCGTGGTCAATCTGCTCGCCATCCCACGCTACGGTGTGGCGGGGGCGGCCTTCGTCACCATCCTCTCCGAATTTGCCCTCTTCTTCCCCTTCTACTATGCTATACGCAGGCACCTGGCGCCGTTGCCCTGGTTCGACCTGCTATGGCGTCAGACGCTGTCCGGTTTGTTGATGGCGGCAACGCTGTTATTGGTCACCCCGTTCAGTTTGCTTTTAGCCCTCCCCCTTGCCTGTGTCGTCTACGGTCTGAGTCTGATCTTCACCGGCATGCATCGCGACGCCGACATGACCGTTCTAAGCCGGGCTATACTTCGTTTGCGTCTGCCTTTTGGTTTCGGAACGGTTCGGGAACGTTAAATCCCTCAGGTTGTGATGGAGAAGGATAATCGTCCGCGCATCCTCATCATTGAAGATGAGCCGAATCTGCGCAAAACCTTGAAGATGAACTTGAAAGAGCAGGGCTACAAGGTCTTCACGGCGGCCGACGGGCAGGAAGGCCTGGAAAAAGCGCGCACGAAAGCGCCCGATCTGATCCTGCTCGATCTCATGCTCCCGGGGCTCGATGGGTTCTCGCTCTTGCGTGCCGTGCGCCAGCATACGGATATCCCCGTCTTGGTGCTGACCGCCCGCACTTCCGATATGGACAAGATCATCGGCCTGGAAAGCGGTGCCGACGATTACCTCACCAAGCCCTTCAGCCTGGGCGAATTGCTGGCCCGTGTGCGGGCCCTACTCCGTCGCGCCCGCTCCCACGAAGTGCGGGAGGTGCTCTCCTCCGGCGGAATCAGCCTGGATCTGGTCAGTCGGCGGGCCACCCTCAACGGCAAAGAGCTGAACCTGAGTCCCAAGGAGTTCAGCCTGCTGGCCGAACTGATGCGTCACGAACACGCCGTGCTCAGTCGTGACCTGCTGCTCACCCGCATTTGGGGCTACGATTTTATCGGAGATTCGCGCACGGTGGACGTGCACATCCGCTGGCTGCGGGAGAAAATCGAAGCGGATCCCTCGCAACCGCAGCTGATTCAGACGGTGCGTGGGATCGGGTATCGGTTCGAGGGCAGCCCGGCAACGGCGACGCCGGCGGATGATGAAGAAGACGAGTAGCCACGAACCATGACGGCGTGGGCCTGGGTCCTGGTGGTTCTGGGAGTCCTTGCAGGCCTTTATGGCCTCTGGTACGGACGACGGACTTTCCAACAAGCGCAGGCAGCCGTGGCACGGGCGATCGAGTTGAGCGATCGCGTGGAAGCGCTGAGCGCCGAAAACGATCGGCTGCGGAACTGGCTGGCAGCCCTCGATCCGATCCGACGGCCGGCCCTGTTTCTGGTCGATTCGGCGCGCATGCTGGTATGGTGCAATCAGGCGGCCCTGGCCTTGTGTCACAGCGACGTGCGTCCGGCCAACCTGCCCATGCCCCTCAGTCGGGCACTGCGCGGCTACGAATTGCTGGAATTGGTGGACAGCGCCCTGAGCAAGCAGCAGGCGCAAGAACGCCAGTATCTGTGGGAAGGCCGCATGTTCTATGCCGAAGCCATCTCCCATGCCACCGGTTTGGTGGCGTTGACCGCGCGCGATGTCACCGAGCTTTTGCGCCAGGGACGCACCCAGCGCGAATTTGTGGCCAACATCTCCCATGATATCCGCACGCCCCTGGCCGCCATGCAGTTGATGGTCGAGACCCTGCAAGGCTCGGCCGGCCGCGACGCCCGCCGACGGCAGGAGCTCTTGGCGGCTATGGCCGAACATATCGGTAACCTGCAACAATTGGCCCAGGAACTGGTGGACCTCAATCTGATCGAATCGGGTCGTATGCCCTTCCGGTTGGAGGCCATACCGGTGCAGGACCTGATCGAGCCGGTGCTCCACCGTCTGCGCGGGAGTGCCACGGCCAAAGGAATAACCCTAGCTACCGACTACGAGGCCCGGCTGCGGGTGCTGGCCGATGCCGATTATATCCGGCGGGCTCTGCAAAACCTGGTCCACAACGCCATCAAGTTCACCCCGCCCGGCGGCCGTATCACGGTGACCGTCCGGGCCGTGCCGGCGACCGACGAAGCGGGTGGTGAGGATGTGCGCTTCGAGGTGGCCGATACCGGCATCGGCATTGCGCCGGAAGATCGGGACCGGATCTTCGAACGGTTCTTCAAAGCGGACCGAACCCGCAGCGTCGAAGGGAGCGGCCTGGGGCTGGCCATTGCCAAGCATATCGTCCAGGGACACGGGGGGCGCATCTGGGTGGAGAGCGAACCGGGGCAGGGCGCGCACTTTTTCTTCACCCTGCCGCGTGCCTAGGCCGCAGTCGCCGGCCGGCGCCGGGAATAAGCCCAAGTCTGTAACGCCATGCCGAAGCCGTCTTGCGGCCGTCCGGGCGCTTTTGGCTTCGCTGCGGCCAATGCTAGAATGGAAGACCAGGTTTGCCGGGATGGTGTCTGTCAGCCCGGCCCCTTTTTTCGTCCCGACGTACACGGCCCATGCTCGACCTGGCCATCATCATTGTCAGTTACAATACGAAAGACTTCTTGCGGACCTGCCTACGCTCGGTCTATGCCAGCGAAGGGGCACTGACCTTTCATGTCACCGTAGTGGATAATGCCAGCCGCGATGGCAGTCTGGATATGGTGCGCTGCGAGTTCCCGCAGGTCACGGCCATCGCTTCCCCGCACAACGGCGGCTTTGCCTATGCCAATAACATCGGCCTGCGCCATTATGGCTTTGGCCAGCATCGCGACCCTGCGGCCTTACCGCGTTATGCTTTGCTCCTGAACCCCGACACCGAGCTCCCGCCCACGGCCCTGGCTGCCATGGTCGAGCTGATGGATCGGCGCCCCGACCTGGGTGCGGCCGGTCCCAAACTCGTTTTGCCCGACGGTCGGCTCGATAAAGCCTGTCGGCGCTCGTTTCCCACACCGGCCTCGTTTATCTACCGAGGCCTGGGGCTCAGCAAACTGTTCCCGCGCAGCCGTCGCTTTGGCCAATACAACCTGACCTATCTGGCCGAGGATCAGGAAACCGAGGTGGATGCGGTCGTCGGAGCGTTCATGCTCGTGCGCCGCGAGGCCATCGAGCAGGTCGGATTGCTGGACGAAGCCTTTTTCATGCACGGCGAAGATTTGGATTGGGCATTCCGTCTGAAAAAAGCGGGGTGGCGGGTGTGGTATTATCCGCAGGTGCAGGTGCTCCATCACAAAGGCGCGGCCTCGCGCGGCAACGCGCGGGTGCGTTATGCCTTTTATCAGGCCATGGTTATTTTCGTGCGCAAGCATTACCGCCGGGTGACGCCCTTCTGGCTGTATTGGCTGATCCTGGCCGGCATTGCCCTCAAAGGCAGTCTGGATGTGGGCAGTACCTGGCTGCGTGGACGCTGGCAGGGGATGATGCCATGAAAGGCACGCGTCTGTTCCTCAAGCTGCTCATTCTCATCACCGACATCGGTATGGTCGGCCTGGCCGTGGTGGCCGCCCATCGTATCCAGCGCCATCTGCAACCCGATTCGGTGGACCGGTTGCTGGCCTACCTGCCGTTGGCCCTGATTCTGGCGGCGACAACGGTGCTCACCCTCTTCCTCACCAAGGGGTACCATCGCCGGCCGCCCCAGACCCTTATCGACAGCCTTTCCACCTGGGCGGGTCCGGTCACCATGGCCACCCTGATCACGCTCACCACCGTGGCCTTTTTCGTCCAGGATCGGACGGTGACGGCCGTCCCTTACCCGCGGCGCTTTGTCGTCCTGGTCTGGGTCCTGGCCGTTGGCCTGATCGGCTTAGGGCGCTATCTGTTGGCCCGTATGCTCGTTTTCTTGCGCAGCCATCATGTCGGCCGCGACCGGGTACTGGTGGTGGGCACGGGTGAAGTCGGACGCATGCTGGTGCAAAAGCTGCAAAGCGGCGGCGGGATCGCCCATGAGGTCGTGGGTTTTGTCGACACCAATACCGAAAACCCCACCCCGGTGGGCGTCCCTTTGCTGGGTCATCCTGTCGACCTTCCCGAAATTATCGAACGCTACGCCGTCGACGAAGTGGTCATCGGCTTGCCGGAAGGCTCGCATCGCCAGATCGTGCAGCTCATCTCGCTATGCGAGCGCGAGAAGGTCAGCATCAAGGTCTTTCCCGATGTGTTCCAGATCATGGCCAGCGAGGTGAGCGTCAGCGACCTGGGCGGCTTGCCGTTGCTGACGGTACGCGATGTGGCCTTACGGGGCTGGCGGCTGTCCCTCAAGCGGATGTTCGACCTGGTGTTCGGCGGGCTGGCGTTGATCTTCCTCTCGCCGCTCATGCTCCTGATCGCCTTGCTGATCAAGCTGGAGTCGCCGGGCCCGGTCTTCTACATCCAGGAACGGATGGGACTCGATGCACGGCCCTTCCCCATGCTCAAATTTCGCTCCATGCGGGCCGATGCCGAAAAGGACGGTCCCGGCTGGACGACCCCGCACGATACGCGCAAGACCCGTCTGGGCGCCATCTTGCGCCGCATCTCCTTTGATGAACTGCCCCAGCTCATCAACGTCATCCGCGGAGATATGAGCCTGGTAGGCCCACGGCCGGAACGACCGGTGTATGTCGAGCAATTCCGCCAGTACATCCCCCGCTACATGGACCGGCATCGCGAGAAGGCGGGCATCACCGGTTGGGCCCAGGTCAACGGCTTGCGCGGAGACACCAGCATCGTCGAGCGCACGAAATACGATCTCTGGTATATCGAGAACTGGTCGCTGTGGCTTGATTTCAAAATCTGCCTGCGCACCCTCTTCAAGCTTTTCGGCGACCGCAATGCCTACTAGAAAGCGGCAAGCCCGTGGCGCTTGAAGTCCACCCCGAACGTGTGGTATGATAAGCCCGTACCCCCTCTTAGCACTCTAGCAAGTCGAGTGCTAAAAAGCAGCCTATGCCTCCCATCCCACGCTTGTCCGCTCCTTCTTCTGGCTCGGAGCTGACCCCGCGCCAGCATACCATCCTGAGCCTGATCGTGCATGAATTCGCCCAATCGGCCGAACCGGTCGGTTCGCGCACGCTGGTCGAGACCTACGGCCTCGACATCTCGCCGGCCACCGTGCGCAACGAGATGAAGGTGCTGGAAGAACTGGGCTATCTTACCCACCCCCACACCTCGGCCGGCCGTGTCCCCACCCACAAGGGCTACCGCTATTTCGTCCAGCATCTCGAACAGGAAGCACGGCTCCCGGCCGCGCTCGAGCGCACCATCCGCCATCAGTTCTACCAAATCCAGCAAGAACTCGATCAATGGGTCCAGCTCTCGGCCAGTGTGTTGGCCCAGACCGTGCAGAACGCGGCCATCACCACCGTCCCGCGCCCCTCGGATACGATCTTCAAACACATCGAGCTGATCAGCCTGCAGCCGCATACCATGCTGATGGTGCTTGTCTTTCAGGGCGGCACAATGCGTCAGCAGTTGATCGCCCTGGAGGACCCCTGGACCCAGGCCGAGCTTTCACGGCTGAGCGACCGCCTCAATCAGATGCTGACCGGGCTGGATGCGGCGCGTATTCGCCTGCTGGAGCCTGACATTGACCCGCTGTTCAACCAGGTCCTGGACATCGTCGTGGAGACGATGGAGCACGAGGATGCCCGCGGGGAGCAAATCTATCGCGCCGGCATCGGCCATGTCCTGCAAAGCCCTGAATTCACCCTTCAGAGCCAGGCCCGGCGTTTCCTGGCTATTTTCGAGCAGCCCTCGCCCATTGAACCCCTGCTGCAAGAGGCGCGCCGTTTTCCCGGTGTGCAGGTGATCATCGGGGGCGAAGAACCTTACGACCACTTGCCCGACGTCAGTCTGGTCCTCTCGCGTTACGGTCGTCCCAGCCAGAGCACCGGTATCCTCGGCGTTATCGGGCCCATCCGCATGTCCTACGGCTTTACCATCTCGGCCGTGCGCTTTATGGCCGACCTGATGAGCAGCCTGATGGCCGGTCTGTATGGCGAAGGCGACGTCGGCGAGGATAAATCCTGACCGGTCTGCCGGCAACGATCGGTCCCAAAGCGCCAAACACCAAGCGCGCGAGCAGCTTCTGCTTTTTGTGTTTTGGACTAAGCCTTTCCACCCATCTTGCCGGTTATTCGGTTCAGTCCGGTTTATCGCTGGATAAACCGGGAAAGGACAATTGATTATCTCCATACATAACGAAAAAGCACCCTTATTAGGTATCTAATCACAGAAATTGTTCGATTACATCAAAAAACGATTCGACTGTCAAAGCTGCTATGAACGATGAAAAACAAACTCCCGCCACCGAGATGCCGGAAACGGCTCCGACTCCCGCAACCGAGGCCGTATCCGCACCCGCTGCCCCTGAGGCCACGGCGGCCGAGGTGAACACCGATGAGGTGATCAACAAACTGGTCCAGGAACTGGCCGATGCCCGCCGCGCCGCCGACGAGGCCCGCGACCAACTCCTGCGGGCCCAGGCCGATCTGCAGAATTTCCGCAAGCGCAAAGAGCGCGAGACGGAAGAGCGGGTGGCTCTGGCCAATGCCCGCCTTTTGCTGGAGTTGTTGCCCGTCGTCGATGATTTCGAGCGCGCGTTTGCCTCGCTTCCTACCGAAGAGGCCGATAACGCCTGGGTCAAAGGGTTCGAGCTGATCTGGCGCAAGCTGCAGGCCGTGCTCGAGCGCGAAGGCGTCACGCCCATCCCGGCCACAGGACCCTTCGACCCGGCTCTGCACGAAGCCGTCAGCTACGAACCCGATACGAACGTTCCGCCCGGCGAGATCATCGCCGAAGTCCGCCGTGGTTATCGTCTCCACGATCGCGTCCTGCGCCCCAGTCAGGTGCGGGTGGCCCAATAACCGCTCTTTGCCGCTGTCGCCCCTATGTCGAAGATTATCGGTATTGACCTGGGCACCACGAACTCGGTGGTAGCCATCATGGAAGGCGGTGAGCCTACCGTTATCACCTCGGCCGAAGGCGGCCGCCTGGTGCCGTCGGTGGTTGCCGTCAATCCCAAGACGAACGAACGGATGGTCGGTCAGGTAGCGCGGCGCCAGGCCATCACGAATCCCGAGGGTACCATCTATTCGGTCAAGCGTTTCATGGGCCGCAAGTTCGATGACCCCGTGGTCCAACGGGCCCGCCAACACGTGTCCTATCGGATTACGGAGGCGCCGAACGGCGATGTCCGGGTGGTGATGGCCGGCCGCGAGTACGCGCCCCCCGAGATCTCGGCCATGATCCTCCAGAAACTGCGGGCCGATGCCGAAGCCTATCTGGGCCAGCCCGTTACCCAGGCCGTCATCACCGTGCCGGCCTATTTCAACGACGCCCAGCGTCAGGCGACCAAAGATGCCGGCAAGATCGCCGGGTTGGAGGTCTTGCGGATTATCAACGAGCCCACGGCCTCGGCCCTGGCCTATGGTCTCGATAAAAAGCATGAGGGCAAGATCGCCGTCTATGACCTGGGCGGCGGTACCTTTGATATTTCCATCCTCGATGTGGGCGACGGGGTCTTCGAAGTGCTCAGCACCAACGGAGATACCTTCCTCGGCGGCGACGATTTCGATCAACGGATTATCAACTGGCTGGCCGATGTCTTTCAGGCCGAGCACGGGATCGACCTGCGCCAGGATCGCCTGGCTTTGCAGCGGCTGAAGGAAGCGGCCGAGAAAGCCAAAATCGAGCTGTCCTCGGTGCTCCAAACCGAGATCAACCTGCCCTATATCACGGCCGATGCCGGCGGCCCCAAGCACCTCGTCGTCACCCTCAGCCGGGCCCGCCTAGAACAGCTCACCGAGGACCTGATCGAGCGTACCATTGGCCCCTGTCGGCAGGCGCTGGCCGATGCCGGCCTCAAGCCCACGGACATTGACGATGTGATACTCGTGGGTGGCATGACCCGGATGCCGGCCGTCCAGGCGGCCGTGCGCAAGTTTTTCGGCCGTGAACCCCACAAGGGGGTCAATCCCGATGAGGTGGTGGCCATCGGCGCCGCCATCCAGGCGGCGGTGCTGGCCGGCGAGGTCAAGGATATCCTTCTCCTCGATGTAACCCCGCTGACCCTGGCCATCGAGACGCTGGGCGGCGTAGCGACGCCGATGATCGAGCGCAATACGACCATCCCTACCCGCAAAACCCAATTGTTCACCACCGCCGCCGACGGCCAGACCCAGGTCGAGATCGTGGTGACGCAAGGGGAGCGTCCGCTGAGCAAGGACAACAAGCTGTTGGGCCGCTTTATCCTCGACGGCATCCCCCCGGCCCCGCGCGGGGTCCCTCAGATCGAGGTCAGTTTCGATATCGACGCCAACGGCATCCTGCACGTCAGCGCCCGTGACAAGGCGACCGGGCGGCAACAGTCCATCAAGATCACGGCCAGTTCCGGCCTGAGTGAGGAAGAAATCCAGCGCATGGTGCGCGAGGCCGAAGAACACCGCGCCGAGGACGAAGCCCGGCGCAGGCTGATCGAGGCCCGCAACCGGGCGGATGCCGTCATCTTCCAGACCGAACGGGCCATGGCGCAGGCCGGCAACCGGCTGCCGGCCGACCTGCGCCGCGAGATCGAAAGCCGTCTTGCCGCCGTCCGTACGGCGATGAGCGGTGAGGATGCGGCGGCCATTCAGGAAGCCACCAATGCCCTCCACACGGCAGCCCAGCAGATCGGCCCATACCTCGACTCCCGCGCCGAGGAAAGCACGACCGGGGACAGCCGTGAGGGTGAGGCCGGCGATACGGTGGATTCCACGGCGCAAAGCTTGTGAAGAACCGGCATCGTCCTCGCCGGCTCTTCTCGCCTTTGCGGGAACTGCCTACGTGCCGACCGAAGTCGCTCGGTATGGGCCTGCGGCCTCCGGTCGGCCTGCGCCGACGCCCGGCCCGATGGGCTCGGCGCGGTCGATTTTCCCTCGGCGCTCGGTGGCGGGCAGCCGGGTCGCTCAACGACTCTTGGCGCATTTTGACATCCGCAGCAGTTCGATCTAACCTGAAACCGCTTCTGCGGCCTCCGTCTCTGCCACCCGGCTGCCATGGTTATCACCCATTCTCGCCCTAGCTCACTGGCCTGCAACGGTCTACGCGAAATCGACCTCCAGACCGACCTGCGGGCCCTGGCCGATCTGATCGACGAAGCGTTTGCCGACGAACTCGATGCAGCCGGCCGGGCTTCGTTGCGCGAAATGCGGACCATGGCGCACCTGGGACCGCTGCTGGGGTTGTTTATGGTCGGCAGCGATTGGGGAGGACTGCGCGGGTTTGTGTGGGAGGTCGAAGGTCGCGTGGTCGGGTGTACCACCCTGCAACGGGCCGATGCCTACGGCCGGCGTTGGATGATTGCCAATGTGGCCGTGCATCCGGCCTATCGCGGCCGCGGGATTGCCCGTCAACTGATGGAGGCGACCCTCGATCGCATTCGCCAGTTGGGGGGTGAGTGGGCCGTGTTGCAGGTGCGGCCCGACAATGTCCCCGCCCGCCGTCTGTACGAACGGCTGGGCTTTGAAGACGTCTTCATCGAGACCACGCTGCACCATCTGCCGCTCCCTAACCTGCTGCCCCCCCTGGTACCGAGAGGAGTGGAGGTCCGGCTGCTCACCGCTGCCGATCACGCTCTGGTCAACTGGTTGATCCATCAGGCCACACCCGACCTGGCCCGTTGGTGGCAAACCCGGCGCCAGCATGAGATCGCCTACGGCAGCGATGGGGCCCTTGTCTCGGCCTGGGGACGCCTCACAGGCCAGGGCTACCGACGACGATTGGGTTTGTTCATCGCCGGTGAGCTGATGGGTATGGTGGATGCCGATGTGCGTCCGCGGCGGAATCATCGTCTCGATCTCCTCGTCCATCCGCAGGCACGGGGACGGTGGGAGTCCTTGCTCTTGGCGCTGGGCGTGGCCGAACTCAGAGCCTATCCCCAACGCGGGGTAATCACCACGCTTTACGATTATCAACCCGAGGCTATCGCTGCCTGCGAAGCCGCCGGTTTTCGCCCCGTCCTCCGTCTGGCCACGATGCGGAAGCCCATCCGCAGCCTGAGCCGGACCCACTCGGCCGCATAGACCATGGCGACCAGCGAAGAACGCTTGCGCATCTTGCGCATGGTAGCCGATGGCCGGATCACGGTCGAAGAGGGAGCGCGGTTGTTGGAGGCGCTCACGCCGGAAGCCCCCGAGACCCCCTCGCCCCCCTCGCCTCCGCGCTGGTTGCGGGTGCGCGTGACCGAGCTCGGTAGCGGGCGCGATCGGGTCAATATCAACATCCCCATCGGCTTGGTCGAGGTTGGCCTGAGGATGGGCGCCCGTTTCCTGGACGAAAACGCCGGCGTTGACCCGGCGGCGTTGACCCAAGCCATTCAATCCGGCCGTCGAGGCAAGCTGTTCGAGGTGGAAAATCCCGCCGAGGGCGAGCGGGTGGAGATCTTCCTGGAATGAGTCGGCGGCCGCTTCCGGCACGGGATTCGTTCGACCCGGCCAAGGAGGCCCCCATGCGCACCTTTGTTATCCGTCTGATCGTCAATGCCGTTGCTCTGGCCGTCGCCGCCCGTCTGATCCCCGGCATCGCCTATGGTGGGTGGGGCGATCTGGTGATCGTGGCTTTTTTGTTCGGTGTGGTCAATGCACTGGTCAAACCTGTCCTCAAGCTGCTCACCTGCCCTCTGGTGGCTCTGACGTTGGGGCTCTTCATCTTTGTGATCAATGCCCTGATGCTCTTGTTGACGGCGGTGCTGGCCGACCTGGTGGGGGTGACGTTTCGCGTCGAGGGCTTTTGGTCGGCTTTTTGGGGCGCGCTGATCGTGGCGGTCGTCAGTTACGTGCTCCAACTGGCCCTGACCGACGAGAGGTCCTGAGCATCGTCACGACCTCGGCGGTTGGGTTCGCTTTGCACGCCCACGCGGGACCGACCATCCTGCTTGTGGCCCTACGACTTCGATATGGTATTGTGGTCGATGCCGGGAATGGCCTGGGTGATGAGCAACCGATGGTCATCCGGCAACCACCCAACGATGTCGATGGCCGCGGTGTGGGTCAGCACAATCCGGGGTTCGGAAAATCGATAGTCCTCTAAAGGCGGGCCGGGCTCAGCCGGGACAGGACGAGCCGCAACTGTGCAACGTGGTACCGGCGTCGGTGCCCTGGTGGCGGATAAGGTGGTTGCGTCGGCGTCTCGAGGGGCGACTGAAAAGCCTGAGACGCCGTCTTGACGTCCCTCCGCAATCCTCCGAACGTGAGGGCCAGGGCAACAGCCAGCGCGCCCAAGACGGGCAGACCCATCAGCCCTCCCGCAACATGCTAAGAAAAACTCCAGGCGTCCCTTGCCTCCTTGGATGCGCTTCTTGCCGTCGTACTACCGTAAGTCCGTCGAGAGGACCGGCAGCTTGATCGAACGGTTCCTGCCCCAATCGATCCATGCGGATACGCCGCAAGGCTTTGAGCTCAAAGTCGTGCTCTTCATCCTGGCAGTCAGCCTCCGTGGCCTGCTCACAACATAGTAGCAACTGTGGTTTCTCGGTGAGCGGGTGCAGGTGACCTGGCCGCAGGGGTGCGGGAGCAGGTGCGGACCGAATGGGTGGCGTTGATCCCGGCCGTGGTCGACGCCCGGAGCGATGAACAGACCGCAGCGACGCCGATGACTTTGCGCCGTCACCCGCAGGGGGCCGCCATCGCCCAGTCCCTCAACGAGCAGTGGGACCGCATTTTGGTGCATGGGGTCGCCTACGATGCCGGCCTGCCACGGGTGACCCCCGAGTGGTATTGGCGGGACTTCCGCCTCCACTGCGGCCGTAATCATGGCTCCGAACCGCGGTGAGAGCAGGCCGCTCCGGTCTGAGCCACCTATCACCGAGCCGGCCCATGGCGGTCTGAACGCAAACGCCATGATCGCTCCCTCGGCCCAAGCCCCCGGCACGTGGCCGGGGCACCACCCGGACAAGTGAGCTATCGCCATGCGTTGGGCGTGTGAACGCTTTCCGAACCGCTGCCCCTGCCCGGAAACGGACGATGAGCAGCGGAAGCGAGGTTCGGGGCAGGTCGCTTGAGACGCCACCGTCCACCAACATTCACCAACAAAAGATAGAACCGAGTCGAAAGCGGTACTTTTAGACCGCTCAAGCGAACGCTTGCAAAAGGCCTGGGTTTTGATACACTTACGCCGCATGGCGGAAGAAAAGCCCTGAGCATCCCCTTGACCTGCGCGCAACCCCCTATTCCGGAGTCATCACCATGGACGACCCCTCGCCTGAAACCATCAAACACCAAATCCGTGAGCGTTATGGCGCCATTGCCCGCACCGGCGGCTGTGGTCCGAGCGCTACGACCGCTTCCTGCTGCGGCGCGCCCGATGCCGTCGCCGAGATTGTCTTTGCCGATTATACCGAACTGCGCGCCCAGGTACTCCCCGAAGCCGATCTGGGCCTGGGGTGTGGCACCCCGACGGTGGCAGCCGCCCTGCAACCGGGTGAAACCGTGCTCGATTTGGGCAGCGGTGCCGGTATGGATGTCTTCCTGGCCGCGCAGGCCGTCGGTCCCCAGGGCTATGTGATCGGCGTGGACATGACGCCGGAGATGATCGCCCGTGCGCGCGCCAACGCCGCCAAAGCCGGTTACACGAACGTCGAGTTCCGTCTGGGCGAGATCGAAGCCCTGCCTGTGGCCGACGGCACCATCGATGTCGTCATCTCCAATTGCGTCATCAACCTAGTGCCCGACAAGGCCCGCGTCTTTGCCGAACTCTACCGTGTGCTGCGGCCCGGCGGTCGTTTCGCCATCGCCGACATGGTCACCTACGGCCCCGTGCCCGCCGCGTTGCGTCGCGATCTCGCCCTGTGGGCCGGATGCATTGCCGGCGCCATGGACCGCACGGCCTATCTGGAGACGATCCGCCAGGCCGGCTTTACGGATGTCCACGTGGCCACCGAAACCGTCTACGAGACTGCGGCCGTGACGGGCCGGGCCGAAGCCGATTTCGGGTTGAGCAGCGTGACGGTGGTCGGCCGTCGCCTCTAACGGTCTAATCCCGGTCCATGGCCGCCCAGGCGATGAAGACCTCGGCCGGACTCAGTCCCACCTGCCAGGGTTCCGGCTCCGGTCGGGGGAAGGCGCGGGCTACGGTCAATGCCCAGATCTCGTCGGCCCCGGCCTCGTGGAGGGCCTGGGCTGCTGCCTGCAACGTGGCGCCGGTCGTACACACATCGTCAATAAGCAGAAAACGGCCGCCCCTCAGCGCCCCGGGCACCGTCGCCGCAAAGGCGCCCTGCACATTCGTCAGCCGTTGCTGCCGTTTCAGATGCACTTGCGGCGGCGTGGCCCGGGTCCGTTCGATCACCCCGGCGTGGACCGACAGGCCCAGCGTGCTGCCCACCACGCGAGCCAGCAGTTCGCTCTGGTTGAAGCCGCGGGCCGCTCGCCGTTCCGGATGAAGCGGCACAGGGACCAGACCGTCAAAGGGCAGCGCATGGCTCTGCAGATAGGCAATCAGATACCCTGCCAGCGGGCGTGCCAGTTCTCTTCTGCCCCGGTATTTGAACGCATGAATGGCAACATGGACGGGATGGCCGTAGAACACGACCCCGCGTATCCCCCGCAAGGGACCGGGTGGTGTTTGGCGACAGTCCGGGCATAAACAGCGCTCGGTCATGGGCCGACCGCAGCGCACACAGACGGATTCGCCTATCGGCGTGGCCTCGGCCTGACAACGGCCACACAAGGAACTGCCCCACCGGTGACAAATCACACACCGGGAAGGAAAAAGCAATTCGACCAGGGTAGACCACAGGCGCCGGCGCCACATGCCCCCCACACCTCCGCTGCCACCCCGGTCGGTCGTCGGTCCCGGCCGCGATCGTCAGGGTGTTTCGGGTGGAAACCAGGTTTGTAACAGGTCGAAGACGAACGCGCGCAGGTCCTCGCCCAGGATGAGCAGAATGGCGAGGATGATGATGGCGATGAGAAGGAGGATCAGGGCGTACTCGATGGCGCTTTGACCATCGGGAGAGAAAGCGTTCCGCTTCATAGGGGATGTTCGGGGTCGGGCAAGTGGGAAGGCCGCATCGTTCCATCGGACGCCCGAAACGCCAACCGCAGCACGGTGGCGCCGGCCTTGAGGATCTCCTGCCGAGAGATTTTCGAAGCGCCTCGTCGCCGGTCGGTGAACATGATGGGCGTCTCCACCACGGTGAAACCGGCCTGCAACACCCGCCATAGCATCTCGATCAGATAAGAATAGCCATCGGCCTGGATCGAGGTGGGATCAACGGCCTGCAACACCTCGCGACGATAGCACCGAAATCCGGCCGTACAGTCGTTGACCTTGAGGTTCAGAAGCCAGCGGGCGAATAGATTGGCCCCTCGGCTGAGCAAACGCCGGTTGAAACCCCACAGCCGCACACCTCCACCGGGGACATAACGGGAACCGACCGCCACATCGGCCTGATCGGTCAGTTTGATCAACGAGGGCAGATAGCGCGGGTTATGGGAAAAATCGGCATCCATCGTCACCACGCGGTCGAAACCGCCTTCGAGGGCGAACAGAAAACCGGTGGTATACGCCGTACCCAAACCCAATTTGGTCGGACGATGGATGACATGGACGGTACCGTACGTGCGCATGAGACGGTCGGCGATGCTGCCGGTGCCGTCCGGCGAATTGTCGTCCACGATCAAAATGTGCAAACCGAGATCAAGGGCCCGCAGACTTTCGACCAGCGGCGCAATGTTCTCGGCCTCGTTGTAAGTCGGAATAATGGTTAGAACACGAGGACGCGCATTCACGGCAAACCACCGCAGAACCGATTGCTCCGATTAGGGTGGGAGAGGACATCCCATTCTACATAAGCGCCTGCCGACGGCCCAAACCTGCTGCCAACGTCGCGGCCATCGGCCTCAGGTCGTGTCGGCACCGTTGGTCCTCTCGGCCTCTGCAGCCGGGTACAGGCGATGAAAAACGTAATCCTCGACGACCTGCCCCCGACGCAGATGCTCTTCGACAATGCGAGCCACGACCTGTTCGTCCACGCTGTGATACCAGATTCCGTCGGGATACACGACCAGCAACGGGCCGCCGTAACAGACACCCAAACACGATGTGACGCTGCGCTTGACCCGCTGGGGGTTATCGTATTCGCCCAATTCGCCCAAGAGTCGGCCCAGGGCCTTATAGACGGCCGGGCTGCGGCGGTCGGGATCGCAATAGGGGCCCACACAGATAAACACGTGACGGGCATAGGGGGCCTGAACAGGGGCATTGTCGGCAGGGGTGCTCATGGGTCACGACGAAGACGGTGAACCGGTGAAGGAGCGATGGGTCTATAGGCCGGACTATAGCCGGCCCGATAGGGGCATGTCAAATCGACCACGACGAGGGCTCAGACGGCCTGTTCCCAGGCGGCGGCCTCCCAGGCGCGATAGGCTGCCAGCAGCTTCTGCGTGATCGGTCCCGGCCTGCCCAGCACGTGTTCACCGACCCGATGGATGGGCAAAACCCCCCGGCGGGTTGAAGTCAGAAAGGCCTCGTCCCATAAGGGCAAATCGGCCAGCAGTAGCGGCCGACGTCGGAAAGGAATCGCCAGTTCGGCGGCCAGGCGGATGACGCGCGTCATCACCGTCCCTTCGAGGATGGTGCCCGGCGGCGGCGCCAGCAGGGTGCCCGCCATGACGACGAACACGTTGCAGTTCGAACCCTCGGTCACGCAGCCGAACCGATCGACCAGGAGGGCATCATGAACGCCGGCAGCCTGGGCCGCCTTGCGCGCCAGCCCCGGTACCAGGGTATTGAGCGATTTGACCTGGGGCATGGCCCGTTCGCCGTGATAAACGGCCACGGCCACACCTTCTTCGTACTCGGCGGGACTCGGCGCCGTGTAGGCCATCTCGTAGATGAAGACATCCGCCGTCGGTCCACCCAGATCCAGCGCCAACACCCGCAGCAGACCATCCGGCGCATTCGCCGTCACCACCTGCCGACACCAGGCGGCCAACTGCTCCCGTTCGACCGGGAGGACGATCTGCGCACCGCGCGCCGACTCCTCCATACGCTCCAGGTGTTCGCTCAGGGCCATAAGGCGCCCTTTGCGGGCCAAAATGGTCTCATACACGCCCAGGGCACCGGTCAGCGCCGAGGCAAAAACGGGGATAACGGCTGCTTCCGGTCCGATGAAGCGACCGTTGTGGAGGATGTGGGGATGGACGGTCATAGACAGCGCTCCTATCCGGCCCGCAGGACGGCGCCGATTTCCCGCTCGAGGCGGGACACGATGCGTTGGCGCAACCGGGCCGTGTCGGCATCGGTCAGGGTTTTCGTCGGCGATTGATAGGTGAGGGCAAAAGCCAGCGATTTCTTCCCCGGCGGAATCGGCTTGCCGCGGTACAGGTCGAACAAGTGCACATCCACCAGCAGCTCGCCACCGGCCTGGCGGATCAGGGCCTCGACCTCCCCGGCCGGGATGGCCTCATCCACGATGAGGGCGATATCCTCCTTGACCGGTGGGAACTCGCTGAACGAGCGCAGCCGCACGGCCCGGCAAAAGGCAGGTAGCAGAGGGTCAAGGGCCAGCTCGGCGATGACCACAGGCTGCGCCGGCAGATCATAGGCCTGCCGCACTTTGGGATGGACTTCGCCGATGACCCCCAGGACTTCCTCGCCCAGCCGGATGCGGGCACAGCGGGGGCCGAACGTGGGCAACAAGACCGGTTCGTAGGTGATCGGCCCGGCATGCAGACCTTCGAACAGCACCTCCACTACGCCCTTGAGATCGAAGAAGTCCAGGGGTTCGCCGTCGCCGCCGAACCATTCCACGGGTTGGCGCGGTCCGGTCATGACCAGACAAAGCCGGCGCTCTTCGGCCGGCAATTCACCGTCACCGGCTTCGGGCAGATAGACCGGGCCGATCTCAAAACAGGCCAGGCGGTCGGTCAGACGCAGGTTACGCTGTAGATTCTCCAGAGCGCTGACGATGAGGCTACGCCGCATGACGACTCGCTCGGGCGTAATGGGATTGGCCAGGGTGACGAATTGCTCGGGCGTCGGCGCCTGATCGTCCGCATCCGGATAGAGCCGTCTGTGGTTGGCCACCGTGGTCAGACTGTAGTTGATGGTTTCCTGCAGACCCGCGGCCACCAGCAGATCGCGGATGCGTTCTTCCTGCTCCACCGGCCAGTTATGCCGTTGAGGCGGCAGTTCATCACTGAGCATGGTGCTGGGAATGGCATCATAGCCGTAAATGCGGGCGATCTCCTCCATCAGATCGGCCGGGATGGTCACATCCAGGCGATACCAGGGCGGTGTCGCCCAAATGGTCTCGCCCTCAACGCGGATGGTGAACTCAAGCCGCCGTAACAAGGCGATGATTTCGCTCTGGCTCAGGTCGAGGCCGAGGATACGGCGGACTTCGGCGGGGCTGATGGGGATCTCGACCACCGGTTGAGGACGGGCATAGTCTTCGACAATGCCGTCGGCAATCCAGCCGCCGCCCAATTCGGCCATCAACTGCGCCCCGCGCACGTTGCCGATGGGATCGAGTTCCGGCGGCACCCCCCGACTGAAGCGATACGCCGCTTCCGAGGGCAATTTTTGCTTGAGGGCCGTGCGACGGATGTTGATGAAATGAAAACTGGCCGACTCCAGCAGGACATTGCGCGTTGTCTCCGTGACTTCGGTTTCCTGGCCGCCCATGACGCCGGCAATGGCAATCGGTCCGGCGGCATCCGTAATCATCAGCGTCTCGCCGTCGAGGACCCGGCGTTGGCCGTCGAGGGTCGTGAATTCCTCCCCTTCGGTCGCCCGGCGCACGATGATACGCACCTTGTCTTCACCGAGACGGCGGGCACGGGCCAGGAGCTTGTCGTAATCGAAGGCATGCAGCGGTTTGCCCCACTCGAACATGACGTAGTTGGTCACGTCTACCAGATTGTTGATAGGCCGCTGCCCTACCCGCTTCAACCGCTGTTGCATCCAGAACGGCGAAGGCCGCACGGTCAGATCGCGGATGATGGTGGCGGTGAAACGATGGCAGAGGTCGTCGGCTACGATCTCCACGTCGCAGAAAGCGCTGGCCGGTGGCTGACGGGTCTGCCAGGTGGGCAACGCGACACGGAGGGGTGCGCCGGTGATGGCCGCCACCTCGCGGGCGACGCCGATGATCGAAGCGATGCGGATCATGTTCGGGGTGACGGCAATCTCCAAGACGATATCGCCCAGATAATCGGCCAGCGGCATCCCCACAGGGGCGTCATCGGGCAAGATCAGAATCCCCTCATGGTCCTCCGAAAGGCCCAACTCCTTCTCCGAACAGGCCATGCCCTGGGATTCGATCCCGCGAATTTTGGCCGGTTTGAGCTTCATCGTCTTGAACTCGGCGGCATAGGGGTCAACCAGGGTGGCGCCGAGGGTGGCAAAAGCCACCTTGACCCCGGTTGCGCCGGGTTGCAAATTGGGGGCACCGGTGATGATGGTCATCGGCGTCCCGTGGCCATAATCCACCGTGGCCAGGAGCAACCGATCGGCATTGGGATGGCGCCGGGTTTCCACGATCTGGCCGACGAAGAGCTTATCGCGCTCCCACACGATATGGCCGTTGCCGGTTACCAGGTCGTCAGGGGCGATGCCCTTGCGTCGACGCAGGCTTTCGGGCATGGGCAGGCCGATGAACTCGATGTTTTCCACTTCCAGACCGGCCAGGGTCAGCTTTTCGGCCAGTTCATCGACCGGCAGGGTCAGATCAACGTATTCTTTGAGCCAGGAAAGGGGAACCTTCATACCGTCCTACCACCCCAATTGTTGCAGGAAACGGACATCGTTGCTGTAGAAGTAGCGGATGTCATCGATGCCGTGGCGGAGCATGGCAATCCGTTCCGGTCCCATGCCGAAGGCATAACCGGAGAAACGGTCGGGATCGTAGCCGCCGTTGCGCAGCACGGTCGGATGGACCATACCGCAGCCCAAGATTTCCAACCAGCCCGTGTACTTGCATACCCGACAACCTTTGCCGCCGCAAATGATGCAGTCGATGTCCACCTCGGCGCTGGGTTCGGTAAAGGGGAAGTGGGAACAACGAAAGCGCAGCTTGCGGCCGGTACCGAACATCTGGTTGGCAAAAGCCACCAGGGTGCCTTTCAGATCGCCAAAGGTGACGTTGCGGCCTACGGCCAAACCTTCGACCTGGTAGAACATCATCTCCGAACGGGCCGTGACCTGCTCGTAGCGATGACAGCGGCCGGGCAGGATGACGCGGATAGGTTCGGGTGCGTAGTCGCGCATGGCGCGGATCTGGCCGGGGCTGGTGTGGGTCCGCAGGATGACATCGGGCACGGTGGTGTAGAACGTATCCTGCATCTCGCGAGCGGGATGGCCTTTGGGGAAGTTGAGCAACTGAAAGTTGAACTCATCGGTCTCGACATCCCGGGCGGTGTAAATCTGAAAGCCCATGGCGGCAAAGATGGCGTAGATATCCCGCAGGGTCCGGGTGGTGGGATGCATTCGGCCTACGGCCGGACGACGCCCCGGCAGAGTAGGGTCAAAGCCGGCTACGGTCAACTCGGCCGTGAGTTGGGCCTCCTTCAGGGCCTGGACGCGCGCATCGTAAGCGCTTTGGACGGCCTGCTTCAAGGCATTGACGGCTTTGCCGTAGGCGGCACGCTCGCCGCGCGGCAACGTGGCCAGATGGTCAATGGCCTGTTGCACCAGCCCTTTGCGACCCAGCCAGCGAATACGCCAGGTTTCCAGGGCTTCGGCATCGGTTGCCTGGGCCAGTTCGGTTTCGGCCTGTTGTTGGAGCGAAACGAGATCGGGCATAGCAGATAACCGGTGACAGAATGAAGGCGCTGTGGAACGATGCCGACAAAGGCGAAGCCGGTAACTACCCCTGCTTTCGCCCTAAGGGCAAAACAACTCGGCGTTGTGGGTGAGGCCGTCTCCCTTGGTGGGCAGTTACGGACCCTCAATAAAAACCGCTTCATCCGCCAGGGACGAAGCGGAAAGCTTCGCAGGAATCGCCATCGGCAGCGTCGCCGGAATGTACTCTTGGCAGCCATTATGGCCGTATCGGCCGACCTCTGTCAAATGGCGTGACGAGCCGGAGTGTGTATCGAGTTAGGAAGCCCGGTGGCTACGATAGGGACTTGAAGTAGCAAGTCCACGGGGAATCTGCTAGAGTGGATAGGTCAAACCCAGCAAGCAACCACGAGCAAGGAGGCCTCCATGGCCATCCCGATGATGGCCATCTCTTGTCGCTGCAACGACATAACTAAGCCTTTGCCTGAGCGCCTGTCCCGAAGGCCGTGAGAAGCTCACCCCAAAGGATATTCCTGATGCCGCGCCGACTCGCCGTCACCGCCCCCTTTATTGTGGAAGTTCTGGACTACGAAGAGCCACCCTTACAACCCCACCAGGTGCGTGTCAAAACCGAGCTGGCCTCGGCCAAACATGGCACCAACATCGGCATGTTCGAGGGGAAGAACTTCGAAGGATATACCTTCGACCCCGATTGGCACATCTTCCGGCCCCAAGCTGAAACCCCCGCATCCCGCTATCCTCGTAGTATGTACGGTGCGATGGGCGTGGGGGTTGTGACCGAAGTTGGGCCGGAAGTGACTCGCTGGCAAGTGGGGGATCGTGTTTTCGGTGAGATGGATGTGCGGGAGACCAACGTCTGCCGCGAGGACCGTCTGTGGGCGCTGGGGACCATCAACCCTGAGCTGGCGCTCTTGCTTGAACCGGCCTACGTCGCCTTCCACAGCGTCCGTGAGGCCAATGTGCGCTTCGGCGACAGCGTGGCCGTCGTCGGGCTGGGGGCCATCGGGCTGCTGGCGGTGCGCATGGCCCGTCTGAGCGGGGCCGAGAGCGTATTTGCCATTGACCCACTGCCCATCCGCCGCGAGTGCGCCCGCAATCTGGGCGCCGACAAGGTGTTGGATCCGGCCGCCTGTGACGTGGGCATGCGGGTGCACGAGCTCACCGGCGGGCAGGGGACCGACGTGACCATCGAGGTGGCCGGCAAGTATCAGGCGCTGCAGGACGCCATCCGCTGCACACGGGCAGGGGGAACCGTGTGTATGACCGGTTTCTACCAGGGCGAAGCGCACAGCGTATGGTTCGGGCGAGAGGCGCACCACAACCGGCTGACCTTTATCGTGCCGCACGGTTGCGGATGGGCCAACCTGCCACGAGACTACCCGCGCTGGACGCAGGAGCGGGCTAACGAGACGTTGGTGAGCTTGATGCGCAAGGGGATCCTCACCGCGCCCGGGATCATCCATCCCATCGTCTCCCTAGAGGAGGCCCCGAAGGTATGGCGGTGGATCGCCGAAGAGCCGAACAGGGTCATCAAGTTCGCCGTCCGGTTCGATGACCCCCTATCCGGAGGCCCGCCATCATTCGCATCGCCGGCGTGTAGCGGTCCCCACGCATGACGGGCATTCCCCGCTCTGTCATGGATACATCTCTGCGAGCCATAAACCCCGCCTTCGGACACGAATGGAAGGAGTGCAGATGGGCCCCTCAGCGAATCTGCCTACCCTCCATCCGTGTCCGCAAGCGGCGTTTTCAGCGGTTCTGCCGAGGTAGCCATACCCACCGGCCCAACCCGTGCTCTCGCAGCCCAAAGGCCCTGGCCTGGACGGTGTACATCTCACAAGCGGGTGTGACCACGAAACGCTGCAGCCCGTCCGTCGGTCCATAACCCGGCAGCAGGTTGATGGCGACGTGGTAGCCGGCTTCAGGGCCGACGGCAAAACGGTAATGGCCCTGCTCGTCGGTGGTGGCGTACGCCAACCAGGGGTCGGCCGGGGTTAGACGACCGTCGCCGTCGCTGTCCTTATACAGATTGACACCGATATCGCTCAGACCCTGCTCGCTCAGACTCTGGACATCGTCACCGTCCCGGTCGTGGAACACGGTGCCGTACACAGTGATCGTGCAAGGTGTGGCCTCGGCAAGGGCGATGGGACCGAGGCCGGCCCAAGCGATGAGTGAGACCGATAACGCCAAGAACAAGACCAACGAGGCATGCTTCATAGAAGATAAACGGCAATGCGGAGATCGGCAACGGTCGATGATGGAAGCCTGTCAAGGGAGTCCTGCGGGACTCCTCGAAGTTCTAAAAGCAGTATACCGGCAAAACCCCTGTCCTTTTCCTTACAGTTTGTTTGCAAAGTGCGCCTGCCGAACCTATCCCCGCGGTTGCCCGACACCGGACAAGAGCATCCCCCTTTCGACTCCAACGGCGGCCGTCCGCGTTGCTGGGGCGCTTTTTCAGAACGGCCAGGGACGATAATGTTCCAGAATCGAACCGCCGATGAACTCCCGCAGGATGGAATCGGAGGGGATATCCTGGCTGGGGGCCGGTTGAAACCACTGCAACAGCGCCTGCAGTCGGTTGGCCTCGATCCGTTCCGGTGTGCCCGGTTCGATCTGCAACAGCAAGGGCTCGACCAACGGCTTGAGCACGGCCAGCTCGTAGGTCAGGGCCGAATTGAACATGACGTCGGCCTTATCCTGGAAGGGGAAAATCCAGCGTTGCTCCCCACGACGGACGCTTTCCCAACGGGCAATGGTTTCGGCAGCGCCATAGCCCCGACTGTGGGCATCGCGCACAATCCGCCGGATAAGGCGGGTATCGGTGGTGGAGACCCGGTTATAGCGGTCCAGGTTGAGCTGGGTCAGGGCGCTGACATAAACCCGAAAGCAGAAGCGCGGGTCCACTTCCGTCAAAAGCTCGGGGTTGAGGGCGTGGATGCCTTCCAGGATAAGGATGTGCTGAGGACCGATGCGGACGGTCAGGCCGGGCCGGCGTTTGCCCTCGCGAAAATCGAAACGGGGCAGTTGCACCTCGGCACCGGCGATGAGTTGATTGATCTGGCGGTTGAGGAAAGGCAGATCGACCGTATAAAGGGACTCGAAATCGAATTCTCCCCGCTCATCGCGCGGGGTCAGCGGGCGATCGACAAAATAGTCGTCCAGGCTGATGGCGAGGGGCCGCAATCCCAGGGCCAACAGACGCACGGCCAGACGTCGGGCGAAGGTGGTCTTGCCCGACGCCGACGGCCCCGCAATGAGGACAAGCCGAACCGGTTCCGGCCGCCGGGCAATCTGCTCGGCAATGGCGCCGATCCGCTGTTCGTGCAGCGCTTCGGTGACGAGGATGACCTCCTGCAGCCGACCGGTGGCAATGGCCTCATTGAGACCCCCGACGTCGCGGATACCCAGGGTGCGCAACCAGGCGCTGTATTCCGTAAAGACCTCGAAAAGAGGCGGCCGCGGGCTGGTGGGCTGAATGACACCCCAGGCTCTCTGTTTGGGGAAGCGCAACAGGAAGCCGTGATCGCTCGGTTCCAGGGCAAAATGCTGAAGAATGCCCGTACTGGGGGCCATAAAGCCGTGAAGGTAATCCTGGGTATCGAGCAGTTTGTACACGATCAGGGTGGGTTTACGACGCTGTTCGAGTAACGCCAGCTTCTCCTCATCCCCGGCGCGACGGAAGAGGGCCATGGCGTCCTCCAGGGCCATCTCCTGCCGCAGAATCGGTCGATCGGCGGCGACCACGGAGCGCATATGCCTTTCCAGGTGGCGTAATTCCTCCGGTGTAAAAGGAGGGCGCCCCTCGACCCGACAATAGAAACCACCGTTGGGAATGGCGTGTTCGACATAGACACGCGCTTCGGGGAACTCGCGGGCGGCCACGGCCACCAGCAAAAAAATGAGGCTGCGGCGATAGATGCGGGCACCATCGGTGCTATCCACCCGCACCGGTTGGACCTGACCATCTCGGAGCACGGGCCGGGAAAGTTCGACCAGTTTGCCGTCCAGGATGGCAGCAATGGCCGGCGGCAGCCCGTCATCGGCAGTGGCTGCGGTCATATAGGCGCTCAGCGGTGTCCCGATAGGGGCCTCAAAGACGCGGCCATCGGGAAAGGTCAGACGGGCCGTGCGACGCGGCCTGGAAAGACGGACGACCATGTTCCCTAGAACCGAACGCGTTCCCGGTTAGGGTCGATCGGGTTCGGCCTTGATGCCGACACCACAAAAAGAGCCACCCCAAGCGCCGCAACGGCATCCGGCGGTGGCTCCGGCGATATGGTCGAGGATGGAGAGAAGGCGCTAGAAGGGGATTTCCTCTTCCTCCAGACCCGGTCGATCGCGCATGACGGCGGCTTCGCCCTCGCCCCCCTGACCGGGAGCACCCAGAAAGCGAACGTCGCGGGCGCGTAGTTCCAGAGTGGCACGCGGTTGTCCGTCCTGTCCCATCCAGGCACTGGCATCGACTTCGCCTTCGACCAGGACCAGGCGTCCCTTGGAGAGGTATTGATTGCACAACTCGCCGAGCTTGCCCCAGGCCGTCACCCGAAACCAGGTCGTTTTCTCCTGCGGCTGACCGTCCTGGCCGGTCCAGCGCCGCGTGGTGGCCACCGAGAAGGTCGTCACCGCCTGCCCGGTGGGGGTATAGCGCATTTCCGGATCACGACCCAAATGGCCGATAACTTCAGTCCGCTGATACATGGTGCTTTTCCTCCTGAAAAGACGGCCCGACAAGGAGCCGAAACGGTCATGATGGACGAGTATAGCACTGCCGATCGGCTTTGTCAAAGAACAAATGTTCGGTTAGAGACGCGCCCGATCGGGGCATGAGTTACGGTTTTTTGTCGAGGTACGGCTCGATTGTGCGTTTTCCTCGCCGGACTGTAAAGCGGTGGACTCGGTTCTAAAGTGCGTTGGTGCGAGAGGCAGCATGCATAACGTTCCAACGTTCATTGGAGCCGGCCCCATGATGGACGATGCGGCTTCTTCAAAAACAGACAACTTACCAATCGGGATCGCTCGCAGGTGCCGCCAGGGAAGAAATCGCCGCAGCCGCAGCCCGGGTTGCTAAACGCGAGATGCCATCACGGCATCATCTCCAAACGAAAGTCCGGGCTGCGCCGCCCAACCGCTCCCTATTCTATCCCAGCGCCCCTGTTTCATCCGGTAGGAAGGCCGGCTCGCCGGTCAAAGCGTGTTGCACCGGACGCCTGCGGCGCCAGGCCTCAGCCTGTGCTGACGCTCCGAAGGGGTCGGCCCAACCTGACCGGAGGCCGCAGCCCTATAACGGGCGACTTCGGTCGGCATGGAGGCCATTACGCACGAAAACGCAATCGGGCGTCTCTCCTGTCCGCCAGGCCCCACCTAGAGCTCGCGACGCCCCTCTAGGGCCCGGCTGAGGGTGATCTCATCGGCGTATTCCAGGTCGCCGCCCACGGGCAAACCTCGCGCCAAACGCGTAACCCGCACACCGTGCGGACGGAGCAAGCGCGCCAGGTAGAGCGCCGTTGCTTCACCCTCCATGGTCGGGTTCGTGGCGATCAGCACCTCGGCGATGGCTTCGCCGGCAAGCCGATCCAGCAAGGCGCCGATGCGCAGATCCTCGGGACCGATGCCGGCTACGGGATTGATAACGCCGTGCAGAACATGATACAGGCCGCGAAAAACCCCTGTACGCTCGATGGCGACGACATCCAGGGGCTCCTCGACCACGCAAACCAGTTGCCGATCACGGGCAGGGTCGCTGCAGATGGCGCAGGGGTCGCTGTCGGCCAGGTTTTGACAACGACGGCAATAGACAATGCGGCTGCGTAGCTCGGCAATGGCCGTGGCCAGCTCCTGAACCTCCGTCGCCGGCGCGCGCAGCAGATAAAAGGCCAGCCGCGAGGCCGTCTTGGGGCCAATGCCGGGAAGCCGCTGCAGGGCCTCGATAAGCCGCCGTACGGGCTCGGCAACGATGGTCGGCATGCCGGCTGCTCAGAGAAGATCGGAGAGACCAGGAGGCAGATTCAACCCCTGGGTAAGACCGCCGAGCTGCTCGCCGGCCAGAGCCCGTGCTTTGTCCAGGGCCTGATTGACGGCGGCCAGGATCAGGTCCTGCAGCATCTCCACCTCCTCCGGATCTACCACTTCGGGCCGGATGGTGATGGACAGGACTTCCTGCCGGCCGTTGGCGACGACGGTGACCATCCCGCCGCCGGCTGTGGCTTCCACCGTACGTTCGGCCAAAGCGCTTTGCGCGGCCTCCATAGCCTGTTGGAGCTGTTGGATTTGGGTGAGCATGGCATTGCCGCCGCCACTACCCGGCGGGCGATAGCCACGGGGAGCGTGTCGTTTTTTGGGCATGGTACCTACACCGGACCGATGGAATCAGGTGGACGAAGCGCTATCCTGCGAAGCAAGGCGGGTAACGGTAGCGCCGAGTTCGCGGGCCGTCTTGAGCAGCGGATCCTCGGCGACCGGCGCCGAAGGCGAAACGGAACGACCAGGAACCGCACCGGCCGCAGGTTTCGCGGCGGAATGAGGACTCGCCGATGGCGTTCCCTCGTGCTTGAGGTCGACGAGTTGCACATGCGTAGGCCGGCCCAGCACATTCGAGACGACGTTGGCGACCGTGTCCAGGGCGCTCTGGATCTGTTCGCGATGGAACTCGTGCTGGAAGCCGATCACCAGGGTATCGTCGTCGAGGGCCACGGGCGTGCCCGAACGCAAGATGGCCTGCAAGCGGGGACTATGGGGCCGCATGGCCGTGATGATCTTCGCCCATAGGGAAGCCAGATCGACCGTCACCGCCGGTGATGGCTCGCTCGGGGCCGAGTCGGCCATACGCGGTGTGACCGCAGCCGGACGAGACCCCGACGGAGCGGCCGGAACCGAAGATAACGGCGCCGCAACCGCAAGAGAAGTCACCGCGGCCGGCGGGGCGGTGGTGCCCACACCGACGGCATCGAGCAAGGCCAGCTCAACGGGCAGATAGCCTGCCAGCGGCGTCTTCAGGGCCAGCCCGGCTTCGTTGAGGGCCCGAATGGCGTGCACCAGTTGAAAAGCCTGAAAACGTCGGGCCTGGCTTTGCAGGTCCTCTATCACGGCATCGGGTAGATCGAGCAAGCCCGGATCGCGGCCGACATGGAGCAACAGCAGATGACGGAGATGCTCGATCAGTTGGTTGACCAGTTGGGCCAGGTCCACCCCTTGCGCGATCAACTCGTGCAGAAGCCTCAGCAAGCGACCGGAGTCGCCGTCGGCCATGGCCTCAACCAGACGACTCACGGCGGCGCCAGAAACCATCCCCAGCACATTCCGCACGAGCTCGGCATCGATCTCCTGATGGCCGTAGGCCGTGATCTGATCGAGAAGGCTGATAGCATCCCGCATAGAGCCGGTGGCGCTGCGGGCGATAATGGCCAAAGCCTCAGGGGTGACCACGAGCCCTTCACGGGCGGCAATGACGGCCAGGTGTTCGGCAATGAGCCGGCTGCTGAGACGGTGAAAGTCGTAGCGTTGACAGCGGGAGATGATGGTGGCCGGGATTTTGTGAGGCTCGGTAGTGGCCAAAATGAAAATGACATGGGGTGGCGGCTCTTCCAGGGTCTTCAACAGGGCGTTGAAGGCCGAAGTGGAGAGCATGTGCACTTCGTCGATGACGTAGACCTTGTAACGAGCCTCGGTAGGAGCAAAAGCAACGCGGTCACGCAGTTCACGGATATCGTCCACGCTCGTGTTCGAGGCCGCATCGATTTCGATCAAGTCCAATAAGCGCCCCTCATTGACGGCCTGGCAGATGGCACAGGTGTTATCGGGGCGCTCGGCGACATCCGGAGCCAGACAGTTGACGGCCTTGGCCAAAATGCGCGCCGAACTGGTCTTACCCGTGCCGCGCGGACCGGTGAACAGATAGGCATGACCGATCCGTCCCTGGCGCAGGGCCTGACGCAGGGTGGTGGTGATATGGTCCTGGCCGACCAGGCTGTCGAAATCGCGCGGTCGGTAACGACGATAGAGAGCCTGCATGACGAAAAAAGCTACCCAAGGGGCCGGGAATGGATTTCAGTATAGCACCGGAGGCCGTGATCGGCTACACCCGCAGCCACGACCCGAAAGCCTCGCCCCGTGAAGCTTCAAGGCGAGGAGAAGCGATAGCATTCGGGACGGCGGTCGGCCAGGGCCGGGATCCGGCGCCGCACCTCATCCACCCGCTCGAAATCCACGGTGGTTGTGAGGAGTTGCGGCGAAGCGTCATCGGCTTCGATCACGGTCTCGCCCCAGGGATCGATGAGGGCCGAATGACCGCAATACGTGTTGGCGCGGTCGCTGCCGACGCGATTGACGGCCGCCACGAAGCACTGGTTTTCGATCGCGCGGGCGCGTAGCAGGGTGCGCCAATGGGCCAGGCGCGGATGGGGCCACTCGCTGGGGATCAGGACAAGACGGGCACCGCTCAAGGCGTAAAGGCGAAACAGTTCCGGAAAGCGAAGGTCGTAGCATATGGCCAGACCGGTAGGTCCCCAGGGCAGTTCGAACAGACCCGGCGTGTGACCGGCGCTGAGCCAGCGATCTTCGGCCATCAGCCCAAAGCGGTGTATTTTGCGATAAGGGCCGAGGATCTGACCTTCGGGGCCGAAGAGCGGAGCGGCATTGGACACGCCCTCGGCGTCGCGCAGCAGAAAGGAGCCGACGATCCAGAGCCGATAGGTCATGGCCCAGGCCCGCAATTGCCGGGCCGTAGGACCGTCCAGGGTCTCGGCCAGCTCGGAAGCCCGTTCGAGCACGTAACCGGTGGTCCACAGCTCGGGTAAGAGCACAAGCTGCGATCCGCGGCGGGCCGCCTCTTCGACCCACGGCGCCACCGCCGCCAGATTGGCCTGGGGATCGCCCAGGATGATATCCATTTGCGCCAGGGAGAGCGTCAGCATAGGCCCTCACAGGGAACGATAGACGATGCGACCGCCGACCACGGTCAGCAAGACCTGGGTGTCGGCCAGGGCGGCGGGGTCGCAGGTAAACAGGTTGCGATCGACGGCCACAAAGTCGGCCAGATAACCGGGAGCGATACGGCCTTGTTGATGGGCCTGGGCAATGGCCTGGGCCGGGCCCAGGGTGTATGCCCGCACGGCTTCGGCTACCGTGAGACGCTGTTCGGGATACCACCCATCGGCCGGTGTGCCATCGCGACGCCGGCGTGTGACCGCGGCGTGGATGCCCCACCAGGGGTTCGGCGAGGCCACAGGGGCATCGGAACCAAAGGCGAGGACGGTGCCGGCCTGCAGCAAGGAGCGAAAAGCATAGGTATTGGCCCCGCGAGCGCCCCAATAACGGTCCGTCTGGACGATATCATCGGTGCAATGCAGAGGCTGCATGGAGGCGATCAGGCCGAGTTCGGCCAGACGAGACCGATCGGCCGGTTGGATGGTCTGAACGTGTTCGATACGGTGGGGCAAAAGCGGGGGCTGCGGACTGCCGGCCGCCAGCACTTCGGCGAAGATGTCAAGGACTTCCCGATTGGCACGGTCGCCGATAGCGTGCACCGAAACGGCGCAACCATGGCGATGGGCGGTCTGGATGACGGCCAGCATGGTTGCGGGTGGGGTGAGGGCCAGGCCGGTGTTGGTGGGTTCGCCGTCATAGGGCTCCAGCATCCAGGCCGTGCGGCTGCCCAACGAGCCATCGGCAAACAGCTTGATATGACCCAGGCGTAGCCAGTCATCGCCGAAGCCGCTGGTCAGGCCCAAGGCCACGAGATGGGGCAGATTGGCGGCCTCGACATTGCAGGCAATGCGTAAAGTCAGCCCCTGCTCGGCTCGCAACCGGCTGTACCGCTGCAAGGCCAGGCGCCCTTCTTCGGCATTGTCCTTCATGCGCTGATCGTGCACACCGACAAGGCCCAGGCGATTGAGCTCGGCCGCCACGGCCCGCAGGTTCTCCAGCCAGACCGCCTCCGGCGGAGAGGGGATGACCCGCCGGATCAGGTCAATGGCCAGCTCGCGCAGAATGCCGGTCGGTTGACCGTGCTCATCGCGATCGATAACGCCGGAGGGCGGGTCGGGCGTATCGGGACCGATGCCGGCCAAGCGCAAGGCGACGGAATTGGCCCAGGCAGCATGCAGATCGGCACGCCAGCAAACGGCAGGACGCCCGCCGGTAACGGCATCCAGGTCGTGGCGATGGGGAAAGCGCGGATGGGGCCAGGTGCTTTCGTTCCAGCCGTGGCCCAACACCCAGGCCTCGGCCGGCAAACGGGCGGCATGGGCGGCAATGCGGGCCTGAACCTCGCCGAGATCGGCGGCACCGGCCAGGTCAACCTCATGACGGCGACGGGCCAGGTCATGGAAGTGGATGTGGGCATCGGTGAAGCCGGGGAGAACCAGGGCGCCGCCGAGGTCATAGCGGGCCGTTCGCGATGAAGCCAAGGCCACTACCTCGGCGCGGCGACCGACGGCCAGGATGCGCTCCCCGCGGACGGCGATGGCTTCGGCCCAGGGCTGCTCATCCCACTGGGTATAAACGAGGGCGTTGTGGAAAATCGAATCGGGCATCAGAGGCTACACGGTGTCCGCAAGCGAGAAGACAGGCGAATGATACATCTCCCGGCCGATTCAGGCAATCAGGACCATGACCGGGACGGTCCTGGCGACGCCGCGCGCCGGGGATACGCTCACGGCCCCGTCCGGATTTCGGCCGCGATCGCCAAGACGCGGCCGGCGGCCGAGGCGGGTCGATCGGTTGTACCCGGCCTGCCATCCCCCAGAATACCCGCGACCTACGGCATGAGCAACAGATTGTCGATAAGACGGGCCCGGCCGATGCGCACGGCCAGAGAGGCCAGTGCCGGCCCGCGCAGCTTACCGGTCAGCTCGTCCAGAGTCTCCGGATCGGCAACGCTTACGTAATCCACCTGCGCCAGCGGCTCGGCCGCCAAAACCGCGGCCATCACCTGCCGCAGGGTCTCGGCATCCCGTTCACCGGCAGCCAAAGCCGCTGCCGCTGCCTGCAAGGCCCGATAGAGCACCGCCGCCCGCGCCCGCTCTTCCGGGGTCAGGTAGGCATTGCGCGAACTCATGGCCAGACCGTGGGGTTCCCGGACCGTGGGGCAAACCACGACCTCCAAGTCGAAATTCAGGTCGGCAACCAGACGGCGGATGACCACGCATTGCTGGGCGTCTTTCTGGCCGAAATAGGCTCGATGGGGCCGGGTCAGGTTGAAGAGCTTGGCGACGATCGTAGCGACCCCGCGAAAATGGCCCGGTCGTCGCGCCCCTTCCAGCTTTGTGGGCAGGTCGGTCAGGTCAATCCAGGTCTGATAACCGGGTGGATACATCTCGGTCGGGGTCGCCGGCGCGAAGACGATGTCGGTCTTTTCGGCCTCTAACAGGGCCAGATCGCGCGGCAGGTCACGAGGATAGGTCGCCAGGTCCTCATGGGGGCCGAACTGGCTGGGATTGACGAAGATGGTCGTAATGACGATGTCGTTTTCGGCGCGGGCGCGTCGCACCAGGCTCAGATGGCCTTCATGCAGATAGCCCATAGTGGGAACCAGGCCGATGGTGCCCGTCAGCCGATGACGTCGCGCGGTCATAGCCGCGGCTGTGGTGATAACCTCCATAGGCTCAGGCTGCCTGGACGGTAAGAGGCGAGGACGGAGCTGCGTCCGCGGTCGGCGGTGTGGGCATGTAGGCAGCGGCCAATTCGGCGGGCAGATGGGTGGCATGGGCGGCAGTGGGGAAGGCGCGACGCCGCACCTCATCAACGTACTGGGCCACAGCCTGGTGGATAAGCGCGCCGACCTCGGCGTAGCGCCGGGCATGTTTCGGTTGCAGGTCGGGGAACAGACCCAAGATGTCGTGCCACACCTGAACCTGGCCGTCGCAATAAGGGCCGGCCCCGATGCCGATGGTGGGTACGGGCACCCGGGCGGTAATGGCGGCGGCCAGCTCGATGGGCACAAGCTCCAACACGATGCTGAAGACACCGGCCTCGGCCAGGGCTTCGGCATCGGCGATCAGACGGTCGGCCTCGGCCGAGCTGCGACCCTGTACCCGCCAGCCGCCCAATTGGTGCACACTCTGCGGCGTCAGGCCGATGTGCCCCATGACCGGAATGCCTGCCTGTACCAACCGGTGTACCGTCTCGGCCATATGGGCGCCGCCCTCGAGTTTGACCGCAGCGGCGCCGGTGGCCTGCAACGCCCGACCGGCATTGGTCAGGGCCTGTTCCGGCGAGACCTGATAGGTCATGAACGGCATATCCAGGACGACCAGGCTCTCCGGCGCCCCCCGCACGACGGCCCGGGTGTGGTAAATCATATCCTCCAGGGTGACGGGAAGGGTCGTCTCATAGCCCTGAATGACCATCCCCAGGCTATCGCCCACGAGGATGATGTCCACACCGGCGGCAGCAGCGATCCGGGCCGAGGTGTAGTCATAGGCCGTCAGCATGACGATGGGTTCCCCACGGGCCTTTTTCTGTTGGATGTGGCGAACGGTTGTCTTCATGGCGTGTCTCCGTTTCCATCGCTAAGAAGGTCGGCCAGCGCGGCCAGACGCGAAGAGGAAAGATGACCTTGGGCCGCAGCCACGGGAAGGGTAGCCCGGCCCAGACAACGATAAAGGCTCAGGAGATCGGGCCGTTGCGCGGCCAGTTGTTGTTGATGCGCCTGCAGGGTGCCCAGGTCTCCGCGGGCGATAGGCCCGGTCAGGGCGGCGGGCAGCCCGCGGTTGGCCAGGTTGTCCACCGCGCCCCGGATAAGCGGCAAGAGAGCACGGGCCCCCTCTTCAGGAGCGATGCCCAGTTCCGCCAGGAGTGCTACGGCCGTAGCAAAACAGGCGACAACGTAATTGCTGGCGAAAACGGCAGCCGCATGATACAGTGGTTTGGCCGCATCGGGCACGATGAGCGGTCGCCCGCCCAGGGCCCGAACGAACTCGTGCAACGTGGGCAGGAGATCGGGATGGCCGCTGAGACCAAAATAGGCGCCGGACAACAGGCCTAAGGCCGTTTGCGGGTCGGCAATCGTCTGCAGGGGGTGGAGCGTGCCGGTAAGGGCGCCGGCGGCGACGGCATGGCGCAGGATACCACTCCCGTGCAGACCGGAATGATGGACCACGCCCATGCCCGGCCGCCAGGCATCGGCTGCGGCGGCGTCCACGAGGGCAATGGCATCATCGCTCACGGCCAGGAAAACCAGATCGCCCGCGGCAACGGCCGCGGTTAGATCGGCACAGGCCACCGCCCCCACCGCCTGCGCCAGAGCCTGGGCCCGCGCCGGGGTGCGATTGTACACGGCCGTGACCGGATAGCCGACGCGATGGGCGGCCAGGGCCAGGGTACTCCCCACCCGGCCGGCACCAACGATGACCAGACGAGGCAGGCCGGTCATGGCCAACGGACACCCCCGAAGCGATAGGAAGCAGCGAAAGTCATACCGGAGAGGAGCGACGGCTCCAAAGCGCCAAACGGGAATAAAAAAAGCCACAGGTACAGACCTGTGGCGGAACCGCCGGGATGAGACCTCATCCGACGGTTTTTGCGGCCGTTTCCGCCGGCGGCACATCCGCCCCGCCGGGGGTTGCGGAGAGGCTCTAAGCCGGGTAACCGTCTCGGTCTGCACGGATCCGAGCGGATAGATTGTCACCGCCAAGGGCAACTCACCGCCGCGAGGGTCGGTGGCAGCAAGGACGATAGCAAAGGATAGCCGTTTTGGCAAATCGGCAAGGCCGAGGCCTGGCGACGGCGAGGGACACCGACGAGAGACCACAGGGAAAGGGAGAAGCCCGATTTGGGGCGCCTTCCTTGGCCTCGCTTGTGGCGCCGGTGGACAGAAAAGCCCAAAAGACGGATAATCAAAAGAGCCCTTTGGTTCCCGTTCCCTTGTTACGATCGGTTCGCTTTTTTTCCGTTCTCCCGGCTGCCATGCGTACACCGGCTGTTGAGGACTATCTCAAGACCATCTACCAAATCGAGCATGAACAGGGCAAGGTAGCCACCACCGTCCTGGCCGAACATCTGCGGGTGACGCCGGCCTCGGTTACAGGCATGATCAAAAAACTGGCCGATATGCGCCTGGTCGCCTATGAGCCGTATCAGGGCGTTGTCCTCACCGAAGCCGGCCGCAAGATCGCCCTCGAGGTCATTCGCCATCATCGTCTGATCGAATTGTATCTCGCCGAAGCCCTGGGCGTACCCTGGGACCAGGTGCACGAAGAGGCCGACAAGTGGGAGCACATCCTCTCCGAAGACCTGGAAGACCGCATCGACGGCCTGCTGGGCTACCCCACGCTTGACCCGCATGGCGCGCCAATTCCTACGCGCGAGGGGGAAATGGCGTCATCGCCACGCGAGCGCCTGGCCGATCTGCAACCGACACAAAAGGCGCTGATCGCCGAAGTGAGCGATCACGATGCCGGACTGCTGCGCGAGTTGGGTGCCTGTGGTATCTATCCCGGCACCCAGGTTGAGGTGCTGGCACGGGGGGACAAGACCGTGACGCTACGCCTGGGCGAGATGGTCCACGCCATTCCTCTGGAAATGGCCGTCTTTGTTTTCGTCCAGGAGGTCCGGCCCGCTAACCGTTGAAGATCGGGAGAGAGGGGTGGCAGGGGAGAGTAGGCCGCGCGGATGGTGGGGGCGTCTCTGCGGGGCAAAACAAAAACGACTTGCCCGTCGCGCACGATGCGGGTCCTACCCCACCCGGCGCCGCCTCCTCGTTCGGCCGTTGGCGCGATTTTCTTGCGGCCGGCGGCCTGGGGGCCGCCGGCCCTGGAGTTTGGCTTTTTCATGGGCGCAGCGAATGGG
>JBBINH010000015.1:0-68474 GCA_037443945.1 Caldilineales bacterium
CATCGACAACGACACCCGGCGGGTGGACGAGGTGCGGCTGGGGCCGCAGGCCGGCATCGATAGCGGCACCCGCGGGGTCATGTATCTGGACCATTTCGAGTCGTGGCGCTGAGCGCGGTTGGGCCCCGCGCTTCCAGCCTTCTTCAGGGTCCGGCTACGGTCTCGCCCCCGCGACCGGACCAATTCGTGTGGAAGAATTGTCCGGCCGGGCGGTCGATGCGCTCGTAGGTGTGGGCGCCGAAATAGTCGCGCTGGGCCTGGATAAGATTGGCCGGCAAGCGGGCGCTGCGATAGCCGTCGTAATAGGTCAGGGCGGCGGCCAGGGCCGGGACGGGGATGCCCAGGGTTACCGCCATGGCCACCACGCGGCGCCAGGCAGCCTGCCGGTCGGCCAATGCCGTGCGGAAGAAGGGGGCCAGCAGCAAATTGGGCAGATCGGGTTGCCAACGATAGGCAGCCACAATGTCGTTGAGCAGGGCAGCCCGGATGATACAGCCGCCCCGCCAGATGCGGGCAATTTCGGCGTAATCGAAGCCGTATTCATAGGCCTGAGCGGCCTGGCGCAGTAAAGCAAAGCCCTGAGCATACGATACGACTTTGGCGGCATAGAGCGCCTCGCCCACGGCCTGGATGAAAGCCTCCTCGTCGCCGTCGAAACGGGATTTCGGTCCGGCCAGGAGGGGTGCTGCGGCCACCCGCTCGTCCTTAAGCGCCGAGAGGTAGCGGGCAAACACGGCCTCGGTGATCACCGTAGCCGGTACGCCAAGCTCGAGGGCATTCTGACCGGTCCAGCGCCCCGTACCTTTTTGGCCGGCCCGGTCGAGAATGAGATCGACCAGAACTCGGCCGGTTGTTTCCTCGCGATAGGCCAGGATATCCGCCGTGATCTCGATCAAATAGGAAGCCAGCGGGCCTTGGTTCCAGGCGCTGAAGACGACATGGAGGCGATCATGGTTCAAGCCTAACCCGCGGTGGAGCAGGTCATACGCTTCGGCGATCAGTTGCATATCGCCGTATTCGATGCCGTTGTGGACCATTTTGACATAGTGGCCGGCCCCGCGCGGACCGATGTAGGTCACGCAGGGTTCATCGTCAACACGGGCTGCGATGGCCTCCAGCCAGGGGCGCACGACTTCATAGGCGGCGGGTGAGCCGCCCGGCATCAGGCTGGGTCCCCAGAGGGCACCCTCTTCACCTCCCGATATGCCGATGCCAAGGTAGTGGATCCCGGCTGTCGCCAGTTCGGCGGCACGGCGCTCGGTATCGGTGAAGTAGGAATTGCCGCCGTCCATGAGGATATCGCCCGCTTCCAGCAGGGGCCGCAATTGGTCGATAACGGCATCCACGGCAGCGCCGGCCTGGACCATAAGCAAAATCCGCCGCGGCCGGGCCAGGGCGCTCACCAAATCGGGCAAGGAGTAGGCGGCCGTAATCCGGGTATCGGCGGCAGGTCCGGCCATGAACTCCTGGGTACGGGCGGGTGTGCGGTTATAGACCACCACGCGCAAGCCGTGGCGGTCCAGATTGCGGGCTAAATTCTGGCCCATGACGGCCAGTCCGATGACGCCGATGTCGGCAAGCATAGGCAAAACCTCGATTCAGGCCAGGCCCAGGGCCTGGAGGCGGGTCGGTGTGGGCGCCCCGGTCACGGGATCCCACCCGCGGGCTTCGTAGTATTCGGCCAGCATGGCGTTGAGGTCGGGCAGATTGCCGGCGGCGCCGCCATCGGGCCGTGGTTCGCTCAGAAAACGGGCCGGAAGGGTGTCATCGGCGGCGGTAATGCCGTAGCGCAGATTGATCAGCCGCTTCAGGTTGAAGATTCGCTCTCCGGTCAGGAAGACCGTGGCCGGGGTCCAGTCCCAGCCCAGGGCCGTATTGACCAGATCGGCCACAAGCTGCGGTCCCGCCAGCCCTTTGACGATAAAACGACACAGACCCAGAGGGTTGAAAACGCCCTGATAGTTCTGGTAATGGACGGCCATACGGCCGCCGTCCCGGCTGTCGAGACGGTCACGGAAATGGTCCGCACCGGGATGGAAGACCAAACCCGGCACCTCGATGCCGTAACCCTCCCAGTAGGTGATGGCCTCCATATGACAGGCCCCGCGGTTGGCCGTGGCATAGTTGGCGGCCATACTGACAAAGGCGCGAGGGTCGTGGTAGGGGATCTCCAGGCCTTTGACGTGAAGGGCCAACGGCGCCGCCTCGGGTCCCAGCGCAGCGGCCATCGCCCGCACGCCCTCGGCCAGAAAGGCGCCGATCCCCTCCCGCCGGGCGATGTGATGGACGCAGGCCACAATGGCCGGGGCATTGCCCCAGGTCAGTTCATGGCCGTCAAGCCGGATGGGCGCCAACAGCCCCCGTTCCACGGCCTCGATGGCGAAGGCAATGCAGGCCGAGGTGGAGATGGTATCCAGCCCGTAGTCGTTGCAGAGCATGTTGATGTGGGCGATGCTCTCCAGGTCGTTGTTGAGGAGCATGCCGCCGAAGCCGGCCAGGGTCTCGTACTCAGGACCGTGACCGCGGGTGCCGGCATAAGGCCCCTCGTCGATCTGGACCGTTTTGCCGCAGCCGATCGGACAGGCAAAGCAAAACGTATGGCGCCGGAAGATGGTCTCGGCAATCCGTTGGCCGGAGATGCGGGCAGCATCGGGCCAGGTCCCGTCGCGCCAGTTGCGCAGGGGCAGGTCGCCGTAGGCTTCGCTGTTGATGACGCCACCGGCCGTACCCAACAGGCTCAGGCCGAAGGAATGGTCCTTGATCGTGGCGTTGGCGGCCTTCACCGTGTCGCGAAAGGCCCCGGCGTCGGCATAGGTCGGTTTCTCGCGACCGCGCACGACAATGGCCTTCAGGCGCTTGTGCCCCAAGGACGCCCCCACTCCCGTGCGACCGGCCGTGCGGGCGTGTTCAATGCCGCCGGTCATAATCCCGGCATAGCGCACGCCGTTCTCACCGGCCAGTCCGATACAGGCTACCTGGGCCTTGGCATCGGTCTCGGCCAGCAGCGCCGCCGCCACCTCGTAGTGATTGCGTCCCCACAAATGGTCGGCCGGTCGCAAGGAGACCTGACCATTGCGGCCATCGATCCACAAGTACACCGGTTCTGCGGCGCGGCCGGTGATGACCAGTCCATCGTAGCCGGCGAAGCGCAGTTCGGCGCCCCAGTGGCCGCCGACGTTGCTTTCGCCCCAGATACCCGTCAACGGCGAGCGGGTGCACCAGGAACTACGACAACCGGTGGGGGCAAAGGTGCCGCCGAGAAGGCCGTTGAACACATACACCGGCATGCCCGCGTCGTCCCAGGACAAGGCCGGGTCGACATCCTGATAAAAGCGATAGGCAGCATAACCGCTACCGAGGAGAAAACGGCGGACATCTTCCTCGGCAATAGGGTGTTCGGTGATGGTGCCGTCGGTGAGGTCAATCCGCAGGTACTTACCGGCATAAACAAGAGGCATACACCCTCCGCTTTATCGTGCAGATGCCGCAAGTCTAACAGACAGAAGTCGCTCCTTCAAACCGGGCCGATAGCCCCTAAGCGCCGACCGTACCGGTAGAGGCAAGGGCCCTAGGTGGGTTTGCCAAAGGGGCCCCGGTTGGCGCACAATGGCCTTATCCAGGAGGACCAGCATGACTTATGAAACCCTCGAAACTACCGAATCCCTGACCCTGTCGGTGCCGGAACCACCGGCGCCTGGTCTGCCCCGACCGGGCAATCGCATTGCCATCCATGTGCCCGACCGGCATAACCCTACCCTACGGCGCATCATGGAGGCCGTGGCGGCCGACGATGAACTCTATACCCTCTGGTATTGTCAGAACGTCAACGCCGTGGACCGCCTGGGCATGACCGATCACGGGCCGGTGCATGTCCAGATTGTGGCCAATATCGCCCTGCGTCTGTTGCGTCTGCTTGTGGTCCGAGGCATCCAGCCCGGTGTCGTGCGCGACCACGGCCTGACCACCGACGATGCCGAAGTGGTCGTCGTGTTGGCGGCGCTGATGCACGACCTGGGGATGAGCATCCATCGCCTTAGCCACGAGGAGTACAGCCTCTTCATCGCCCAGCAAAAACTGAACGATATCCTCCCCGCGGCCTATCCCGATCCGGTTGTGCGCACCGTCATCCGTTCCGAGGTGCTCCATGCCATCATCGCCCACCGTCGGGACGGACGGCCGTTGACCCTGGAGGCGGGCATCGTGCGGGTGGCCGATGCCCTCGATATGGCCCAAGGGCGCTCGCGCATCCCCTTCGAGCGTGGGGAGCTGAACATCCACTCGGTCTCGGCCATGGCCATCGAGCGGGTCACCCTCGAACCGGGGGAAACGAAACCGGTTCGCGCCCGCATCCTCATGCGCAATTCGGCCGGTATCTTCCAGATCGATGAGCTTCTCAAAGAGAAACTGAAGGGTTCCGGTCTGGAGAACTACATCGAAGTCCTCGCCACCATCGAGCGAGAGACGGAGGCGCCGCTGGTGCAGATTTTTCGTCTGTAAGGAGCAAAGCGCGTGACAACCGAGCCTTTTGCCGATGATGAGCGTGAGAATGCCGGTCGGGAAGCCGAAACAGCCACGCCGATGGTGTGGGTGACCTGGCCTCAAGGCGCAGAGCGGCCTTTGGTCACCTATACCATGATGGGTATCAGCCTGGTGGCCTTTGCCCTGCAGATGCTGAGCCGGGGCATCTTGGGTTGGGATCTGCCGGGGCAGTTGGGCATGAAGGCGGCCGAGGCGATCCTAGCCGGGCAATGGTGGCGGCTGCTGACCCCCGTCTGGCTTCATGGCGGGCTTTTGCATCTGGCTTTCAATATGTACGCCCTCTACGTCTTGGGCTCCGAGCTGGAACGTCTATACGGCCATGCCCGTTTTCTGGGCCTGTATCTGCTGGCAGGCTTCGCCGGCAATGTCTTTTCGCTGATCCTGAGCCCGGCCTATTCCCTGGGATCGTCGACGGCCATTTTCGGGCTTTTGGCCGCCTATGCCGTTTTCCTGTATCGCCACCGGGCTTTCCTCGGCGCGCGCGGCCGACCGGCTTTGACCCATATTCTCACCATTGCGGCCGTCAACTTCCTCATCGGCCTTGCGCCGGGGATCGACAATTGGGGCCATCTCGGCGGCTTTGTGGGCGGATTGGGCTTCGCCTGGTTCGCCGGTCCCCTTTTCCAGATAGAGGTCGTCTCCGGGGATCGCTATACGATGCGCAATCGGGTGGGCAAGGCGCGGGTTTTGCTGGTAAGCCTTGTCCTTTTTGCCGTGATGACCATCCTGGTCATAGGATGGATGGCCGGCCGAGCACCCTAACGGCCGGCGCGGCCGGTCCGTAACCAGCGCCACAGACGCCGCGGCTCATAAAGGCGCTGGTGACGGATATACCAGGCCGCCGCCAGCAAGCCGCCCAGCTCCCAGCCCCACAGCTCCGGTCGGCGGGTGAAGGCAAACCAATAGGCCAGGCGGATATCGCTTTGTTCGCTGCCCCGTTTCTGCCAGACGTGAAAACGCCAGCCGCGCAAGGGCCAGTAGAAGGTGGCGGGGAAGAACCAGATGCGGTCGAGGAGCAGATGGCCGATGAAAGCCAGGCCATAGGGCCACCAGGACGGGCGCCGTCGCCACAGATAGAAGGCCAACCCTAGATTGAACACGAGGGTATGGGCAAAGAGCAAGGCCGCCTTGTAACGACGGTAGAAGTACAGTGCCGCCAGGGGTTTATCGAGCAAGTCCGGCCCTGTGGCGGCCAGGGCGAGAAGACGGGCATCGAGCTCGGGCAGTTGGGGGAACCGACGCCGGAGCTGTTCATAGGCAACCAGGGTGTAGGCGATATGGCTTTGCGGTAACATGGCGAGGCAACGGGGGACACAAGCCGTCGTGACGAGGATGGAAGGTCGCCGCGCGGGTTTCTGAGGAGCGGCAAGCCGGTTTGGGGGATCGTGACAACGACCAAGAGGCAAGAACCATCTATAGGGGCATTACCTCCCTGTCGCGGTCTCCGGCGGCAAGGCACAGGAGGCCATTTTAGCAGAGTTCGGCAGAATCCCGCGTGCCCCTATGACCATGGCACGTATGTCCCGCACGCTGCCGGTATCCCCTTTCTGGGCGCGGTGGTCACAAATCCGCCCCGGCACGACGCGGCCATTCCTCGGCCCTCATCGGCAACGAACGGCGGACACCATGGCTGCCGCTATCGAACCGCAACTTGACGAGGGGTCTTGGCCACCGACGAAGTCGGGCTTGCCTCAACCGGCCACTCCGGCCTGGCGCAAGGCCCGCCATACCCGCTCCGGAGTGAAGGGGATCTGGCGGATGCGCACACCCGTGGCGTTGTAGATGGCATTGGCCAGCGCGGGTGCCACGCCGTCTTTCGGGATTTCGGCGATGGCCTTGGCGCCAAAGGGGCCGGTCGGTTCCAAGGTTTGCACCAGGGTGACGGCCAGTTTGGGCATCTCGTCGGCGCGATAGATTTTGTAGGGGCCGAGCCGGGGATTGAGCAGGCGCCCTTGCGCGTCGTAGACCATTTCCTCGCAATGGGCATAGCCCAGAGCCTGGGTCATGCCGCCTTCGACCTGACCGGTGGCCGTGAGCGGATTGATGGCCACGCCGCAGTCCACGGCCATGGCCAATTGCGTAACCGTGACCTGGCCTGTCTCGATATCCACCTCCACTTCGGCGAACTGGGCGCCAAAAGGTGGCGGCGAATCGGGCGAGACATAGGAGGCGCTGGCCATGAACTGGCGCTGATGGGCTTGATGCAGCGCGTGCAGGGCGATTTCGGCCAGCGAGAGCGAACGACCATCGGGCGCCCAAGCCCGGCGATCGCGCAAAACGATACCACTCTCATCGGCCAAACCGAGCATCAGCGCTGCCCGCTCCCGGATCTGCGCGGCCAGGTCTTCGGCGGCCTTCTTCACGGCCGTACCCGAGATATAGGTCGTGCTGGAGGCATAGGCGCCCACATCGAAGGGGGTCAGGTCGGTGTCGGAGGAGTAGACAATGATATCTTCCAGGGGGACCCCCAAGACCTCGGCGGCAATCTGGGCCAGCACCGTATCGGCGCCGGTACCCAGATCGGTGGCGCCGATCAACAGGTTGAAACTGCCGTCGTCGTTGATTTTGATGCTGGCGGCGCCCATATCGAGGCCGGGAATGGCCGTGCCGTGCATGCAGACGGCCATGCCGATCCCGCGACGGATGTGAGGCCGGTCCGGCGGCGCCTTCCACAATGGGTCCTGACGACGCTCCCAGCCGATGGCCTGCATGCCCTGGACGACGCATTCGCTCAGGCCGCTGCTCTGCACCACGGGTACCACGATGGTGTCGCTCTCCCGTTCACCCAGATAGGGCGCGATGTTGAGGGGATCGCCGACCTTCACCCAGTTCTTGCGTTTGAACGCGATGACGTCCATGCCCAGAGCCTCGGCGATCTCCTCCATGTGGCTTTCGAGGGCGAAATGGGCCTGGGGCGCGCCGTAGCCGCGGTAGGCTCCGGCTACCGGACGGTTGGTATAGACGACCAGGCATTCGAATTCCTTGTTCGGGCAGTTGTAGGTGCTCAATCCGCGCAGACCGGTCACGGTCTGCACCGTAAGCCCATGGGTGGCATAGGCGCCGGTGTTGCCGATTACCGTCATCTTCATGGCCACCAGGGTGCCGTCCTTCTTGACGCCGGTCTTGTAGTGAATGGTCTGGGCATGGCGCGAGCGCGAGGATCTGAACTCCTCCTCGCGGCTCAGCTCCAGGCGAACGGGCCGCCCCGTGGCGATGACCAGATGTCCGACGATGTCCTCGATGAGCATCTCCTGCTTGGCGCCGAAGCCGCCACCGATGCGGGGTTTGATCACGCGAATCCGTTTGACGGGCAAGCCCAAAAGAGGCGCCACCATGCGCCGCACATGGAAAGGCACCTGGGTGGACGTGCGCAACACCAGCCGCTCATCGGCGTCCCAGTAGCCGATGCAGATGTGCGGTTCGATGGGCACCTGTTGCACCTGATGGACCCGGTAGGTGTGCTCGAACACATAATCGGCCTCGGCGAAGCCCTTTTCCACATCGCCCACGGCGGCATGGATGCGATGGGAGATGTTATGCGCCGCGTCGTAGGCGCCTTCCATATCCGGTTCATCGTGGATGACGGGCGCGCCTTCCTTGATGGCCTCGTTTTCGTCGAAGACGGCCGGCAGGACCTCGTAGGTCACGCGGATCCGTTTGATGGCCTCGGCTGCGATCTCCGGCGTTTCGGCGGCAACGGCCGCCACGCGATCGCCCACATGACGCACCTTGTTGTCGAAACTGACCTGGTCCCACGGTTTGGGATTGGGGTAGGATTGACCGCCGGAGGCATAGCGCACCCGCGGGATGTTTTTGTAATGAATCATGGCATGGACGCCGGGCAAGGCACGCGCCTCGCTGTCGTCGATATCGAGGATTCGCGCATGCGCATGCGGACTCGTCAGGAGCTTGGCATGCAGCATACCCCGGATCTCAAAATCGTCCACAAAGGCCGGGTTGCCTTTGACCAGTTTGAGGGCATCGACCTTGACTTCGGGCTTGCCCACGACGCGCAGTTCCCGGAAAGGGGGCGCCACGATGAACTTGGGCAGGGTCCGCGTGGCCGTGGTCGTAGGGCCGCCGCTGCCGACATCGGGCATTTCCTCCTCCCCGCCTACAGGCCCCCCTCCCTCATCGGCGCCGGGTAGGGGCATCGGGGTTAGCACGTTGGGTTCAAAGACGGGCGGCTCTTCCCCGCGCAGGATGGCCGCGGCCTGCATAATGGCCTGTACCGGTTTGAGATAGCCTGTCTCGCGGTCGAGGATGCCGGATAGGGTATCGCGGATCTCCTCTTCGGTGGGATTGGGGTTGCGGTCCAGCAAGGCCTTGGCCGCCAGGACCATGGCCGGCGTGTTATAGCCCGACTGAATGGCGCCGGTGCGCATGAAGGCTTCCTGGATGGGATGCAATTGGGTTCCGCGCGACAGGCCCTCGACCGTCTCGATGCTGTGGCCGTCGGCCTGGGCCGCCAGGAGGATATCGGCGCTGACAAGACGGCCATCGAGCAGGATGGCGGCGGCGCCGGTTTCGCCGGTATCGGAACCATAGCGCAGGCTATAGTAACCGGCACGGCGGAGCACGACGCGCAGGTTCTCATGGGGTTGGCAGGTCAGCGTTTTGGCTTCACCGTTGATGGTCACATGGATTTCCATGGTCAACCTCTCTTCGCACTCAGGACAGACGGGCAAGAACGCGGCGGGTGAGGACAACGGCCATCTCACGACGGTATTCGCGACTTCCGCGAAAATCGCCCGGCGGCTCCAGGGTAGCTACCTGCTCGGGCGCAACAAGAATGGGCGTTTTGGCCACACCGCACAAGGCCAGGCGGATGTCGCCTTCCGGTGTCTTGCGGGCCACGGCGGCCACGATGGGCGTATCGGCCGGGGTGCGTGCGACCCGCTCGGCTGCGGCCAGGCCCGTTGTGGCCACCTTCACCGCGGTGAGGATGCCGCTGGACAGGGCCGTCGGACCATCGGCCAGAAAAGCGGCTAGCGTCAGGGTGCGGCTGCCGGCCGACGTTTGTACCGTCACCTCGGTATCGAAGACGAGCAGCGCGGCCAGCAGCTCGCTCTCCGGATCGGCGCAGACGATGGCCCCGCCCACCGTGCCCTGATGACGGAAGGTATTCGGCCCTTCACGATGGGCGGCCTGACGCAGCACCGGTGGGGCGGCATCGAGTTCGACCAGGGTCTGCACACGCGTCATGGCTCCTATGTGCAGATAGCCATCGGCCAGAAGCACGTTGTCCAGACCCAAAGCCTGCAGATCCACCACCTCGTCTACCCCTTCGGCATGAGCATTGAGATACGTCCCCCCGGCGAGGACGGCCGTGGTAACCCCCGGCCGAGCCAGCAATTGCAATGCTTCGCTCAGGCTTGTGGGGCGATAATAGGCACGAATGACTCCCATGGCATGCTCCTTTGCATACGATAGCGATGGCAAACATCGACAAGACCGACGCGTTGCGATACTCAGTGTAACACAGGAACGACCCGAACGGATCATCCGGGGTGGAAGCCGTGCACGCTTCTTCACAGGCTCCGGTTCCGTTTGGGCGATCGAGTTTTTCGGCGTTACACTAGGGCCGGCGTCCAAAGGTGGATGCCACGGTTATCCTGTTTTCACCCTAAATTGCGGGAGGCTGATTATGGCTAAGAAGATTTTGATGCTCGTCGGTGATTACGTTGAAGACTACGAAGTCATGGTTCCCTTCCAAGCCCTGCTAGCGCTAGGCTACGAAGTGCATGCGGTGTGCCCGGATAAGAAGGCAGGCGATATCTGCCGTACAGCCGTGCATGACTTCGAGGGCGATCAGACCTATAGCGAGAAGCGCGGGCACAACTTCCGGCTGAATGCCACCTTCGCCGAGGTGGATGAGACCCAATACGATGCCCTGGTCATCCCCGGCGGCCGTGCGCCCGAATACATCCGCCTGAACCCGCGCGTGCTCGAGATCACCCGACATTTTGCCCAGGCCGAAAAGCCCATTGCCGCCATCTGTCATGGCGCGCAGGTGCTGGCCGCGGCCGGCGTGATCGACGGCCTGACCTGCACGGCCTATCCGGCTGTGGCTCCGGATGTGACCCGGGCCGGCGGCAAGTATGTGGATGTCCCGGTCGATCAGGCCGTGACCGATGGTGTGCTGGTGACGGCACCGGCCTGGCCGGCCCATCCGCAATGGCTGGCCCAGTTCCTCAAGGTCCTGGGGGCCAAGATCGAGATCTGAACATCCGCTGTCGCCCTCATCGGCCCCCGGTCGCCCCGCCGGGGGCTTTTTTGTGGGATGGCCGGCACCCCGATCCGGCGGGATAGCATCAAAGCCCTGCCGGTTTGCCTGCCTGCGAAGAAAGCCGTAAGATTGACCAGGGGCTTGTTGTGTGAACGGCATGCCCATACGTCAGTTTCCTCCTCGTCGTCCTGTCCATGAGCACCGTACGCGTCCGTTTTGCTCCCAGTCCTACCGGTTATCTCCACATCGGTGGCGCCCGCACGGCCCTGTTCAATTGGCTCTATGCCCGGCACACCGGCGGCACGTTCGTCCTGCGCATCGAAGATACCGATCGCTCCCGTTTTGTCCCCGGTTCCCTGGAGGACATCTTCACCAGCCTGCGCTGGCTGGGCCTCGATTGGGACGAAGGCCCCGAAGTCGGTGGGCCCTATGGGCCTTATTACCAATCGGAGCGATTACCCCTGTATCGGCAATGGGCCGACTGGCTGGTCGCCCACGGCAAGGCCTATCGCTGCTATTGCACGCCCGCCGAACTGGAGCAGATGCGAGAAGCCCAACGCGCCCGCAAGCAAGAAACAACCGGCTACGACCGCCGTTGTCGCCATCTTAGCCCGGCAGAGCGGGCCGCACGCGAGGCCGAAGGACGTCCCTGGGTCGTTCGTCTGGCCGTGCCCGAAACGGGCCAGGTGACCTTTCACGACGCCATTCGCGGGGATATCACCTTCGACAATGCCCGGCTGCAAGACGTCATCTTGCTCAAGAGCGACGGCTGGCCCACCTATCATCTCGCCAACGTCGTGGACGACCACTTTATGGCCATCACCCACATCCTGCGCGGGGATGAATGGCTTTCGTCTGTGCCGCTCCACTGGCATCTCTATGCGGCCTTTGGTTGGGAGCCGCCGGTATGGGCGCATTTGCCCGTCATTCTCAATCCGAACGGTCAGGGCAAAATGTCGAAACGGGAGATCATCATGCCCGACGGGCTGGTGGTACCCGTCTTCATCCATCAGTATCGCGAGATGGGCTATTTGCCGGAGGCCATGTTCAACTTTTTGTGTGGGGTGGGCTGGGCCCTCGACGGCTTTACCGAAATCTACGACCGCGCCACGGCCATCGCCGCCTTCGACATTGCCCATGTCCAGGCCTCGCCCGGTGCTTTCCCCGCCGACAAGCTGGAATGGATGAACGGCGTGTATATCCGTCGGCTGGCGCCCGACGATCTGCTGGAACGCCTGTTGCCCTATCTCGCCCGCAGCCTTGACCAACCCATCGAAGTGCTGCGTCAACACGAGGGTTTGCGTCTGCTCTTGCCTTTCGTGCAAGAACGCATCAAAAAGCTGAGCGAAGCGGCCGACTACGTGGACTACCTGTTCCGCCGGGAGATCGTCGTCCCCGATCCGGCAGAACTGATCCCCAACGGCATGACGGCGGAGACCATGGCCACGGCCCTGGAGCGGGCCGCACAGACGCTGGAGGCCCTGCCGGCGTGGGAGGAACAGGCCATCGAGACGGCCCTGCGCGACCTGGTGGCGACGCTGGGACTGAAATCGGGACAGCTCTTCGGGGCCATTCGCCTGGCCACAACCGGGAAAAAGGTCTCACCGCCTCTTTTCGTCACCCTCCAGGCCATCGGCCGTGAGCAGGTGTGCGCGCGACTAGCCGCGGCGGTGGCCGGTCTCAGAGCCAGGGGCCGAGGGCCAACGGCCGCGGTCCTGGGCGAGGCGTAGCGGCGAGGACTGCCATCCGCCGATTGAGATTTTGGCCGGACGAGCGAGTATAATAAGGTGACATCCTGGTTCCCTACTTTGGAGTTTTTTTCCTGCTATGCCCAAGGTTTATCCCTTCACCGCCATTGTCGGCCAGGAGCGCATGAAGCGGGCGCTCATCCTCAATGCCATCAACCCCCAGATCGGCGGCGTGCTCATCCGTGGGGAGCGGGGCACGGCCAAATCCACTACCGCACGTGGCCTGGCCGCCCTATTGCCCGAAATCGAAGTCGTGGCCGATTGCAAATTCGGCTGCGATCCCGATCAACCCGTCTTTCTGTGCACCGAATGCCAGGAGCGTCTGGAACGCGAAGGCACACTGCCGGTCACCAAACGCCGCATCCGCTTTGTGGATCTGCCCGTCAGCGCCACCGAAGACCGCGTTGTCGGCACCCTGGACATCGAAAAGGCCATCAAAAAAGGCGAACGCCATTTCGAGCCGGGCATTCTGGCTGCGGCCAATCGGGGTCTGTTGTACGTGGATGAGGTCAACCTCCTCGACGACCATGTGGTGGACCTGCTCCTCGATTCGGCTGCGATGGGGGTCAATGTGGTCGAACGCGAAGGCATCAGCTTTCAACATCCGGCCGCCTTCATTCTGGTCGGCACGATGAACCCGGAAGAGGGTGATCTGCGGCCCCAGCTGCTCGACCGTTTTGCCCATGCCGTCGATATCGAGGGCATTTCCGATCCGGCGGCCCGTGTCGAGATCGTGCGGCGACGTTTGGCTTATGACCGGGACCCCGAAGGGTTCTACGAGGAATGGGCCGAGCATGAGCGCCAGCTTTCCGAAGAAATCGAGCGCGCCCGCAAGCGTCTGCCCATGGTGCGCTATACCGATCGCGACATTTTCCTCATCGCCCATCTCACGTCGTCCTTCCATGTGGACGGCCATCGTGCCGATATCGTCATCCTGAAAACGGCGCTTGCCAACGCAGCCTTCGAGGGGCGATTGGAGATCAACGAGCACGATATCCTGATCGGGGCTGAACTGGCTCTGCCCCATCGTCTCAAGCGGCAACCTTTCCAGGATGCCAGTTTGCAACCGCAGCAGCTCCAGCAGCGCATGGAAGAGGCCCAGCGCCAGGCCGATATGCGGCAATGGCAGACGGCCGAGGCTGCCGGTGACGACGTAAAAAAAAAGACCGTGAGCGAGAAGGCGAGGATCTCGGTGATGACACCGCCGGATCGCCCGATCTGATGGAGCGGCATTCGGACCGGGATGGGACTCGGCCCGGTGAGAGAAAGGCGCCGATGCGTCCGGTGCAAGTCGGGGATACCTTCAAGGTCAAGCGCCTGGATACGCCCCTGGATAAATTGACCCGCGCCAAAGGCGGCCGCCGTTCGTCCACGCAAACCAAGCGCAAACGCGGGCGTTACGTGCGGGCGCGTCCGGCCCACGACCGCCTGGACGACATCGCTTTCGATGCCACCCTGCGCCAGGCAGCCGTTCAGCAGATCCACCGGCAGCGGGACGACGTCGCTTTTGCCGTCGAGCGGGAGGATTTGCAGCGCAAGGTGCGGGTGCGCCGCGCCGCCAATCTCATCCTCTTTGTGGTCGATGCCTCGTGGTCGATGGCGGCGGCCGAGCGCATGGAGGCGACCAAGGGTGCGGTCATGTCCCTGCTCATCGACGCCTACCAGCGCCGCGATCAGGTAGGCCTGGTTGTCTTCCAGAAAGACAAGGCGCGCGTGGTGTTGCCGCCCACCTCTAGTGTGGAACTGGCGCAAAAAGCCCTGCGCGAGGTGCCGGTAGGCGGGAAAACGCCCCTCTCGTCCGGTCTGTTGGTGGCCTACCAGGTGATCCTGGCCGCACGACGCCGCGATCAGGAGACCCGCCCCTTGATGATCCTCCTCACCGATGGCGCCGGCAACGTGAGCATGACCGGTATGCCGGCTCAGGAAGAGGCGCTGCGCATGGCCGAGCTGTTCAAACAGGCTCACATCCGCACAGTGACCATCAACATGGAGCATCAAGCCTTCGACCGCGGGCTGGCCCAACAGTTGGCCGATGCCCTGGGGGGGCCGTGCTATAACCTGCCCGAACTGCGCGCCGAATCGCTGGTCAAGACCGTGCGTCTGGAAATGGAGCGCTGAGCCCCATGATGCGACGTTTTCTGGCCGATCTGGCCCTCCTGGTGGTCACGGCCATCTGGGGCCTGACCTTTGTCATGGTCCGGGATGCCGTCCTTGCCTATCCGGTCTTTGCCTTTCTAGCGACCCGCTTCGCCCTGGCCCTGGTGGGGTTGCTGCCCGTTCTGCTCTGGCGACGGCATTATCTGCGTTCGGTTGGGCGGAGTCCCCGCTTGCTGCGACAGTTAGCCGCAGGCGCCCTTATCGGTTTCGCCCTCTTTGCCGGCTATGCCTTCCAGACCACGGGCCTGCTCTTCACCACCCCGGCCAAAGCCGGTTTTATCACCGGCTTAAGTGTGGTCATCGTGCCGTTGCTGGGCGTGCTGTTCTGGCGCGAACGGCTCCATCCGGCCGTTATCGGCGGTGTGGCCCTGGCCCTGGCCGGGATGGGATTTCTCTCCCTCAGCGGGATGGATGCGCCGCTGGCCGTCAATCCCGGCGATCTGTTGGTGCTGGTCTGTGCGGTCAGTTTTGCCGGCCAGATCGTCCTCGTCGGCCGCTTTGCCCCCCGCATGAATGCCCTGGTGCTGACCACCGCGCAAATCGCCACCGTGGCGTTGCTGTCTGCGGGTATCAGCCTGGTTTGGGAGCACCCTCCCATCTGGCCTCCGCGCGGCCAGCCTCTCTTTGCCGCCCTGTTTACGGGTCTGCTGGCCACGGCGCTGGCCTTTGCCGTCCAGACTGCGGCCCAGCGCTTCACCACGGCCACCCATGCCGCCCTTATCTTTGCCACCGAACCCATCTTCGCGGCCCTCGGTTCCTATCTGTTCATCGGTGAAGTGCTGTCTCCGTCGCAATGGCTGGGTTGCGGCCTGATTCTGGCCGGTATGCTCCTGGCCGAACTGGGACCGGGTCTGCGACGGCGGATGGCGGCCGTCGAATCGGTTTGAATCCCTGCTATGTCTTCTGACGCTGCCGTCTTCACCCATCGGCTGGGCCGTGTTTACCAAGTGCGCGGCCCTAAACAGAAAGGCGATCCGACGACGATCGTCGCCCTGACCGACATCAACCTCACCGTGGAGCGCGGGGAGCTGTTTGGCTTGCTGGGCCCGAACGGCGCCGGCAAGACCACCCTGATCAAAATCCTGACCACCCTGCTCCTGCCCACCACCGGCACGGCCATGGTGTTGGGATTGGACGTTGTGCAGCAGGCGCAGGCCATCCGTCGCCGTATCAGCATGGTCAGCGGCGGCGAGACGAGCGGCTACGGTCTGCTCACGGTGGAAGAGAACCTGTGGATGTTCGCCCGCTTCTACGGTCTCGATAGCAAGGTAGCCCGCCGGCGTATCGCCGAGATGCTCGACGTGGTAGGGCTGGCCGACCGTCGGCGCAGCAAAATCTCCGACCTCTCCACCGGGCTGCGCCAAAAGATGAACTTCGTGCGCGGGTTTATCACCGATCCCGATGTGGTCTTCCTGGACGAGCCAACGCTGGGTCTGGATGTGACGGCCGCCCGGCAGGTGCGCGAGTTCGTGCGCAACTGGATGCAGGCCCATCCTGACCGCACCGTCTTGCTGACCACCCATTACATGGCCGAAGCCGATGAGCTCTGCGACCGTCTGGCCATCATCGACAAGGGTCGGTTGCTGGCCCTGGATACACCGGCCAATCTCAAGCGACGGCTGCGGCGTGAGGCCGTCTTTACCCTGCGGGTGGCGCCTTTGGGCCGCCGCCCGCTTCGTCGCGAGGATATGCTCGAAGCCGTGCCGGGCGTGCGCCAAGTGACCGTGGCCGAAAAGGACGGCGCCACCGAGCTGAAGTTGATCCTGGAGAGCGAAGATGCGCTGACAGGGGTACTCGACCATGTCCATCGCCGCGGGTCCGGGCTGATCGCGCTGGAGAAGCGCGAACCGACCCTTGAGGATGTGTTTATCGACCTGGTGGGTCGCGGTCTGGATGTGGATACTTCCGAAGGGCGGAAGAACGGGTATTGAGATGGACGGCGAGCGCGTGGTCAAACGACAAGGGCTGAGCCTCTTCTGGGCGACGATGTGGGCGCGGGCCTATCCGCGCATCGTCGGGACCTTCCGCGAGCGGAGCTGGATGTTTTTCGAGACCTTGCTGCCGGTGCTGGCCGTGTCGGGCTATGTCTTTATCTATCGGGCCATTCAGGCCCCGCCCGCCTACACCGGCTTTGCCGTCCTGGGCGGGGTCATGACGGCCTTCTGGCTGAATGTGCTCTGGAGCATGGCCAGTCAGCTCTATTGGGACAAGGACCAGGGCAATCTGGAGATTTACGTCATGGCACCCGGTCCGCTCATGGCCGTGCTTCTGGGTATGGCCGTGGGCGGCATGGTGATGACGGGAACGCGCGCGGCCGCCATTCTGATCGTGTGTTCGCTCCTCTTCGATGTGACCTACCAGATCGCCCAGCCACTCTGGCTGGTGGCAGCCTTTGTGTTGACCATGGCCGCGCTGTACGGCATGGGCATGCTCTTTGCCTCCATTTTTCTGGTCTCGGGCCGCGAAGCCTGGCATCTCTCCAATCTGTTGCAAGAGCCGATTTATCTCGTCTCCGGCTTCTATTTCCCCGTCAAGGCCCTGGGCTTTTGGGTAGCGACGCTGGCGTCCATCATTCCCCTGACCCTGGGCCTGGATGCCATGCGTCAGCTCCTTTTTGCCGGCGATCCCAGCTTGGGCTTTTTGCCGGTGCCGGTGGAGGTGACCGTGCAGTTCGTCCTGGCCGTGGTCTTTATCACCGCTGCCTACGGGGCCCTGGCCAGGCTGGAGGCCATCGGCCGTCGGCAAGGGCGGCTGATCGAACGGAGGCGTTGAGGATGATTCTGGCACGAGGCGTGCTCGATGCTCCTTACCTGCGCCGCCATGATGGTCTGCGCAGCTTTCTGGTGGCATCGTGGTTGGGCTGGCAGATCGAATCGAACTGGGCCGATCCCTTCCTCTTTGCCGTGTATGCCATTACCCGGCCCCTGGCAAACGTGCTCATCCTGGTGGTGATGTACGCCGTCATCACCGATGGCGCCTTCGAGCAGCCCATTTTCCCGTACATTTACCTGGGCAATGCGTTGTACATTCTGGTCGGTCAGGTGATCACCGGCGTAAGCTGGGCCATCATCGACGACCGGGAACACTATCGGGTGGCCAAACACCTCTATACGGCGCCTATTGACGGCTACGCCTACCTGTTTGGCCGCGGGGTGGCGCGACTCCTGATCGGCACGATTTCAGTCCTTATCGTCGTGGGTTTTGGCATGCTCCTGTTTCGCCTGCCCATCCACCTGAGCACGGTCGACTGGCCCTTGCTGCTGCTCAGCACGGCGTTGGGCGTGGCCGCGCTGGCCGGGCTGGGGGTGATCATCGGGGCCTGGACGATGACCATGGCCCGCCATTTCTGGTCGGTGGGCGAGGCCGTGGCCGGCGCTCTCTACCTCTTTAGCGGAGCCATCTTCCCCCTCGACCTGTTACCGACCTGGTTGCAGCCGTTGGGTTTTGCCTTGCCCGTGACCTATTGGCTGGAAGCGGCCCGTCGTGCCCTTCTGGGTCCGCACGCCCACGGTTTTCAGACCCTGGCGGGGTTGTCGAACGTCGAACTGATCGGCATTCTGGCCGCCTTTGTGGCCGCTTTGCTACCCAGCTCGCGGCTTGTCTATCGGTGGACTTTGCATACGGCCAAGGAAAAAGGGCTGATCGATATGGAAACGGGCTATTGAAGACGAGGACGAAAGGCCCGTTTGCCTCTACCGTGCCCGCGCTACTGCGACCATCAGGTCGGCCGGCGATCCCACCGATGCGGCCGCAGACGGGCGATCCGTTCCGGCGGCAGGAGGCCGGCGCCGCTGGTGTCGTCGCCGGTCTTGGCGCCGAGGGTAGCCTGCACCGGCAACGTGCTCGTTTCGGGAGGGTTTTTCCGGCTCGATGCGGCCGACATGGGAGATGACGCCACGCGAGAGGTGTCCAAGCCCGGCTTGACGCCGGGGGCGATGGGGATCGCCACGCGCGGCCAAACATGAGAATCGGCGCCGGGTGCAGGAGGTCCCACCCCGCAAGGCGGCGCCGAACGCAACCGGTTCACGCCTGGCCCGGCGCCGGGAACGGTTGCCGTCGCCACGCGCCCTACCTTGGGCTACGCGAACCACCAAACGGGCAAGCGGCGTCACGCGCAAGAGAACCCACCGCGCGTGGCGCCCCGATGGCAGAACATCGCGGCGCGGGCGTAACTGTCTACGTACCGACTGAGGTCGCCCGCCATAGGCCTTTGGCCCTTCGGTCGGCCTGTGCCGACCGGGTGCGTCGGCGCAGGCCGACGCCCGGCACAATGGCTCAGGAAAGCCGATTTGCAATCGGCGCACAAGGGCAGGCAGCCGCCGGGTAGGCAGTTACGCGCGGGCTAGGCCCACTACCCCAACCCTACACCTGCACCAACCATAAGGCCAGGGTTTGGATGAGCGAATCGAACACGGCCGGGTTCAGGGCAATCAACAGCCCGGCCAGCAACAAAGGCCAGATCAACCAGCGCAGGCCGTCTGCCTCGCGCGGCATGGAGCGGTCGCACAGCGGACGTTGCAAATGCGGCATCAACCGGGCCAATCCTACCGTGGCCAGAAAAAGGGCCAACATGGCGCCGAGAAAAGCAACGTTGTTGCCTGTGGCGGCCAGACGCAGCATCGCCATCCGCGCCGGAAACAGCGCGCCCAAGGGCCATCCCAACAAAAACAGCCCCCCGCCCGCCAGCGCAACGCCGGCCGTCGGCAGACGTTCCCCAACCCCGTGCAGGGCCGTGTAACCGGCATTATCGCCGAAACGCTCGGCCAGGGCCTGGTAGCCCGCCGCCGTCATCACCAGCACCAACGGGCGCGCCAGGAGCATCCCCAGCATGGCATCCACGCCGAACTCGCCGCTCAGACTCCACAACAACAGCGAGGCGCCGTAATCCCACAGGAGCAGATAACCCCAGAGCTGGCCCAGTCTTCGGGCCGAGGCCGCAAACAGCCCGGCCCACACCATCTGGATGATGGCCAGCCACGGCAGCCAGCGCGCCGGATCGGCGAACTCGGCGATCAGAGGATAGGCCAGCAAAATGCGGCGCACAAGGGCATAAGTGGTTATCTGCCAGGTGCCCACGACAAAGGCCGCTGCAAGGGGCGGCGCGTGCTCACCCAGACTGACGATCCAGCCGTGCAAGGGGACCGGGGTAAGCAACAGAATAAGGGCTATGAACAACGCCCGCCACCCCAGAACCCACAACGCGGGGTCGCGCACGCTCAGATCGGGTTGCCCAATCGTCCACGAGGCAAACAAAAACACGGGGAAAGCCAAGGTGGGGACGAGCAGGATGCGCAAGGCGCCTCGCGCCAGCCGGGGAGTCGTACCCTGCGCCGCAAAGGCCATGAAGATCACGGCCACGACCAGCCAGAGCGGTGCGGTCAGCAGCGGCGTGCTGCTTAGGGTCAAGAGCAGCGCCATCAGGATCAAGGGAATACTCGGGAACAGCGCCCGATCACTCCGGGTCCAGGCTCCGGCCAGGGCAAACAAGGCCCCCCATCCCAGCAGAAGCAAGGCGGGGGCGCGCGTGGCCGTGTTCAGATGCAGGCGAAAACCCCAGAGCGTCGCCGTGCGATCCACATTGAGGGTGCGTCCCAACCAGGTGGTTTCACCCCCATGCGGTGCCCGCCACAAAAACCAGGCCAGGACAACCAGACCGACGGCGACGACGAGGCCCGGCAGCCAGGGCAGTCGTCGCAAGAGATGGGCCAATAACGCCAACACCAACAACCAGAGGAGAACGGCCGTCAGCAGGTTCACGCATCCTCCGGATAAGGCCAGAAACGAGCGCCGTCCACGACGATCAGATAGGAGATGGCAAAGCCCAGCAGAAGCTCAAGGCCGGCTAAAAGGGCCACGGTGTTGACATCCGTGCGCAGGGCAGGAACGGCAAAATGGGCGGTGAGCACCCACAACGACAGGCCAAACCCCCAGCGCATGGGCCGATCCCCCAATCCCAGTCCCACCAGTCCGGCCAGGGCCAGAAAGGTGGCCAATTGTGCCAGGTCGGGGTCGAGATCGGGCAAGGCGACAACCGGTCGCTGGCTGTAAACCACCACCAGCAACAACAGCACCAGGGCCAGCCGCATCAGAGTCGAGGCATTCAAGCGCCAGCGGGGTAGCCACCACGGTCGCTTTTCTTGTTTGCGCTGGATGCTCTCCACCCGTCGCGCCGAGAGAAACCACATGACGCCCACGAGGCCCCCCACAATCCAGGGCAGCAAAGCCCATTCCGGCGGCAGCAGCCGCGTGAGCAAAATACCGACCAGCACGTGCACAAGCGCAAAAGCGGCCAGGGCAAAGCGCCAATCGCTGAATACCAGCATAAAAGCCACCAACAGCAGGCTAAGCCCTACGGCGCCTTCCTGGGCCAGCGGCGTCACACGCGCCAGAAATGTGTCCAAAGTCGGCACCGGCATGGTCGCTACCCGCGCAACAACAGCCAAGCCAGAAGGATGACGAGGAGGACATAGCCAAACTGTCCGGCCCCGTCCACCAGATCGGCGCCGTAACCAAGGCCGATCACCAGATAGTGGCCCACCCGGCCCAGACCACGACTCAACCAGTTCAGGGTCGCTACGCGACCTACCGTCTCGCGCCAGCGCTGCAGACTGCCAAACCAACGTTCGTCATGGCGGGACAAGAGCCAGCCCATGCCTAACGGCAAGACCAGGGTCAACCACCCACCCCATCCTGCCTGAGCCGGCAGAGTCAGGGCGGAGCCCTGCCGAGAGATGCCGGTGGTCTCGACATCGGTACCGCCGAGAACGACGAGGATACCGGGATGGAGTGCGTAGGCCAGGGTCAGCCCTGCGGTCAGGATCAAGGCCCCAAGCCGGATGAGAAGAAGCTCGCGCCCACGCCACCGGACCGGTCCCCACGGTCGCAGTCCTGACCTCGGCGCGGATGGCATCGCCTGAGACGCCGATGACGGCATGGCGGTTGGGGCCATCGGCTCCGGGAGGGCAGCCTCTGCGAATTGACGCAGCAAAGTCGCCACCAGCAAGCTCTGTCCTACCAGCACGGCCAGCCAACCGAACACCCCTACAGGCACGGCGGCCAGCCGTGCCAGAGTGAGGGTAGGCGCAAAGCCGGGCGTGAAGGGTATCCCGCCGAGAACGGCCACGGCCAGGCCCAGGGGCCAACGCCACCCCATATGCCGACGCAACCAGTGGCCCAACCACCACAAGGCCGTGCCCAGACCCAGGGTAAGCACGAGCAGCAAGGCCTGCGAGGGCTCCAACCCCATCACAAGCATGGCCCAGGTGGCACGGTTGACCCCAAGCAGCGTCATGCTCAGACCTTCACGGCGACAGGCCCACGCGGCCAACGCACTGCCCAAAAGGGCCATGGCGCCCAGGGGGACCCACAACTGACTGGCCAGCAGCGAAAGGTCCAGTCGCCTCAGCAAGGCCAGAATCGCCAGGGTCGGCACTAGATGACCTGCGGTCAGACGGGCCGTCGCCGTTGTTGTGGTGGCCGCGATCCCGCTCAGCCAGAGATGGAAGGGATAGGTCGCCAACGGGATGGCGGCAGCCACGATCACCAGCCATTGCGCCTGGGCATTGAGCACCGCTGTGGCCAGGGGCATTTCTAGGCTGCGACCGCCGTTGAACAAAGGCGCCGCCATCATGGCAAGACCGGAAAACATCGCCCAGGCCCATACCCGGCCGGCACCGGGAGCGCCGATGACCAGACCCATCAGCATCCCTAGCGCCGTCCAGACCGGCAGCAGCGTCAGCCAGTTCCCGGCCATGAGCACCAGAAGGGCTGCCCCTACCAGCAGCAACGCCCAGGCCCGCGGATCCGCAAAACCGGGGCGAACTTCCCAGCCCGGTGCCACCAGGAGGACCGGCAACAGAAGCAGGATGACGAGACCGACCACCCAGGCCTCTCCCGGCAGCTTGAGTCGCAGCACGGTAGGCAAGCTCAACGGTGCCGACCAGCTCCAGAAGAGTTGGGCGCGGTCCAATGTACCACGCAAGACCAACCAATCCAGCAAGGTCAGCCCGGCGATACCTACCGGCAATAAAGGCCATCGCCGGACGTGCCTGCCGCCGGCCACAAGCAAAAGGGCACCGGCAACGAGGAGGAAGACCGGCCCCAGGGGCGAAGTCCATACGAAAGTCACGGGATCGGGATTGTAGCACGGCCGGGCATGAAGCGCGAAGCCCACGCTACGCTCAGAATGTTTGCGACCCTGCCGGTTACCGCTTCGGCCGTTTGCGGTGCTACAATGCACGGCCGATCTCCCCTTGAGAAGCTCTCCTCCGGCTATTTCACCCCCAGGAGTTGGTCCCGTTGTCTACCGATAGCCTTGTGCAAGGACGGCTCACCGAACAGCTGCAGGCTGTCGTCGCCGACTACTTCCTCATCGAATCCATTCGCTTTGATGTCGTTTTTGGCCGTTTCGGCCATGCCATCCGCCTGAGCGGGCGGTTTTTAGCGCCCACGGCCGGCGCTTATGACGTCCTCGCCGGCCGCGCCGCCGCCTACGGTCTGCTCATCTTTTTCCGCCGCGAAGGGAAAGAAGAAGTCATCTACGCCGTGCAGGGGGCCTTACCCCGACACCGGCCGCGCTGGGCGCTGGCAATCTTGCTCTTTGTCGCCACCCTCGCTTCCGTGTTCCTAACCGGGGGGCTGCAAGAAACGCGCGGGGGCATACTCATCAACTGGCAGGAGGGTCTGGCATTTGCTCTGCCCCTGATGGCCATTCTGCTCGCCCACGAAATGGGGCATTTTCTTGTCGGCCGTCACTATCGCATGGCCATCAGCCCGCCCTTTTTTATTCCCTTGCCGGTGGTCTCCCTGGGCACCCTGGGTGCCGTGATCGTCATGCTGGCGCCGCCCAAAAACCGCCGGCAACTGCTGCAGATGGGTGCAGCCGGACCGTTGGCAGGGCTGCTTGTGGCCATCCCCATTCTGATCTACGGCTTGACCACCTCCTCGGTGGGTCCGTTACCGAACACGCCCTTCTTGTTAGAAGGCAACTCGATCTTCTACGGGCTAATGAAATGGCTTCTTTTTGGTCGTTGGCTGCCTTCCGGTGGTCTTGATGTCCAGCTCAACAACATCGCCTTTGCCGGTTGGGTGGGACTGCTGGTGACGGCGCTCAATCTGATCCCGGCCGGACAGCTCGATGGCGGTCATGCGGCTTTCACCCTCTTCGGCGGTTCGGTGCGGCCGCTGACCTGGGTGCTCATTCTCTTTATGCTGGGCTTGGCGGCCCTGACCGAGTTCTGGGGCTGGTTGCTCTGGGCCGGCCTGCTGTTCGTTTTCGGACAGGTCTATGCCGTCCCGATGGACGATCTCACTCCCCTGGACGGCCGCCACAAGGCCCTGGCCATCCTGATGTTGGTTTTGGCCGTTTTGTTGTTCACCCCGATTCCGCTACGGGTGATCGTACCCTGAGGCGCTGCCGAGAGCATCCTCTGGCGGCCATCAGAGTTCCTCGCGCGCAACGGCTTTGCTCCGGCGCGCCCAAAGCAATCGTAGGTGGACGGCCGCCCATTGGCGCAACATCGGCAAACGCAGCACCAACAAAAGCAAGAGCACGGCGCTGAAGAGCAAAGGTTGGCGGATATCGGATTTTTGCACCCATGTATAATGGACCATCACCAAGACAGCCGCCGGATAGACCGCCTTATGCAGCGTTTTCCAACGGTGTCGCAGACGCCGCTGCCAGCCACGGGTCGAAGTGATGGCCAACGGCAGAAGCAGCAAAAAAGCGGCAAACCCGACCAGGACATAGCGCTTTTCGCTCAGTTCCAACGCAATCAGCCGTAGATCCAAGCCGTAATCCACTCCCAGATACACCCAAAAGTGCAACGCAGCGTAAGCAAAGGCATAAAGCCCCAAGGCCCGACGTACCTTGAGCGCCTGACGAAAGCCCAGCCAGATGGCGAGTGGGGTGCAGCTCAGGGAGAGCAGCAGCAACACCATCGCCGTCTTGCCGGTACGAAAGGTGAGGTCCTGGATAGGATTGACACTAAGCCGACCGGTCAGACCGTCGGTCACCAGCAAGGCCAACGGTATCCACGCGGCCAGGTGAACAAGGGCTTGAAAGGGCGTCAAGCGAACACGTCCGATGGCAATGGGCTCATAAAGGGATGGCACAAAGCGCATGAGCGGAACGGCCTCCATCAGGTACAGGATTTTTGCCAATGCTTTTGGGGAGATGATAGCATAGTTTCTTCGTTACCATCTGTGCTCTACGCCACCGGGCGAAAGGAGTGCCCATTCATTATGAATTTTTTACCCGTTTATCATCTCGGCATAACCTTCTCTTATCCTGCACTTCACATGGTCGTGTTATCCTTGGGGCAACATGACGAGTTGCTCCAACTACCCCCAGGCTGCTACCGGTCGGTCTCTTGGCGCAACGGCCGAGGCTGCGCGCGTCTTGGAGGATAACGACACACGCCAAAGGAGGAGAGGATGAGACGAACGGGAACGATCACATTTGCCTGGTTACAACTGCAGCGCTCGGCCGATTACGTGGCCCATTTGACCTCGGCCGTGTTATCACCACCTGTGCTGGCGGCAAGCATGATCGTCATGGTCACGGCTACCGTGCAACAAACTCTGGCCTGGCTGTGGGCCGGTATTGGCCTGGTGCTGAACGTGATTGCGCCCATGGCCTATGTGGTGCGGCTTTTTCGCCGTGGTCTTATCTCCGATGTCGAGATTAGCCGTCGTGAGGAGCGTCGCCGCCCGCTTGTGTTTACCCTGGCGTCGATGCTCAGCGGTGTGCTCGTGTTGGGGATGGGGACGGCGCCGCGTTTGTTGTTTGTCGTCGTGCTCGCCCAAATGGCGCAAACCATTCTCATCCTGCTGATCACCTTACATTGGAAAATCAGCGTCCACAGCGCGGCCATTGCCGCTTTTTGGGTGCTGTTGTTCTATCTGGTGGGATCTCAGGCCACGTCGGCGCTGCCGGCCTTGCCTCTGGTGGCCTGGGCGCGCGTGCATCTGCGCCGCCATACGCCGACGCAGACCATCGTCGGCGCCGCCCTGGGTGGCCTCTTGACGTGGGGAGTACTCGCCTGGATGGCGCCGCTGTAAGAAGCAGCGCGTTACGGCCGGATCCAACGAGCGGGATGCGTCTCGGTCCGGTGTCGGTAAAGGCCAGGCCCGGTCGATCGCTTCGGCATGTCCTATGCTGCTACCGAAACAAAAAACCTCTTGACTCGAAGCCGGACAGAAAGTCGTCCTGTCCGCCTGTGTCGGCCGCATCCGCCACATTGACAGAATATGACTTGCGGGCTATAAGGCGAGAAATCTCCATTGCTCTGTTGCGTTTGCCATTCTTGTCTGTGGACATCCCTTCCAGTCCTTCCCCTCCTTCGTTGCCGCGCGGTGTCGCCGACTACTTCGGTGGTGCTGCCTGGATGCGGCGTCAGGCCGAGGCCACCCTGCGCGAGCTGGCGCGCACCTGGGGCTATACCGAAGTCATTCCCCCCACCTTCGAATTCGCCGAGACCCTGGCCACGGCGGCCGGGGCCCGCTTGGCCGAAGAACTCTACCGTTTTCTCGACCGCGACGGCAGCGCCCTGGCCCTGCGCCCCGACCTCACCATCCCCACCGCCCGCATTGCCGGCTCTAAACTCTACGATCAACCGCTGCCCCAGCGGTTCTTCTATGCCGGCCCGGTCTTTCGGTTCGAAGAACCTCGTGCCGGCCGCCAACGTGAGTTCTGGCAGGCGGGCATTGAGTTGATCGGCGTCAAGAGCGCCGATGCCGACGCCGAAGTCCTCGCCTTTGCCGTTCGCGCTTTGCAGGCCCTCGGCCTGGCGGCCAGCCATTTCACCCTGGGCCATCTGGGCTACTTCCACGGCCTCATCGCCCATTTGGGCCTGGAGCCAGAACTCGCCCAGGCCCTGCAATCGGCCCTCGACCGCAAGAGCTACGACGATCTGGGCGATGTGATCGCCACGCTCGGACTCCAGGCCGAGGACCGCGAGACCGTCCTGGGTCTGCTCGACCTCATGGGCGGCCAGGGCACGGGCGTGCTGGCCCGGGCCGAAGCCCTGGCCCGGAACGAAGCCATGCGCGCAGCCGTGGCCGAACTACGGGCCGTGGAAACGCGCCTGGATCATTATGGCGTCAAGGGTTATTTCAGCGTGGACCTAAGCGATGTCCGCGGGATGGACTACTACACCGGCATCACCTTCAAGGCCTATACCGCCCACATGGGTGCTGCCATTGTCAACGGCGGCCGTTATGACAATCTCATCGCCCATTTCGGCCCCGGTCGACCGGCCGTCGGCTGCGCTTTCTACCTCGACCGGCTTCTCCTGGCCCGCACGCGTCGCGAAGGACCGCCTCCCGACCCTCTTCCCGATCTGCTGATTCAGCCCTGCGGGTGCGGGGGTTATGTGGCGCTGGCCGACGAGGCCCGTGCGGCCGGTCTGATCGCTGTCCTGGCCCTGGGCCCGGAGCCGCCCCAGCGGGCGCCGGTCGTGCAATGCACCTGCGACGGTTTCGTGATCCGCCAGGACGACACGACGACCACCCGCTTAGCTCGTCAGGGCTGGCTCCGGGCTTCGCTTGCTCCCGGTCAAGGCCAAGCCTGAGCCGTGGCCTTAGAGGCCGATGCCGACGGCCCGCAACACGGCGCGGGCGACGGCCTCGGCCGCCAGGATCCCGACCAGATTGGGGTCGGCTTCGGGACCACGACCGGTGCTGAGGGCAAACAGGGTATCGCCGTCGTAGAGGGTGTGGCTGGGACGGATGGTCCGCGCCAGACCGTCATGGGCCATCTGGGCCACCCGCAGGCATTGCGCCTTGCTTAGGGTACGGTCGGTGGCGACCACACCGATGGTGGTGTTCTGGCCCATTGCCGGGGCCGCAGGAGGGGCATCGGCAGCCGGGGGAACGGCCGCCACCACGACCCGACCTGTGGCCGGGTCCACGATCTCGCCGACGGCATTGACCGCCACTAGAGCGGCAACCCATCCCCCATCGGGTAGGGGCTGAGCCGCGCTGCCAAGCCCCCCCGGTTGGGCACCGGCAGGGCCGTAGAGCTTGGCCACGGTGGCCCCGGTCCCGGCACCCACACGACCCTGGGACACGGGCGCGTCTCCGGCAGCCTGACAGGCGCGGTAGCCGGCCGCGGCATCCGGCCACACATCGGCCCGCCCTTCGTTCAGGTCGAAAAGCACGGCTGCCGGCACGATCGGCACCCGCGCCCACGGTGTAACAAAGCCATAGCCGCGCTCGTACAGCCAACGCATGACGCCGTCGGCCGCCGCCAGACCGAAAGCCGAACCGCCGGTCAGCAGGATGGCGTGGACCTTGTCCACCAGGTTCTCCGGCCGCAGCAGATCCGTCTCGCGCGTGCCGGGAGCAGCGCCACGGACATCCACGGCGGCCGTGGCGCCCTCAGGGGTCAGGACGACCGTGCAACCGGTAGCCGCTTCGACCTGGGTATCATGGCCGACCCACAAGCCGGCCAGGCAGGTGATGGTATCGTTCATAGCAGCACCCCCATGGGAAGGGAGAGAAGGAGGGGAGATCAAGCGATATCGACGCCATAGAGGAGCTCCTATTATAATGGAAAGCATGGAAGCCATCTATGCCGATCTGGAACGTCTGTTACAAACGGGTGAGGTTGTTGCCCTGGCCACAATCGTGGCCACCAAAGGCTCGGTGCCGCGGAAGGTAGGCACCAAGATGATCATCCATTCGCTCGGCCAACACATCGGAACCATCGGCGGCGGTTGCGGTGAGGCCGAGGTCATTCGGGCCGGGCTGGATGTCATTCAGACCGGGCAACCGGCCCTGGTGCGTGTGGATTTGACCGAGCCGATCTCCATGCAAGCCCTGGGGGTATGCGGCGGCATCATGGACGTGTTCATTGTGCGCTGGCCGGCATAACCCGCAGCCATGGCTTCTCTCGAGCTGCTCCGAGCACTCAACGAGGCCCTCGCACGCGGTGAGGCCGCCGCCCTGGTGACGGTGATCCGCAGCCGCGCCCCCGATCGGGTCGGCGCTGTGGCGCTGGTGCGGGCGGGGCAGCCGCCCCTGGGCGATCTGGGCCTGGGCGAGCCGGAAGCCGAGGTCTTGGCGGCGGCCGCCGCTGCCCTGGCCGCAGGACGACCGCAGCTCTTGCGTTTTCCCGAATGGGGCCTGGAGGTGTTTGTGGATGTGCAGGCACGGCCGCCGGAGCTGATTATCGTTGGCGCCGGCCACATCGCCGTCCCCCTGTGCGAGATCGGGGCCTTATGCGGGTTTCGGGTGACGGTTATCGACGACCGACCTCAATATGCCCATCCCGGTCGTTTCCCCAAGGCCGCGCGCGTCATCGCCGCCGACATCCGTCGTACCGTGCGCGAGTTGCCGATGGATGCCAACACTTTCGTCGTCCTGGTCACGCGCGGGCACAGTCTGGATGTGGAATGCCTGCTGGAAATCCTGGACCGGCCCTTGGCCTATATCGGTATGATCGGCTCGCAGCGCCGGGTGCGCGCCGTCTTCGACCTGTTGGTGCGCGAACAGGGGATTCCCCGGGCCAAACTGGAGCGCGTTTACGCGCCCATCGGCCTGGCCATCGGCGCCGAAACACCCGCCGAGATCGCCGTCGCCATCATGGCCGAAATCATCAACGTTCGCCGCGGGGGACAGGCCATCTCGTCGGCCGCTGCACGACCGCGCCTCTGAGCGGGAACGGCGATACCTGAATGGGCGTCTTGGCCGATATGCGCATGCGCACGCGATTCCATCAACGACGCCGTGTTACGATCGGGGTGGTCGCCCTGGCTCTGGTCCTGGTCGGATTATGGAGTGGCATCTGGGTCTATTTGGGACCGTTCCCCGACCTGAACGACCTCGACCGCCATCGGCCTGCCGCGGCCATTCGCATCCTCGACCGTCAGGGTCTGCTGCTCTACGAAGTGGCCGATCCGGCCCGCGGGAACTATCGGCCCATCCCGATGACGGCGATGCCCCTGGCCTGTCGGCAGGCGATCGTGGCCGCTGAAGATAGTCGCTTTTATCATCATCCGGGCGTGGACCTGCCTTCAATCCTGCGGGCGGCCTGGAGCAACTGGCGGGCCGGCGGGGTGGTCCAGGGCGGTTCGACCCTGACCCAACAACTGGCACGGCTCTTGTTGTTGGATGAGTCCGAACGTTATGAGCAGAGCCTGCGCCGCAAGTTGCGGGAGGCGGTGCTGGCCTGGCGGCTGGAACGTCGTTTCGGCAAGGACGAGATCCTGACCCTGTATCTGAATCATGTCTACTTCGGCCATTTTGCCGTCGGTCTCGAGGCGGCGGCGCAGTCGTACTTCGGCCATCATGCCGCCGAGCTGGATCTGGCCCAGTGTGCGTTGCTGGCCGGGTTGCCGCAGGCGCCCGCAGTCTACAATCCGGTGGAACACATGGAGGCCGCCCGCCAACGCCAACGTTATGTGCTGGCCCGCATGGTGGAAGCCGGTTTTATCGACAGGACCACGGCCGCACGGGCGGCCGCCGAACCGCTCACGTTGGCGCCCACGCCGTTCCCCATCGAGGCGCCCCATTTTGTGTTCTACGTTTACGGCCAACTGGAGGAGGCCATCGGCCGCGAACGGCTGAGGCAAGGCGGTCTCACCGTGTACACCACGCTCGACCTGCCCCTCAACCGCCATGCCGAACGCATCATCCGCCACCGCCTGGCCGAGCTTAATCGCCCCGGACCCGACGGCGGGCGCCAACGCCGGGCCGAAAATGCCGCTCTGGTGGCGCTGGATCCGGCAACGGGGGCCTTGCTCGCTTTGGTCGGCAGTCCCGATTATTTTGATGCCCGCATCGCCGGGGCCGTCAATGCGGCCCTGACCTTGCGCCAGCCGGGTTCGGCCATCAAACCGCTGACCTATGCCATAGCCCTCGATCCGAAGCTCAGCGCAGCCGCCGGCCGCCGGCCGTTCACGCCGGCCACCATCCTGGCCGATGTACCGAGTCGCTTCCTCACGCGCGAAGGAACTTACTACGAGCCCCTCAATTACGACCTGACCTTCCACGGACCCGTCTCGGTGCGGATGGCCCTGGCCAATTCGTACAACGTGCCGGCCGTGCACACCCTGGCCGTGATCGGGGTAGCAGCCCTGGTGGAGCAAGCCCGTCGGCATGGCATCACGACCTTGGCTCGCCCCGAAGACCACGGCCTGGCCCTGACGCTGGGTGGGGGCGAAGTGCGCTTGTTGGAATTGACGACGGCCTACGCGCCCTTTGTGACGGGCGGCCGGACCCTCCAGCCCATCGCCATTGCCCGCATCGAGGACATCCAGGGTCGGCTGTTGTTTGCCGCCGGAGTGGACGGACCGGTTTTCAATCCCGAAGGCTGGCCGCTCCCCGTCGTCGGTGAACGTCCCCTCGTGCTCGATCCCCGCACGGCCTATCTCATCACCGACATCCTCAGCGACAACGATGCTCGCAGTCGCAGTTTTGGGTTCTCCAGCCCGCTGCGCCTGGACCGACCGGCGGCCGCCAAGACGGGAACGACCACCGATTGGCGGGATAACTGGACAATAGGCTACACCCCCGATCTGCTGACAGGGGTATGGGTGGGCAATGCCGACAATACGCCCATGTACGGCGTCGGCGGCATTGACGGCGCCGCGCCGATCTGGCATGACTTCATGACCGTGGCCCACCGTGGGCGTCCGGTGCGGTCCTTTGCCCGTCCACCGGGTCTGGTCGAACGGACCATCTGTCTTCCTTCCGGGTTGCTGCCTTCGCCTGCGTGTCCGCAGGTCGGTCGCGAACGGTTCATCGCCGGCACCGAACCCGATCGACCTGATGACCAGTACCGCATCATCGCCGTGGATGGGCGCACCGGCCGACCGGCCACGGCCGAGACACCGGCCACGGCCGTGGTCTATCGCGTGGCCTGGGCGCCGCCGCCGGCGCTGCGCGATTGGGCCCGTCAACAGGGGATGCTGCTCCTGGCGGACGACAGCGCGGCTCCCACGACCATCAACGCCCAACCCATGTTGCAGATCGTCAGTCCCGAACCGAATGCCGTGTATGTGTGGGACGAACGGCTGCCCCCAGACGTACAACGGCTGCAACTGGCCGTCAGCTATCACGGTCAGGACGCGCTAAGTGCCGTGACCTACCTGCTCGATGACGCCGTGGCGCTCACGGCCACCGACTGGCCCTGGACGGCCTGGTGGCTGCCAACATCCGGCGAACACCGTCTGCGCGTGATTGCCCGTACCCGCAACGGCCGGACATTGACGGCGGATCCCATCCGTTTTCGCGTGGAAAAGTAAAGGATGACCGAGATCGTTTCCCCATCCGGCCCCAAGCGGAACCGGAAAGGCAGCGGTAACGTCCGGGTATCCGTAATCTTACGACCCGCCAACCCGCTTGCGGGCTTTCCTGTCATTCTGTCATCTGCTATAATCGGCCGTCGTCGCCATACCCAACGCGATGGCCGTCCATTTCATCCTCACTTCGAGGTTATAACTCGCCATGTTGCTCCGCTTTCGCTTTCTTGCCTTCCTGATGATGGCCCTGGTCATCGCCGCCTGTGGCAACCGGGCTACACCGGAACCGACACCGACCCGCACCCCTCGCCCCACCTTCACCCCCACCCCGATGGGGCAAACGGCCAACAGCCCCCTCTTTCAGACCCCCATTCCCGTGAATCCCACACCGGCCCCCTTGCCGACGGATACGCCGGTCCCGCCCACCGACACGCCTGTCCCGACCCCGACGCCGGAACCGCCCACACCGACGCCGCTACCGCCTCAGGTCTATGCGAATCAGGCCGTCAACGTGCGCGGGGGACCTGGGGTCAACTACCCTCGTTTGGGCGCGCTGGTGCCCGGACAGCGCTATGTTGTCACGGGGAAAAACCCGGCCGGCGATTGGTGGCAGATCGATTACAACGGCCGCGCCGGCTGGGTGACCGATAGCCTGGTGAGCAAAGAAGGCGCCATCGAAACCGTCGCCGTCGCCGCCAACATCCCCGCCCCACCGCCTCCGCGGCCCACGCAACCGCCGACGCCGACCCCGCCACCGGCGCCCACCCCCACACCGGCGCCTGCGTATCCTTACTTCGTCCTGCGTGGGGTCGAACGCTGCGAACCCAACCCCGGCGTTACCTACTTCAAAGGCTTTGTACGCGACCGCAACAACAACCCCATCAACGGCGTCTGCGTCCACATCGCCTTCTACGGACCTCGCCAGACCAAATGCTCCGGCTGTGGCGAACCGGCCGGTGAATGGGGCTTTGCTCCCTTTGGCGGCCCTGCTCCGGCCAACACACCGATCGAAATCTTTGTCGTCGAGTGCCCGGCCGGGGGGCTTTCGGCCGGCGGCCAGTCTTACGACGGCGCCGGCAGTTCGCCGCCGCCGCTTTCCGACAAATGGACACGCACAATAACGGCCAGCGAGCAGTGCACGGGTATCACCTTTATCAGGAACTGACGGCCTTACCCCCGGTTCCTGCGAAGCCGAGCCCGAGCGCTCGGCTTCCTTGTGTTCGCTTGCGCCGGCCATCACCATGACCCTGCGTCGCCTCGCCGTCCTCCTCTTCATCCCCATCCCCTTTTTGACCTGCGCCGTGGTCTTGGGGCTGGGCTGGCGCCTGGGCTGGTGGTTCGCCCGCACCGGCGAGGAGCGGTTTCTCGCCCAGGTCAAGGGCTTGAGCGACCTGGCGGCCGATAGCCTGCGCCCGCGTTTGCACCTGGCTCCGGATGTCCCGGCGGCCCATAGCGGCGTCAATCCTTTCGGCGTCAATGTCTTCCTGGAGCAAGAACCCGACCCGGCCGTGCGCGAAGAGGTGGTGCGTATGGCCGCAGCGGCCGGCTTTCACTGGTTGCGTCAGGAGTTCCCCTGGGAAGACATCGAAATCCACGGCAAGGGGGATTTCGAGGATCGTCGCCATCAGCCCTGGCGCTCGGCCTGGGATAAGTACGACCACATCGTCGCCCTGGCCGAGCGTTACGGCATGGAGCTGATCGTGCGGGTGAGCAATCCGCCGGCCTGGACGCGGGCGCAGGGCGATGCCGTGGGTCCCTTCGCGCCGCCGGATGACTATCAGGATTTCGCCGATTTCGTGTCGACCTTGGTCTCGCGCTATCGGGGTCGTATCCGCTACTATCAACTGTGGAACGAACCGAATATCTACCCGGAATGGGGCCATTACGCCATCAGTCCGGAGGAGTATACCCGGCTGCTCTGCACGGCCGCTGCTGCCGCCCGGCAGGCCGATCCCGATGTCGTCATTATCAACGGGGCCCTGGCCGCCACCATTGTGCTCGATCCGGCGGCACCGCCGCCGGGGAATGCCCTCAACGATTTTCTTTTCCTGCAGCGGATGTACGATGCCGGTGCCGCCCCTTGCTTCGATATCGTCGCCATGCAGGGTTACGGCCTATGGTCAGGGCCGACCGACCGGCGTCTGAATCCCCGCGTGATCAACTTCGCGCGGCCCTTGTTCATCCGCGATCTGATGGTGGCCAACGGCGACGCCCACAAGGCCATCTGGATCAGCGAGATGAACTGGAACGCCGTGCCCGACGAGGTGCCCGATAAGCGCTTTGGTCAGGTCAGCGTCGAACAGCAGGCTCGCTATCTACCGCTGGCCTATCGGCGGCTCCAAGAGGAATGGCCCTGGTTGGGGGTGGCGAATACCTGGTATCTCAAACGCCCCGATGACACCTGGCGTCGCGAGGGCAAACCCGAATATTATTTTCGGCTGCTCGAGCCCGATTTCACCCCACTCCCGGTTTACGAAAGCATCAAGACCTATGCGACGGCCGTCAGCCAGGCGCCGGTGATGTATGCCGGCGCCCATCCACCGGGACATTGGGCCGTACGCAGTACCGATTATCGTCTCAGCGCCAATGACCGGGCCACGCTGGGAGAGATAGGGATCCTGGCAGACGGTGGCAGCCTGCGGCTGCGCTTTCACGGGGTTGCCCTCATCTTGCATCCCCCGCCCGCTGCGCCGACGACCCGGTTGCAGATTGTCGTGGACAACGGCGCCGTTGCAAGGCGAACCTACAGAAGCGATCGGCCTTTGCGGATTGCCGCCGCCGGCCCCGGCCCGCATGACGTCGTGATCACCGCGGCGGGCGAAGCCTGGATAGACCACTGGGAGGTTCGCACCGGTGCCCGTACTCGCTGGTTTTGGCCCCTGTTCTGCGGTTTCGGTGTCCTGCTGGTTCTCTACGGCATCCTCGTGTATCGCAGCCTGCGCCCAAGCCTGCAACCTCTTAAGCGGCTCTTGAATCCGGCGGGAAGGGCGGGGGGCAAGAAATCGTGAGCCGTTATCGTGTTTTTTTCTCCATTCTCTAATCGTTTCTTAATACGAAATATGAGCTGGCGCATAGAACACCCGGTTTTGGGGTAGTTATAATGCGCACACCTTGCTCACGAAATCGTTCGTGCATGCAGCATCGCTGCAAACTCGCCATGGGTTCGTTCCGCCTATGCTCCGTCGTCTTCTGCTCTTTTTCCTGTTCCTGGGCGTAACCGCGCCCGTTTTTGCTCAGGGCGACGACCCTAGAGAGCAATTGTTCAAAGAGCTGTGGTGCCCCATTTGCAACGGCATTCGTCTGGATGTCTGTGAGCAGCAGGTCTGCGAACAGATGCGCGCGCTGATCGACCAGGAACTGGCGGCCGGTAAGACGCCTGAACAGATCAAAGCCCAGTTTATCGATCTTTACGGCCCGGTTGTCCTGGGCGAGCCTCCGCGTGAGGGTTTCAACTTGATCGCCTGGATTGTGCCCGTGGTCTTGCTGATAGGAGGCCTGGCGACGGCCGTGCTTATCTCGCAACGCCACAAGCTGCGGGCGATCCCGCTCGCGGCATCATCTGCCCCATCGGATGCTGCCGATCCGTATCTTGCCCGTGTCGATCGCGAGTTAGCCGATGAATGACTCTGTCGTATCCCCTAATGCTCCTGCCCGTCGCCTTCGTCCAGGGGGGTTGCTCCTGGTGATAGGCATTGCGGTCATCGGGCTGATTTTCGTGGCCGTGTTCTATTACGGTGTCCTCAATCCACCCAGCCAGCGGGTAGGTTCGGGACCGGCGCCCGATTTTACCTTTACAACCTACGCCTTCGGCCTCAGCCCTTATGATGGCCAGACCTTTCGTCTGTCCGACTTTCGCGGTCAGCCGGTGGTTCTCAATTTCTGGGCGAGTTGGTGTGGGCCTTGCCGCGATGAACAGCCCCATCTGGAGGCGGCCTGGCGTCAGTATCAGGGTCGGGTCATGGTCATCGGCCTGGATTATCTGGACCAGGAGCCCAATGCTCGCGCTTACCTGACCGAATTCGGTGTCACCTACCCGAACGGCCCCGATCGAGGTAGCCGCGCTTACACGGCGTATCGCGTGCAGGGCGTACCGGAGACGTTCTTCATCGACGCCCAGGGTTTTGTCCGGGGCTACTACGTCGGCCCCATCACGGCGGCCGAGCTCGAACAACGTATCCAGGAACTGCTATCGCCATAAGCACCCGGCGACAAGCCCGGTTATCTCTGCTTCTTACCCCCGGTACCCTTCCTATGATTGATATCGGTTACATTGCCCTCTTGTTCGCCTGCCTCACCGCCGCCTACGGCATCGTGGCCGGCTTCCTGGGTGGCCTCCGCCGCAACGCCGCTCTGGCCGCCAGCGGCCGCAATGCCCTCTTCGCAACGTCCGGGTTGGTCATGGTGGCCTCGATTGCCCTGTGGTACCTGTTGCTGACCAACGACATGTCGGTCGAATACGTGTCCAGCCACAGCGAGCGCAATCTGCCTCTGTTCTATCGCTTTTCGGCCATGTGGGGCGGTCAAGCCGGTTCGCTCCTGTTCTGGGGGCTAATCCTGGCCGTGTACAGCCTCGTTTTTGTGGCCGTGGAGTGGAAACGACAGCCCCGACGAGGTCCTTATATCGTCGGGGTTTTGCTCATCGTCCAGCTCTTCTTCCTCCTCATCACGGTTTTTGCCGCCAATCCCTTCAACCGGCTGTGGCTCATGCCCGATGGCACGACCCACGGTGCCGTCTTCCGACCTCGAAACGCTGCCCTTTTCGTCCCCGCCGACGGCAACGGGTTGAATCCGCTGCTGCAGAACTACTGGATGGTCGTCCATCCCATCTTCCTGTACCTGGGCTACGTAGGGCTCACTCTGCCGATGGCCCTGGCCGTGGCCGGGCTTCTGGCGGGTGATCTCGACAACCGATGGGTCAAACAGGTGCGGGTCTGGCTTCTTATCCCTTGGCTCTTCCTGGGCATCGGTATCCTCATGGGCAGTCAGTGGGCCTATATCGAACTCGGATGGGGTGGTTTTTGGGCCTGGGACCCGGTCGAGAACGCGTCCTTCATTCCCTGGTTGACGGCCACGGCCTTTCTCCACAGCATCATGATTCAGCAACAGCGGGGCATGCTGAAGGTGTGGAATGTCGTGCTGGCGTTTCTCAGCTTCTGGCTGGTGATCATCGGCACCTTCATCACCCGCAGCGGCATTATCGACTCGGTCCATGCCTTTGCTCTTTCCAACATCGGGCCCCTTTTCCTCAGCTTCATCGTCTTCAGCTTTGCCGGCTTTTTGGCCTTGTTGTGGTGGCGCTTGCCCCTGCTGCAATCGGAGGCCGAGTTGGATTCGTTCTTCAGCCGCGAATCGGCTTTTCTGTACGTCAACGTCCTCTTTGTCGTGGCCGCGCTCGCCACTCTGTTCGGCACGATTTTCCCCATCATCTCGGAGGCGATTACGAAGACGAAAATTGCGGTCAGCGCGCCTTATTTCAACAAGGTCGATGGCCCCATTTTTCTGGTCCTTCTCGCCCTCATGGGCATCGGCCCCTTGCTGGGCTGGCGGCGCACTTCGCCGGAGATGCTGCGTCGCAATCTGACGGTGCCCATTGCGTTTGCCGTTGCCGTTGTTGTCCTCTTGGCGATGATGGTCACGCGACGATGGGTGCCGCTCCTGAGCTGGGGGATGAGCGCGCTGGCCCTGGGCGCCATTTTCTGGGAGTACTACCGAGGTGCGCGTGCCCGTCATAAAGCCACCGGCGAAGCCTGGCCTGTGGCCTTGTGGCAGGTCATGGTGCGCAATCAACGGCGGTACGGCGGTTACATCGTCCATCTCGGCGTTATCTTTATCGCCGTAGCCGTCACCGGTGCCACCAGCTTCCAGTTCAACCTCAAACAGAGCCTGCGCCTGAACGAAAGCGCCAACCTGGCCGGCTACACCTTCACCTTCACCGGGCTCGAACAGGAGCGGGCCTCCAATCATAGCTCGGTGATCGCCCATGTGCTCATCGAGAAAGACGGCCAGGTCATCGGCACCCTCAAGCCACGCATGAACTTTTACGACGCCGTTCGCGGTCGCGAGATGGGACCGACCACCGAGGTGGGCCTCCACACCACGCCGCGCGAGGATGTGTATGTCGTGTTCAACGGCTGGGAGGAAAACGGCGAACTGGCCGCCTTTGAGTTTTTCGTCAATCCGCTCATGTTGTGGATGTGGATCGGTGGTCTGGTGATGATGGCAGGCACCCTTTTCGCCCTCTGGCCTGTGAGCGTCCAGACGACGCGGCGTCTGCCTGTTCCCGCTCCCCAACCCGTCTCGCCCTGAGCACGGCCTATGTGGATCGTCGTTGCCTTGTTACTCTTGTTGGCGGCAGGCCTGGTCATTCTGTGGCCCTATCTGCGACCGCGCGCCACGGCGTTGACGGCGGCCGAGGCTGTGGAACTTGACCCGCGGCTGGCCGAGCTATACGAGCAGCGCGAGATGCTGTACAAGGCCATTCGCGATGCCCGGTTTGACCTGGAAATGGGCAAACTGTCTCCGGCCGACTACGAACAGCAGGAAGCCAAGTTGAAATGGCAGGCGGCGGCCGTGCTGCGCGCCATTGATGAGCTGGAACAGACCCTGTTTTCGCCTCAACTCGATGCGCGTCTGGAAGCCGAGATCGCGGCCGTGCGGGCGGCTGCTCTTGAGTCCGCCACCGAGGAGGCGATCCCCGTTCGCGAGCATAACGGCGGCGCCATCGCTGCCAAGACGCCGGTCACGGCAGCCGTTGGGGATCGCTTTTGTGGCTATTGCGGCCATAAACTGCGGCCGGGGGACCGTTTTTGTGGGCGATGTGGCCGGGCCGTCCGGCGCGAGATGTAAGGCGAAAGACGGTTCAGGCTTACCCTAAGAACAGCGCGCATGTCCTGGGCAAGACCGTCGCCTGGCCTGGGACCTATGGGCATCGGGGAGAGAGCGAAGAAGACTCGGTTCCGGAGTGTGTTGGCGCAAGAGCGGCAGGCATAACGTTCTAACGTTCAAACGTTCTAACGTTCTAACGTTCTCACCAACAGAAGATAGAACCGAGTCGCGAAGAATGGACGGCACCGCCGGCGATGGTGATAATGGCATAATCTCCCATCATGGCCCGTCGTCCTACGCATCGCCTTATCTTCATCCCGGCCGGACCGTTCATTTACGGGCCGGAAGTCGTCTACGAACGCCATGCCGGCACGCGGCCGCTGCGCCCGCGGCAGACGTTATGGCTACCGGCCTTCTCCATTCAGGCCTACCCGGTGACCTATGCCGAATGGAAGGCCTTTTTGGACGCCACCGGCTATGCCTGGGAAGGGCGTTGGTGGGCCATTCGCCGCCGCGGTTGGCGGCGATGGTGGCGGCGTTTTGCTCCGGTGGACACGTACCCGCCGGATATGGCAAACTATCCTATCGTGGATGTGTCCCAAGCCGACGCCCTTGCCTATGCCGCCTGGCTGAGTGAGCAACACGGTCTGGCCTATACCCTGCCGACCGAGGAGCAATGGGAGAAGGCTGCCCGTGGCACCGACGGACGCACCTATCCCTGGGGCGAAGCGCCGCCACGGCCCGAACTCATGCATTTGCCGGCCATCCATACCCTGGGCCTCGACTATTTCCTCTACAACCTCTGCCGCAAACCGACCATCGAGCGCGCCCGCAGCGGCTGGTACTGGCGTATCGGCACGCCTGTGCCCGTGGGTAGCATCCCGGAGAATCGGTCACCCTACGGTTGTCTGGACATGGCCGGCAATGTCTGGGAATGGACTCTCAGCCCGTATCACCCGGACGATCCCCGTTTTCATGTCGTCAAAGGCGGATCGTGGGGTTATAGCCCCCATCATACTGCCTGTTACGTGCGCTCGGCCTGCTCCATCACCATCCCCAGCGCCGTCTATCGCGCCCAGGGGACCGGTTTTCGCCTGGTGTGCAACGACCCGCTCCCTCCACCCCCGCCATGACCGCCGATGCCCGTGCGATGGGCCGCAGCCTGTCGCTGATCAGCCTGAATAAGTTGGTCCAACTCCTCGGCGGCGTCCTCTGGGCCGCCATCATCCCCCGCTGGTTGGGACCCGAAGTCTACGGCCGCTTTGCCCTGGCCATGTCCATTTCGTTGCTCCTGTGGTGGGTGGGTGACTTCGGCGGATTGGAGGTGTTCGGCCGTTTTCTGCCGGGGCTGGCCGAGCGCGATCCGGGCGCAGCCCGCCGGCTGTTCGGGCAGATGTTCCTGCTGCGTTGTCCGGTGGGCCTGAGCCTGGTGCCCTTTATGCTCATCGTCGGGCCCTTGATCGCGCCCTGGCTGGCGGGCTGGCCGGCAGCGCTGGTAGGCCTTGCGGCAGGCTTACACATCATCTCGTGGACGAGCTATCACACCCTTTACGCCCGTAAAGAAATGGGCAAATGGGCCGTGGAGCTCTCGTGGCGGTTGATCACGCAAGTGCCCCTTGTCCTGCTCCTGGGTCGATGGGGACTGACGGCGCAGATGGCGGCCTACACCCTGAACGAGTTGATCTATCTGCTGCTAGGGCTGTGGTGGACCCGAAACGACTTCAGCCGCGCCGGGCTGCGACCGGACCGGCGTTTCTTGCGGCCTTATCTGGCCGTAGGGCTGGGTTTTTGGGTCACCAATGTCGGCCTGATCGTGCTCTTTCGCGCCGGCACCACCCTGGTGCAGCTCTTCACCCGTGACGCGGCCGAGGTCTCCTATTACGACCTGGCCCTGGTGGTCTTTTTCCTGATCTACACCATTGTCGATCAGCTTATCCGCGCCTTTCTGCCCATGGTCAGCACCTTCAAAGAGGAAGGACAAGACGAACGGGTGGGCACCTGGTTGCAGATCGTAGCGCAGTGGAGCGCCGCTTTGGGGATCCTGTTCGTGGTGGTTGTGCACTACACGGCCGCCTGGATCATGCCCTTCATCCTGGGCGTCGCCTATAGCCGATCGGCCGCCGTGCTGCAGGTGATGCTGCTGGCCTTGCCGGCCCTGGCCCTGGTCAGCGTGGGCACGGTGGCAACGGCCGTGCGTGCCAGCGCCCGGGCCAAACTGATTGCCATCCTCGGCGGCATCGTGGCTTTCGGCGGCAGCAGCCCCTGGCTCATTGCCCGGTTCCAGGCCATCGGCGCTGCCTGGGCCCTGGCCGTAGGCCTGGTGGTCTATGCCGTCGTCTTATTTGCCTTCATCCGTCATGACCTGCGGCTGCGTTGGTCGGCGTTGCTGGGCCTGATGGCCTTAGCACTGCCGTTGCTGGCCCTGCGTCCGCTCATCGGCGAACGGTTCGGGCTGGCCCTCACCCTCAGTCTCCTGGCTACGGTCGGGTATGTCGGCCTGGCTTTGATCCTGCGCCTGCTTTCACCGGCTCCCCTGCGGCTTGTGCCGCGCTTGCTGTTCTCTCGTTGAAACGTGCGCCTGTCGGCGCGTTGTATCCCGTTACCCCGTTTCCCGAATCTTGGCACCATGCTGAGCCTGAGCGATCGTCTTCGTCCTGCCGAACATACGGCCTCCGAAACCACAGAAGGCCAAACCATCATCATCAACTTGCAAACCGGTACCTTGTTTTCCCTCAATACCACCGGCACGTTCATCTGGCAACGACTGGACGGCCAGACCACCCTGAACGAAGTGGCCGCCGCCCTGGCCGCAGCCTTTGGCGTAGGCACCGAGGTCACAGGACCGGATGTGTTGGAGCTGGCCACGGCGCTCTTGCAGGAAGGTCTGGTCTGCAAAGTTCATTAGCACAACCGACATGTGCGGCATTATCGGCTCGTATCGCCGGGATGGCGTGGTACCCGATGTGGCGGCGGGGCTTGCCTGTCTTATCCATCGCGGCCCCGATGATGAGGGGCACTGGCGGGAGCGAAGCGACCGGATTGCCGTGGTCCTGGCTGCGCGACGCCTGGCGATTATCGATCAGGAAGGCGGTCATCAACCCTTGGCGAGCGAAGACGGTCAGGTGGTGGCCGTTCAGAACGGTGAAATTTACAACTACCGTGAGCTGATGGCCGAGCTGGCAAAACGAGGGCATCGCTTTCGCACCCGTAGCGATACCGAAGTCCTGGTCCATGCCTGGGAGGAATGGGGCGAGCGTTGCCCGGAGCATCTGCGCGGCATGTTCGCCCTGGCCATTTACGACCGCCGTCGGCAGACCCTGTTTCTGGCCCGCGACCGGTTTGGGATCAAGCCGCTCTTCTACAGCTACGGCCGCGATTATCTCGTCTTTGCCTCGGAGCTGCCGGCTCTGCGACGGCTATTGCCAGGGGTCCCCCGGCTCAACGTCCGTCCCCTGCCGCGGCTGCTCAGCCTGGGCTGGATACCCGGCCCGGAGACGCTGTACGAGGAGGTCTTTCACCTGCCGCCGGCCCACGCCCTGATGCTCAGCCCAACCGAGATGCGGCTGTGGCGCTACTGGCAACCGACGCCACCCCCGGCCGCCGCACTGCAGCGGCCCCGGCATCCGGGCGAGACCTTGCGGGCGCTGCTGCTCACCGTGGTGGACCTGCACCGCCGGAGCGATGTGCCTGTCGGCGCGTTGTTGAGCGGTGGCCTCGATTCCGGCCTCCTGGTGGCCCTGTTGCACCGTCTTGACCGGAACGAGCTTCACACTTTTAGCCTCGGTTTTACCGACCCGGCCTACGACGAAAGCCGCTATGCGCGCATGGTGGCCGAGTCCCTGGGCGTGCGTCATCACATGGTGCGTTTTGACGAAGAGGCCATGGCGCACCTGCCCCGCCTGATCGTCTCTTATGGTCAGCCCGTGGGCAGTGCCACCCACATCGCCATCGCTCTGCTCTTTGCCGCCTGCGCTGCCCGGGGCTTGAAGGTGATCCTAACGGGTGAAGGGGCCGACGAGCTGTTCGGCGGCTATCCCTGGTATCGCGGTGAAGCGCAGTTGGCCCTCCTGCGCGGATTACCGACGCCCTTGCGTCAGGTCGCCATCGGTCTGGCACGCCGGTGGCGGGTGTCGGCAACAGCAGCCGAGCTCTTGCGCCGCCCGGACCTGTCCTTGCCGGAGCGCTATCGACGCTGGCTCAGTCCTCATGCTCCTGCGGATGCCCTCGACTGGCTCGTCCCTGAGCTGCGCCATCGGGTTGACACCTCATTGCCCTGGACGGCGCCCGACCCTGACCTGCACCCCCTTCATGCCCTCACCCTGCTTGACCTGCAAAGCCGTCTACCCGATTTTATCAATCTGGAGGTCGATCGGATGAGCATGGCTGCCAGCGTGGAGGCGCGCGTGCCTTTCCTCGACCATGGGCTTTGGGAGGCGATCTTGCCATGGGATCCGGGCCTCAACGGCCGGGAAAAGGCCCTGGAACGAAAGGCCGCGCAGGGCCTGTTGCCCCCGGTTATCCGGCGGCGGCGTAAACAAGGCCTGGCTGCGCCTCATGGCCGATGGTGGCGACAACCGCGCTTGCCCGATTGGGCCGAGGCCTGTCTGACCCCGGCGGCGCTGACGGCCACGGGGCTTTTTCGGCCCTCGGCCGTAGCCGCATTGCGGGCCATCCATCGCGAAGGCCGCGGTTCCTATGCCACACCGCTCACGGCCATTCTGACCACGCAGCTCTGGCTGCAACAGGAGGATAAGCCCTCCATCGCCTGAGTCGGGTTTACCGCCGTGTTCCGGCCGGGAGCAAGCATGCGAACCCTTGCCGACCACCGAGGGCGACAAAGCCATCCCACCGGCGGCTAATTGCCCGCGAGCGGGTTCTGCGTAATACCGGTCCCAACACGGCGGCAAAACGATGCCCTTTCATGGCGGCGTCTACCCGTGGCTGGTTCCACGCTCTCCTCGACCCTTCAAACCCCCTCGCACCCTGCCACAGGCTTACCGGAGGATTGAACGCCCATGCTTTGCTACATTGACCTCGAACCCTCCTCGGCTTTGACCGACCCGCGCCTGCGCAAGGAACATCAGCGGGACCGCCACCACGAACAGGCCCTGTTCGCCAGGCTGAGCGGGCGACCTTGCCAACTGCTGGTCCTGGAACAAGACGTTGACCGCCTTGACACCATCGAGGCCGATGCCGTTTTGCTCAGCGGCCTGCGCAGCGATTTCACCGCCCATGACCCGGAGCATCTGGCGCGGCTTGGAGAGTTTATCCGCCGTTGGCCGAAGCCCCTCATCGGCTTTTGCGGCGGCCATCAACTCATCGCCCATGCTTTCGGCGCCGTTATCGGCCCATTAGGCCCCCTGTCCCCGGGCGAAGCCGATCCCGACCCCGGTTTCGGCCCCGGCATGCGCAAAGAGGTGGGGATGACCGCCGTTACCCTGCAGGAGGACGACCCACTGTTCACCGGTCTGCCCAATCCGGCCGTCTTCTACGAAGAACACTACTGGGAGGTCAAAAACCTGCCGCCCGATTTCATCTGTCTGGCCACCGGTCCCCTGTGCAAGATCCAGGCCTTGCGCCATCGCCACCGTCCCATTTACGGGACGCAATTCCATCCCGAACGCGCCGATGCCGCCCACCCTGCGGGCTGGCGGCTGCTGCAGAACTTTTTTGCCCGCCTTCCGTAATCGTTCGGCCTGTTGCGGGCTTCTCGCCGCGATTTCCATTCGCACAATCCCGGCGGAGCTTTGGCCGTAAAGCGCCCGGCCTTGCGCCCCTCAATGGCGCTCCGAGCGTGCCATACGCTCTTCCAGCTTGCGTTGCAGCCATTCCGAGACAATGGTCAGGATCCAATAGATGGCCGCCGCCAACAGAAACATCTCCATGAACTTGCTGTCTTTGCGCGCCAGGCGATTGGCCCGGTAGGTAATCTCCCAAATCCCCATCAGGGAGACCAATGTGGAATCCTTTTGCATGGAGATGAACTGGTTGCCGATGGCGGGGATGACGGTGCGGATGGCCTGGGGAAGCACGATAAAACGCAGGGTCTGCCAACGACTCATCCCCAAAGCCGCGGCGGCCTGCCATTGCCCTGCCGAAACGGCCTGGATGCCGGCCCGGAAAATCTCCGTCATATAGGCCCCGTAGTTCAAACTGAGGGCGAGAATGCCCGACTGCAAGGCACTCAGGATGAACAGTTCGCCGATTTGTGGATAGCCGGCATTGGTTACCTGTTTGCCTAGCTGAGGTAGTCCCAAATAGATGATGTAAATTTGCACCAATAGAGGTGTTCCGCGAATAAGTGAGATATAAAAGGAAGAAATACCAAAAGCGATTGAATTGCTCGAAAGTCGTCCTAAAGCCCCCAAAAGTCCCAAAATTGAGGCAAATGCAATAGAAGCCAGCGAGACACCGATAGTCACCAGAAGACCCTGCACAACAAAACCGGCGTTGTTCAGCATGTAGGCCGGATCCAACTGCAGCTGCAACAGCATAAAACTCAACAGCGCCAATAGGAACAGAATCACCAACCCCACTTTCATCTGTTGCACCCGCTTCCGGCGCTCTGCCTCACGCACCAGCTCGACGGCCTGAGCTGCATACACATCTCGCTGCGACATGGTACCGGCGCTCACGACAGTCCCTCACCGTTGCAAAAAGCGATACAAAGGCAAGAAAGTGACGACCGGCGTCCTGCCGGGGCCGATACTCAAAGCCCCGGCAGGACATCGCCGCAGACTCACCTCACTGTTTGAGCATATTCAAGTCGAACGCCGCCGCTGCGCTGGCCAGGTCGATCCCGTAGTACTTTTCCGACAGCCTCTTGAGGGTCCCGTCGGCGTGCATGGCGCGGATAATCTCGTTCACTTTAGCCTGGAAGCTCCTGGTATCCAGGCTGCTGCCCTTATCGAAGGCAGCGGCAAGGTACTCGAAATAGACCGGTTCGCCGAGCTGTTTGATGGGCAATCCATCTTTGATGGCACCGAGCCCGGTGGGCTGAGCCGTCAGGACGGCATCCAACCGCACCCCATCGCCCAAGGCCAGGTCCTGGAGGGCGGGGAGATCGGTTTCGTAGCCGACGAATTGGGCATCCTTGATGACAAAGTTGATGGTCTCGCCGGGGATGGAGAGGGTGCCGTCGATGTAGAACTCATAGGTGCAGCCGGTGCAGCCCCCCACCCGCTTGCCCGAGAGATCGGCAGGCGAGGTGTAGGTCGTGTTATCCTTGTGGACGAAGAGGGCTGCGGGGGTCGTGTAGTAGGGCTGGGAGAAGAAAAGCTTCTCCATCCGTTCCGGCGTGATCGTCATCGACCCAACGCTGATATCCCAGCGGTCGGCCCAGTTCCCACCGGTGATCAGCGTCCAATCCGGCGTGACAAAACACGGTTCCACGCCCAGCCGCTTGGCGATCTCGACGGCGGTATCGATGTCGAAGCCGGTAAACTCGCCGGCCGTGCGCTCTTCGGCGCCGCATTTGGTTTGTTCAGCCCGCCTGGCATCCGGCACGAGTTCCGACTGGGGCGGGTAGGCGGGATCGGTCGAGATGCGGAGGGTACCGCGTGCCATGATGGCGGCCAGGAGATCCGAAGGGGTAGGTGTAGGCGCCGGTGCAGACGGCGTACAGGCAACCAGAACCATAGCCAGCAAAGCCGGCAAGAGAAAGGCGAGGCGAACGTTCATCGGGCTATCTTCTCCTTTTTGATAACGAACAGAAAGGGGAACAACCGGATAGGCGGTACAATACACCAATTGCGGTGATTGTTCAAGCTTTGTGCGGGCCAATGGGCTCAAGCGGTCGTCTCCGGTGGGGGCAACAGCAGCACATGCAACTGTCGCGGTCCGAACATGCCCGTGTGCGCATGCCATTCGAGATCGGCGCTCATGCTGGGGCCGCCGATGATCAGCACGCTCACCGGGTCCTCCGCTTTTTGCGCGCGTTGCCAGGCGACCAGGTCGTTAAAAAGCCGTGTGATGGGCAGCAAGACGATGAGATACACAGGCAACAAAGCCGGCAGCCAGGCGCCCACGGACGGGCCGGCCAGGACCAGCGAGCCGGTTGTGGCCAAACCGGCAGCGGCATCGGTCAGTCCGACGGTCAACTCGGCCCGCAACCGCTCCCGTTCGGGTTGGCTCAGGGCGATACCGGCATCGGCCAGGGCTTCGGCCAGACCGGGCAGGAGTGAGGCAGCCGACGGCCGGGCCAGGATCTCGCGAACCCCCAACTCGCGCAAAGTCAGCAACACACGCAGGCGGGCGGCCGCCTGGCTGGTGGGGGTCTCGATGCGGCCGCCTCGCCGTTGCCAGACGGTCATAAAGTGGCGGGCCAGCGGACTGCGTTCGTCGTTCATGCTCGCCGGACCAGGCGAAAAGCCAGGCGAAGGGCCGGGATGAACAGCCGAGGATAGGGCAACAACCGTTGCCATAGCCAGAAAACCAGGCGCTCCTCCCACGAGGCCGAGACGGCCGCGTGGCGGCGCTGCCGGGCCAACAGCTCCGGCAGATCGATACCGACAGGACAAACGGTCGCGCAGGCCCGGCAACCGCTGCTGAGATAGGGCTGGTCTTGCGTTCGTCGTTCTGGCCACATGACAGGATTGAGCACGGCGCCGATCGGACCGCTCCGGGCATGACGACCGTAAGCCATCGCCCCGACCTGCCGATACACGGGGCAGACGGCATGGCAGGCCCCACAACCGATACAGGCCAACGCTGCAGTCAGACCGGCGGCCAGCGCACGGCGTCGACCGTTATCGAGCAAAATCACATCCACCTGCTGGGGTCCATCGGCCGTGCGCTGCGGGCCGGCGATGATGCCGACATAGTGGGCCTGGTCCTGTCCCCATGCACCCAGGCTAAAAGCGCGGATGAGCAGCTCTAGATCGGCGATATCCGCCACCACCTGCTCGATTCCGACCAGACAAATGAGATGCCCGGCCAGGGCGATGAGATGGGCGTTGTGGCCATCGTTATCCAGGCAAACCAGGCGGCCGTCGGCGGCGACGGCAAAATGGACGCCGATGACGGCCACTTTTGCGGCCAGCAAAAGCGGTCGCAGCCGCAGCCGTGCGGTACCGGCCAGCAGATCGGGGTCGAAACTCGGCGGCACCTTCCAGGCCCTTGCCATGGCCGTCGCCAGATGGCGCAGACCGAGATGGGCCGAGGACCAGATGGGATGCAAGGGCGGGGCACCGGTCAGCTTGAGGTAGTGATCACCGGGATGAATCGGGATCAGCTCGACGCCGTTGCCGGCGGCAGCCCGATCCAGGGCGATTTCGTCGAACAGGGGCGAGTGGTTGCGCAGGACCTCGGTGCAACCGCTCGCCCGAATCCGCTCGATCACGAGACGGTCGGCCTCCTGGTAATCCTCGGCCCGCCACACCTGCATGCCCTGGGCCCGGGCCTGGGCCTCGAAGCGGTGCAGGTAGGTTTCCAACTCGGCCAGCACCCGCCGACGGGCCTCACCGGCTGCCGACGGCAGTTCCGGTGATAAGGGGGGCCTGCGTTCGACGAGTTGACCAAGGCGATAAAGGGCCTGGCGCGTAGAGGGATCGGCCGGCACGAAACTACCTCGGGGGCACAATACGACAACAATCCGGATCGGCCAGAAACTCGACGAGATGCCGCAACACCGGGCCGCCGCGGCGGCGTTGCTGCGCCAGCAGATGAACCAGGCACCCGACCTCATCGGTGAGCACAAGAGCAGCTCCGCTTAGGCGCAGGGTCATCAGCACCGGTTCGGCCATGGCCCGACTCAACTCGGGATAACGCCAGACCAGATTCAGGCCGTAGCCGCAACAGTCTTGCCTGAAAGCGGCCGGTTGTTCGTCACCGGTTAGGCGGGCCAGAAGGAGGCGCGTGGCGGCTTCCTCGGCGCCGGTGCAGGCCGGAAAATAGTCGATGCGGCCGCGAAAACAAGGCTCGAAGCGCTCTACCCCCACATGGGCGACCAGAAACGAAGGCCAGGTGAGCACGCGAGCGGCCAGAGCTGTGGCTGCGGTTGCTTCCGGTTCCGTCGCCAGCAATACCGGCATGTGCTCACAGACCATACGGCGGCAGACCGGCGAGGGGGTGAGGACGAGGTCATAGCCGGCGAAGACGCGCACAAATTGCCGCGCCGCCACCCGCGCCGGCTCAAGCCGGCCGGCATCCCAGGCCGGCAACCCGCAACACGTCTGCGGCGGCGTTACCATGGTCAGGCCCAGGGCCTGGGCCAGCTTCTGGCCGGCCGCCGTCAGGGCGGGACGGAAGGCTTGCGCCGTACAGGTGGCAAAAAGGGCAATCCGCACGGACGAGCCGACCGCTCTCAGGAAAGGGGGGGCAGCAGGCGCACGAAATGGCGCTTGCCCTTTTGCAAAACCAGACCCTCGGGACCCGGTTTCGGCTCTAAATAGGGATCGGAGACGACGACGCCGTCAAGCCGCACGCCCCCACCCTGGATATCGCGCTTGGCCTGGCTGCGGCTGGGGACAAAGCCGGCGCGCTCCAGCAGATCGACCACCGTGTCCCCAGGTCGCACCACCAGCGTGGGCATCTCCGGCGGAAGCTCTTTTTTCTGGAAGGTGCGGACGAAATGCTCTTCGGCCGCCTGCACGGCCTGGGGAGGGTGGAACAGCCCCGTGATCTCGCGGGCCAGGGCCATCTTCAGATCGCGCGGGTGCAGGCGACCGGCCTCCAGGTCGGCAAAGAGCTGCTCGATATAGGCCGGATGCCAAGAGGTGACCAGCTCGGCGTAATTGCGCATGGCGCTATCGGGGATGGACATGACCTTGCCGTACATCTCCTCGGCCGGCTCGGAGATACCGATGTAGTTGCCGGTGCTTTTGCTCATGCGCAGATGGCCGTCGGTTCCCACCAGGATGGGCAGGGTCAACGCCACTTGGGGTCGCAAACCGAAGACCTCCATGAGCTTGCGCCCGGCCATCAAGTTGAACAACTGATCGGTCCCGCCCAATTGCACATCCGTCTGCAAGGCGACGGCATCGTAGCCCTGCATCAGGGCGTAGAAAAATTCGTGCAGCCAGATGGCTTCACCCCGGGCATAGCGCAGGGCAAAGCTTTCCCGGGCCAGGAATTGCTGGACGGTGAAATGGCTGGCCAGGCCGATTACGTCCTTGAAGGTCAGTCGGCTCAGCCATTCATCGTTGTAGCGAATTTGGGTCCGTGCGGGATCGAGGATCTTGAAGGCCTGTTCGGCGTAGGTGCGGGCCTTGGCTTTCACCTCTTCCTCGGTCTGTTGCGGGCGGGCGCTATCCTTGTCGCTGGGATCCCCGATGAGGCCGGTGAAGGTGCCGATGAGGAAGATTGCCTCGTGGCCCAGGTCCTGGAACTGCCGCAGCTTGCGCATGGTGACGGTATGACCCAGATGGAGATCGGGCGAGGTAGGGTCATAGCCGCAATAGACACGCAACGGCCGACCGGTAGCCACGCTTTCTTCCAGGCGCTGGCGCAGTTCGGCCTTCATGTTCTCGTAGGTCAGCGGGTCGCCGAAGTCGACCCCGCGCATGAGGATGGTGAGTTGTTCGTCAACGGGAAGCATGAACGGAAAGCAGGCGAGGAAGGGAGAAGGGCCTAGCGGGTGACCACCGTTTGGCTTTGTTCGTGCATGTAGAGAGGGAGATAGTAGAAGGAACCGGCCGCTTTGCCGGTCGTGCCGGAGCCTTTCCAGCCGCCGAAGGCCTGATAGCCCGGCCAGGCGCCGGTCGTGGCGCTGGCACGACGATTGGCATAAGCGACACCGATTTCGATATTGGCGAAGAACCACTCCACCTCATCGGGCGCGCCGTAGAACCCGGCCGTAAGGGCGTAGGTGTGGTCATTGGCCAGTTGCATCGCCTCTGCCAGGTCCTCGACGGGATGGACGGCCACAATGGGGAGAAACATCTCCACCTTCCAGAGGGGATGGGAAATGGGCAGATCGGTGACGATGGTCGGGGCCACGAAGTACCCGTGGTCGTACTCATCGCCGGTGAGGACCTGACCGCCGTAGAGGATTTCGCCCGCCTCGCGCAGGGCTGCGCAGTAGCGTTGATAGTCCTCATAGGCCTTGCGGTTGATCACCGGACCCATAAAGACATCGGCCTGGGTGGGGTCGCCGACTTTGATGGCCTCGGTATAGCGCAAGAGGCCGTGCAAGAAATCGTGGTAGACGGGCCGCTCCACATAAACCCGAGAGGCGGCCGAGCATTTCTGGCCCTGCAGCCCGAAGGCCGCGCGCATGACGCCATAGGCGGCATCATCGAGATCGGCATGACGGCTGATGATGACCGGATTCTTGCCACCCATTTCGGCGATGACGGGCCGTGGATAGGGCCCTTGGGCCACCGTGCGCAGGATGTGCATGCCGACGTCGTAGGAACCGGTAAAGGTATAGCCATCGAGGTCATGGCTGGTGATGAGGGTTTCGCCCACCGTGGCACCCGGGCCGGTGATGAAATTGAGCACACCGTCGGGCAAACCGGCCTCGCGGAAGCATTCGACCAGCTTCCAGGCGGTGTAAGGCGTATCGGTGGCCGGCTTGAGCACCACCGTGTTACCGGCTACCAAAGCGGCGCCAGTAGGCCCACCGGCCAGCGCTGCCGGGAAGTTGAAGGGCGAAATAACACACCAGGCGCCGTAGGGCTTGAGGACGCTGTAGTTGTGATGGCGAGGCGACTCGCTGAGCAAGGGCCGTCGGTAGCCCTCGTTCTTCTCCATGTCATCGCAGTAATAGCGGATGAGATCGGCGGTTTCGGCCACATCGCCCAAGGCCTCCAGGCGATTTTTGCCGACTTCGATGCTCATAATGGCCGCAATCTCGAACGTGCGTTCGTCGATCAGGGCAGCGGCGCGACGCAGGATGGCCACGCGCTCTTGCCAGGGCCGACGGCCCCAATCCCGTGCGGCTGCTTTGGCCGCGGCAATGGCATCGAGGGCATCCTGGCGGTCCCCTTTTTGGAAATAGCCGAGCACCCAATTCGTATCGATAGGACTGGTATCACGAAAGGACTCGGTGGCACGACGTTCTTCGCCACCGATGAACAGGGGAAAACTACGGCCGAATTGGGCTTTGGCCTGGACAACGGCCGCCTCGTAAGCGGCATGAAGTTCGGGATTGTCCACCGAAAGCGTGGAATAGGTGATTTTCAAGGGAGGTGCGGTCATGGCAGGTCTCCTTCGGGGCGGTGAGCCGGTGCACGGGGCCGCCGACCGGGATACCCCGGCCGCAGGCCTATAAACCGTCGGCAATGATTCCCTATTCTAACCCAGCCATGCTAAAATCGGTAGCCTCTAACCTTTCGATCCGTTGTCCTCTACGTCCGACCTTGAGCCTTTCGCCCTCTCCCGATCAAATCCGCTGGGACGAACGCTATCGCTGCGGTCGCGGGCCATGCCATAACGAGATCGACGCCTGGGTGGCAGCGCAGCATGCGTATCTCACCGGTGGTCGCGCGCTGGATGTCGCCTGTGGCACCGGGCGCTATAGCCTGTGGCTGACGCGGCTGGGTTACGAGGTCGAGGCCGTGGATATCAGCCCGGTAGCCCTGGAACGGCTGGCCGCAACGGCGGCCGCGCAGGGGCTGGCCGAGCGTATCCACATCCTCCAGGCGGACCTGACGCACTGGCACCCCCCGCCTGAGCGCTATGACCTGGTGCTGGTCTCGCTCTATCTGGAGCGCAAGCTGCTGCCGGCCTTGCGTGCGGCCTTGCGCCCACGGGGCTTGCTCCTCTATACGACGTTTCACACCGATCTCTTGCGCCTGCCCGGCGAGTTCAACCCGGCCTATCTGCTCCAGCCCGGCGAGCTTTTGCTGACCTTTGCCGATTGGGAGCTGCTGGCCTATGAGGAACGGCGCCTGCCTCGTAGCGGTGGCCGCCGCCGCGACTGTCTCAGCTCCATCCTTGTCCGCAAACCCGAAACAGGCGGATAGGCCTGTTTTCCGGCCGCTCCGATCTGCCGGCCATGCGCTCTGCGCTTCCCGTTTGGCCATGAAAGCCGATATTCCTGCCCTGATGCGGGCACGACAACTCGATGCGATCGTCGTGCGCGGCGATACGGATACCAGCACCGACCTGGCTTATCTGGTCGGTGGGATCAAGCTGGAAAATGCCCTCTACCTGCAAAAAGCCGACGGTCCGCCTCTACTCATTGCCAGCCCCCTGGAGCGCGATGCGGCGGCTAGGACGGGTTATCGACTGCGTTTGTGGTCCGATTACGACCTGGTCGAATACACCAAACGACACCACAACGACCGTTTGCGCGCATCGGTGGCCATTCTTAGCGATGTCCTGCGCGATGAGGGCGTGAGCGGTCGCGTCGGCTTTTACGGTCTGGCCGATCAGGGCTATAGCTATGTCTTCCTGCGGGCCCTGGCCGCGGCCAATCCCCAGATCGAAATCGTGGGCGAAGCCTACCCCAATCTGTTCCACAGCGCCCGCCAGACGAAAGATGCCGCAGAGCTGGCCGCCATGCGCCATGTCGGCCAACAGACGGCCCGCCTGATCGAGAGTGTTTTCGACTTCCTGAGCATGCAGCGCGCTCGCGACGGCGTCCTCGTCCATGCCGATGGTCGGCCGGTGACCGTGGGCGATGTCAAAACCTACATCCGCATGGAACTGGCCCGATTGCACCTGGCCGAAACCCACGAGAACATCTTTTGCCCCGGCGCCGAAGCCGCCGTCCCGCACAACACTGGTCAACCGGAACGGGTCCTGCGCCTGGGGGAAAGCATCGTCTTCGACGTCTTTCCCTATGACCCTACGACCGGCTATTTCCACGACGTCACCCGCACCTTCTTCCTGGGCTATGCTCCCGACCCCCTGGCCGAACGTTGGGAGCAGGTCAAGACCGTGTTCGATCGCGTCATGGCCGCATTGCGTTTGGGCGAACGGTGCACGTTCTACCAGGAAATGGTCTGTGCCTACTTCGAGGGCCTAGGATTTCCCACCCTGCGCCTTGATCCCAAGACCCGACGCGGCTATATCCACAGCCTAGGCCACGGCCTGGGTCTGGATATCCATGAACCGCCGGCGCTCAATCTCATGCCCGATAACGACACCGTCTTCCAACCCGGCCATGTCTTCACCATCGAGCCGGGACTCTACGAGCCGGACACCCCACCCGGCGGCGGACCGGGGGGTTGGGCCATTCGCCTCGAAGACACGGTCGCCTTCGATCAGGAGGGTCGGCTCATCAATCTGACCGCTTATCCTTGCCCGATGGTCATCCCCGTCCGGCCCATTTCCGGCTGAGGACAAGGCCATGGCGACCACTTCGCCTCCGGTAAGTCGTCCGTGGCAGCGGGCCAAAGCGTTTCCCCACCGTCTGGGGGCGCTGGGTTTGCTGCTGGCACTGCTATTGGCCGGCGGTTGGGCGTATGTGCAACGGTTGCCGGAGGTCACGGTGGTCGTTGACGGTCGCGAGCATCGCGTGCGCACGACGGCCAGGACGGCGGCGGAGCTGATGGCGGATTTGCACCTGCACCCCCAGGACCGGGTCAGCAGCCCTCCGGGTCGCTTACAAAGCGGACAACGGCTGGAGATCACGCGCGCCCGACCGGTGCAGGTGTCCATCGGCGATACCGCCATTGTTTACCACACCCATGCCTCCACCATCGCCGCGTTCTTGGCCGAAGCGGGCATCGGCCTCTTGCCGGGAGATGGGCTGCTGCTCGAAGGAGAGGTGGCCGAACCCGAAACGCTCCTGCCCCCCGCCGTGTGGACGGCTCCGGCCGATGGCCTGCCCCACCCGGCCTGGCACGAAACGGCCCGACCCATTGCGCTTGCCGTCATCCGCAGCGCTAAGATCACGGTGGTGGATGGTCACGCCCCACCCATCACCCTCTACACAACGGCGACCACCGTGGGCGCAGCCCTGGCCCAGGCCGAAATCCCCGTCTACGAAGGGGACAGCCTGTTCCCGCCGTTGGCCAGTCGGGTGTGGCCCGGTCAACGCATCGTCATTCAACGTTCCTTGCCGCTAACGGTTGTCGTCGACGGCCGACGCCTGAGCACGCGCACCCGCCAGAGGACGGTTGGCGCCGCCCTAGCCGAAATGGGCCTGGCCCCGATGGGTCTGGACCGGGTGGCACCGCCTCTGCACGCCGAATTGCGTCCTTATGCCACCATCCAAATCACCCGTGTGCGCGAGGAGATCGTCTACGAGGAAACGCGCGTGCCGTTTCAGACCGTCCTGGTCCCGGATGACGAGCTGCTTATCGACCACGAACGGGTGGTCTATCCGGGAACCGAGGGTATCCAACGGAAGCGGGTGCGGGTGCGATTTGAGGACGGAGTTGAGGTAAGCCGTGCGGTTGAGGACGATTGGCTGGCCGTCTCGCCCCAAGACCGGGTCATTGCCTACGGTCGTAAAATCGTGCCGCAAACCCTGGAGACACCGGAAGGCACCCTGACCTACTGGCGCAAGATGCGGGTCTATGCGAATTCCTACAGCCCGGCACGGTCGGGCACGCCGCCAACGGCGCCCTGGTACGGCCGCACCCGCATCGGGCTGCCCCTTCGCAAAGGCCTGGTGGCCGTAGACCCGGCCGTTATCTCCATGGGCCAGCGGATGTATGTGCCCGGTTACGGCCTGGCGATGGCGGCGGATACGGGCGGCGGCATCAAGGGACGGCATATTGACCTGGGCTATGAGGATGCCGATTACGTCTCCTGGCATTGGTGGGTGGACATCTACCTGCTGTGGCCGCCGCCGCCGGCTTACAGCATCAACTATCGCTTGCCCGACTATCCCCGCTTCCCCGACCGTCGGCGCTGATGTGGTCGCTCCGGCCCCCGCTTCGCTCCTGAGCAAACTGCACGAACTGGGCCTGGGTCCGCGCAAGAGCCTGGGCCAGCACTATCTGAGCGATCCCAGGCTGCTGGCGGGCATTGTGGCGGCTGCCGAATTGCCCCCCGCTGCCGTGGTTATCGAGATCGGCCCCGGCCCCGGCACGCTAACGGCGGCCTTGTTACCCCATGTCGGGCGGCTGATCGCCATCGAACTCGATGATACGCTGGCGCCGCTCCTGGCCGAGCATTTCCGGGAATGGTCGCAATTTCATCTCATCCACGGCGACGCGCTTCAGATCGACCCCCATGAGGCGCTGGAGGCGACAGGCGGGACGGCGCCTTACTATCTTGTGGCCAACCTGCCCTACTATCTGGCAGCGGCCCTACTGCGGCACTACCTGGAGGCCGAACCGCCGCCGGAACGGGTCGTGGTGACGGTGCAGCTCGAGGTGGCGCAGCGCATTGCGGCCCGACCACCGCAGATGAGCCTGTTGGGCGTGGCCGTTCAGGCGCTGGCCCGGCCCCAAATCGTGCGCCGGCTACCGCCGGGGGCCTTTTATCCGCCGCCCAAGGTCCATTCGGCCGTGCTGCGGCTGGACCCCTACAAGCCGCCGCGTCTGCCCGGCAATGAGCGGGCATGGTTTTTCACCGTGGTGCGGGCCGGTTTTGGGCAACGGCGTAAGACCTTGCGCAACAGTTTGGCCGCCGGCCTGGGTCTGGAACCGGACCTCGTTGTGACCGCGCTCCAAGCTTTGGGGATCGCCCCGGCCGCGCGGGCCCAGGAGCTGACGGTGGAGCAGTGGCTGGTCCTGGCCCGAGCCCTGGCGCGCCATGCGGGTTAGGTCCCCTGCGCGTGGCGCCGAGCCGGCGGCCCGGCGCCGGGCGTGGCCGGCCCTTGCGCCGGGCCACGCCGTCGATGGGAGGGGTCGCCCGACCTTGCGCGCGCCGGATTGGCCCCTCGGCGCCACGCACGCCGGCTCCCCTCTCGCGTGGCGAACAGAACGCAAGCACCGCGACCTTACGGCCCGGGCATTCCCTCCACAGGGCCGAACAACGGCGGCAAATAGGGCGAGCGTTCGCCCCCAACGGGCACGTCGAGCACGACCGCCGGTGTCGGGACCGCTACCGGCGTGGGCAGCTTATCCGGCATTGCCGCCCGCCAACGCCAGCCGACTACTCCCAGTCCCAACAGCACCGCTGCCAGCAGAAACGTCAACACCCGACGTCCCTGGGGTCGCCGCCACCACAGAACCGGCAGATCGGGCACAACGACCGGCGACGGGGGCGGCGGCGTCGGCACTCCGGTGGCGTAGGTGGGCAAGGGACGGTGTTGTTGCCGTCGAAACCGCGGGCATTCGCCGTGGCGACCTCCCAGACAATAGCGGGCTTGCTGGGCTCGGGGCAAATGGATGGCCGGAATGACGACGCAGTGATTGTCCCAGCTCGGCTGCAGCACAGGTAGCCCCTGGACTCGCCCGCGCAGGTAAGGGCAAACCCGGTCGGCAGGTACACCCTCAGGCATAGGGACCACGGCGGTCGGGTGGCAGCAAGGCCGCAATGCGACGCATGATATGCTCGGTGTACGGCTCCAGGTCGCGACTGCGTGCCTGCCCGGCCTCAGGCGGAAGACGGAACGGCTCGCCCACACGTATGTGCACCAACGGCCGCCGGAGTCGTTTCCAATCGGCGGTGATCTGCTCGTGTCCCCAGATGGCAATAGGCACGATAAGCGCATCCGTGCGGGCGGCCAGCCAGGCGGCTCCGTCCCGTCCCTTGCTGAGAATGCCGGTGTAGGAGCGGGTCCCCTCCGGCGCTACCCCCAGGACCTTGCCCGCTCGCAGGGCTTCGACCGCGGCCTGGAGGGCCTGACGGTCGACTTCGCCGCGCCGGACGAAAATGGCATTCCCCAGGTAGCGCATGAGCGGCCCGACCAGGGGATGGTGCTCCCATTTCTCGGCGGCAAAGGTTACGACCGGTGCTTTGGTGTAGGCAAAAATGGGCACGACATCGAACCAGACCACGTGGTTGGGTGCCAGGATGGCCGGCCCGGTAGCCGGAAGATGTTCCAGACCGGCGACATCAAGGCGGGTCAGCAGGTGCATCAGCAGGCGGACGATGGCCTGGCCCAGGCGATAATACCAGGGCCGGGAAAACGCAACGGTTTTCATGGTGTGGGCGTAGGAGTGGGCAAACGGCGACCCCAGGCCTTCACCCGAACCTGGGTTACGGGGCCGCCCAGAGGAATCGCGACAACCTGAAAGGGTGTTTCGCCACCGGGGGCAATGCGATTGTGTTCGGGTTCGGCTACCACAAAGCCGATAACCTGTCCCAAAGCATCGTAGAGAGTGACCACCAGGCGCACTTCGACGGCGGTTTCCGGACCCGTATTGCGAATGCGTCCTTCCACCCGGTAGAGCGCATAGCGTTCGCCCTCCCAGGTCACGTCGGTGGCCAGCAGATCGAGGTAATAACGGCCGAGATGGGCCGGAAACGCGCTTTGCGTTTCCATCATATAACCGCTAAACCGCTGCGGTGGTCGGGCGAAGTAGACCCCGAAAGGACTCGTTTCACCCGGCAAAATGACATCGCCGACGGCCATGGTCTCGTCCTCGGCCAACACCTGACCATCCTCCCCTCGCAGCCGTGTGCGCAGGCGCACCCCTTCCAACGGCTGTGCTCCGGGATTGCTCACCTCACCCAGGAGCCAGAGGCCGCCGTTGGGGCTATAACCGAAATAGACAGGACCGATATCCACCGGCAAGGGCGTGGACACAGGTGTAGGCAAGCTTTCGCCACTCGCAGCCGGCACAGGCGGCGGAGGGATAAAAATCTGCTGGCCCACCTGCAACCGCCGCGGGTCGGTGATGCCGTTCAGCTCCTGAATGGCCGCTGCACTGACACCGTAACGGGCGGCAATGGCGATGAGGGTCTCGCCACGGGCAATGGTGTGGATAATCGGGGTGGGTGTCGGGGTGGGTGTCGCCGTCGGTGCGGGCGTATAAGGAACCGGTGTTGCGGTCGGCGGCAGGGTTGGCATGGGCGAGGGGGTAGGGGTCATTGTAGGTGGTATCGGGGTGGGCGTAGGTCGGGTGATCAGTTGCCCACAGGCCGTGAGAAAAAACGCCGCCAGCAGGGCCATCGATCGGCACAGGAGATCATGCTGCATGGTTGCGATTATAAAAGCTCGGCATGCGCAATGGGTAATCGGCCCGTGATGGCAGCAAAACAACAGGCTGTGCTAAAATCAAAGGCTGATGAGAGCGCTCCCTGCCCTTTATCCTCTGCGTTTGGAACGTCGGCTTGACCATCGCTTGTGGGGTGGCTCGCGGCTGGCCGCCTGGTTGCATCTGCCCCCGCCGTGGCCGAACGATCTGGCCGAGTCCTGGCAGGTGTATGCCGAGAATCGGGTTCTGAACGGGCCTCTGGCCGGTCACACGCTGGCCGAGCTCTGCCACGAGTATGGCCCTGCCCTGCTCGGCACCCTCAGCGTGCAACGCTACGGCGACGATTTTCCTCTCCTGGCCAAATTCATCGATGCCAACGACCGGCTTTCCATCCAGGTCCATCCCGACGACGAGTACGCGCATACGATGGAAGCGCATACCGGCTTTCACGGCAAGACCGAGGCCTGGTACATTATCGCCGCCGAGCCGGGGGCCAGTGTGGTGTATGGCCTGCGTCGGGCTACCGACCCGACTGTGTTCCGTGAAGCGGTTGCGAAGGAGCGTCTGGAGGAGCTGCTCAACATCGTGCCCGTCCGGGCCGGCGATGTCATTTTCGTCCCGGCCGGTACTCTCCACGCCATCAACGCCGGCATCCTCCTCTTCGAGATCCAGCAGAAATCGGATCTCACCTATCGCGTTTACGACTACGGTCGTCGGGATGGGCAGGGTCGTCTCCGCGAACTTCACCTCGATAAAGCCATGGCCGTCCTCGATTTCGAAGCGGCCGGTCCGGCCCATGTGTCGCCGCTGCCGCTGGCGCCGGGGCATGAATTGCTGGTGGCCTGTCCTTATTTTGCCCTGGAGCGCCTACGTGGAGGGAACCATCAACTGGAGGTAGGGCCGACCAGTTTTGAGATCCATACCCTCATTGCCGGACAGGCCATCGTCGCCGGCGAAGTCCTAACGCCGGGCGAGTCCTTGCTTCTTCCGGCGCAATGGGGAACGTATTCCCTCGACCTTTCCGCCGATGCCGTTTTGCTACGCGTTTACGTGCCCGATCTAAGCGGTCGGGTATGGCAACATCTACAAGCCCTTGGCTATCCTGAGTCCCGTTTGATGGCTACAGTGCGCTTCCATCCCAGAAATTGATGTTTGCTCCTTTACCCCCTGGTATGGAGGAGCTCGCATCCCCTATGGCCGAGAAGCTACGCATTTTCGTCAGCGCTACTGCCGATCTGGAGGCCGAACGCGGGATCATTGCCCGCACGCTGGCCGACCTGCCCCTGCGGGTAGGGGCGGAGATCCGTCGCTGCCCGCCGGAGGGGGTCTCTTACGAAACGCTTTTCGAGCTGATCAGCAATGTGGACCGGGTCTACTTTCTGCTGGGGCAGGACATTACGGCCCCGGCCGGAGCCGAATGGGACCTGGCCATTGAACTGGAACGGCCCATTCTGGCCTTACGGGCGGCCCGACGCCTGACCCCCGCCGCCCAGCAGTTCCTACGCCTGGCCTTTCATCAGGTGACCCCGACCGCATGGAAAATCTTCCACTCCGATGCGGAACTGGCCCGCTTCGTCACCCTCGATCTGATCGATATCTTCCTCCATCCCGCCAATCGCTACGGTCTCTCGGTCGAAGAAGTCGTCGAGCTTGAACAATACCGCCGCCGCCTGTTGACACCGACGACCGTAACAACCGCCGCAGGCGGGCCGACCGACGCGGCCATCATCCTGGAACAACGCCCTCCCTCAGAGGACGGCCAGGAGTGAGCCCGAAGGCGACATGGTCGATTCATGACCCGTCTCAACCCCGACATCCCCAATCCCGAACTCACTCAGGCCCTCGATCAGGCGGCCGACGCCATGCGGGACGCCGGCCACAGCGTGCTCACGCCCGAATGGCTTCTGCTTATCCTGGCCCGTAGCGAGAGCACGGATGCCGGCCGTTTGCTGCGCCATCTGGCCCAGGAACGCGGCTTTTCCCTGACCGCCTTTGTCGAGACGGCCGCGCAGATGGCCCGTCTGCGCCAAGGCCGCGATGGCAAGCTCCGTTTCCTCACGGCCGGCGGTGTCGAGATCGCCCTTTCCGATGAGCTGATCATCGTCCTCGACGAAGGCCGCGGCATCGCCCGCGCCCTGGATGAAGTTCAGGTCGGCACGCATCATGTCCTGGCGGCCATGGCGGAGCGAGGCGTGAGCACCAGCGCCTTCTTGCAGAGTCACGGCATCACTCCAGAAGTCATGACCGACCGCCTTATGGCGGCGGCGGCAGTCCGCAAGCAAACGACCGGTGACCTGGTGGGGCAGGCCCAGGCCGGCGAGCTGCGGCCGGTGTATTATCGGCAGACCCTGCTGCGCGATCTGAGCACCCTGCTGGCCCTGGTCGGCCCGCGGCATGTGCTTCTGGTCGGTCCGCCGGGGGTGGGCAAGCGTGCGCTGGTGCAGGCGCTGGCCTTGCTCATGGCCGAGGGTAAAGGCCCCACCGGCCTGAAAGCCCTCATCACCGTCAGTGAGTCGGCCCTGCTGACCGATGCGGCCCAGGCCCTGGAGGCCGCCTTGCGCCAGGCCCGTGGGGGCATTCTGTTCCTGCCGAACATCCAACGCTTTTGCGGAGGGCCGCTCGATGCCGTGTTTCCCAAGGCCGAGCGCGCCCTGCAAAAAGCCTTTCTGGCCCGCGACCCGGTCCTCATCGGCAGTCTCAGCCCTCAGGACTATGAGCACTTCATCGCCAAAACGCCGGCCATCCGCGAAAACAGCCATCGCCTGGATGTGCCCGAACCGACCCCGGAGGAGACGGCGGCCATCCTCGCCGTCCATCGGCCCCATCTCGAAGCCGAATACGGGCTGAGCATTGACCCTGACGCCATGCCCACGGTAGCCCGGCTGGCCCGTCGCTATCTCACGGCCACGCCCCTACCGGCGTCGGCTTTGCAATTGCTCCATCGCGCCTGCGCGCTGGTCGTGGCCAGTCAGCAAGCGCAAAATCCGTTCCGACCGCCCCAGGCCGGTGACGGTCAGCGGGTCGACGGCGAGGACGTGGCTCTGGCCCTCAGCCTGATGACCGGTATCCCCGTGACGCGACTGGGCGTGGATGAACGTGCCCGCTATGCCACCATGGTCGCAGCCATCCGTCGGCGCATTGTCGGTCAGGACGAGGCCGTGCTGGCCGTGACACGGGCCATCAAGACGGCACGGGTGGGCTTGAAGGACCCGAAACGGCCGATCGGCTCCTTCCTTTTCCTGGGGCCTACCGGGGTCGGGAAGACCGAGCTGGCGAAGGCGCTGGCCGAGTTCATGTTCGGTGACGAGTCGGCGCTGTTTGCCCTCGACATGAGCGAGTATCAGCAGGAGCACAGCGTGGCCCGCTTGATCGGCGCGCCGCCGGGCTATGTGGGCTACGAGAGCGGCGGGCAACTCACGGACCATGTGCGACGACAGCCCTATACCGTTATCCTGTTCGACGAGGTGGAGAAAGCCCATCCGCGCGTGCTCGATGTCCTCCTCCAGGTCATGGAGGAAGGCCGGCTGACCGACGGCCGGGGACGCACCGCTTTCTTCCACGAAGCCGTCCTGATCCTGACCAGCAATCTCGGGTCGGAGTATCTGACCGAACCCGTCGTTGGCGAACGGCAACGGGAATTGGTGATGGCGGCCGTGCGGAGCTTCTTTCGGCCTGAATTCCTCAACCGCCTGGATGAAATCGTCCTTTTCCGTGCGCTTTCCCCCGACGAATTGGCCCGCATCCTCGATTTGCTCCTGGAGAAGGAAGCCCAGCTGTTGGCCCTCCGCCAACTCCGCCTGGAAGTGGACCAAGCGGCTCGGACCTGGCTGCTGGCGCAGAATACGCAGCCCGAATGGGGTGCACGGCCTCTGCGCCGCATCCTGCAGAAGCACCTGCGCGAACCCCTGGCCGATTACCTGCTGGCCCACGATCCGGCGCCGGGCACCGTGGTGCGGATGCATCTGCAGAACGGGCATCCGGTCTTCGACATGGCCTGAGGCTCAGGCTGCCCGCCGCCGTGAAGGAACCTCTTTCACCAAGGCCACCTCATCCATCGTCAGCGGTGGGTCGAGCTCCTCCTCGGCATTCGTATCGGCATTGTCGGCACGTTTAGGGACCTTTGGCGACCTGTTGACATCCGAGTTCAAGCCAAGCTCGATCTCGGATTGGCCGTTGGGCGTGAGGCGGGTATTGATCTCCAAAGCGCCTGAGGGGGTGGGAATTTGCAGGGGCGGTGGCTGCAGACCTTCGACGACGGCCATCAGGTGGGTCTGCAGATGGGGCGGGTAATCGCGGATAAGCCGCAGGATTTGCTCCCATTTGCCGGTCAGACGCTGTATATGCACCCGGTCGGCGCGGGCGCGGTCAAACGCTTCGATCAGGGTCGGCGGTAGCGAATCGAGGACCATCCAGCAGGGTTCCGCTTCATTGAGCACATAACCGAAGCGGGCCAGAACCCTCCCCAGATGACGGCGGATGTTGAGCATGAGGGCCTCGTTCTGCCGGGTCATCGTGAGGATATGGGACAACTGGGTGTAGAAATCGGCATCGGCGGGCACCGGATGGCGTCGCTCGTATTCCCTGACCATCTGGATGACCAGATGCTGAACGGCATCGTCCAGTTTGTCCTTCCGATCCTGCTCATTCCAGGAGGCCAGCTCGGCCAGACGGGCGAAATCCTGCCCTGCTGTGCGACGCAGGTCAAGGCTGGCATGAAAAGACAACCGCAGGGTGACAGGCACCCCACTTCCGGCAAAGGTTCGGATCAACACAATGAGCCTTGTCTGCCGCACATCGAGGATGGCGTGACATTCGTCCACGTGCGGCCATAGCCAGATCAGTCCCGGACCGGCGATGCGATGGAAGCGGCCCAGACGATAGATAACCGCTTCGTATCCTTCTTCCACTTTCAAGAACATAGTGCTACAAATCCGAAAATTTTAGATAGTTTTCGAACAAAAGACTAAAAATCCGATCATTAGGCTCGAGTAAAAGACCGCGTCGACGTAGCAGAAAGAGCGCGGGGGCATCGCCGGTGCCGGGCGTTTGGCCGTGGGTCAACATCCAGAGTACCTGTTGTTCATGCCGATGGAGGGAGCGGAAGATGCGCTCACAGGCTTCGCGAATGGCCGGCTGAGCCAGGAGATCGCCGGTGGGGTTCCGAGAGGAAGGGGGATCGATCAGGTATTGCTCATGGACCAACCTGAGCAACCTGGCATGCCCGCCGGCCAATTGGTAGATGAAACGCAGCGTGGAATTCGCCAGTGGCTGCGCCGCCTGAGCGTTGAGAAATTGCAACATGTGCCAGGCATCGGCCCGGTTATAAAGGCGCAGAACGAAGATGTGGGAGACAAACAACCGGTAAAATTTGCTCTCCTCGGTGAGCCGAATCGTGCGGCCCAGGCGATGGGGCAACCGATTGACAAACAGCATAAAAGCAAGGGCATCACGGTTTTCGTCCCGCAGGGTGCGGAGCTGCTCCAACAAGGCCAGCGGACCGCGGCGCAGGAGTTTATCGGCATCGTCGAAAACGAGAAGAAGCCGTTGATCGGGTTGGTGGCAAAAGGCGTTGGCCAGTTGACGGGTGATGAGATTATCGCGCGCGACCGGATCGCTGCTCAGGGGAATCACGTTACTCGGCGATAAGACCTTCTCCGTCTCACGACGCAGCAGGTGCCAAAAGTCCACCTGACCTCCGTTCCAATCATTGCAATCCACAAGCACCGTTTTCAGGACGATGGCCGTGCCATCGGGCGCAGACACACGACCATAATGTCGCATCAGACAATTGACCAGATTCGATTTACCGCTACCGGGAATACCGATAAAAACACAGGAAAGACCCCGCCGCGCATAATCGGTGATCAAGGCCAATTCATCCCGGCGATAATGGGGGGAAAAACGGGGAAAGGAGGACATAGGAAGTCCTCATCGTATCCGAGGGCTAAAAAACCGGCGTCAAAAAGTATAGACCGACTTTTTTCTGCCATCAAGTTGCAGCGATACCGATCACGCGCTGCAAGCAGATATCGATCAAAGGCGTTGCCTCTGCCAACGCGTTGGGGAGATCGAGCACGGCCTGCAGTTTGCCCGAAGCAAAGGGTTCCACCTTCAACGGCAGGTCACGCAATCGGTCGGGGGAGATGGCCAGGGCCAACCGCATCTTGTCAGGGCGATCCACAGGCCGAAAGAACAAGGCCACAAGGCCGCCATCGGCGGCATGAACCTCACATCGTCGGCTCTGAATGTGGACATCCAGCGCCGGCCATCGTCGACGCACGTACTCGGCCATGGTCCACAGCGGTTCGGCGGGTGTTTCATCCCTCTGCCGGGGGTCGGCGCCGAACAACAGGGCCGGTAGAGGTTCGGCGCCGTCCAGATAGGCTTCCAGCTCGTGCAATAACCGCAAGGCCTCACCGTAGAGCAGAAGCGTATGTTCGAAGAATCGCACGCGTGCGGCCAGGAGCAAGAGACGAACGCTTGTCGCCAACCATAGGCGTGGCTTCCAGTATTCCGTATCGCGTAATCGACGGGCCTCCTGTTCGATTTGGCTAAAAATGGCCTGTTGGAAATATCGCGTTAGAGGACGCAAGAAAAGATTCTTTTCTTCCACAGTTACTACATACGTATCACCACGCCGATGATGGCGAATCTTATCCAAGCTTATATAACCTGCCATTTCCGGATTACGAATATAACGATATAAACATGCATCTTCTAATAGTATAGCATAATCATCGATATAATCGCCATTTTGGTTCATATGATCTAAATCAATAAAAAATACCTTTATTTTAGAATTATCTGTTCTAGAGTCATCGATCATGATATTACGTGTATGACAGTCTCCGTGGACTAATCCTATTGTTGACGGCCGCAAAATACGAACATGTTTCTGCAAAACGCGCAAATAATGATTAAGAGAAGAATAACAAAAATCGTTATACTCTAATTTCTGTAATTCTACACGAAATTGTGATTTATTACAAATAAACATTAAAGCAGTATTTTCTACAGGACTTAAGTACAATCGAGATAAATGATCACCAGGTAGGTTATCACGACTCTTGCGAAAACTTGTACAATTATGCAATTTTCTAAGAGATTCTCCTAAAGCGACGATAATGTTTTCGAGTCTATTGCGATGACTCTGTGCCAAAGCAATGCGATCGATGTTCGCTAAAAAGGTCTCAAGGGTCTTTTTGTCCTTCAGATCCTCCATGATGAGATAACCCTGTCCCTCCTCGGTGGTCGAAAGCGCGATCGGAGGGTGGCCGTGGGTGGCAAACAAAGGGCGGATCTCCGCCGGTAAGCGCCTGTATTCCTCTACGGCCCGACGGAGATCGGCGTAGCGTCCTCTCTTGACGATGATCTGCTGCGGTCGCGATTCGTAGACCATGCCGGGATGCTCTTGACTGTAGCTCGGCAGGCGCACGAGAAACTCGACCTCAAAGACCTTTTCCGAACGCACCCCTCCACTGATGGCCTCAACCTGAAGGATTTGGATCTGCAGTTGGCGGAGTAGGACCTCCTTCAATTCCTCCTTGAGTTTATGCTGAAGCGTATCGTAGGCGCGGCGATGGCTATCCTGATGCATCCGGAATAAGCGGCCGTAAATGGCCCGGTTGAGTTCAGAACCATGACGCGTCGCCAACAGACGCAAAACAAGGCAATGGAAGACGAAATCTTGGGTCGCTAAAGTACCGGATGCGCTGTACCCGCGATGCAGATGCATAATCGCTTCGGCAACCGTAGCCTCGGCATCGGGTTGGCCTTGAAAATGCTGGCAGAGCTGAATGGCGCAGTACAGAGGCTCGGAACCAAAGGCTGTCGTCTTTTGCACGACGGCAATAAGGCGATCCCGTACCTTTTGCAACGTATGCTCATCCTCGAGATACCCGTAGCGCTTCAAGATGTCGAAGGCATAGCTCAGCTCCTGCCAGGAGTGGAAAGGATCGGGCTTCTGGGAATGGTATTCCCAATCCTGCCAGGCCTTCCGGATGGCTTGCAGGGCGCGTTCGCAACGTTGACGTATCCCGCGAGACAGCGAGGTGGACTGGGCATGCCGATTGAGCCAGTAGAGGGTATCGAGATAGATGAGGGTCGCCAGATAGGGGCGCGGCAAATCAAGAAGGTCTTGACGCCATCGGCGGTCGAGGGTGTGGAAGTCCTCCCATAAATGTTCATCCTTGAAATGATTGGTCCAGGCCAGGGTTTTGAAGCGGCTGGGGTTGAAACGAGGGGAGTTCTCCCACTCGAAATCACCCCGATCGGGGCTTTCGGAAACATTGACCAGCCAGGCCACGCCGTTTTGCAGAGGTTCCTGCAAGGGCGATGAAGGTCCCAACAGATGAAAAGCCTCCACAGCGTGACAGACATTGCGCAGCATTTTTTGGGGCTCGCGATCAACCCAGGCTCCACTTTCCGGATCCTGAGTGATGCAGAGGAAATCGATCACATACATGGCCAAGCTGGCATCTTGCTCCAGGGTAGAAGCGCCGCTTGCCTGGAAGGGATACATCTCCCAAAAGGCATGAAAATTGGGAGGGTAAAAGGTGGAAGTGCTCATAAGAGAAACCCTGAATCACTGAAGGCAAAAAACTTGATTGTCTTAAGTAATATAACCAAGCAAAGCCGATTCTTGGGTCCTATGTCTCGTCAACAGTCGCACGATCTTGAAGAACGACTCTTCCCAACCCACCCTACCGGACTACCTGCACCTCTGGGCAGCATGGGCGGCCTTCCGAAGATAGCCGTTTTCTTCCGGCCATGCTCCCCGGTGGGCCCATGGTAAACGAGGAAAGCAACTCTAGCCGTTCAGGCGCTTCTGCCGCTCTCTACCCCCTCCGCACCGGGCACGCTGGGGAAAGCACCGGTTACGAATCGGCGGCAGCCGGCCGGTGCTGTGCGGACACAACAGCCCATCCTGGTCTGTTGTGATGCCGACCCTTGCGCACTAAACCCCAAAGTCCACGGCAACGCCCATCAGGACGGCATGACCACCCGCTGCCTCTCCCTACGGCATCAGCCCTTATAACGAATGTCTCGCAACGGCGGCGTGGTTTTCAGGTTGCCGAGGGCACTTGTGAGGAGTGATGATGCACGATCGGTGCAGGCTTCGAAAGGTCAATCACGTAACTGAATCGCGCTTTGAGGCGCTGCTCTTCGCCCTCGACCAGAAAGCGCCATTCGTAAACGCCGCTCAAAATGAACGTGTTGTCGGACAGTTCCTGAAGGAGGAGGGTTTGCGGATCAAAAACAATATGCAAGCCCTGGCGCCGACCAAGCGACTCGAAATAGCCTTTGAGTTCGCCGGGCGTGTTCAAGGGTCGATCGGCAAAGGTGGGGATCAGTACGGCCTGGGGATCGTATAGCCCCAGCAAGGTTTGCAGGTCGCCCTGGTTGACGGCCTGTATCCATTGCGCAAACATCGTGCGTGCCTGTTCCATGAGCAATCTCTCGCAACCGAAGAAGCATGACAAGCGGGTAGAGTATAGCATAAGCCAACAATCGTAGGGGGTTTTGACCGGTATGGAAAAAAGGGACTACGATAGGGCTGCGATGAAATCTGGGCTATGCTTTTGCCCGGGAGGTTGCTCGTTTCTCCGGATTGACTCCGGCTGCGTTGGACGCCCTCCCGGCGCAGGCGGGTACTGTCTGGTATGGCTTGCACCCCTGGATTGAAAGCGGCTTCAAAGACCTCAAGCGAGGCGGCTGGCAATGGCACCAGACGCGCATTACCAACCCCCGACGCACCGAACGCTTCTGGCTTGTCTTGGCTGTGGCTACCCTCTGGGTC
>JBBINH010000016.1:0-68087 GCA_037443945.1 Caldilineales bacterium
CTGGAGAGCGTCATCGATAAAGCCGCCGTAATAACCCGATAACGAGCCCACAACCAGACCGATGACCAGCGTCGTCAAAACAACGAGAATGCCCACGCGTAGAGCCGTGCGCGTTCCCCAAACAATGAGTAGATATCGAACTGACCGCCTTCAGGCAGCAAAACCGCGTCGACGGCGGGCTAAGCACCGATACGGATGCCCTGTCCAAAAGCCAAGTGGGACAAGATGGACTCAATCATACAGATGACAGGCCACCCAGTGCTCTTTGCCGGCCGTACCCATGTTTTTCCACTCCGGCTCGACTTGACGACATACGTCCATCACGCGCGGACAACGGGTATGGAACCGACAACCCGCAGGCGGATTGAGCGGGCTGGGAACGTCGCCCTGCAGGATGATCCGCTGCCGTTTCGCTTCGATAGCCGGATCGGGAATAGGAACGGCCGAAAGCAGGGCCTGGGTATAGGGATGTTTCGGTTCGTCGTAAAGGGTCTTGTAATCGGTCAATTCCACAATCTTGCCCAGGTACATGACCGCCACACGGTCGGAGATATGCCGTACCATGGACAGATCGTGGGCAATGAACAGATAAGTCAATTTCAACTCTTGCTGCAGGTCCTGCAGCAAGTTGACGATTTGAGCCTGAATCGAGACATCCAGAGCCGAAATCGGCTCATCACAAACAATGAAATCGGGATTGACGGCAAGGGCACGGGCGATACCGATCCGCTGACGCTGGCCGCCGGAGAACTCGTGCGGATAGCGCTGGGCAAAATAAGGATTCAGCCCTACCAGGCGCAAGAGCTCCTGCACCCGTTCCTGTTTCTCCTTACCGCTGCTGATCTTGTGGATCTCCAGCGGTTCGGCGATGATGCTGCCGACGGTCATACGGGGATTGAGCGAGGCGTAGGGGTCCTGGAAGATCATCTGCATGCGTCGGCGCTGCCGTCGCAGCTCTTCCCCCTTCATCGTTGTCAATTCCCGGCCGTCGAAGCGGACACTTCCCGCCGTCGGCCGATAGAGCTGGAGAATAGCCCGGCCGGTTGTGGATTTGCCGCATCCTGATTCGCCCACCAGACCCAACGTCTCACCGCGCTTGATGGTGAACGAAATGCCATCCACCGCTTTCACATCGGCCACCTTGCGCTGGATGACAATGCCCCGCGTTACGGGAAAGTACATCTTCAGGTCTTTGACTTCGAGCAGGTTCTTAGCCACGGATGCCTCCATCTTGGCGAGCGGCCATGTCTTCCCAACGCCAGCAGGCCACACGTCGGGTGAGACTGACATACTCCAGCGGGGGGTTTTCGGCGTCGCAGCGCTCGACCTTGAAAATACAGCGCGGGGCAAAGGGACAACCCGGCGGCAAATCGATTAGATCCGGCGGTAAACCATCAATTGGGATCAAGCGACCGCTGTGGGCGGTATCCAGCCGCGGCACCGAGTTGAGCAGACCCAGGGTATAAGGATGATAGGGCCGGCTATACAGCTCATGCACTCTGGCCTCTTCGACGATGCGGCCCCCGTACATGACGATAACCCGATCGGCCAATCCCGCCACCACCCCCAAATCGTGGGTAATCCAAATGATGGCCATACCCACCTTTTCCCGCAACTCTTTCACCAGGTCGATGATCTGCGCCTGGATGGTCACATCAAGCGCCGTGGTCGGCTCATCGGCGATGAGGATTTGCGGATTGCACGAAAGCCCCATGGCGATCATCACCCGCTGCCGCATGCCGCCCGAAAACTGGTGGGGATAATCGTCCAGACGCCTGGCGGCATCGGGAATCCCCACGAGCTCCAGCAACTCGATGGCCCGCTCACGCGCCTGGCGCTTATCCATGCCTAGGTGGAGTTCCAGCGCCTCGGTGATCTGCTGACCGATGGTCAGCACCGGATTGAGCGACGTCATCGGATCCTGGAAGATCATGGCAATACGATTGCCCCGCACCTGGCGGATTTCCTCATCACTCACCTTGAGCAGATCACGACCGCCGAACCACACCTCGCCCCCGGTGATCTTGCCCGGCGGCTGGGGAATAAGGCGAATAAGGGACAGAACGCTGACGCTTTTGCCGCTCCCACTCTCACCGACGATCCCCAGGGTTTCCCCTTCGTCGAGTTTGTAAGACACATCCGTTACCGCATGCACAACCCCCTCATGGGTAAAAAACTTGGTCTCCAGTCCTTTGACCTCGAGCACTGTGGCCATTCCAGCTCCTTAGCGGATAAAGTGGTCGCAACCGGGAGACGGCATCAGCACCGACATCCTCCAAGCATCGAAAGGCAACCAAACACCGGCATGGCAACTCCAACGGGAAAGGCCAGCCGGCCTCAATGCTAGCACAGCGGCAAAAACGCTGTCAAGTGCCTAACAATTGAATGAGGGTAACGACCGGCGCCGGACAAACTCGATCTGTGCTATGATTTGGCTTCCGCTGTCAACTCAGGGGGATATACGTTATGGACCGAGCCGCTCTTTTACGGATTCTACAACAGACCTTTTCCGGCGAGGCAGCCCGTCGCTATGTCGCCGAAATCACCCGCCATCATCGTATCCAGGCCAGTCCCGGCTATCGGGCTGCCGCCACCTGGCTGGTCGCCACGCTCCAGGCTCAGGGCATCCGGGCCGACATCGAATCGTTTCCGGCTACGGAAACGGCCCGTTTCTGGTCTCAGCCTTCGTTTCAAGAATGGGAGTGCCGCCATGCGACCCTCGACTGGCTGCGCGAGGGGGGAGAAGAGCGGCTCTGCGATTTCCGCGCTTCGCCTCTGAGCGTCATCCAGCGTAGCACCGCTGTCGCCGGCGAGTTTAGCGTGGTCGATGTGGGCGAAGGGCGGCCTGAGGACTACGAGGGTCGAGACGTGGCCGGCAAACTCGTTCTCAGCCGGGCCCCTGTGCGCGCAACGTATCATCGGGCCGTTCGCCGGGGCGGAGCAGCCGGCATCCTCTACGATCACATCGAGCCGACGGCGCCGGGGCGCAATCGGGTTGATCTGGCCGATGCCCGGCCCTACACTTCCTTTTGGTGGGCGGCGGGTGAACCCAAAAGCTGGGGATTCGTCCTGACCCCGCGCCAGGGCGATGCCTTGCGGGCAGAGCTGGCAGCCGGCCGGCCGGTGCGGCTGCGGGCGATTGTGGATGCCGCCTTCTACGACGGCACCTTGGAGGTGGTTCACGCCGTGTTGCCCGGCCAGACCCATGACGCCCGCACCCAGGGAGTGCTCGCCATCGCTCACCTATGCCATCCCCAGGGCTTTGCTAACGACAACGCCTCCGGAGCAGCCTGTCTCATGGAAACCGCCATAGCCCTGGCCCACCTGCTGGCTACAGACCGACTGCCACCGCCACGACGGGACATCCACTTTCTGTGGGTGCCGGAAATAACCGGCACCTATGCCTGGCTGGCCGCCCACGAAGACTGCATCCCCAATCTTATCGCAGGGATCAACCTGGATATGGTGGGCGAGCGTCAGGAAACAACCGGCTCGGTTCTGGTGCTGGAGCGGCCGCCCGAAGCCCTGGCCTCCTTTGCCGCCGATCTGCTGGAGTGGCTACGAGATGAACTGATCACCGGGCCTGCCGGTCATGGCATCCGCTATCCCTTGTTGCGGTACACCACCACTCCTTTCGGTGGTGGCAGCGACCATATCATCACCTCGGATCCTACCGTGGGCATCCCTACGCCCATGCTCATCCAATGGCCCGATCGTTTTTACCACACCACGGCCGATCCCCTCGAACAGGTGGACCCGCAATCCCTGGCGCGAGCAGGGGTCCTGGCCGGGAGCTACCTTTACTGGCTGGCCACGGCCGGGCCGGACGAAGCGGTGCCACTGGGCTGGGAGATGGTCGCCCGCTACGAGCAACGCCTGGTCGGTGAGATGCAGGCCGCCATGGCGCGCCTGATGGCGCCAAAACCGGTAGCCTATGCCACGGCTCGCCAACAGCTTGCCGCGCGCCTTGCCTTTCGCCGGGAACGAGCCCTGGCCGCCCTGACCAGCCTGACCCGGCTAGGAGCGCGCCCTGACATGGTCACAACCTGGCAAAACGACATTCGGGCCATCACCGAGCTCATCGCAGAACGCTGTCGGCGCCGGCTAGAGGAGCTGTCGGCGCCGGCGGCAGACCCCGACCCGGCGGCGACCGATGAGACGGCCTTTCTCGTCCCCCGGCGGCTCTATCGCGGTCCCCTTGCGTTCATGGGAATGACGGCGCCGGCCACAGCCCCCACGGCCGATCAGACGGCATGGGAGCGTCTTTTCGCCGAAAACCCAGACTGGCATAACCTCCGCCTGCTGGCCGAGTACTGGGCCGACGGCACCCACACCTTGCTCGACATCGCCCGGCGGATCGAACTGGAAACAGGTCAGGATCCCGGTCCGGCCGTCGCCACCTATTTCCGCCTGTTGGAACGGGCCGGTCTGGTGGAACTGCGCTCGCTTTCAGCGTAGACGGCGAATGGCGGGAAAAGCCACAGCAATGACCAAACCGTACATCAGGGCCAAGATTGCCCCCGCCGCTACGGCAACGACGGCGCCCCAGCGCTCGGCGAGGATGCCGGCCTGTAAACCGCCCACCCGCATGGTCGTCTGAAAGGCCAGGGCATAGAAGCTCATCACGCGCCCGCGGAGATGGTCGGGCGCCTGCAGCTGAAGAAGCGTATTGGCCAGCGCATTCTGGGCAACAAAGCCCATCCCGGCCACGAAGAGAATGGGGAGGGCGAGCAGAAACGAGCGATTCAGACTAAAAAGCACCAGGGCAGCCGGAAAAACCAGATTCCCGGCCGTCAGCCACCGACCGCGCGGGGTATTGGCAGGCAGCGAAGCCACGAGCAAGGCCCCGACAACGGCCCCCACACCGACCGTAGCCAGCAGGAGGCCCAGCGGCAGAGCCTCCGGCGCCCGGCAGGAGATGACGGTCGTGCACAACACCTGCACCAGGGGCCGGGCGGTAGGACCAAGAATCGTGTCGGCAAAAACCGGCATCAGGGTCGTGTAAGGCATGGCCAATACGGCGCTCACCGCCACCAGACTGATGAGAACGAGGAGGGTGCGTTCCCGGCGGATATAGGCAGCACCCTCGATAACGTGTCGGAACGAACTGCGCGGACCCCTGACATTCCCGGAGGGAGCCGGCAGGTTGCGCATCAGCAGCAGGCTGAGCAGAACGGGGATGAAGGTTAGCCCGTTAACGAGAAAAGCCGTAGCCTCCCCTGTCGCGGCCACGGCCATCCCGGCCAAAGCCGGTCCTATGGCGCGGGCGGCATTGAATTGGGCCGAATTGAGGGCAATGGCATTGGTCAGGTCTTCCTTGCCCTCGACCATCTCCACCGTAAACGCCAACCGGACAGGGATATCCACGGCCTGCACGGCGCTGAGGAGGATCACCAACCCGTAGACATGCCCCATCTGCACCGTACCGCTATAGGTCAATCCCGCCAACACCAGGGCCTGCACAAGCATGATGGCCTGCGTGACCAGTAACACCGACCGTTTGGGCAACCGATCGGCCAGAGAACCACCCCACAGCGAGAACGGCAATAACGGCAGAATGCCGATAAAGCTGGTCATCCCCAGGGCCAGGGCCGACCCCGTGAGCCGGTAGACCAACACCTGTTGGGCAACGGTTTGCATCCAGCTCCCGATCAAGGAAATGCCTTGACCGAAGAACCACAGCCGGTAGTTGTGATGGCGAAGCGAGCGAAAGGTCTGCAACCGTCGCGCCGACGGCTGCGAATGGGTGAGCGACGTGGTCATGGACGGTGATCGAAGGTGGCGATAGCACACATGGTAGCACGAAGACGACGGCCAGACCAAAGCCAGGCCCGGGTCAGATCACCCCTTAGACTGTCCCTTTCCCCCGTCGTCGCCGAAGGCATGGGCTCTGTCAACCCAGGCATAGCCCCCTGACAACCGTCCGGCGAGACTCATGACCGTTGCCTCCGAAGGGGAACCCCTTAGCGACCATAGGGTCCTACGGCTGAAGGGCTCTCCGGTGGAAAGCATGTTACACTACGGTTGTCTCCTCGCAGGCGTTCACCACTATAGCCATGCTCATCGTGACCTATGCCCTCAACTTTCTACTGATGATCGCCATGCCCCTGGTTCTGGGGGCCTGGCTGGCACGCCGACCGGGTTTGAGCTGGCGTCTCTTCGGCTTCGGTGGCTTGACCTTCGTCCTCTCCCAGGTGGTCCATATCCCGCTCAACGTCGCAATCACCCTGGCCTTTCGCCAGAACCTTTTACCTTCGCCACCGGCTGCCTATCAGTTGGTCTTCAATGCCGTTATCCTGGGGGCGACGGCAGCCTTTAGCGAAGAATTGGCCCGTTATGGGATGCTTCGGCTTTGGCTGCGTGAGGAACGCGGCTGGGCCAAGGCCCTCATGTTCGGTGCCGGCCATGGCGGTGTTGAGGCCATCATCCTGGGCATTCTGGCCGGGGTGAGTTACGTCAATCTCATCCTTCTCCGCGAAAACCCCGCCCTTCTCAACAATCTTCCGGCCGAGCAGTTGGCCCTGGCCCGCAGCCAGGTCGAAGCCTACTGGTCGGCGCCCTGGTCCATGAGCCTGATGGGGGCTATCGAGCGGCTCTTTGCCCTGTGTTTGCACCTCAGCCTGGCGACCCTGGTGATGATGACGTTTCTACGCCGGCAGCAGCGCTGGCTATGGCTGGCCATCGCCTGGCACTGGTTGGTAGACGGCATCGCCGTGTATGCTCTGCCCACCTTTGGCGTTCTGACGACCGAGGCCATCGTCGGAGGAGCAGCCGCAGTCAGCCTGGGGATCGTGTTCGCCTTGCGTCGCCTGGAACCGCCCCCACCGCCTGCGCCGACACGCTCCGAAACCACGACGGAAACGGCAGTCGTTCTCCCGACCCAAGGCTCCATCACGGCCGAGATGCTGGAACGTTCCCGTTTCGAGCCCTAAGGCGCGCTCGTACGCGTCCCTCGATCCAAGACCGCGCATGCCCACCGACACTGAGCCCGGCCAAAACTGGCGCGATCCGGCCCTGAAACTGGCGCTGGCGTGGTGGCGGCTCACCCGGCCGCGCACCGTCGGCGTGCGCGGCATCATCACCGACGCCGACGGTTGTATCCTCCTGGTGCGCCATAGCTACGGTGACCGACGGTGGTTTCTACCCGGCGGCGGTGGTCATGACCACGAAACCATCACAACCGCCCTCCGTCGGGAAATCCGCGAGGAGACCGGATTGGAGGTCCTGCCGACACGGCTGGTGGGAGCCTATCTTTACCTGGGCGCCTATAAGCGCGACCACATTTTCATCTTTGCCTGCGAACGGGTGGGCGGAGAACTGCGGGTTAGCGGCGGCGAGATCGCCGCTGCCGGCTGGTTTTGGCCCGCGGCGCTGCCCGAACCGCTGACCCGCGGCACACGCACGGTCCTGCAAACGTGGCAAGAGGGCGGTTGCGGTTATGGTTACTGGCCGGAAGAGGCCGATACCTAACCGGACACAAACCGACATTGAGCGCTTGGTGGGTGGCAAAGGGCGATACCCTTCACCACCCACCCTGCACAAAAGGTCACTGCGGCCGGAAACTTGCCCGAAAGGAAAAGCCCAGGCAGCCGAAGCCAACCCGCCTACAAAACCACACCCTCGGGGTTGTTGCCGGCATCGAGCATGGCCTTGCGGACGTTGACCGGTAATAGCAAAATCAACCCGATCACAAAGAAGAGGATGACCGACAACACGGCCACCCGGGTGCTGCTGGTGAGCTGGACGGCGGCGGCAAAAACCAACGGTCCTATCCACGAAGTGCCTCGTTCGCTGATCTCATAAAAGCCGAAGTACTCCGATTCGTTCTGTCGCGGGATGATCTGCGAGTAGAGAGACCGACTGAGCGCCTGGGACCCGCCCAGCACGATGGCCACACCCATGCCCAACACATAGAGCTGCCAGATCTCGTAGAGGACGGCGTAGGCGGCGACGGCGATCAGACTCCAAATGATCAGGCTGATCACGATGGAGCGTTTGGCGCCCAGGCGGGTTGCTATCCAGCCGAACAGGAGGGCGCCACCGAAAGCGACAAACTGGATGAGCAACACCAGAACGATAAGCATGTCGGGCGTCGCCCCCAATTCGGTAGCGGCGAACAGGGTAGAAACCACGATAACCGTCTGGATGCCGTCGTTATAGACCAGATAGGCAATGAGATAACGCAACGTCTCCGGGTATCTGTGTCGGATCTCGCGCAAGGTTTGCAGGATTTGGCGAACACCCTGCCGGAAATAGCCCACCCCCGGCGGCAGCCTCTTCAAAGGTGGGCGCTGGCGCAGGCGCCGGGCCGGGAACAGCAGCGTGAACACAAGCCACCACAGACCGGCGCTGGCCAGGCTCAAGCGCACGGCCAGGGCGGTATCCGCCATCATCTGAATCATGACTAGATTGAGCGCCAGCAGGATACCGCCACCCAGATATCCCAACGCCCATCCGTGCGAACTCACCCGATCACGGTCTTGAGGGGCGGCGATATCGGGCAAAAAGCCGTTGTAAAAGACGATAGCGGCACCGAAAGCCAGATTGGCGATGATAAACAACAGACCTGCCAACAATACACCACCGTTGGTGCCCAATAGGGGCATATCGGCATAGATGAAAAACAACAAAAGGGTGGCAATACTACCGATAAAAGCACAGGTGAGCAGAAGACGCTTCTTTAGCGCCGAATAATCAGCAATCGTGCCAAGCAACGGCAGAAAAAGTACCTGCAAAACCACAGAAATCGAAACACAGGTGGGGAAAAAGGCATCGGGTTCAAAGGTGAAACTGCCCAGATGCACGCCCCCGACGGTCCTGGCCATCCCGGCCAGATAAGGTCCCAACAGCGTGGTGACCACCGTTGTGCTGAAGGCCGAATTCGCCCAGTCGTACATCATCCAGCCAGTGATTTCGCGGCGATCGCCTTGGGTGGCATGAAAGGCCAGAGCGGCATCGGTCATGGCTTTTTCCTCCTTTTGAGCGTGGAGAAGACAAAAAGAAGACGCAACACAAGAGCCGGGATTGCGGACCCGAAAGCAGGAGGACGCCGAGAGCGAACACGGCGGCCCGTCACCGCGCCCGCACACTCGGCAAGAGAAGACCCTGTCGGGCAAAACCGGGCGTTTTGCCGATGCGAACGACGCATGGCAAGCATGTGTCGGCGATTGTATCATCGTTGCGCTTGGCAACCGAAGTTGGGGGACGAGGGTAACTGCCCACGTACCGACTGCAGTCGTCCGTCATAGGCCTTGGACCTCCGGTCGGCGCAGGCCAACGCCCAACCCAACAGGCGCAGGAAGGCCGCTTGGCAATCGGCACACGGTGATAGGCAGCCGGGCAGGTAACCCCCAAAGAGGGAAACGCCCGCCACCGTTCCTGCGCTTTCATGGCAAGACAGACCGCGCCGTTCCGTCTTGATCGGCCGCGTTGGGCCGTTGTGTTTTCGTGTTCCCTCAGCTTATGTTAGAATGGACAAACGTCCGGATGGCCCTAACCCCTGCCGGGCGTCTTCTAGCGAGGAGCACGACCATGCAGGCCGAGATCCAGGCGTTTTTGGACCATCTCGAAGGGGAGCGTAGGCTCTCCCCGCATACCGTTATGGCCTACCGGAACGATCTGGGGCAGTTTCTCGCCTATCTGGAAAGGCTGGAGCCGGCGCGACGACCCCGCGGATGGGGCAATGTCACGCGCGATCACCTTATCGACTATCTGTTGGCCATGCGGGAACGAGAGTACGCCGGCGCGACGATAGCACGCAAAAGCGCTGCCATTCGTTCGTTCTTTGCCTTTCTCCTGAGCCAAAATCGACTGAGCGCCGATCCAACGGCCGAGCTCGATGCCCCTAAAGTGGTGCGCGCACTGCCTGCGACGCTGTCGCCGGAGGAAGTCGACCGCCTTTTGGCGGCGCCCGACCCCGCCAATCCCATCGGTCTGCGCGACAAGGCCTTGCTCGAACTGCTCTATGCGACCGGCATGCGGGTGAGCGAGGTCATAGCGCTCGATTGCGACGATGTGAACCTACAGACCGGGACGGTCCGCTGTGTGGGCAAAGGCAACAAAGAGCGCGTGTTGCCCCTCTATCAGCGTGTGTTGGGCATTTTGCGCGACTACGTGACGATAGCCCGTCCCCGTCTCCAGGCTCGCGAGGATACCCAGGCCTTTTTCCTCAATCGTCGCGGCCAACGGCTGACACGACAGGGCCTGTGGCTGATTATCAAGCAGTACGTGGAGAAGGTCGGCATCCAGGGCGAGGTCACACCGCACACGCTACGCCATTCCTTCGCCACCCACATGCTGCGCGGTGGCGCCGGATTACGCCAGATCCAGCAAATGTTGGGCCATGCCAGCATCGCCACCACTCAGATTTACACCCAGGTCAGTCCCGAGCACCTGCGTAAGGCGTATGATGAAGCCCATCCGCGCGCGTAGACGAATCTATCCCCTCTTGCCGCTGGAGCGATGAATCCTACCACCGAATTCTCCCCCACCCCGGCCTTCTACGCCGGCATTGCCGCCTATATCGCCGAACGGACGCGCCATCGTCCGACCGTTGGTCTCGTTTTGGGCTCCGGCTACAGCGCCCTGGCTGATGCGCTTACCGAAGCCGATGTCCTTCCCTATACCGAGATCCCCCATTTCCCCGTCTCCACCGTCGAAGGCCATCGTGGTCAACTCGTCATCGGTTTACTCGACAACCGACCGCTTTGGGTGATGCAGGGACGTGTGCACTACTACGAAGGCCTGAGCATACTCCAGGTCACCCTGCCCATCCGTGTCATGCGTGCCTTTGGCATCGAGACGGTGATCCTGACCAACGCCGCCGGCGGTCTCAACCCCTCGTTTCGTGCCGGCGATATCATGCTCATCGAGGACCAGATCAACCTGGTGGGCATGATCGGCCACAACCCTCTTATCGGTCCCAACGACCCGGCCCTGGGCCCGCGTTTTCCCGACCTTTCTACCCTCTATGACCGACGTCTGCGCGAACTGGCCCTGGCCGTGGCCGCCGAGCTGGGGCTGACGTTGCGACGCGGGGTCTATGTCGGGCTGGCCGGCCCGGCCTTCGAGACACCGGCCGAGGTGCGCTTTTTACGGCTGATCGGCGGCGACGCCACCGGTATGAGCACCACCAACGAAGCCTTGGTAGCCCGGCACAGTGGCATGCGCGTGTTGGGCCTATCCGGGATCTCGAACGTGGCCATCGATGCCATTGACACCCCGCAACGGACCAGCCACGAAGAGGTTTTGGAGGCAGGACGAACCCTGGTTCCCCGACTGCTGGCGCTCTTGCGCGGCATCCTGGCCCGTTGGGACGAGGTCCGCTGAGGCCAGGGACTTGAGACGATCTCTCTGCGTTTGCATCTCAGCATCGTGGCCGTTTTCCTGGGGTTTCTGGCTGCCAACGCTCCGTATATCTATGCGCTTTGTGCCCTGATCGCGTTGTACTTTCTGCGCGTGGCCCTTCGCGCCCGCCACGAGCGGCGTGCGGCCATCTTCCCGCTGGAACGCGAACTGGCCTTGGCCCGCACGTATCGGACCTTTGGCATGGCGTTGCTGTTGCTGGCCGTTATGGGGGCCACTTACCTCATCGTCCACCGCCTTGTACCTCGGCTGAACGAGCTCTCGACATCGGGTACGCCCACGCCCGGTATCCTCATCCTCATGGCCACACCCACGTTCACACCCGTCCCTCCTACGGCCACCCCGACGCCGGCCCTCACGCCGACCCCACGGCCCACGCGGCGTCCACCCCCTACGCCGACCCCCACCTCCGACCTCGCCTCGATGGTGCGTCCCCCGACCTGTCCTCATCCTGGTGCCGCCCTCGCCAGCCCCGGGATCGACCAGGTCGTGCGCGGGGATACACCCGTCATCGGCACGGCCAGTATCGAGAACTTTCAGTTCTTCAAGCTGGAATGGAGCGTAGCAGGCAGTGATCAGTGGCACTGGTTTGCCGGTAGCGAAACCCCGGCCGTAGGCACGGTCTTGGGTGTTTTCAAGGCCGGCGATCTACCGCCGGGTCAGTATGTCATCCGACTGGTTGTGGTCGACCATACCGGCAACTACCCCACACCCTGTCTGGTTCCCGTGATCGTTCCCTGACATGGCCGTCTCGGTGTTTCGTTCGCCCGTGGTCATATGGCTTGCCGTTTTTGCGATCGTAGCGGGAACGACGACTACCCCGCAAGGGCTTATGGCTCAGGAACCACCGTCGGTTTGGCAATCGATCGGCGGTCCCACGGCTTTCATCCCCTACCTGGCCGTTGATCCCAACGAACCCGATTTCGTTTTCATCCTCGTAGCCCATAGCGCGACACGCTATCCCGACTACACGCAAGGCGCCGAGGGTTATCTGCGTATGGCCTGGGCGCCTTATATCAGCGGTAACGGCGGGGAGACCTGGCAAGCGGCCAGCAATGACCTGGCCTATACCGAACCGACCACGGCGGTTATCCTCCCCGGTCCCTTGGGCAGCACCATTTGGGTCGGTACGGTCGGACATGGTCTCTGGCGCAGCGACAACCGCGGCCGCACCTGGCGGCCTGTGCTTGTCCGTGGCCTGGGCGCGCAGCGGGTTGTGGCCCTGACCCGCGACGCCCGCAACCGTCTTCATCTCGTCACCTTGGATAACACCCGCTATCCCGACTCCCATCTCTATACCAGTACCGACGGCGGATATAACTGGGAACATCGCCTCTTGCAACCCTTTGCCAATCGGCCGGAAACCTACGTCACCGACCTGGTAGCCGATCCCTTTGAGGCCAATCGGCTTTATGCGGTGACCTTTGGTGGTCTCTTGTACACCACGAATGCGGGTTTTTCGTGGCAGGCGGCCACGCTTCCCCGGCCGGAAGGGACAATACTCGGCGGCGAGACGGTGCTGGTCGCCGACCCCACCCAACGGGGACGGCTCTATCTGGTTGGCATCAGCACCACCACCGCCGGGGAGACACAGCTCGGTGTCTACCGCTCCCTCAACGGAGGGCTAAGCTGGGAACGACTGCCGGCCACGTTTCGCTCGACATATCCCCTGCCTTCCGGTCAAAGTCCGCGCCCTTACCGGTTGCGCCAGGATCCCCTCAGCCGTTTTCGGCTTTTGTTGGCGACAAGCGAAGGGTTGTGGGTTTCAACCGATGCCGGTCTGACCTGGACCACGGCCGGATCGGCCTTGGAAGGCGTTGCCGTGACGGATGTCTTCATCCATCCGCAACAACGGGGGCGCTGGCTGGCGGCCGGCGCCGGTGGCATCTGGCAGACCATGAACGCCAGCAGTCGTTGGCAGGCCCTGGGCCGAGGTTTGCCGCCGGCCAGCAGTCTGCGAAGCCTGGTGGGTCTGCCCGATAGCACCCTTCTGGCCCTCAACGGCGGCATCAATCCGATCCCCGCTGCCGTGCAACCCCTCTGGCGGAGCAGTGATGGCGGCCGCACCTGGATGCCGGCGATGGGCGGTCTGGCCGGCCGCAATCTCAACCGCTTGCTCGTCCATCCGTTGACAGGCCACGTTTACGGCCTGACGACAACGGGGCTGGTGCGCAGTAGCAACGGCGGGCGCAGTTGGACCTCTGTCGCCACCCCGATTGCAGGCACCCACCTGGCCTTCGGACGGATGCCCGCATGGCTGCTACTGGGCGGCAACGGCGGCCTGTGGCGTTCGACCGACGACGGCCAGACCTGGGAAGCCGTTCGCCCGGAGCCGGTGTTGGCGCTGGCCGGGGACCACCGCGGCCGGTTTTATCTGATCCCGGCCGGCGGCGAAGGCCCAGAGGCCCGTCGGTTGTGGCAATCGACCGACGATGGTCTAACCTGGGCCCCGGTGGCGCCGGTCCCAGAAGGGGATATCGCCGGCTTTATCGCCCATCCGAGCAGAGCCGAGATGTTGCTCCTGTGGCGACGCTGGGGCGGTCTTCTGCTTTCAACCGATGGCGGTCGCACTTGGCAACGTCGCGACAACGGGATTCCGGCCGGAACGCAATGGCAGGGGGCGCAGCCGTTAAACCCGGTCGGTCCTCAGTTGTTGGCCTTTTTTATCGCTCCGGGCCCACCGGAGACGTGGTGGGCCGGACGTGACGGTGGCGGCGTTTTTACCAGCACCGACCAGGGTCGCACCTGGCGTGATGCCACCGGCGACCTGGGCGATACCCTGGTCTATAGCTTTGCCCCCGTCGGCACCGACCTGGTGGCCGGTACGGGCAATGGAGGATTACTGCGTCTGACCACGACGCCGAGTCCACAAACACCGCCGCCTGAGGTCGATGCCCGCATCGAGATCCTCTGGCCCCACGATTTTGCACCGGTTACAACCGCTGCCAGGGGCAATTTGGGCATTCGCCTGTATGCCAGCCGTTCGCAAGAAGTACCCCCTTGCGCCTGGATGCCGTCCGTCGAGGTCTGGATGGCCCAGGACGCGCAACCCTTGCACCGCCTGGGACTGGCCACGCAACGCACCATGGAGGGCCATCCCTTCCCCTTCTGGGAACTCAACGATGTAGACCTGACCTGGGCCCAAGACCCGGCCCACAAGCTCATCTTCATGGTGCGGGTGGTACCAGAACCGATCGAAAGCCGTAGCACCGTTTGGATCCACGCTGCCGATGCCCGTACTTACCTGCCGAATCCGCCCGAACCGATCGGCCTGACAACCACCGCCCCCGTCGCCATTGACGCCGTCCTGCGCGTGGCCTGGCCTCATGACGAGCGAAACAATCCCGTGCCGGTAGAACAAGCGAATCTACTCAACCTTAGCGCCGTGCTCTTCGCCCAGGGAACCCAGTTGGCCCTGGCCCCCGAGCATCTGCCTGAACGAGTGTGGCTGGTCGCAGCCCTGGACAACGGCGTGGGACGGCGCCTGATGGTCGGGGAACCGCGGACGGTCGCAGGATCGGGTTTTGTCTACACAACCTACGAATTCAACAACGTAGATGTCAGCCTGGCCCGCGACCCGGACCATCATTGGTCATTCTGGCTGGAGATACCGGGCCGGCAGGCCAGTACGAACGTGTGGGTGCACGGCATTGACGGCCGCACCCGCGCGCCGCAATTGCTGGAACCGATTGCCGCCTGTCGACCCTGAGCGCTTATGTCGGCTCCCTGGCGTCTGGCTTTGCTTCTGGTGGCAGCCGCCCTGGCGGCAGTGTGGTGGGCGCAACGTGGCCGCCGGGCCCGGAACGGATTGCTGTTGAGCATTCCCCTGGCCTTTGCCTTGAGCTATCTATCGGGGCTCCTGTTCCAGGTACCCGCCTATCAGGTTGGCTGTCCGAGTTTGTGTCCCGGCTGGCGAGGCCATCCTGTGCCCATAGCGCGACAAGATGCGTTGGGCGATTTTTATTTTGATCCGCGCGGTTTTGTCCTCAACAGTCTGTTCTACCAGGCTTTTATCCTGCTCGGCAGTCTGCTGGTGGTGCGCCTGGCCGAACTGGGAGGATGGTCGCGTCGCTCGCGACGTTGGCGGGTAGGCTACGTTTTGCTGCTCGTGGTCATGCCGCTGGCCCTGGCGCCGGTATGGCTACTGCCCCCCCAGCCGGAGCTGCCGCCGCCGGCCCAGCGCCTGGCCATCAACGCAGCCCGCAATTGGCGCTGGCAATTGCAAGGCCGACGTTTGACAGATTACCGCCTGGCGGTTGAAGATGTACGGCAACATCCCGATGGCAGCCGCTGGCGCGTGTGCTTCCGGGTCTATTCCTGGTTCTATTGGCCCCGTGCTCGGCTCTATATTGACCTGGAGCCGGCCGGTGTGCGGGCAACCGGCGGCGGTCTCATCCCGCTGACGGCCTCTTGCTGGGTCCAACCCTAAGCCCTTCGCTCGATTTTCTGTCTCCGGTTATGACTCGCAACGCTCTAACCCTCATCTTTATTCTGTTCGTTTTGTTTCTGTGTTGTCTGGTGAGCGTCCTCGCCGGCGGGCTGGGTTATTGGCTCGGCAGCGAACTGGCGCGACAGGGTGAACCTGCCCCCTTGCCCACCGCTACCCCGCGGACTTTGGACCGCTCGCTTCCTACCCCGGCGCCGCTCTCCACCCCTACCCCGATTATCCCAACGCCTCCCCGCATCCTTACCCCCACGCGTCCTATCCCCACGCCACCTCCCGGCCGCGATACCGAGAGCCTGTTGGAGAGCATGGAGGTGCCCGTAGCCGATAAGCGCGATCTGGCCGCGCGGCTACGCCCGGAGCTGGGGGAAATCCCGCTGGTGGTCAACCCCACACCCCCCAGCTATAACGTGGGCGATGTCCTGACCTTCTGGGTGGCGAATACAGATACCGACGAAAACTTCCAGATTCAGGCCGAGCTTGTGGTCAAAAGTCGACATCTGTACATGTGGGTCGAAGTGGGCCAACCGGTAGACAAACGGGCCCTGGAGCGCTCGGCCCGCCTGTTCGACGAGCGCATCTACCCCACCAATCGGGAGTTTTTCGGCAGCGAGTGGAGTCCCGGCATCGATAACGACCCTCGGCTCCACGTGCTCCATGCCACCGGCATGGGCGAAACCGTGGCAGGCTATTTCTCCTCGGCCGATGAAATTTCCCGCAAGATCAACCCCTATTCCAACGAAAAGGAGATGTTTTATATCAATCTGGATAACAATCGGCCGGGAACGCCGTTCTACGATATGACTTTAGCCCACGAATTCCAGCACATGATCCACTGGTACAACGATTTGAACGAGGAGACCTGGGTCAACGAAGGGCTTTCCGAGCTGGCCGTGCAACTGAACGGCATGCGCCGCAGCGGTGAGACCGTGGGTCCCGACCAGGTGTTTGCCGCCAACCCCGATGTACAGCTCACGACCTGGCCGGATAACGAAGAATCCTTTGCCCACTACGGCAATGCCTTTTTGTTTATGAACTATTTCCTCGGTCGCTTCGGCGAGGAAGCCACCAAAGACCTGGTGGCCCATCCGCTCAACGGCCTGGAAGCCTTCGATGCGGTGTTGCACGATCTCAAGACCGGTCTCACGGCCGATGACCTGTTCGCCGATTGGGTCGTGGCCAACTGGCTCGATAACCCTGTGCCCGGCGACGGTCGCTGGCACTATCCCGATTACGACCCCGACCCCATGGCGACGGCCGCCGAGTTTAGCGCCTTACCTGCCGAGGGCGAAGGCGACGTCCACCAATACGCAGCCGATTACATCCGTCTTCCCGGCAGTACCGACCTGACCATCACCTTTAGCGGCAGCACAACGACCCGCCTGGCCGCTACCGATGCCTATAGCGGCTACTGGGCCTGGTGGTCGCACCGCATGGATGAATCGGATACCCGCCTGACCTTGCCGGTGGACCTGAGCGGTGTGGACAAGGCCACCTTGCGCTATCGGTTGTGGTACGACATCGAGGAGAATTGGGATTACGGCTATGTCGAAGTCAGCACCGACGGCGGCAAGACCTGGCGCATCCTCGAAACCGCCCGTACCACCCGCGAAAACCCCCAGGGCAACGCCTACGGGCCCGGTTATACCGGCAAAAGCAATCGTACGCGGGCCGAATGGGTGCTGGAAGAGGTCGATCTGACGCCCTTTGCCGGGCAGCCCATCCAAATCCGCTTCGAGTACGTCACCGATGCCGCCGTGACCATGCCGGGTATGTTCATCGACGATGTCGAAATCCCCGAAATCGGCTATTTCGACGACTTTGAAGAGGGTCCCGGGGATTGGCAGCCCGAAGGCTGGTTGCTCACCAACAACGTTCTGCGCCAACGCTGGCTGGTACAGGCCATCGTGACGGGTGCCGACGGTCGCGTGCGCGTGGAACGGATGGAAGTCGGGCCCGATGGCCAGGGCGAGTTGCGTCTGCAACAACTCGACCCTCGCCAGGAGGTGATTTTGGCCATTTCGGCCCTGGCGCCCGTCACCACCGAGATAGCCACTTATCGTTATCAAGTCCGACCGGGCCCCTAAAGCTATCACCCTTACGGCAAGCTCAAGCAGGTCGAAAAGTCCACCTCACCCTTACCAGACGCCCTATGGGGCCTCTTCGCTTCATCGACATCGCCTGTTCATCTTATGATGGCACTCTTCGTTATCGGCCTGCTCCTGCTCCTGGCCTTCATCTCTGTGGCCACCTATCGCACCGGTCAGTTGCTCAAGGTCTGGCGACCCGAGAGCAATCTGCTCTTATTGCCCATCGAGAACCTGGCGCGGTTGGGTGTGATCGGGCTGGCCATCGTCCTGGGACTGAGCAGCGGTCGCGGCGCGGCGGCGTTGGGCTGGCTTCCGGCCACGCCTGTGGCCGATGGGCTTTTGGGCCTTCTCATCGGGCCGGTGATCGCCCTGCTCATTCTGCCGCCTACGCTGTGGGTGCGTCGTCACCATCCCGATTGGTACTCCGACGTGGTCTTGCAAACCATCCGCCCCCGACGCCTGCGCGAGTGGCCGGCCGTTATCCTGGCCCTGCTGCCCGTGGCCGTCTTGGAGGAGCTTATCTTCCGGTCGCTGTTGTTGGGTGGCTTTGCGCCTTATGTCAACGTCGCCTTCTTTGCCGTGGCCGCTTCCATCTACTTCGGCCTACTCCATCGGCCGCAGGGCGAGTGGGGCGTGGCCGTGGTGACCGTGGTGGGGCTTGTGTTCAGCGCGCTGTTTCTGTGGCGCCACAGTTTGCTCCTGGTCGTCATGGCCCACTGGTCGGCCAACGTGACCCAACTGATCCTTGCCGCCCTGACCGAACGTCGCGAAACGAAAACGTCCTAGGGTCTCGTCGTCTCCCCTCGGCGCATCGCCACCTTTTGGTGCTACAATGGTCGCCATGAGCACCGTGACCCCGGCCGAACGCCCCCGGTTGGACCCCGAACGTATGGCCCTGGCCCGCGCGTATGCCCGTGTCCAACGGCGTCTCCTGGTGCCGGAACTGGCCGTCGGCGCCCTCTATTTTGGCCTGTGGTGGGGCGTCGTCCACGGTCCCTGGCTGGCCTGGTTGACGGCCCACGTGGCCGGTTTTGACCTGCGCGTGGTGCTCTATGGGGGGCTGTTCGGACTGGGCGCCGGGCTTGTGGGTTTTCCCTTCCAGGTGCTACGGCACCGGATTGCCCGCCGCTTTGGCCTGGCGGTGCAATCCTGGCGGAGCTGGCTGATGGATCAGATCAAAGCCGCAGCGGTGGCGGCCGTCCTGGGCCTGCCGGTGATGGTGGTGCTCTATCGGCTGTTGGCCATGGCGCCCCAGACCTGGTGGCTGTGGATGGGGCTGTTCTACCTGGTGTTCAGTGTTATCCTGGTGCAGGTGGCGCCGGTGCTGATCATGCCTCTGTTCCTCAGGTTCACGCCGTTGCAGGAAGAACCGCTGGCCACACAGCTCCGGCAGTTGGCCGAGGCGGCCGGTGCGCGCGTGCGTGGGGTGTTTCGTACCGACTTGTCCAGCAAGACCACGGCGGCCAATGCCTGGTTGAGCGGTCTAGGGCATACTCGACGTATCGTCCTGGGCGATACCCTTCTGGCCCATTACACCAAGGACGAAATCCTGGCCGTCTTCGCCCATGAATTGGGCCATCATGTCCATCAAGACCTTTGGCGCGGGATCGCCGTGGCGACGGTGGTGAATCTGGCCGGCTTTGCGCTGGCCGGCCGGGTGATGGCCTGGGCTGTGGCGCGCTTCGATTATGCCGGTCCGGCCGATCTGGCTGCGTTTCCCTGGTTGGTGCTGGCCCTGACCCTCTTCGGAATGCTGACGACGCCGCTGCTCCATGCGCTTTCGCGACGCCAGGAACGTCGCGCCGATGCCTACGCCCTGACCCATGGCCCCGGCCCGACCGCTTTTGCCGATGCGCTGACCCGCTTGGCCAACCAGAACCTGGCCGATCCCGAACCGCCGGCCTGGTTCGTGTGGTTCGCCTATAGCCACCCTCCCATCCTCGAGCGCATCGCCTACGCCGAAGGCAAACGAAAGCAGAAGAACTAAAGCCGAACAGGGGTTTCCAATAGCAAGGTGTTCGGGGAACAGGAAATCGGGATGGGGTGAATTCCGCATAGCAGGATGGGGGCAACGGGTCAGGGGGCATGGGATGAAGACCCACGGGTAGAAGCGTCGAGAATGGGTTGGCGATTGGGGTGGATACCCGATTGCCGGCCGCGGCTTAGGCGAGCACACTGGGAGCAGAAGGATAACACAGCTTGTGATTCAGAGGAGGTTTTGCCCATGTTCGTCGATAGCAGCGGTTTGCTCATCCTGATAAGCTACATGCTCCTGCGCCTGGCCGTGCCGGTGCTGTTGATGGTGCTGCTGAGCCAGGGCCTGCGTCGTTTGTGGCCCCATACGCCTTGAGCAGAGGCGTTCATCGTCCGCCCTTGTCCGGAGGAGCATGTTCCTACTGACCCTTTCTCGTCGCGCGGCCTGGATGGTGCCGGCCGGGCTGAGCGCGCTGATGTTGACCTTGGGTTTGCTCCTGAGCCCTGTGGCCCTGGCCGGCCCGGAGCAACCCGCAAGCACTGTGTGTACGCAATGTCACTGGCCGGAGATAGAATCCTGGCGACAATCGCCCCATGCCCGCAGCGGTGTGACCTGCGAAAACTGCCACGGCGCCTATGTTCCCGGTCACCCCGAGCAGGATGTCATGCCGCTCAGCGCCGAGACCGAGGTATGCATGACATGTCACGCCGACACGACAGCCGAATGGCAAAACAGCCGTCATGCCCAACACAAAATCGGCTGCACGAGCTGTCATGTCTCCCACTCGCAGGACACTCGGCTAAGCACCCAAATCCTGTGCGGTGTCTGTCATACCGAACAAATCGACAGTTTTACCCACACAGCCCACTATACCGGCGGCGTGACCTGTATTGATTGTCACGCCTCGCGGACCTATGGTGCGAGCCATCTCGGCCATCAGTTTACCCTAATCGATGCCAAGGCCTGCATTGGCTGCCATGCTCAAACCATCCATGAACAATTAGGCCCCACCCAGCGCGAAGCACAACGACAGTTGGCTGCCCCGCGAACGGCAAGCACCGATCTGGGACAACGGGTGCAGGCCCTGGAGCAAGAAAATCGCTCGCTGAAGGGCATGGTTGTTGTGGGCCTGAGCATCGGCTTGGGTCTGGGTGGCTTGTTGGGCATTGTCTTCGTTCTCACCGTCCTGGCTCTCAAAGGAAGCCGTCGCTCATGAACGCGTCTTTCTTTCACCCACGGCGGCGGTTCTTGCAATGGCTGGGTGGAGCCCTGGTCTGGCTGGGGCTCGAACGGTTGCTGGTCGGACCTCGGACTGCCGCCGCCACCCGCGGCCCCGCCAGCGAGTATGCCTGGGCCGTGCTCATCGACCTGACCCGCTGCACCGGCTGCAACCGGTGCACTTTGGCCTGCAAGACGGTCAACCGGCTGCCCCATCCCGAACAGGTTCCCACCAAGCTCGCCAGCGACGCTTACTCCTTTGTCGCCGAGCAAACGGTCGCCGGCGATAGCACCGACGCCACGCGCGTTTTTGTCAAGCATCAGTGCATGCACTGCCTGCATCCGGCCTGCGTCCCGGCCTGTACGGTGGGCGCGCTGCGCAAAACGGTCGAAGGTCCGGTGGTGTACGACGCCGCCCGCTGCATTGGCTGCCGCTACTGTCAGTATGCCTGCCCCTTCGGAGTCCCGACCTACGACTGGCAAAATCCCCTGGGTTTGATCCACAAGTGCCAGATGTGCTCTGCGCGTCTGGCCGAGGGTCAACCACCGGCATGCGTGGCGGCCTGTCCCACCGGAGCTTTGCAATTCGGTCGGCGTCGGGACCTGTTACGACAGGCGCGGGCGCGCATCCGCTCGAATCCTGACCGCTATGTTGCACACATTTACGGCGAACATGAAGCAGGCGGCACGTCGATACTCTATCTATCGGATGTGCCTTTTGCCGAGTTGGGCTTCCCCGCCTTGCCCGATACAGCCGTACCCGAACTGGCCGAGACCGTCATGAAGCAGACGCCGCTGGTGGCCCTAACCGTGGCAACGCTGAGCACCGGTTTCCATCTCCTCATCAAACGCCGGACTGCGGCGACAAACCACCAGGACAAGATGCCATGATCACCGCCATCACCACTCTTCGTCGCACCATTCCGACCTTCCTTGGCAGTCGTGAGTGGCCTTTGCTGGCCTCTCTGGCCTTCTTAGCGTTGCTTGGGCTTCTGGCCGGCGTAGCCCGACTTGCCCTGGGGCTGGGACCGACCACCGCCCTGAGTGATGCCTATCCCTGGGGCCTGTGGATCGGTTTTGACTTTCTGCTCATCGCCCTGTCAGGAGCCGGGTTTACGATGGCAGCCGCAGGCCATATCCTTCACATCCGCTCGCTCCACGAAGCGGTACGGCCGGCCATTCTGACCGGCTTGATGGGCTATATCTCGGTTCTGCTCCTGCTCGTCCTCGACCTGGGACGCCCCGACCGCTTCTACCACTTTCTCTTCTTCTGGAATGTCCATTCGCCTCTCTTCGAGATTAGCTGGTGTGCATTGCTCTACACGAGCGTCCTGCTGATCGAAACCAGCCCTTGTGTGTGCGAACGGCTGGGCCGAACCCGCCCGGTCCGCTGGTTCCGATGGTTGCTCACGCCGATTACCGTGATCGGTGTCACGCTTTCGACGCTGCATCAGTCGACTTTGGGCACCCTCTATCTGAACATGCCCCATCGCCTGCATCCCCTCTGGTACACGCCGTTGCTGCCGCTGCTGTTCTATGGGTCGTCCATCCTGGCCGGTCTGGGCGTGAGCCTGTTGACCTATCGGATAGCCGCACGCATCAGCGGCCGTCGCGAGACACCGGAGGTCGTGGCCGGCCTGATGAAGGGTATGAGCATTGTCGGCGGTCTTTATCTGGCCTTGCGGGTCGGTGAAGTCGTCGTGGCGGGCAAATGGCCGCTGTTATGGCCCGATCAGGCCATGGCCCGGCTGTGGTGGTTTGAGGTCGGTCTGGGTGGGATGGTTCCCCTGCTGCTGTTGCTGCGGCCGCGCTGGCGGCAACGATCCTCGCTCACCTGGCTGGTGCCGCTTCTGATCATCCTGGGCATCGGCGCCAACCGGTTCAATGCCACCTGGTTTGCCCAAATCCCGCCCCAGGGCGGCAGCTATTGGCCGCATCCGCTGGAATGGTTTTCGACCCTGGGCATCCTGGCAGGAGCCGCCCTCGCCTGGTATCTGGGCGTTCGCCTGCTGGTGATTTTTGAGAGCCAGACCAAGCGGCTCTATTCCTCCTGAACCGTTTTGGCCGTTTCCAATTGCTCGGCATGGAGGCGCACGATGGAGGTCCTGATCGATGTCCTGGTGATCATCGGCATGTTTCTGCTGAGGCTGGGATTGCCTCTGGCTTTGGTTCTGGCCGTTGGCTGGTGGCTACGGCGCCTGGATGCCCGCTGGGAGGCCGAAGCGCGACGGCAGCGACCGTCGGTGATGGCGGAACCACCATCGCCGGTTTGGCCGACGGACAAACCGAGCGGCTGGCCGGTAGGGCTGACCGGCGCCGTGGATGTGTTCGGGTTGCCTTGCTGGCACCTGCGCGGGTGCGATCGCACCCGTCGTGAGTCATGCCCGGCCTATCGCCAACCGGATCTGCCTTGCTGGTTGGCCCGATCGGAGGCAGAAGGCGCCTTGCCGGCCGGTTGCGCCACCTGTTTGATCTTCGTGGCGACCAACGGCACGACGTCGATGGGGACCGGGCTTTCTGCCTCATCCGGCCTGCATTGAGAAGCTACCCGCCGATCCGGCGGTTGCTTTTTGCGAACCCAGGCGAAGCGGGGAGCGTGCTTGCCTCTCCCCTTCCCGGCCGAGGTCGCAGGGAGAGGAGGACAAAGGGGGTAAGGGAAACGAAAGGGCCAACCCCATGGCCTGGAGTCTGAATATGAGCTAAAGGACACAACGATAACGAGAAAAGCGGCTTTACGACGGGTGATCGGCATGGTCGGGCCTTGCGTTTTTTGTTCGCCCAGTTTCGAGACTACAATGAAAGGGATGAACATGACCATCCTCGACGAACTGGTGGCCCTTTCCCGTTATCTGGCCCTGCCGGAAAACGACTGTGTCATCCTGGCCGAAGGCAATACCTCGGCCCGGGCCGATGCGCATAGCTTTTGGGTCAAAGCCAGCGGTCGCGCCATGGCCGGCATCGGCCCTGACGGCTTTGTGCGGGTCCGTTTCGATCCCATCCTGGCCCTGCTGGACGGTCCTCCCCTTGATGATGCCGGGGTCCGCACGGCCCTGGCGGCGGCCAGGATCGAACCCCATGCCGGCGGGCATCCCTCGGTCGAGACCGTGCTTCATGCCGTGTGCCTGCAGTTGCCGGGCGTGCACTTCGTCGGCCACACCCATCCCACGGCCATCAATGCTATCACATGCTCGCACGCCTTTGCCCAGGCCCTGGCAGGGCGGCTTTTCCCCGATGAAATCGTCGTGTGCGGCGTGGCGCCCATGCTGGTCCCTTATGTGGATCCGGGGTTGCCCCTGGCCCTCGCCGTGCGTGATGGTTTGCGCCGCTATCTGGACACCTACGGCGAACCCCCCAAGAGCATTTACCTGCAAAACCACGGTTTCGTTGCCCTGGCCGCTACGGCCACCCAGGTGGCCAACATCACGGCCATGGCCGTGAAGGCCGCCCGCATCCTCATCGGGACCTATAGCCTGGGCGGTCCCCATTTCCTGGCCCCCGAACACGTCAACCGCGTCCACACCCGACCCGATGAGTTGTATCGGCGGCAACAACTCGAGAGTCTGTGAAGGGAGACGGGTTTTATGCGCTATCGTCGTCTCGGACGCAGCGAATTGTGGGTCTCGGTCATCGGCATTGGCACCTGGCAGTTCGGCGGCGAATGGGGCAAAACCTTCAGCGCAGCCGAAGTGGCCGCCATTCTCGAACGCGGGGCCGAGTTGGGCATCAACCTGATCGATACGGCCGAGTGCTACGGCGATCATCATGCCGAGGCCCTGATCGGGCAGGCCCTGGTCGGCCGTCGCGAGCGCTGGATCCTGGCCACCAAGTTCGGCCCTCGGTGGGCAGGGCATTTGCGCCGCGAAGACCGCTGGAACCCGGCCGATGTGCAGACCCAGCTCGAAGCCTCCCTGCGCGCCTTGCGCACCGATGTCATTGACCTCTACCAGTTCCATTCCGGCGGCAACGCTGCGTTTGATAACGACGAGCTATGGGCCATGCTTCGTCGTCAGGTCGAAACCGGCAAAATCCGCCATCTGGGCATCTCGGTCAGCTCCAAAGGGGACCCCATGCACCAAATCGAGCGGGCCACGGCCGTGGGCGCCAGCGTCATCCAGATCGTCTACAACCGGCTAGACCGTCAGGCCGAAGCGCGGGCCTTGCCCACCTGTCAGGCCCATGATTTGGGTGTGCTGGCCCGAGTTCCCCTGGCCAGTGGGTTGCTGAGCGGCAAGTATCACCCCGGCGACGTGTTCCAAGTTCCCGACGACGTGCGCTCGTCCTATCCGCCGGAGACCGTCCAGGCGCGGTTGGCCGAGGTCGAACACATCCGCCGCACCGAGGTGCCGGCAGGCGTGCCGATGGCGACATGGGCGTTGGCCTGGTGTCTGTGCCATCCGGCCGTAAGCGCCGTCATCCCCGGTTGTAAGACGGTAGCGCAATTGGAGATGAACGCGGCGGCCGCCGACCTGCTAGAGGAAACCGCAGGAACAACCCTGCCACGCTGATCCGATGGCGTCATCAGCTCAATGCCTCTGCCCCGATCCGGCGACCTCAGGCCTTGTTGGCGTTGCGCAACCTGGCTGCTGGGAGTCCGACTACAGCCCGGCTGCGATAGCTACCGTCGGTACCCAATCCCGCTGCCGTGTTGGCCTGCCTGGCCGGAAGTGGCATCGTCTTTCCTCCCTGCTCCCTGAAAACCCAGCCGTCTTCGCAAACGGCTTTTTCATGGCTTCGCATTCCCGGGAGGTTGTCTCATGAACGATAAACTGGCTGCCTATCGTCGGGCCGACGGTCCTCTTCCGGCCACCCATCGCCTCTGGCCGCTTTATGGCGCCGGTATGGAAAACCTGGGGGTTAACGACCAACCCATCGAAGTGCCGTTGCCTCATTGCGGTCCTGATGAGTTGCTTGTCCGTCACGATGCCACGGGCCTGTGTTTTTCCGATATCAAGGTCATCCGGCTGGGTGAAAAACACCCCCGCATTTACCGCAACATGCGCGCAAACCCGATCGTGCTCGGTCACGAAATCGCCCTGACCGTGGTCGGTGTGGGCGCCCATTTGCGCGACCAATACCGGGTTGGCGACCGTTTTACCATCCAGGCCGATATCGTCGTCAACGGCGTGGGTTATGCCTATGGCTACGAGATTCAAGGTGGGTTGTCCCAGTACAACGTCATCGACCAACGCATTCTCAACGGCGACCACGGCAACTACCTGATTCCGGTCAAACCGACCACCGGCTACGCCGAAGCGGCCCTGACCGAACCCTGGGCCTGCGTTACCGCTGCCTATGAGCTCACATACCGCACCGGGTTGCGGCCCGGCGGCGTGACCTGGATCATCGGCACCCATGCCGATCCCGGCCAGGAATACACCCTCAGCGCCGGTTTCGATGCGGCCTCGCATCCGCGTTGTGTGTTGTTGACAGATGTGCCCCCCGACCTGGAGGCCTGGCTGCGGGCCGGAGCCCGTTCTCTAGGGGTCGAGGTGATAGAAGTCGATGATATCCGCCATCCGCCCGTCACTCCCATCGATGATATCGTCCTTTTGGGCGCCACGCCGGAGCTGATCGAAATCGTCAGCCCGCACTTGGCCGATTTCGGCATCGTTGTCCTGGTCATGGCCGGGGCAGCGGAGCCTTTGGCGCGGCCGGTCCAGGTGGATATCGGCCGTGTGCATTACAATCGGTGGCTGTATGTGGGCACGCGCAGTCCTGACATAGCCCGCGCCTACAGCGATATCCCCGTCCGCTCTGCTCTGAAGCCGGGGGGACGGGCCTGGTTTGTCGGCGCTGGCGGACCGATAGGCCGGATGCATGTCCAGCGCGCCATCCAGAAACCCAACGGACCTGCCGTCATCGTCTGCACCGATGTCAGTCCCCTGCGGTTGCACGACCTATGGGATTCCTATGCCGCCGAAGCTCGGGCGAAGGGTATCGAGTTGATCTGCCTAAATCCCCTGGAACGAGATAGCTATGCCGCGGGTATGGCCCCCTTCCGGCAGAGCGGTTTTGACGACATCATCGTCCTGGCACCGGTGCCGGCGGTGATTGCCGAGGCAAGCGCCTGGCTGGCCTTGCGCGGGGTCATGAACGTCTTCGCCGGCGTGGCGCGGGGGACGATGGCCACCCTCGACCTGAACGATACCTACCGCAAAGACGTTCGCGTGATCGGCCATTCGGCCTCTTCCATTGAAGACCTGCGGTTGATGCTCCAGGAGACCGAAAGCGGCGAACTTTCGCCCAATCGTTCGGTCGCCGCCATCGGCTCGCTCAGTGCCGCCAAAGACGGTCTGCGCGCCGTACAGGAGGCCGCCTTCCCCGGCAAAGTGATCATCTGGCCGCAGATTCGGGATTTTCCCCTCACGGCTCTCCCCGACCTGCGGGACAAATTGCCGACGGTCTATGCCCGCTTGAAGCACGGCAAGGAGTGGACTCGCGAAGCGGAGGAGGAGTTTTTGCACCTGCTGCTCCCGTAATCCGGACGATCGCTGACGTCGTGTGCGTCACGGATCGACCTGCCTAACCCTACGCCGGAAGCATTGCCATATGGGACAACGCTACACCCATGCCCCTACGGCATCGGCCGACGGCGGGTGGCGAAATCGAGCAACACGGCCAGGACGAACACCATGCCCTTGACCACCTGCTGATAGTAAGAGGGAATTTCCAGCAGGTTCATGCCGTTGCTCAGCACGCCGATGAGCAGGGCACCGAGCAGGGTACCGCCGATGCCGCCGATACCGCCGAACAGGCTGGCACCACCCAACACAACGGCGGCGATGGCGTCCAGTTCCAGACCGATGCCGGCGTTCGGTTGCGCCGACCACAGCCGTGCAGCCAGTAAAATGCCGCCCAGAGTGGCCATAAACCCGCTCAGCATATAAACGCTCAACTTGATGATCCCCGGCCGCACTCCGGCCAGACGCACCGTCTCTTCACCGCCCCCGCCGATGGCGCGCACATACAGACCAAAGCGCGTCTGGGTGAGCAACAAAGTCGCCAATACGGCCACCACGGCCATAATCCACACCGGCATGGGAATACCGAGAACCTCACCGGTGCCCCAAAAAATGAAATCGGCCCCCAATCCGGCGATAGGCCGACCCTGGGTGTAGACCAGGGTCAATCCGCGCCCAATGGCCATCATCGCCAGGGTAACCACGAAAGGCGGGATATTGCCCTTGACCACAAGTAAACCGCTGATCGCTCCCAAGCCAACACCGACAAGCAAGGTCAGCAAGATGGCAGGATAGGTGCCCAGACCTGCCTTGACCGCCAAACCTGCCGCCAGCGCGCCACCCAAGGCCACCAACGAGCCCACCGACAGGTCGATCCCGGCCGTCAGGATGACGTAAGTCTGGCCGATGGCAACGATGCTCAAAATCGAGGCCTGCAGCACCACCGTGATCACATTGGCCGGGGTCAGAAAGGTGGGATTGAGCAGAGCAATGCCGGCGCTCAATCCCAGCAAAATGAGGACGGGGATGAAACGACGCCTACCCTCGGTCCCCGGAGCAGGACGTAGCCATCGCCGGAGACGCGAACGTCCGTCACCTGTCATGACCGTGTGCCTCCTGTGGCCAGGGTCATAATGGCATCCTGGATGGCCTCGGCCCGGTCGAATTCGCCTACCAACCGGCCCCCACGCATGACCAAAATACGGTCGCACACCCCTAGAAGCTCCGGCAACTCCGAAGAAATCATGAGAATCCCCACCCCACGGGCGGCCAATGCGCTCATCAACGCATAAATCTCCACTTTGGCGCCCACATCCACCCCACGAGTCGGTTCATCAAGGAGCAACACTTTGGGATTGAGCGTGAGCCAGCGGGCAATGACCACCTTCTGCTGATTGCCACCGCTGAGATGGCGCAGGCGCTGTGCCAGGCTGGGGGTGCGAATGCGCAACTCCTCCACATATTGCCGCGCCCTTTCATCCTGGCGGCGGCGGTCAATCCAACCCAGACGGCTGAGGTCGCGCAGCCGCGTGATGGTGATGTTTTGGCGCACGGCCATACCCAAAAAGAGCGCCTGGGCCTTGCGGTCTTCGGGCACCAGACCGATGCCCAGACGAATGGCCTCCTGCGGCGAGGTGATGCGCACCCGACGGCCTTCCAGCCAGATCGTCCCGCGCTCTACCGGATCCACCCCGAACAGCGCGCGGACCACATGGGTACGACCGGCGCCAACCAGGCCGGCCAGACCCAGAATCTCGCCCCGATGCAATTCGAAGCTGACATCCTGCAAATCGGTCTTGCGACGTAACCCCTCCACCTTCAGGACCACCTCCGGCTGCGGCTGCGAAGTCTTGGGATACAGCTCGCCCAACGTGCGGCCCACCATCCAGTGGATGATCTGGGCTTCGTCCACCGCCTGCACCGGCGCCGTCCCGACATGGCAGCCATCGCGCAGCACCGTAACGCGGTCGGCCAGAGCGAAGACCTCGGCGATGCGATGCGAAATGTAGATCAACCCAACGCCTTCACGGCGCAACTGACGGATAAACCCGAACAGCGTCTCCACCTCCCGTTCGCTCAGAGCCGAGGTCGGCTCGTCCATGGCGATGATGTCGGCATGAAGGGACAACGCCCTGGCCACTTCCACCATCTGTCGTTGGGCAATGGACAGCTCGGCCACCGGCGTTGTCGGCCGCAGATCGAGGCCCAAACGCGCCAGCAGCTCCTCGGCCTGGCGGTTGAGCGCCGCCCAATCCACCGTGCCGGGTAGACGCCCGCGCGGTTCGCGGCCCAGATAGATGTTCTGGGCTACGGTCAGGTGGGGGATAAGCGTCAATTCCTGATGGATAATGGCAATGCCCAGCTCAATGGCCCGTCGTGGATCGGTGATTTCGACCGGCCGCCCACGCAACAGGATGGTCCCGGCATCCTTGGGCACGGCGCCGGTCAGGATGTTCATCAACGTGGATTTACCGGCGCCGTTTTCGCCCACCAGGGCGTGGATCTCACCCGCATACAAGGTGAACGAAACATCGCTGAGCGCCTGCACACCGGGGAACGCCTTGGCGATCCCACGCATTTCCAACAGGGGGGTGTCTTCGGGCACGGTAATCTCAGAAAACCGGGGGAGAACCTTCCGAGCACATCCCTGCCGGACCGCTAACCGGGGCCGGCCGGTCATGAGCCGAACCGAAGATCGGCAGAGCAGAAGGCATGGCGGGAAGGGGAGAAGGCCGGGGTAGGTAGAGCGGGCCTACCCCGGCCTTGCGGTTCGCTTACTTCGTCACCAGGCTCAGGGGCACGCCGATGAAGGGTTCAACCTTCTCGCCTTTGAGGTGCTTGACGGCCATGACCACACCCAACCGACCCATCTCCGCCGGCTGCTGCGCCACCGTCGCCGCCAGTTTGCCCTCCTCGACCGCCTTCACGGCATCGTCAATCGCATCAAAACCCACAAAGACGATGCCCGTGCGCTTGGCCGCCTCGGCCGCCTGAATGGCGCCCAACACCATCTCGTCGTTGTGGGCGAAAACCCCGGCTATCTCAGGCTGGGCCTGCAGAATGTTCTCGAACACCTGCAAACCCTTCGCCCGATTGAAATCCGCCGTCTGCTGGGCCACAATCGTCGCTCCCGGACAATTCGCCTTCATCCACTCGTTGAAACCCTGTCCCCGGTCACGCGCCGCCGAGGTCCCGGCTATCCCCTGCAGCTCCACCACGTTGCCCTTCCCACCAATCGCCTGGCACAGAAACTCCGCCGCCATCCGTCCACCGGCCACGTTGTCCGAGGCAATATGCGACACAATCTCACCACCCGAAGCCCCTCGGTCGATGGTGAACACGGGAATCCCTGCCGCATTCGCCTTCTGGATGGAGGGCACAATGGCATCGGCATCCGTGGGGTTGATCAACAAGGCGCTGACCTTCTTGTTGATCAGGTCCTCGATGGAAGCGGCCTGCTTCGCCGGGTCATCCTGCGCATCCACGACGATGAGCTTGACGCCCTGCGCCGCTGCCTCCTTCTCCGCACCCTCCTTGAGCGTGACGAAGAACGGGTTGTTCAACGTCGAAAGGGCCAGCCCAAGGGTGATCTCACCGGCCGGCGCTGCCGCAGGCTTGGCCGTCACCAGGTTCAGGGGCACGCCGATGAAGGGTTCGACCTTCTCGCCTTTGAGGTGCTTGACGGCCGTGACCACACCCAACCGACCCATCTCCGCCGGCTGCTGCGCCACCGTCGCCGCCAGTTTGCCCTCCTCGACCGCCTTCACGGCATCGTCAATCGCATCAAAACCCACAAAGACGATGCCCGTGCGCTTGGCCGCCTCGGCCGCCTGAATGGCGCCCAACACCATCTCGTCGTTGTGGGCGAAAACCCCGGCTATCTCAGGCTGGGCCTGCAGAATGTTCTCGAACACCTGCAAACCCTTCGCCCGATTGAAATCCGCCGTCTGCTGGGCCACAATCGTCGCTCCCGGACAATTCGCCTTCATCCACTCGTTGAAACCCTGTCCCCGGTCACGCGCCGCCGAGGTCCCGGCTATCCCCTGCAGCTCCACCACGTTGCCCTTCCCACCAATCGCCTGGCACAGAAACTCCGCCGCCATCCGTCCACCGGCCACGTTGTCCGAGGCAATATGCGACACAATCTCACCACCCGAAGCCCCTCGGTCGATGGTGAACACGGGAATCCCTGCCGCATTCGCCTTCTGGATGGAGGGCACAATGGCATCGGCATCCGTGGGGTTGATCAACAAGGCGCTGACCTTCTTGTTGATCAGGTCCTCGATGGAAGCGGCCTGCTTCGCCGGGTCATCCTGCGCATCCACGACGATGAGCTTGACGCCTTGCGCCGCTGCCTCCTTCTCCGCACCCTCCTTGAGCGTGACGAAGAACGGGTTGTTCAACGTCGAAAGGGCCAGCCCAAGGGTGATCTCACCGGCCGGCGGTTGGGCGGCCGGTGGCTGGGTAGGCTCTGCCGTGGGTGCCGGAGGCGGGGTGGCCGGCGCACAAGACGCCAGCAGCAAGCTAAGGGTCAGTACCGCCCCTAGTATCGTTAACAAGTTGCGTTTCATGGGAAATCCTCCTGAAATCAACGAGAAGTGTAAACAGCAAAAGAATGAAGATTTACACAAGTAATCGTTTGTCTGATTAGCGAATAGCACGATGAAGCAGCAAAGCTGCGGCAATCACCACACCTTTGACAACGCCTTCCCACAGAGGGGAGACGTTGAGGAGGTTGAGGCCGTTATTGAGGACCTGGATGATAAGCACGCCGAGCAGAGTGCCGAAGAGACCGCCTTCACCGCCGGCAAAGCTGGTGCCGCCGACCACGACGGCAGCGATGGCATCGAATTCAAAGCCCAGGCCGGCCGTCGGTTGCGCCGAATTGAGTCGTGCCACCAAAATCAGACCGGCCAGAGCCGCAAGAAACCCCGAGATGACGTACACGAGAACCGTGACGTGACGAGTAGGCAAACCCGCCAGCCGTGCGGCCACGGGATTGTCGCCTAGCGCATACACCCATTCGCCGAAAACGGTACGGTTGAGAACAACATAGCCCAGGCCGAACACGATGGCAAAAACGAGGATGGGCATGGGAATGGGGCCGAGAAAACCGGCTCCCAGGAACGTGAAACGGTCGGGAAGTCCCGTGATCGGCCGTCCCTGAGTGTAGGTCAGGGCCAATCCACGGGCCACGGTCATCATGCCCAGGGTAACGACAAACGGCGGTATGCCGGCCCGGGCAATGATAAAGCCGTTGATCAGCCCCAGAAGCGTGCCCACCCCTAAACCGGCCAGCACGCCCACCGGGACCGGCCATCCTGCCTGCATCAGGCCGGCCGCCACCACCGTTGCCAACGCCAACACCGAACCAACAGAAAGGTCGATCCCGGCCGTAAGGATCACATAGGTCATGCCCACGGCGATGATGCCGTTGATCGTGGCCTGGCGCAGGACGTTGAGCAGGTTCGAAACGGTCAAAAAGCGGTCGGAAAGCAACGTCAAAGCCAGGCAGAGCAGCAAAAACGACAGCACCAGCCCGTAGCGGCGTAGGGCTTCGCGGGTCCGCAGGCGCTCGGACACGGCCACGTCCATCAGAACACGACTCCGGCGATGAGGATGACATTCGCATAGGGCGTGAACTCACCCGTGCGAACCACCGCCCTGGCCTGAGCCGTCAGGGCCTTGAACTGTTCATGAGGTACGGCACGCAAGGGCACAGACGGCAACAAAAGCGCCAATTCGGATCGCAGCTTCGGACTGCGTTCTGCCATTTCGGTGGCGACCACGGCCTCTTCGACGGCCAACTCCTCCAGCACGGCCTCCACCACATCGAGAAACCGAGGGAGCCGGGGACGGACGGCCAGGTCGATACGACGCACACCGGCCGGAATAGGTAAACCGGCATCGGCAATGACGAGACTATCCCGGTGACCCATGCCGGCGATGACTTCGGAAAGGGGAACGTTGAGGAGACCGAGTTTCTTCATAGGCGGGATAGGAAGGGAAAGAAAACGCCAACGATGCAGCCACCGCAAACCGGGTCACGGTCGTTTACGAGCCGCCGCCACCGGCAGCCAACAGAGCCATAACGGCCTCCCGCGAAGGCAAGGAAGGCTGGGCGCCTAACACGGTGCAAGCCAGCGCCCCGGCAGCGCAGCCCCAGGTCGCCGCCTCGACCGGCGTCCGTCCCTCGCTCAGGGCCACGGCAAAGGCACCGACAAAGGCATCGCCGGCGGCGGTTGTATCGACGACCTCGACCGGGAAACTGGATACCCTTTCCGGGCCCTTATCCGTCAGCACCAAGGCGCCCTGCTCGCCCAGGGTGAGCACCACAACACCCACGCCGCTCCGACGCAACATGGCGGCCGCCGTTTCGGCTTCTTCCGGCGTATGGACCGACAAACCCGTCAGCAAAGCCGCCTCGTGTTGATTGGGGATGAGATAATCCACCTGCCGCATCAGGGTGGTCGGCAGGGTGCGGGCAGGCGCCGGATTGAGAATGACAGGCACACCGTGGGCATGGGCCAGGCCGATGGCCGTCTCGACCGCCGGCAGAGGCACCTCCAATTGGAGCAGAAGCGCTGTCGCCTCGGCAATGAGCGCCTCATGGCTGCGCACGAGCTCCGGCGAAACCGTGCCGTTGGCGCCGGGGGCGATGACGATGGTGTTTTCCCCGGCCGCGCTGAGGGTGATCAAGGCCACACCGGTGGCCGCATCGCTACGGCTAACGCCGGTTGTATCCACACCGGCAGCCTGCAGGGTGGCGATGAGGGCATCGCCAAAGGCATCGCGGCCCACACAGCCGATCATCATGACCGGTTGGCCCAGGCGGGCGATGGCCACGGCCTGGTTGGCGCCTTTGCCGCCGGGAAATGTGCCGAAATCGCTGCCGATCAGGGTCTCACCGGGCCGCGGATGTCGCGGGGCCCGGATGACCAGATCCATGTTGAGACTGCCGAGAACGACGAGCGGGCGTGCCATCCTGATTTGCTCCGGGAGGAAGAACGCGACGTTAGGAGACCGGAAGGGGACGAGTGGATTGGCGAATGACAAGCTGCGTCGGCAGAACACGACGCGTCGGGGAAGCGGTTGGCGCCTGAACCCGTTGCAGCACCATTTCGGTCGCCAGACGGCCGATTTCGGCAATCGGTTGCGCGACCGTGGTCAAGGCCGGTGTGATATAGGCGGCCAGGATGGTATCATCAAAACCGACAACGCTGAGATCGTCAGGCACGCGGCGGCCCAAGGCTGCCGCCGCCGCAATGGCGCCGACGGCCATCAGGTCATTGCAGGCAAAAATGGCCGTAGGCGGTTCGGGCAATGTCAGGAGCGCCTGGGCACCTTCGTAGCCACCGGCAAACTGGAAATCCCCGCGCACCACCAACGCCTCATCGTAGGGAAGTCCGGCCTGGCTCAGCGCGCGGCGATAACCGGTCACGCGTTCGGCACTGGGCGTTGTCATCGACGGTCCGGTGATACAGCCGATGCGACGATGGCCCAAGGCAATGAGATGGTGGGTGGCCTGATACCCGCCGTCGAGATTGTCCACCAGCAACATGTCGGCGGCAATGCCGGATAGCTCACGGTCCACGACGACCGTGGGTACCTGACGCAACGCCCGTTGCAACTCCCGGCTTCCCAACCCCACCGCTGCCAGAATCAGCCCATCCACCTGTTTGGCCACCAGGACGTTGATGTTGGTCAGTTCACGGGTCAGATCGCCTTCGGAATTCGTCAGGATGAGGCTGTAACCCTGACGATAACAGGCATCTTCAACCGCCCGCGCCATCATGGCAAAAAACGGATTGGCGTTATCCGGCACCACCATGCCCAGGGTCAGGGTTTCGCGACGTCGCAGGCTGCGGGCGACGGCGTTCGGTTGATAGCGCAGTTCGGTCATCGCCTGCTGCACCCGCTCGGTAAGCTCGGGGCTAACGAAGCGCGTGCCGTTGATCACATGGGAGACCGTGCTGGTCGAAACACCGGCTCGCTGCGCTACGTCGCGAATGGTTACCGGGTGTCTGGGCATGGCTTTCCTTCCGTCATCGCCACGAAAAAACGATTGCGCAATCGTTTGATAACAGTTTATGGCATCTTAACGGACTTGTCAAGAATTCACTCGGTTCCCAAGTGTGTTGGTGCGAGAGGGCAGCAGGCACGTTCAAACGTCTTAACGTTCGAACGTTCGAAAGATAGAACCGAGCCCTTCTCTTGGCTTCGCCGCCGTCATCGCCGTATAATACGACGACGTGGACGCTTCCGCTGACACCCCCTCCACCCTCCTCGCGACGGTACATCAGCGTCTGGCCGCCGTCTACGGTCTCCCTGTCCGGCGACCTTCCGAACACGATCCGATTGCCGGCTTGATCCTCACCATCCTCAGCCAAAACACCCATGACCGCAATGCCGACCGTGCTTTCGCCGCGCTACGGGCCGCTTATCCGAACTGGGAAGCGGTGATGACGGCGCCGACAATCGAACTGGCCACGGTCATCCGCTCCGGCGGTTTGGCAACGCAAAAAGCGCCGCGCATCCAGAAGCTCCTCCGTCGTCTGTATGACGAACAGGGCCATTTCGACCTGAGCCATCTGGCGGCGTTGCCGGTCGCCGAAGCCCGGCGCCGGCTGACCCAATACGAGGGTATAGGCAACAAAACGGCCTCGGTGCTCTTGCTTTTTGCCTTTGGTCAGCCGGCCTTTCCGGTGGATACCCATGTCCATCGGGTGGCGCGCCGGCTGGGTCTCGTCTCGGAGCGCGCCACCCCCAACCAGGTGATGGCGCTTGTGGAGGCTCACGCCCCACCCGAATGGTTTTACCCGCTCCATCTCAATCTTATCCGGCACGGCCGCCTTGTCTGTCAGGCACGACGCCCCTGCTGTGCAAGCTGCGTGCTCAATGACCTCTGCGCCTTCCCTCGGCGTTCGCCTTTATCCGACCGGCCATGAGTTTCACCGTTGCCCCACGCCTGCGTCTGCGCCAGACCGAGTTTGTCTGGGGCAGCCGGACCTATATCATGGGCATCCTCAACCTCACGCCCGATAGCTTTTCCGGTGACGGCCTCCTGCGTCAGACCGACTTTGTGGCGGCAGCCCTGGCCCTGGCCCAGGCCATGCTGGCCGAAGGTGCCGATCTGCTCGACTTGGGAGGCGAGAGCACACGCCCCGGCTCGCAACCGGTTCCGGCCGAGGAGGAGCTGCGCCGGGTCCTGCCCGTCCTGCGCGAGCTGCGCCAGCTCACCGATGTGCCCCTTTCCGTGGACACGAGCAAGGCCGTCGTCGCATCGGCCTGCCTGGAAGCCGGCGCCGATCTGATCAACGATGTCTGGGGACTGCGTCTGGACCCCGACCTGGCCGGCGTTGTGGCGATGGCCGGCGCCGCCGTCGTGCTCATGCACAATCGCTCGACACCGAAGGCGGCACAGATTGACCCTCGTCTGGGCGGTCGCTATGTGGGCATCGCCTACGAAAACCTGATCGAGGACATCAAACGCGAGCTGGGCATCTCCCTGGAGTTGGCCGCGCGGGCCGGCATCCCCGACGATCGCATCATCCTCGATCCCGGTCTCGGTTTCGGCAAAACCGTGGCCCAAAACCTGGAGCTGCTCAACCGCCTCGATGCCATCAAGGCCCTAGGCTATCCGCTCCTGGTCGGTGCCAGCCGCAAATCGTTCATCGGCTATACCCTTGATCTGCCACCGCACGAGCGAGATGAAGGGACGGCCGCCACAACGGCCGTTGCCATTGTGCGCGGGGCCGATATCGTGCGGGTGCATGATGTGCGCCTCAACTACCGTGTGGCCCGGATGACGGATGCCATCGTCCGCCCTAAGGCCGGTTGAATCTGTCCGGGGGAACACCATGCTCTACGGTAAAAAGGTCGTTTTACGGCCGATCGTACCCGAAGACCTGCCCAACTATGTGCGCTGGCTGGCCGATCCGGATGTGCTGAGGTACTTCGGTGCCTATCTTCCCATAAGCCTGGCCCAGGAAGAAGCCTGGTATCGGCGTCAAAGCGAGGACCCTACCGTGCTCAACTTCGCCATCACCTACGAAGACCGCCATGTCGGGGGCACCGGTTTTAGCCACCTGAATCATCAGGACCGCAACGCCGAAGTTGGCCTGTTCATCGGTGAGAAGAGCCTTTGGGATCAGGGTTTGGGCCAGGATACGTTGGCCACCATGGTCCGTTACGGTTTTGAGCAACTCAACTTGCACCGCATCTACCTTCGTGTTTTTGCCGAGAACGAGCGTGGCATCCGGGCCTATCAAAAAGTGGGCTTTGTGACCGAGGGGCGATTGCGGCAGGCCGTATGGCGCCATGGCCGTTGGCATGATCTGCTCGTGATGAGCATTGTGTACCCGGAATGGGCAAAAGACCATCAGCGGGCCTAAGCCATTCCCGCATGCTACAATAGCCCTGTCATCGTCCCGCCTCCTAACCTGACGCGCACGCCATGCCTGTTGCGCCCTACGACATCGCCGTCAGGGTCCTCGTTGCGGCAACGCGGCTACGAAATCCTCCGCCGTTCCTTCGGTATCCCTATCATCGCCGCCCCCTTCGCGGAACGCCTGCGGCAAGAGACCCCTTCGGTCTGCCGCAGCGATTTCCTCCTCTGCCGCCGAGAAAGCGTTTAGGCTACGTTCATTGCCGGAGTGTCCCATGGATGCCCTCCTTCTCGCCTTGATTTTTGCACCGCTTGTGGTCATTTTCCTCCTGGCCAACAAAGCCGAGCAGGTTCGCAGCGTCGGTCTATCCGGTCGGCCGTGGGCTTTGGTGGCTTATCTCCTGCTGGCCTTCGGCTGGGTGGGTCTGTGCGGCATCGGCCTGTTGCTTCATGTCGGCTTTGGGTTTTTGCTCGGCGATCCGGAGGCGCGGGCGATCTTCCTCGAGAGCCTGCGTCAGAGCGGTGTCGGCGCTGCCGAAGCGTTTGTCGAGCGTTTACCGGCCTTGGGGCTGTCTCTCTGGCTGCCCGCCGTCGGTGGTTTGCTCTTGCTATGGTTGCCGGTGCGACGTCTGCTGGCCCGTGTCATGCCCATTGACCCCACCAATGCCGTCCATGCGGTTGCCCTTTCGTGCGTGATGCTGGTCTTGATCAACCTGGGCTTTACCCTGGCCATCGGGCTGGATACCCTGGCCGATATCCTGAGCCTGGCGCCGGCCGACCAAAGGCGCGTTTCGCTCAGCACCCTTTGGATGCAAACCCTGGGCTTCATCGTCCTGGCTTTCGTCGGCGTCGGCTGGCCCCTGCGGCGTTCTTGGGCGGCGACGCTGGCGCGGCTTGGCCTGGGACGCCTCCGTATGCGCCAGGCTGTGATCGGGGCGGGGTTGGCGCTGGCCCTGGTCGCAGCGCTGATCCCGTTGGACTATCTGAGCGGCATGCTGAACCTTGCGATCGATGAGGAAGTTCGCCGTCTCAACGAACTGCTGATCGGCCCTCTGATGGAATCCATCCCCGGCATCCTTACCCTGGGCCTGGCAGCGGCGTTGGGTGAAGAAATCCTGGTCCGGGGAGCGCTCCAGCCGCGTTTTGGTCTCTTCTGGACGGCTGTGATCTTTGCCCTTTTGCACAGCAACTACGGCCTCAGCCTCAGCACGGGTGTTGTCTTCGTCTTGGGCTTGGTCCTGGGTTGGGTGCGTCGGCGTTATAACACCGGTGCGGCCATCATCCTCCATGCCGTCTACAACATGGCGCTTGGTGTGCTGAGCTATCTCAATCTGTGGCCTGAGTGGTAATCGACTCGCGCCGGGGCTTGGGCGGTCCTCGTCAGAGGCCTATCCAATCGCTCGATCCGGCCTCCTGCGGATGTGGCGACGGTCACGCCACCATCGCTTGCGCCGCGCGCATCCCCATCTCCGGCGCCTTCTCTCCTGAGTCCCTGCGGGCCGACCGGGATGTGTTCGTGGTCTGGGCACGACCCTCGTGACCGCAAGCCGTCGCGCAGGGCTTTGCCACCCTACCTGCCGATCACCAACGCAACTGGTGCGCCTTAAGCCGTTGGCGCAGCCGGCCGAGCGGCGAGGGTGTGTCGGGCGCAGGCCAGAGGTCGAGCCGATAATCGTTCGACCGATCAAGACCGGGCCCGCGCAGACGCAGGCTCAACAAGCGACCAGGACGCCGCGGCAACACCGCCACCCGCACACGACCGTTGGCCGGCGGCGTGACCTCTCCTTCCCAGATGGGTTGGCCGTCGAGATGGACGGTGAGCCAACATGGGCCGAATCGCTCAAGCCCATCATGGACCACCCATAGCTCGATCGTGTCCTCGGCAAGCCGGGCCAGCGGCGCCAGAATCGCATAGGAGCGGGCAATCTGCCCATAGGCGGCCTTGGCCGGCCCGCGATAGGGGAAGATGCTCCAGCTTATGGCCGGCCAGGGTTCGTTCCACTGCCACAGAAAACAACCCACCGCCTCATTGCGCAGGCGATAGGCCTCGATGCCGGCCTGCAGCCCTCGCGCCTGCGCTTGCTGACAGGCGGCGATGAAGGCTTCCGGTGCGGATAAAACCGACAGCGCAGGATTCACCAGACGGGCGTAGTGCCAGAGCTTGTCCGGTTCGGCCTGCCGTTGTTGCCAGGCCGGGCCGGGCGGCCACAACGCCTCCGGCGGCAGCAGGCGGGCCAGATGGGCCCGATCGGGCGGCGCGGCCAGACCGAACTCGCTCAGCAGCGGCGCCGGATCGCGCGCGTAGACCAAGGGCGAGGCTTTGCCATGCCACACCTGCCAGTTGTGGCTGTCACCCGGACCCGGCGAAGCCGGCAGCCAGCGTCGGCCGGGATCTTCGACGGCGGCTATCCGACTCAGTGTCGCCGCCAACCGGCGGTGGCGCCGCGGTCCCCATTCGTTCCCGCCGCACCAGACGAAAAGCGAGGGATGCCCGCGCAACATCCGGATCAGGCCGCGGGCTTCCTGTTGGACCAGGGCCAGGAAAGCCCGATCCTGAGGAAGCCGATCGAAGAAGACACAAGCGATGGGCATCTCTTGCCATACCAGCAGGCCCAACGTATCGCATAAGTTGTAGAAAAAGCGGCGCTCGCGACCGCCGCCGCCCCACACGCGCACGGCATTGACACCGGCTGCCCGGGCCTGGTGCAAGAGATGACGGTAGCGGTCCTCTTCGTCTTCGGCGCCTCGGAGCAGATCGAGCGGTACCCAGTTGATCCCGCGCAAAAACAGCCGTTCGCCGTTGAGGACCAGAGGCCCCATCTGCCCGGCATCGCCCTGCCAACCGATGGTACGGGCGCCGACCGGGGTTTCGATCGCATCCAGTAACCGACCCTGCTCGTCGTGCAAATCGAGACGCAGGTGATAGAGGTGAGGAAAGCCACGGTCGTGGGTCGCCCAAGGGCGCAGACGGGCTTGCCTCCAAGGCACGGTGCGCCGGCTATAACCGGCCGGTACCGAAAACGACCAGACGGCGCTCTGTTCTGCTTCGCCCGTAAAATTGACAGGCCGCAAGCCGGCGACCAGGGTCACCTTGCGGGCACGGTCGGCATCCAACTCAAGGTGAAGCATCAGCCCGTACTCCGGCCCCCACGTAGCCCTGGCCCAGACATCGCGAAAGCCCACCCCGACGGCGGCGTGCAACGTAACGTCGTCCCAGATGCCGATGGCCAATAGCCGTGGCGCGAAGTCCCAACCGTAATGCACCGGCGCCTTGAGGCTGAGTAGACGGTCATCAAAGGGCGGTGGGCCGTTCTGCCAGCGCTCGAACAGCCAACGCGCCAACCGCCATCGCCGGGTACGCGGCCAGCGCGGCAGGCTCCCCCCGCCCCAGAGGCGCACGGCCAGCGTAGCCGGGTCGTTTTGCAACCAGGGTGTGATTTCCCATTCCCGGGGCGCAAACATGCCGGCCCGCCGTCCCAACTCCACGCCGTTGACGGTGACGGCAGCAAAATAGTCAATACCGGCAAAGCGTAGCCAAAACCGTTGTCCCGGTTCGGCGGCCGGTAGTTCCACGCGATACCACCAGTCCTGGGCATCCACTTCGGCCAAGACCGCTTCCAGATCGAGGACGCCGGTCAGATCGGGCAAACGGCCGGCCGCCATCAAATCCCGTTGCACCGTGCCGGGCACGCGCGCCGGTAACCAGTCCTGCAAGCGCTGGGGATCGTCGAGCGGATCGGCCCAACCACGACGAGCCGTAGGGGCCAATTGCCAGGAAAGGGAGGCCAGGTTGTGGATGGGCATCGCTGCTCTGCCGTCGGCGCCGGCCGAGGCTAGGGAGATCCCGGCAACAGACCAAGGCCGAGGATGAAATCGGCCAGGGCCTGGGCCGCCACGGTATGGCCTGCCGCCGTCCAATGGCCGTCTACGGCAAAATGCAGCATGCGCCCGGTGCGGGCATAAGCCTCGCGGAAGGCGGGTCGCAGGTCCAGGGCAGGGAGGCGCTCGGCGGCCAGGATGCTTAACAGCCGCTGATGGGGGGCCTCCAGCGACCAATCCTGCCCGCGCATGCGGGGATACTGGGCCTCGATACGTTTCCAGTAAAAGGGATAAACCTCTTCGGGGGAGTTGGCCAGGACGGCGATCATGTCGGCGCCCATGGCATGGGCCTCATCGCGCACGGCGGCGAAGAGCGCCCGACTGATGTCCATGGCCGCCTGCCAGTCGGCGTCGGGCCGGGTGCGATAGACGTTATAGGCCAGAGGGACATAATCGGGTCCCTGGGCCACCAGACGGATCTCTTGGCCCGGCTTGAGCAGACCGATCCGGCTGAGAAAAGCCGCCAAGCGCGGTGCAGCCAGCCGCACGCGCGGATCGACCCAACGGAAGAAGTGGGAATGGCGGCTCAGCCATTCACCCAGCGGCCGCAGCGGACCGGGTGGAGGATCGGGAGGCAAGACCACGGCATCGTGTCGGGTGACCGGTGGCGCCTTGGCCGGATCAAAGGGGAAGAGTTCCAGTTGCAGCCGTCCATCCACAAGCCGAAAGTAGGGCTTGAGATTGAGGCCGTTATTGGCCGATTCCAGGGGCTGGTAGTTGTTCATGAAGTCGTTGCGCGGGTAGATGGCCAGGATGATGAGGTCGGGACGGTACTTATAGCCCTCGTGGCGCAACCACAACAGCTCCTGATCGGTCCCCCAGCCGCCCACACCGGCATTGATCACCTCTACCCGATACCCCTTTTCGTTCAGGATGCGTGCCAGCTGTTGGCCGAACGTCTCTTCGAGTTCGACCTGCATGGCCTCGACGAAGGAATCGCCGAGGAGCAGAATGCGGTAAACCCCCGGTGTCTTTTCGTAGCCGATATGGGCAGGGCTGCGCAGGCCGAGTTCGTTGATCTGAACGGCGACATCGTACTCATACATATCGTTGTACGAACGACCGCTGACGCCCGGCTGCAAGGACCAGCCGGTAATCGGGTCCGGCACCCGCCAAAACCAGCCCATCGGCACCCCCGGATGAACCGGAACGGCCAGACGAAAATAGACCTCGACGCCCAAAAGGACGCCGACGATGCTCACCAACGTGATCAGAACAATCTTGAGGACGGTACGCATGCCCCCAAGCTTAGGAGAGACGAGGATAGGCCACCAAAATCGGTGCAGCTCATCGCTCAATCCAGCCGCGGTGGCGCCAATTCGAGGCGACCGTTGGCCAGGCTTGTGACCTTGACCAGGGAATAAATCGGCACGCCAAAGTGCGCCAGCTCCCGGCGGCCCTGCTGAAAGGTCTTTTCGATCACCACCCCAAAGGCCACGATGGTAGCGCCTGCCTGTTGCACCAGATCGCCCAGCGCGGCCAGCGTCGTGCCCTGCGCCAGAAAATCGTCCACAATAAAAACCTGCGCCCCGGCCGGGATGACATGCTTACCCAAATAGAGCTTGACGGGCCGGTTTTTGGTCCGGCTAAAGGAATCGATCTCGTAGTAACCTCCTTCGGGGAGGGTGATAGGTCGGTTCTTTTTGGCAAAAACAACGGCCGCGGTATGGGGCCATTGCTCGTTATTCACGCTCATGGCCGTGAACACGGCGACACTGATGCCGGAAGCTTCGGCCGTGAGGATGACATCGATCGGGCGATGGCGCACAACGCGGGCCAACACGGTGCCGGCATAGGCGCTGAAGGTATAGTCGATGCGATGGTTGAGCAAGGTGTCCACATTGACAATGCTCTCCCCAACGGCGCGACCGTGTTCGCGCACCATAGCGTTGATCCGTTCGAGCAAGTACATAGCCTGCGTCCAACAAAGACCGGAAAAGGAACGGAAAGATAAAGACGTCCCCGCCTCTGCGAAGACGCCTCACCGCGCTTCGGTCAAAAGCCTCGCGGCGGCTATTCTAGCACAATAGAAAATGCCGACGGGAAACGAAAACCCCCGACGCAGTGCTTGCGCGCCTATCTGCAACTTGCCATTGGCCTCGTTCTGGACACACAATCGGAACATTCTTGTTTTCCGTCCCCTGTCTTGAGGAGGTCATACCATGAACGAAACGGCCGACGTCGTCGTCATCGGTGCCGGTGTCATGGGGGCCAGCACGGCCTTCCGGCTGGCCGAACGCGGTCTCAAAGTGACGGTCGTCGAAAAAGGCTTTGTCGCCGGCGGCTCTACGGCCAAATCCTCGGCCATCATCCGTCAGCACTACTCCAACGAAATCACCGCCCGCATGGCCTTATTCTCCCTGCGCGTGTTCCAACACTTTGCCGACATCGTCGGCGGTGAATGCGGCTTTCGCCCCACGGGCTTCGTCGTCCTGGCCTCGGCCGACCAGGCAGACGGCATGAAGGCCAACCTCGCCTTGCAACAGGCCGTGGGCATTCAAACCCGACTCCTCACCACGGCAGAGTTGCTGGAGTTGGCCCCGGGTCTGGCTGCAGCCGAGCAGGTCGTGGCCGCCTATGAACCGGAGAGCGGATATGCCGATCCGGTGCTGACGACCACCGGCTTCATGGCCGCAGCCCGACGGCTGGGTGCGCGCGTTCATCAGCAGACCGAGGTCATCGGTCTGCGTTTCCGGGGGGACCGCATCACCGGCGTGATCACAACGGGCGGGGAGATCGCCGCCGGCGCCGTGGTCAATACGGCCGGACCGTGGGGGGCGCGCGTGGCACGCATGGCCGGGCTCGAGCTGCCCCTCCAACCCTGCCGGGTACAGATTGCCCTCTTTGCGCCGCCGTCCGGTCACCATCCCATCCCCCTCGTGGTGGCCGACTTCGTCCACGCCATCTACCATCGGCCGGAAACAGGCGCCCTGACCCTGGTCGGTTCCATTGACCCGGCCGAGGCCAACGACCACGCCGATCCCGATGCCTACAACGAGCGTGTGGACGCCGCCTTTGTCCTCGACGCCGGCGAGCGGCTGGCCCGGCGCTTCCCCTATATGGAAGCCGGCAGCAGTCGGCCGGGTTATGCCGGCATTTACGATGTGACCCCCGATTGGCACCCGATCATCGATGAACCCATCCCCGGCAGCGGCTTTTTCGTGGCCGTCGGCCACAGTGGCCACGGATTCAAACTCGCCCCCGCCGTCGGCGTCATGGTAGCCGATCTGGTCACCGGGCAAAAGACCGCAGGGCTCGATCCGAGTCTGTTCCGCCTGGCGCGCTACGCGCAAAACGAGCCGGTACGGGGCCGTTATGCCTATAGCATTGCCGGCTGAAACGGGATGTGGCAGAGGGTGATGACCTCTGCCACTCCGTTATCAATACCCCATAGCCAGCACCATCGTCATCGCTTGGGTGGCCCAGGTGATGAAGGGCTGGGCGACAAGGCCGATGGCCAGAACCATCACGGTGCTGATGACGAGCACCGTCTGCAAATCGGGGCTGATGCGCACCGGTCCGGCCTCGCCGGGCTCGACGAAGAACATGTAACGCACGACGTTCAAATAGTAGAAGGCCGCAATCACCGCATTGACCGCCGCTACGGCCGCCAGTGTCAGCAGGCCCTGGTTGACGGCCGCCCCAAAGACGAAAAACTTGCCCAGAAATCCACCGGTCGGTGGAATGCCGGCCAGGGAGAGCATAAAGACGGTCATCATTAGGGTCAGGCCCGGCGCCCGTCGGATGAGGCCGCCGAAAGCCGGGTAGTCCACGGCGCCGGTCTGTTTTTCCACGGCGGCGACGGTCAGAAAAGCGCCCACATTGGTAAACAGATAGGCGAAGATGTAAATCAGCAGGCCACTGACGCCGTCAAAGGGGACGGTGGTGTTGATGGCGGCCAGACCCATGACGATATAGCCGGCCTGGGCAATGGAGGAATAGGCCAGCATTCGCTTCACGCTCGTCTGTTTCAGGGCCACCAGGTTGCCCAGGCTCATCGTCAGCATGGCGATGACGGTCAGGAACAGGGTCCAATTGGAAGCAAAGGCCGGCAGGGCCGTGACGAAAACGCGGCCGGCCACGGCAAAGCCGGCCGCTTTCGAGGCCGTCGAGAGGAAGGCCGTAACCGGGGTCGGCGCGCCGTCGTAGGTGTCGGGTGCCCACTGGTGAAAGGGAACCAGGCTGGCCTTAAAGCCAAAACCGGCCAGGAGGAGCACGATGGCCGCCAATCCCAAGTAACGATTGCTCGTCGTCGCCGTGAAGAGCTGGCCGATGGCAGTTAGATCGAGGCTGCCGGTAGCACCGTAGAGCAGAGAAATGCCGTAAAGCAGCACGGCGCCCGACGTGGCGCCGTAGAGGAAGTACTTCATCGCCGCCTCTTCCGAGCGCCTGTCCTCGCGCAAGAAGCCAGCCAGGATGTACGAGGTAATGGACAAAAACTCGATGCCGAGATAGACCAACAGCAGGTTCGTGGCGCCGACGGCAACGGCAATGGCCAGGGTCGCGAAGACGAGCAGGGCATAAAACTCACCCAGATAGCGACTTCGCCCGGCCATGAAGTTGATGGAGGCCAGCACCACCAGGCCTACGCCGATGATAGCGACCGCTTTGAAGAACAGGCCGTAAGGGTCCACCACCATCGTCGTCGCCACCACCGTGCCGGCCTCTGTGAAGATCAGAGATAGGGTGGCCACCAGTGCCGCCGCCAGTCCGACCAGGGCGGTGATGGCGGCCGGTCGCGCGTCCTCACGCGGCCGTGTCATCAGGTCAACCGCTAAGACGGCAAAACCGGCAACAGTCAGGATGAGCTCAGGCGCCAACAGGCGCACAACTGCAAGCGCGTTCAAGGGCATCCCTCCGTTAGAAAAGGGTGTTGAGGAGGTTGACGGCTGCGGCGTTGAAATACACGAGGACAAGGGTGGGGAAAATGCCCAAGAGGATCATCAAAGCCACCAGCGGCCACAAGGTCACCTTCTCGAACAACTCCATATCGGTCGGCCCCTCACTGGGATGGCCGGCTACCGTCGTCCAGTGGACAATCTTGCCGGCTTCATACTTACCCAGAAAAACGTTCTGGATCACGCGATAAAGGATGTAGGCGGCCGTGATGACAACGCCGATAACCCCGATCAGAGCCAACACGGGCACAATGGCGAACGCCCCGCGGAAGGTGAAAAACTCGGCCCAGAAGCCGGCCAGGCCCGGCAACCCCAACGAGGCGAAGCCGGCGAACATCATCGTGGCATAAAAGACGGGTGTCAGGCTGCTCAGGCCGCCGAATTTCTCCAGGTCACGGGTATGGGCGCGTTCGTAAATGACGCCGACCAGGAAAAACAAGGCCCCGGTGATAATCCCGTGCATGAACATCTGCAGACTGGCGCCGTTCAGCGCCATGGCCGCCGAATTGAGCAGCTCCGATGTCTTGGCCTGATTGAGCGCCCACGCCGCCGCGGCGATACCCAACATCACATAGCCCATATGGCTCACCGATGAGTAGGCGATCAGCCGTTTCAGGTCCGTCTGGGCCAGCGAGACCAGGGCCCCGTAGACGATGCCGATGACGCCCAGGGCGGCAATAAAAAGACCATATTGAGCGGCCGGCCCCGGGAAGAGGGGCAACAAAATGCGCAGGAACCCGTAAGCACCGAGTTTCAGCAAAATGCCCGCCAGAATGACCGAGCCGGCCGTCGGCGCCGCCGTATGGGCATCGGGCAACCAGGTATGGAAGGGAAAGCTGGGCACCTTGATGGCAAAAGCCACGAAGAAAGCCCAGAAGGAGAGGGCGGCCGCCAGCGGCGCCGTTGTCCACACCCCACCGTTCTGAGCGGCGACCAGGATATCAAAAGTCCCTTTGTCCAGGTAGACCCCGATAATCGCCAGCAGCATGAAGACGGAACCGGCCAGGGTGTAGAGAAAGAACTTGATGGCGGAGTACTGCGGCCGGTCTTTTTCCTGCCCCCAAATGCCGATCATGAAATACATCGGCACCAGGCCGATCTCCCAGAACACGTAGAAGAGCACCAGGTCCAGGGCCACAAACACGCCGAACATGCCCGTCGCCAGGAAGAGGAAGAGGGCGAAGAATTCTTTGACCCGATGCCGGATGGTCCGGGCCGAGTAGTACAGACCCAGTGTCGTCAGCAACGCCGTCAGGAAGATAAGCGGCACACTGAAGCCGTCGGCACCGACATGGTAGTTGACGCCCAACGCCGGGATCCAGGCCGCCTTGAGTTCATAGGCCATCTCGGCCTGACCCCTCACCAGGAATTTCAACCAATAGTCTGCCGCCAGCCAGATCGAAAGGACCAACGGGATCAAGCTCCACAGAACGGAAAAGCGCTTGATCAACCCCGTATTCGTGGCCGGGATCAGCATCACCGCGATACTGCCGATAAGGGGCACAAAAGTGATCAGCGTCAAGACCCATGTATCGAGAAAATTCATCGAGATGTCCTCCTCGGAGAAAAGCAAGGCAAGCTAAAAAGACACATCAAAAACCAAGCCGAACAAAGACCATAAAGGCCAGGGTACCCAAAAGCACGATGAGAAGATAAAACTGCACCTGGCCGTTTTGAACAAAACGTAACACCGAACCCGCCACCTGCGCGACAAAACCGGTACCGTTGACGGCGCCGTCCACGAACAGCTCGTCGAAGAAAAGCCGCAGCCCCCGGGCCAAACGGCGACCGCCGTAACCGATACCGTTGACGATGCCGTCAATGACGCGCGCATCAAACGCGCGCAGCACCGCCGTCAGCCAGAGGGCAAAGCGGACGACAAGAGCCGGGCGCACCTTGGGCAGACTCCCGTACAGTTCATCGAAGTAGTACTTGTGGCGCAGCACGGTGTGAATCGGCCCCAGCCAGCGTTCCAGCGGGTCGGGTTGGCCAGCCGCCAACGGTTTGCGGCCGTACACCAGCCAGGCCAGGAAAATACCACCCAAGGAGACGACCACCGAAACCAATAGAGGCACGCTTTGCGGCGGTAACGATTCGTAATGCAGGTGATACACCTCGGCCTGGGCGCCCAGCATGACGCCCAGCGGATTGCCCAGGAGCGGCCCCACGCCGGGGAACCATTCGGGAATCCCTACCCAACCGGCGGCAACGGCGAACACGGCCAAGATCATCAGCGGCACGGTCATCGAGCGGGTGCTTTCCACGGCATGAGCCGCCGCCTCGGTACGAGGCTGACCGAAGAAGGTCATAAAGACCTGTCGGAAGGAGTAAAACGCCGTCAGCAACGCCGCCGACGCCAGCGTCCAGAACACCAGGGTATGGCCTGTGTACCAGGCATCGGCCAGGATTTCGTCCTTGGACCAAAACCCCGCCGTTACCAAGGGGAAGCCGGATAAAGCCGCCGCCCCGATGATAAAGGTCCAACCCGTGGTCGGCATTCGCCGCAGCAAACCACCCATGTTGCGCATATCCTGGGGGTCGAAGTAGGCCTCCTCATGCTTGCCGTGATGCTCATGACCATGCCCGGCATGCGCCCCATGATGATGGCCATGCTCGACCCCGTGGATAACCGAACCGGAACCGAGGAACAAAAGCGCCTTGAAAAAGGCATGCATGATGAGATGGAAGGTGGCCGCCACCCAGGCGCCGATCCCCAGGGCGGCGAACATATAGCCCAGCTGGGAAACCGTGGAATAGGCCAGGACCTTTTTGATATCGTTCTGGGCCACGGCGATGGTAGCGGCAAAAAGGGCCGTAAAGGCACCGATAAAAGCCACGAAGAGCATGGCGCCATTCTCGCCGTGATGGGCGGCGGCGAACAGCGGCTGCATGCGGATAATCAGATACACGCCGGCCGAGACCATCGTCGCCGCATGGATAAGGGCCGAGACCGGCGTCGGACCCTCCATGGCATCGGGCAACCAGACATGAAGCGGGAACTGCGCCGATTTACCGATGGCGCCCCAGAAAATGAAGATGGCAATGACCACGGCCGCCGAGAACGCGCCCAGGAAGGGGATGGCCAGATGGGACTCGGCCAGACGCTCCAGAACCTCCGGTTGGAAAATGGCCTGGAAATTCAACTCACCGGTCATGATGAACAGCAAAAGCAACCCGATCATCAGCAACACGTCGCCGATACGGGTTGTCAGAAACGCCTTCAGACCGGCCTGCGCAGGCGTAATCTGCTTGGGATCGGGATAGGTTTTGTCGAACCAGAAGCCGATCAGCAGGTACGAACACAACCCCATGATCTCCCAAAAAATGAACAACATGAGCAGATTATCCGCCACCACCAGACCAAGCATGCCCGTCGCAAAGAGGGAGATATAGGCAAAAAAGCGGCTATAGCGCGGATCGAGCCCATCGGTGTTCAGAGCCGGGTCGAGATAGCCGGGAAACGTCATATAGCCGTGGCTGTAGATGAAAATCATCGTCAGCACAAAGCCGACCATGAACAGCATCACGGCCGTGACGGCATCCACGGCCACACCCATGCGGAAAACGGTCTCGCCGGTGGGCAACCAGGGCAGGCTGAGGGCGAAAGGTTGCTCAACCAGGACGCGCCAGTTGCCGAAGTAGGCCAGGGCCACCAGCCAGCTCAGCACCCACGAAAGCGCCACGGCCCCGATGGCCAGGTTGGAACTGAGCCGTTTGTGGGCGTTGGTAAAGAGAATGATGGCAAAAAAGGCCAATAGCGGAGGAACGGGGATGAGCCAGGTGAGGTTGAAAACGTTCGTCATGAAAAAACCTCGGACGGAGAACGTCGTTGGGAAGCTCAAGAGCGTCGCAAAAACCAGCCGTTAATGAGCAAAAAGCCGACCAGCAAGCCGATAAACCCGAAAAGCAGGCTCTGCCAATCCTCGCGCCATCCCAGACCGCGGCTGACGCCGATGGCAACCAGGGCCACCACCAGACTCCCGGCCAGGGTGAGCGATTGTCGACGCCGTGCGGCCTGGGCCCGGCGCAGAAGCTGCTGGATATCGCGATAATTGGGATTGACTTTGATGATCTCGCGGGCATAGTGCACGGCGCCGCCGTATTTGCCCTCGCGCATCCGTTCGAGCACGATCTGATAAACGGTGGCCAATTGCTCCTCCAGAGGTCCGGAAAGCTGCTTTTTGGGCATGATGACGGCCTGCTGGCGGAAGGCTAACCCTTCAACAGGTCAATTTCGTCCACGTTGATGGTCCGGCGGGTACGATAGATGGCGATCATCAAGGCAAGCCCGACGGCCGCCTCGGCGGCCGCTACGGCCAGGACGAAAATGGCAAAAATCTGACCGGTCAGATCCGCAGGACGCACATAGCGCCAGAAAGCGACCAGATTGATGTTGACGGCGTTCAGCATCAGCTCCACGCCCATCAACGCCGCCACCGCGTTGCGCCGGGAGAGCACACCGAAAAAGCCGATGCCAAACAGAGCGGCCGCAAACAGCAAATACCACGAAAGCGGGATCGTCATCGGGGATTCCTCCTTCAACGCTGGCGATGGCGCTCACGGGCGATCATCACGGCCCCCATGAGGGCTACAACGAGCAAAACCGAAACCACTTCGAAGGGAATGAGATACGGGCCGATCAGCCCGGCGCCGATCTGTACGATGGCATCGGCCGGTACGGGTTGGTCCACCACCGGGAAGGAAACCGTCGTCAGCAGCAAGGCCAGCAGCGACCACAACGCGGCGACGCCCACTGCCGCTGCCACCCAGTAGCGATTATAGCCGCCGGCCTCGCGTCCCATCATGCTGCGACTGAGCATGATGGCAAAGACGATAAGTGTGGCGATGGCACCGATGTAGATGATCACCTGGGAGACGGCGAGAAACTCGGCCTCCAGCAAGACATAAATGGTCGCCACACCGAAAAAGGCACCGACCAAAAACAACGCCGCATGAAACAGATTGCGGGCCGTCACCGTGCCGATGGCCATGACCAGCGTGAGCAAGGCCAGAACGAGAAACAAAAGGGACATGGTTGCATCCTCCTTGCTCAGAGCCGTGGGAGCTGAGGCGTAAACGCCCGCTTGGACGCATAAACCGCCCGCTGCTGTGCCTTGCCCAACAACCAGAAGCCACCGATCAGCAACGCCAGATTCCAGACCAGCAGCGCCAGACCATCAAACGGCGAGGGCAGACCCAGCTTGAGGATGATGGCCGTGCCGACGAGCAAGACCAGCGCCAGCGGTACCAGAAACTTCCAGCAAAAGTCCATCATCTGGTCAATGCGCAGACGCGGGAAGGTGGCCCGAATCCAGGCCAGAACCCAAAACATGACCATCGTCTTGGCAAAGAAATAGACCACCCCCAAGGCGGGGATGCGGTCCACAAACGGCCCCTGCCAGCCGCCCAGGAACAGGGTGGTCCCGATGGCCGAAAGCACCCAACTGTTCAGGAAGAAAGCCAGGAAGAACCAGGCGAACTTCATCCCCGAATACTCGATGTTGAAACCGGCCACGATCTCGGATTCGGCCTCCAGCAGGTCAAAGGGCGCCCGCTCGCCTTCGGCCAGAGTGGCCGCCAGGAAGATGAAAAAGGCACACGGCATCACCCACACATACCAGCCCAGGCCGCCGAATTGCCCCTGAGCTTCGGCCAGACCGTTCATCCGCATGGTCCCCGCGGCCAACACCGGGATCATCATGGCGAAGACCAGAGGGATCTCATAGCTGAGCAACTGGGCCACCACCCGAAAACCGCCGACGAGGGCATACTTGTTGTTCGAGGCCCAGCCCGCCATCAACGCCGCCATCGAGCCCACCGAACCAAAGGCGACGATGTAGAGCACACCCACATTCAGATCGGCGCCGATGACGCCATCGGCAAAGGGAATCACGGCCAAGGTCATAAGGACATGAAACACGGCCAGCGCCGGGGCCAGGTTATAGGTGATGCGGTCGGCATCGGTCGGGGTAACATCCTCTTTGGTCAACAACTTGAGGGCATCGGCCACGGTCTGCAACAATCCGAACGGTCCCACCCGATTCGGCCCCAGGCGGTCCTGAATGCGGGCGGCGATCTTGCGCTCCAACCAGATCAACCCGATCACCATATTGAGACCCACAAACAGCAGCACAACCGCAGCAACCACCCAATTGATGACGGTGAGAAGCGGAGGCGCTATCCCGGCATTTTGTAATGCCTGATTCCACAACACACCCACCGTGCGCAGGTCAATCTGACTCCAATCCATATCGGTTCTCCCGAAGCAAACAAGATATCCTCATTCGGTCATGGCGGCTATTGCCATTCCAGCGCACCTTTGCGCCAGGCATAGATAAGTCCCACCGCCAGAATGAGCACGAACAGAATAGCCTCAAAAACAGCAAACAAGGTCAATTGATTAAAAGCCACGGCAAAAGGAAACAAAAAGATCGCTTCGATGTCAAAGATAACAAAAACAAGCGCAAAAAGATAGTACTGTGCGCGAAACTGTACCCATGTCTCACCGATGGTCTCGATCCCACATTCATAGATCGAATTCTTGAGCGGATTAGGACGCTTGGGCCGCAACAACCAGGCTACGGCGAGCCCCACAAAGGGGAAAACAGCAGCAATAAGGGCGAGGATAGCGATGAAACCGTACTGCTCAAGCATGGCGTCTCTCCTGCAGAAGGGATGCGTAAGGGTGTCTCGACTCCAAATCCGAGTGCCGATCTCTGGGATAACCGATGGCCGCTGACTTGGGCCGCAATTGCGGGCAATTATAGCATAGGGCTCACGGACGAAGGAAGTTTTTCACCTGCTGAATACGCAATTGGGACGAAGGCGTAGACCTTCACGGCGGCTGTTGGGCATGCTACAATAGAGCCTTGTCACGAAAACGGCCCATGAGCGCATCCCATCCCGTCTATTGCGTTGGTCGCGACACCTTTGAGACCGATCCGGCCCGGTTGGAACAGGCCCTGGCCCGCTACGAAGAAGGCAAGGGGCTGATCGGTGGCGATCCGCGACGCCGTCCCCGGTGGTTGCATCCCTTGCCGGCCGAACCCGCGCGCGCCTTCCGCCTGCACCAATCCAGCCCCGAACACCTGGACCGTTTGCACGCCTTTCTGCGGGAGGGAGGCCCTCTGGAGATCGAAATCGGCAGCGGTCGTGGCGAGTTCATCCTCGCTTGGGCTGCGCGCCATCCCGACCGCCGCTTTCTGGCCTTCGAGGTCAAATGGAAGTTCATGCGGCGCCTGGTCGAACGGGCCGAACGGCTGGGTTTGACCAACCTGTGGGTTTCGGATGACGATGCCCGCTACGATCTACCACGGCTTCTGTCCCCGGCCGGCGTCGCCGTCATCCACATCCTGTTTCCCGATCCCTGGTGGAAACCCAAACATCAGAGCAGACGCCTCTTTCTTCCGCCCTTTATCGCAACCATGGCCGAGCTGTTGCAACCGGGGGGCATCCTGCGCGTGGCCACCGATATTCCCGGCTATGCCGAATTCATCATCGCCCAGGTCACGGCCCATCCGGCCTTTTCGGCTCCTCGGCCGGAACTGGCCGCCGCCTTCGCCGAGGCTGTGCCCACCTCGCGCCAGGCCTTCTGCGATGCCATCGGCCGGCCTTATCAGTACCTCTACTTTCAACGTCTGGCTTCCGCCCCGGCCTCGTCACCCTGAACTTGACCGCCATGTCCCGTCATATCATCGCTACCTCGGCAGCGCCGGCTGCCATTGGCCCCTACTCTCAGGCCGTGCGTGTGGGTTCCCTCGTGTTTACGGCCGGTCAGATCGGCCTTGACCCGGCCACCGGTCAGCTTGTCGCCGACGATGTCGAAGCCCAAACCCGCCAGGTCATGGCCAACCTGGCTGCCGTGTTAGTGGCGGCAGGCAGCGACCTGAGCCGCATCGTCAAAACCACCATCTTCCTGACCGACATGGCCGACTTCCCTACGGTCAATGCCGTCTACGGCAGCTTCTTCACCGAGGCGCCCCCGGCGCGTTCGACCGTCGCCGTCGCCGCCCTGCCGCGTGGGGCGCGGGTCGAAATCGAAGCCATCGCCCTCGTCGAGGAAGACAATTCCCGAGCCTAAACCGTCGCCGCCATGTCAGACCGGTGGGACCGTCTCGAGTGCCTACGTCAGGCCGGCCGTCTGCAGCGTCGGCTTGGTCTGAAGACGACGGCGGAGCTTGAACCACCGGCCCCGCCACCGTCGTTTCCTGCGCGGCTGGACGACCTGCCGGGAATGGAAGAGGTCGAGGGCCCGGGCGGCTGTTTTCTGTTGCGCACCCTGCGCTTTGACCTCGACCACCTCCAGGGCCGTTGGCGCCTGCGCGAGTGGCTTCACCTGGCCGCACACGATGCCGCCCTGGCCGGCTGCGTGGATCCGGCGGCCTTCGCCGGCGATGGCGCCGTTTTCCTGGATACCGAAACCTCCGGCCTGGCCGGGGGCACGGGGACCATCGTCTTCCTGACGGGAGTGGGCCGTTTTGAGGACGGTCACTTCGTGGTGCGGCAGTACTTTGCCCGCCATCCGGCCGAGGAATGGGCCTATCTGCCCCATCTGCAGGAGCTGTTGCGCCGGGCGCAGGGGATTGTCAGCTTCAACGGCAAAAGCTTCGACCTGCCCCTTCTGCGCACCCGTTTCATCCTGGCCGGTTTGCCGCCGCCGGAGCTGCGGCTGCCCCATCTCGACCTGCTCCATCCCGCCCGACGGCTCTGGCGCTCGCGGCTGGGCTCCTGCACCTTTGGCCATCTGGAGCAGATGGTCGTCGGCCATGCACGCACGGGCGATGTTCCTTCCTGGCTCATCCCCACCCTGTGGCTGCGTTTTGCCACCGGTGCGGGTAACGTGGCCGATATGGTCCGGGTGTTGCAACACAACCTGGATGATGTCCTCAGCATGGTACCGCTGGCCTGTGTGATCGGTCGCGCCCTGAGCGGGATCGCTGCGCCGCATCCGGCCGATTGGGTGGCCCTGGGCCGGACCCATTGCCGCAGAGGGCATTGGCCTGCAGCCGAAGCGGCCTTTCGCCGCGCCCTGGAGAACGAACTGACACCGGCCCAGCGCTATGAAGCGACCCTGGGCCTGGCCACCGTGCTCAAACGCAGCGGACGTCCGGCCGAGGCCGTTGCCTGGTGGCAAGCGGCCATTGCGCTGGACCCTACCCGCCATCCGGAGCCGTATATCGAGCTGGCCAAGTATCATGAATGGGAGGCCCGCGATATCGCCGCGGCCTTATCCTGGACGGAAGCGGCCCTGCAACAGGTCCGGGCATGGCCTTCCGAGTCTGTACGCACGCGGTGGTTGGCCGAGTTGCACGCACGCCGCCGGCGTTTGCAACACAAACTCGGTATGGGAACCGAACCCATCGGAAAGACGTCGATGAGGCTGTCATGACCCCATCTTCCATCGTTCCCCGAGGTGTTCCCATGAAACGACCGCTTTTGCTTCTTTCCCTGTTTGTCCTGCTGACCGCCTGTAGCGCGCCGCCGCTGACCGGGGGTGGATCGGTCTCGGCTGCCGAGACGACCTTTCAAGCCGCGCAGGCGGGTAGCGGCGAATCCTTCCCCCGCACCATCTCGGTCAACGGCAGCGGTATGGCCGGCGCCGCTCCGGATGTGGCCTATGTCACCTTGGGTGTCGAGCGGATCGATCCGGACGCGGCTGCGATCATCAATGAAAGCACGAGGACCATGGAGGCCGTGCTGGCCGCTGTGAAAGACCTGGGCATCGCCGAGGCCGACATCCAAACCGTGAACTACGGCCTGTGGATTGAACAGGTCTTCGACCGCGAAGGACAACCCACCGACGAGCGCCGCTATCACCTGAACCACCAGGTGCGGATCAAAGTGACCGATCTGACCAAGACGGGCCAGGTTCTGCAGGCGGCCTTTGCGGCAGGAGCCAACACCGTCGCAGGGGTGGAATTCGCCATCGCCGATCCCACGGCGCTGCAACAGCAGGCCCGTGACAAGGCCATGGCCAGCGCCCGCGCCAAAGCCGAACAGTTGGCGGCCGGTTTCGGGGTCAAACTCGGTACCGTGCGCAGCATCAACGAGTTCAGCGCCATACCTGCGCCGGCCACCATGGCCGTGTCCGAAGGCATGGGCGGTGGCGTGCCGATCCAGGGTGGTACCTACAACGTGACGGTTGAGGTTCAGGTTACCTTCGACATCGCCGACTGAGCCTCATCCTTGCCGACACCGTCCGGCATTGCGCCGGAGGACCATCTGCCCGCGGGTCCTCCGGCGCTGCTTTTGGCAGCAGCAATCGGTGACTCCGGTGCAGCGCCTGAGATTCGCCACATCTCTGGGCTCTATCCGCATCCCTCACGCATACACATAGACCATCGGGCTACGCGAGCCTCCTGCTGCGCTCCATTGGAAGATCCACCAGGCATCGTAGGGGCTCAGATTGACACAGCCATGGCTACGCGGATTGCCAAAGGCATCGTGCCAATAGGCCGTGTGCAGGGCGTAACCGGCATAGAAATAGCAGGTCCAGGTGACACCTTCCAGGTAGTAATACCCATGGCGGGAACTGCCACCCGACATCTTACCGGAGGCCAGCCGCAACCAGGTGCGGAAGATGCCCTGCACCGTGGGCGTGCCCGGCAGACCGGATGCAATCATGGTGGCGTATACCGGCCGGTCACCCTCGTAGGCAACGGCCGTTTGTTCACGCAGATTCACACCCACCCAGTGTTGATCGGCGCCGATGGCGGCCGGTCGTGGCCTGAAACGGGCCACCCGGATCCACTGTCCAAAGACCCAGCGGTCTGGACCGATGCGGTACCAGGTCTCGTTGCCCACCGTGCTCGCTTCCAAAATGGGCAAGGCCTGATTGCGATACACCTCGCCGATGACGGGATTATCGGCCGCTACCCCCGGACGGGCGCGGACATTGACGGCGCGAGCGGCCACCCACCCCACCGGGAGCGCCGTGGCCATCGGGATGACTGCCGCCGCAGCGGCTGCCAACACCTGGATCCAATCGCCGTGGACCCAGCGATTGGTGCCGATGCGATACCACACGGCGCCGTCTACGGTAGTCTCCTCATAGAGCACGACCTCGGTCCCGCGTCGCAGGCGGTCAATGGGGGGATTGTCCGGTGCTACTCCGGGACGGGCGCGCACATTGAGGACATCGGCCACCACCATACCCCGTCGCGGCGCCGGCGGTGAGGACGGCGGCGAACCGGAGAGAAGGCGGACATAGGCCGCAAAGACCCAACGCGCCTCCCCGATCCGATACCAGCGGTCGCCGTTCACCGAGGTCTCTTCGTAGATGCCCACCTCGGTGTTGCGCCTGAGGCGATCGATAGGCGGATTGTCGGGCGCTACGCCCGGCCGCGCCCGGACGTTGAGGGTATCCACCACCACAATCCCCCGTCGCGGTGGCGGCGAGGGTGGGGGTGGCGGAGGCCCACCGGCCAGCTCCACCCCCCGCAAGGCCGAAGGGACCACCAGCACGACCGACGCTGCGGGGATCCAATCGCGACCGAGGGTGCGATACCACACCTGAGCGCCGACCAGGGTTTCGGCATCCACGGCCAGATAGGTCCCCGGCGCCAGGCTACGGCTGACCGTGCTGCCGCCGGGTGTGGTATACGTGCGCGCCCAGGCCCAGGCCGGTCGGAAGTAGCGATAGGGCAACCAGGGTTCGGCCGCCGTTTCCACCTCGGGCAGACCCAGGACAACCGCTTCCGCCGCCGTGACCTCCACCACCGCAGGCGCCGGGATGGGTTCGGCTATGGTCACGACGGCCCGCTCTAGCTCGGCCAACCAATAACCCTCGGCATCGAGCAAGGTCAGCGAGACCGTGTATTCGCCCGGCTTGGGATAGTTCAGGGTCCAGGTGGCCTTTTGCTCGGGGCCGGCCGCGCCATGCAACGTGTGGATCTGGCCGGCGCCGCCGTCCAAACGCACGGCGTGGTCGGTGGCCAGCCCCATAACCTGAACCCCGGCCGTTATGGTGAGCGGTTCATCCTCAACCAGGTTCAGGATGGCGGTGGTGGTCGGCACCGTTTCCGGGACCGCCGGAGGCGGTTGCAGGGGAATAAGCGCATCACCCCAACGTAAGCGCACGGCCGCCAGGTGGGCATCGCTCAGACCGCCGACATACGTATGCTCGGCCAGCTCACGTTCGTGATCCTGGCTCCAGGTAAAGGCCGTGGGCGCACATACCATGCCCAGATCGAGGACCTGGCCATCGCCGGTTTCGAGGACGGCCGTGGCGCAGAAAACGGGGGTTTCGAGATCAGGCGCAGGAAAACGGAGCCGAAAGCGAACCTGACCCGTTTCGGGTTGCGGGAGGGCAAAGAGGCGGGCGAGAGCAGACATGAAAACCTCCGAGAGAAAAAGGAACGACGGAGGAAAGACATGACCATCGGCCACCGACGGCCGGAGCGGTCGGCACTTTCTTGCGCTGGCCCAGTGTAGGCGGTGTTCGGGCTTTCGTCAATTCAGCTCAGCGCCAGCAACCCCACCCCGGCGACGGCCACCAGCGTGCCCACAACGGCCACCGGACCGATACGCTCCTTGAAGACCAGACGCCCGATGGGCAGGAGAAACACCGGCGGCAGCGCCGTCAGCGTGCTGGCAATGCCGACGGCCGTGGCTTGAACCGCCACCAGGGAAAGGGTCACGCCGAGAAAAGGCCCGAAGAAAGCACCCCCCACCAGGTAACGGATAACCTGGGGATGGGCGGCCACCCGTTGCCAGGTGGCGCGCGCCTGCCCCATCAGAATGGCCGCACCCCACATGACGGCCGCGGCCACCATCATGCGCATGAGCGTGCCGGAAAGGGGCGGAAAATTCCCCGCCAGCCCCTTTTTGGCCGTAATCAACCCCAAGGCCTGACCGAGCGCAGCAGCCAGGCCGCTCAGCAGCCCCCAAAGCCGATGACGACTCGCCGTGGTCGTCGGCCGGGAACCGGTCCGTTCCATGACGACGGCCGTCACGCCCATCAGGGTTACGGCTATGCCGAGCAACTGCATCCCCGTCAGCCTTTCGCCCAAAAACACCCAGGCGATGAGCGTAGCCAAGACCGGCGCCAGGCTCAGGAGTAGCATCGACAGCCGCGGCCCAATCCAAACAAACGCCTGAAAAAGGAAGGCATCGCCCAGGGCCAAGCCCAGGATGCCGGAAAGCCCCAGCCAAAACCAGCGTTCCCGTTCGGCCTGAATGGGCAGAGGCAGGCCAAAGAGGGCATGGGCCCCCAGCAAAAACCCGATCGCCAACACCAGACGAACCCGATTGACAACAACCGACCCTACCAGGCGACCGGCCAGGGTGAAGAAGGTCGAGGTGAAGGACCAACACAAGGAAGTAGCCAGGGCCGCCAGTTCACCGAGGGGCATGGTGGCGATAACAGGAGTAAGCAACCACTGCCCGGCCGCCGGCCCGGCGAGCCGGGACGAACGCCGTTTGCAGGCCAAGAGGACGCCGAAACAAAGGCAGATTATACGGGCGCCGCCGACGAACCGGCAAAAGCGCCCGACCGTCTTGTCGCCACCCGCAGGGGCATAGCGACCGCTTCGGGTTGCGTGCTCAAAAAGACTTGACAAATCCCCCATATCCGCATAGACTAAAAGTAACTCCGGGGCTGTAGCTCAGCTGGGAGAGCGCTACAATCGCACTGTAGAAGTCAGGGGTTCGAGTCCCCTCAGCTCCACTGGCCTGGCTACCCCGGGCGAACAATCGAGAATTCAAGCGCAATGACCAGGAGTAGTAGGCCAACCCGACAGCGAGTCAGGGACGGTGTGAGCCTGACAGGGCAGCGAACGGGTCTGCCAAAGGCCGAACTCGCCTGGGAGCGGCGCCGATGAAACCGGTCACAACCGGCAGTAGGCGGCGACGGGTCAGCCCGTTATAGCGTTGAGTGGTCGGAAACCACAGCGTGGGGCAGTAGCTCAGCTGGGAGAGCACCACAATGGCATTGTGGGGGTCATGGGTTCGAGTCCCTTCTGCTCCACCACGACGCTTATGGGGGCGTGATGACAACACGCCCCCATCGTTTCCGACAAACAGGGTGGTACCGCGGAGCATCCCTTCGTCCCTGTGTGGATGAAGGGATTTTTTATTGGCGAAGCTATCCCTCGCGCTGATGCCCTGGCCCAACGCTATGGGTGTTTTTCCTACTGTGACGATTACAACGCCGGGCGTCTTTGCGATTACAATGAGGAACATCGTTTTCCCGCCTTTGGCTCCGCTTTTCACCCTATTGCGAGGTTACTGCTATGCCCATGCGTGCCGACTGGATATGGATGAACGGCCACCTCATCCCCTGGGATGAGGCCAAAATCCATGTCTTCACCCATGCGTTACATTACGGTTCCAGCGCTTTCGAGGGCATTCGCGCCTATAGCACCCCGCGTGGCCCGGCCATCTTCCGCGGTCGCGAGCATATGCGCCGTCTGCATGATTCCTGCAAAATCATGCGCATTCCGCTCCCCTATAGCATCGACGAGCTGATCGCCGCCTGCAAAGCCTCGATCCGGGCCAACAAGCAGGATGCCTGCTACATTCGGCCTATCGTGTTCCGCGGGTATGAGACACTGGGCGTCGACGGCCGCAAGTGTCCGGTCGAAGTCGTCATCGGAACGGTGCCCTGGGGTCGTTACCTGGGCGCAGAAGCCATCGAGCAGGGGGTCGATGTCATGGTCAGTTCGTGGCGACGGATGGCCCCCGGTTCGCTCACTCCCCTCGGCAAGATCGGCGGTCAGTATGTCAACAGCCAGTTCATCGCCATGGAGGCCCACGACCTCGGCTACACCGAGGGCATCAGTCTGGATATCCAGGGCTATGTCTCGGAAGGCTCCGGCGAGAACCTGTTCTTGATCCGCGACGGAGTCATCTACACACCGCCGCTTTCGGCATCCATCCTCGCCGGGATCACCCGCGATTGCGCCATCACGCTGGCACGCGACTTGGGTTACGAGGTGCAATACACCTATCTCACCCGCGAGATGCTCTACCTGGCCGATGAGCTTTTCTTCACCGGAACGGCCGCCGAAATCACCCCGATTCGCTCGGTGGACCGCATCCCCGTCGGCAACGGCAGCCGCGGGCCGATCACCAAAGCCATCCAGGACCGGTTCTTTGCCATCACGGCCGGCGAGATCGACCCACACGGCTGGCTGGATTATGTCTACGAAGAAGGCGAATGGCCTCTCTCTTCTTAGCTTCTTTCTTTTCCTGTTGTTGGCGATGTCTTCTGCTTCCTGAACCGACTATGGCCGAACGTTACGATCCCGCTACGATTGAACCGAAATGGCAAGCCATCTGGGAAGAAACCCGGCTGTACCGTCGCGACGACGCCTCGGATAAGCCGAAATGGTACTTTTTGACCATGCTTCCCTACCCCAGTGGCGACCTCCACACCGGCCACTGGTATGCCATGGCGCCTTCTGATGCGGCGGCTCGCTACAAGCGCATGCAGGGCTACAATGTCTGGTTTCCCATCGGCTTCGATGCCTTCGGCTTGCCGGCGGAAAATGCCGCCATCAAACACGGAGTGCATCCTCACCGCTGGACGATGGAGAATATCACCCGGATGCGTCGGCAGCTCCGCCAGATGGGCACGATGTTCGACTGGGAGCACGAGGCCATCACCTGTTTGCCGGGCTACTACCAGTGGACCCAGTGGTTCTTCCGCAAATTCTACGATATGGGTCTGGCCTATCGCGAGAAGGCGCCGGTGGATTGGTGCCCGAATTGCAACACGTCTCTGGCCCGCGAACAGGTATGGGGCGAAGACCGCCACTGCGAACGCTGCGGTACTCCAGTCGAGATCCGCAATCTGGAACAATGGAAGTTCCGCATCACCCGCTACGCCGACGAATTGCTGGAGGGCTTGGACCGTATCGACTGGCCCGAGCCGGTCAAGATCATGCAGCGAAACTGGATCGGCCGCAGCGAGGGCGTCGAATTCGCCATGACCATCCAGGGTCGCCCCGATCTCAGCTTCCGCGTGTTCACCACCCGGCCCGATACCACCTTCGGCATGAGCTTTGTCGTGCTGGCGCCGGAACATCCGCTGGTGGCCGCGATCACCACGCCGGAACAACGCGCCGCTGTGGAGGCCTATGTGGCCGAAGCGGCGCGCAAGAGCGAGCTGGTGCGCCAGGCCGAGGCCGGCGAGAAGAGCGGCGTCTTCACCGGCGCCTACGCCATCAATCCGGTCAACGGTCAGGCGGTCCCCATCTGGATTGCCGATTATGTGCTGATGGGCTACGGGACCGGCGCCATCATGGGTGTGCCGGCCCATGACAAGCGCGACTTTGCCTTTGCCCGCCAGTACGGCCTGCCCACGCCCATCGTCATCGTGCCCGAGGCGGTCTACAAGGCCGGTGACCCGCGCGCCTGGGACGAAGAGGCTGCCCGCAATCTGACGATGGCCTACACAGCCAAAGAGGGAGGGGTCATGGTCAATTCTGGCCCCTTTGACGGCCTGGCCTGGCCGGCCAGCTTCGAGGCCATGGCCGACTGGTTGGTGGAGCATGCCGACGGCGCGCGCAAGATCAACTACCGCCTGCGCGATTGGCTGATCAGCCGACAACGCATGTGGGGCGCGCCCATCCCCATCATCTATTGCCCCGATTGCGGCACCGTTCCCGTGCCCTATGCCGATTTGCCCGTCCTCCTGCCCGAAGATGCCGAGTTTCGGCCCACGGGCGAAAGTCCCCTCAAGTTCCACGAGGGTTTCCGTTATGTCAAATGCCCGCGCTGCGGCGGCGATGCCGAACGTGAGACCGACACGATGGACACCTTCCTGTGCTCCTCGTGGTATCAGTATGCCTATCTCTCGCCCTATTGGAAAGAAGGCCAAGCGCTCAGCCCGGACGATACGCCCTGGGACCCTGCTGTAGGCCGGATCTGGCTGCCGGTCGACCAGTACACCGGCGGCATCGAACATGCCACCATGCATCTGCTTTATACCCGTTTCTTCACCAAGGCCATGCGCGATGCCGGGTTGGTCGATTTCGACGAACCGATGCTGCGCCTGTTCAATCAGGGCATGATCTTGGGCGAAGACGGCGAGAAGATGTCCAAATCGCGCGGGAACGTGGTCAATCCCGACGATTATGTGGCCCAGTACGGAGCCGATACCGTGCGGGCGTTTCTGATGTTCATCGGCCCGTGGGAAGAGGGAGGGCCCTGGAACCCGCGCGCCATCGAAGGCGTGCGGCGCTTCCTGAATCGGGTGTGGTCGCTGGTCGTCGACCCGCCCGAAGCGGCCGCCACGGGAAGCCCCGACCCCCAGGCCGTGACCGCTCTGCGCCGCGCCACCCATCGTACCATCGCCAAGGTCACCGAGGACTACGAACATTTCAAATTCAACACGATGATCGCGGCCCTGATGGCTTTCAGCAACACCCTGGCCCAGGTCAAGACCACGCCGGTGTACGGCACGGCCGCCTGGGACGAAGCCATCACCACCCTGTTGTTGCTGCTGGCGCCGGCCACGCCTCATATCACCGAGGAGCTATGGGCGCGTTTGGGCAAGCCGTACAGCATCCACACCCAATCGTGGCCCCAGGCCGATCCCGAACTGCTCCAGGTCGAGATGGTCGAGCTACCGGTACAGGTCAACGGCAAGGTGCGCGATCGCATCACCGTAGCGGCCGATGCCGACGAAAGCACCATTCAGGAAGCGGCCCTGACCAATCCGCAGGTGCAGAAGTGGCTGAACGGTCGCACCGTGCGCAGGGTCATCATCGTTCCCCGGCGTCTGGTCAACATCGTGACCGATTAAGATCGCCGAACTACGTGGGTGGTCGCGTCGACAGCCGTTGGTTTGACTCTGCCCCGTTTCCGGGCGATAATGAGGTTACCCGATCTGCTCAGCGAGGTTTTGCTTCCATGGCCCGTCCTTCCTCGTCTGCCAAGCGCCGTGGCAAGAAGCGTGACTGGCGTACGACCGTCTGGTACGCCATCGGTATCTTGATCGCCCTGGCGATGGTCATCTCGCTGGTCGCTTCGGCCTTCGTGCGCTAGGCGTTAGGCATTCGCCACGCGCCGTCGCCGAACCTGGTCTCGCCGTCGGCGACGGCGTTCTTATGTCCGGCGACCGTTGTTGACTTGCTATGAAGCCCACATCGACCGAAAGCTCACGGCGGGGCTTGTTGTATGTGGCCGTAGCCGTTTTTTTCTTTTCGACCAGCCCTATCTTCGTGCGTTGGGCCCATACGCTCTCCAGCTACGAAATCACCTTTTGGCGATTGTTCATCGCCGCCGTCGGTGTAGGCTCGATCATGGTATTCCGCCGCGAAGGATGGGCCATCCCCCGGGCGGAGCAAGGGCGTTTTCTTCTCTTCGGCCTGGTGACGGCGTTGCACTTCCTCTTTTACATCGCCTCGCTGAACTTTACCACCATCGCCCATTCGCTGGCGATCGTCTACACGGCGCCGATTTTCGTCAACCTGTTCTCATCGTTCTTCCTGGGCGAATCCATTGCCCGCCGCAAATGGCTGGGGATTGCCCTGGCCGTGGTGGGGGTTGCCATCCTGGCCGGGTTTCAACCCCGGTTCGACCGGCGGATGCTGATCGGCGATGCCCTGGCCTTGGGCTCGGCCATCACTTTCGGTCTTTATAGCGTGGCCGGCCGCTCGCAACGGCATCACTATAGCCTCTTCACCTATACCGCCACCCTCTACGGTGCGGCTGCCTTGTGGGCGGCCGTACCGGCCTGGCTCCACTTCACGCCCGACGGCTACACCCTGCGCGCGGTGCTCAGCCTCATCGGCCTGGGCCTCATTCCCCTGGGCCTGGGGCACACCCTGTATAATGCCGCTTTGCGGCGCACCCATGCCACCTATGTCAACGTCATCGCTACGCAGGAAGTAACGGGTGGCATTCTCCTAGGCATCGTGCTCCTGGGCGAGGTTCCCGGCCTCAATGAGGTCATCGGCGCCGCCGTTACCCTCCTCGGCGTGCTCATCGTTATCCTCTGACCATGTTTCCTCTTCATCTCTGGCCCCTGACGGCCCACTTCTATCGCCGGCGGCTCTATCTGCGTCATCTCGATCTGGCCGAGGTGGCGATGGAGCTGGGCACACCGCTCTATCTCTATGATGCCACGACCTGCGATGATGCTATTGCCGCCTATCGGCGGGCCATGAGGGACTGGCCGGGCGAGGCGCGACTGGCTTATGCGGCCAAGGCCTGGCTCACCCTGGCCATGGCCCAATTCCTGGACCGGCGCAACGTCGGTTTGGAGGTCGTCTCCGAAGGCGAGCTGGCCATCGCCGAGGCCGCCGGCTTTCCACCCCACCGTATCCACGTCCACGGGAACAACAAGTCGTCTGCGCTCCTGCGTCGGGCGCTGGAGTTGGGCGTAGGCGCCATCGTTCTGGACAATCTCGATGAGCTCGACCGGCTGGAGGTGCTGACCGCGGCGCAGGCGTTGACGACATCGCAGGCCGTGTGGCTGCGCCTCAATCCCGACCTGATGGCGCCAACTCACCCCTACCGCCAAACGGGGCACTACGGCGCTCAATTCGGGTTATCTTACGAGGAAGCCCTGACCGCAGCCGCCCGTATTGCCCGCCATCCCGATCTGAAGCTGGTCGGGGTCCATGTCCATATCGGTTCGCAGCTGTTTGACCTCGACCCGCTCCTGGCGGCTTGCGAACGGCTGATCGATCTGGCAGCGGTCCTGCACGGGCAAGGGCATGTCATTCGCTTTCTCAGCCCCGGCGGTGGTTTGGCTCAGCCTTATCATCCCGATGACCCCCGCCTGGACCTGGTGCAGGCCGTGGAACGGATCGTCCAGCACTGTGCGGAGCTCTGGAGGCAACGGGGTGGCCATGCCGAACCGCCGACCCTGGTGCTGGAGCCGGGCCGTTCCCTGGTGGCACGGGCCGGGGTGGCTCTGTATACCGTCGGCAGCGTGCGCCATCTGGCCGATGGCAGCCGCATCGTCACTGTAGACGGGGGCATGGCCGATAACATCCGGCCGGCCCTCTACGGTGCCCGTTATACGGCCTGTCTGCCGGCGCAGCCGCTGGCGACACCTGTCGGCCTCTGTCGCGTGGTCGGACCTCTGTGCGAGAGCGGCGATGTCCTGATCACCGCCGTGGCGCTGCCGGAGGTGCGGCCTGGGGATATTCTGGCCGTCCCCGTGTCCGGCGCCTATCAACTCAGCATGGCCAGCAACTACAACGCCAGTCTGGCGCCACCGGTGTATTGGTTGGAGGATGAGCATCTGTTGCTCATCCAGCGCCGGCAACGGCCTGCCGACCTCCTGCAACGCGATCTGCCTTTGCCGCCATGAGCCGTCGTCCTGTCAACTGCCGCTATTTTTATGCCGATTATCACCGCGGTCGCGAATACGAGGAATGTCGGCTGATCAAGCGCAACCCCGATTCACGGCCCTGGCGGCGGGCCTTGTGCGATACCTGCCCGGTCCCGCGCATCCTGCGGGAGACGAATTGTACCGAAATCGCTTTGGAAGCGACGGTCGTGCGCCGGTGGGGGATACTCGAACGCGTGGAGGTCTTTGCCGTGTGCGCCCGCCATCTCATCGAGCTAAAGGACCCTTCCCATTGCCCTCAGTGCGCAGCCGAAGGCCCTGGTTCAAGGAGCCCCAGCCCGTGAGACGAACGCGTTAGGAGCCTTCCCATTCGATATCCACCGGACCACGCGTGGGTGGCGTGGCAGGGCGGGGGTGAAGCCGGTGGCGCAGGGTCCTCAGCAAGATGCGGGCGGCCTGCAACAATTCATGGGCGGCCCGTTCCAGGTGTTGCCAGAACTCCTCGGGCAACCCGAAATCGTACCGAAACAGGACATGGCGCAGATGGCGCAGGCCCTCGAGCAGCCAGCGTTCCCAACTGAAGGCCTCGGGTGCGGTGTGGGATTCAGGGGGCGTGGCCGACATGGTGCTCCTCCGGTTTCTGGGCCACGGCGATGATGCTTGTGCCGATGGGCAAAGGCGTGCGTTTGAGCAAGGCGACTTCCAACCGCCCGACCCGGTCGAGCAGGGCATTGAGCCAGGGTGGCGCCGGCTCCATCTCGACCTGATAGGCGTCGGGATCAAAATGGGGCGAAGCCAGGTCGGGCTCGCGACCCAACCGGCGGCGGGCCAGGATCAGGGTGGCCGAAAGGGGAAAGATGAGGGCAAAGGTGTAGCTGCAAAAAGGCACGCGCCAGCCGAGAGCCGTGAGTTTACGCCGCAGTTCGGGCACGGTATAGCGACGCTGATGCTGGTTGAGCACATCGTTCTGACTCCACAGCCACATGAGCGCCGGCACGGTGATGATCAACCAGCCGCCCGGCTTCGTCACCCGCCACGTTTCGCGCAGGGCCGCAGCTTCGTCGGGGATGTGTTCGAGGGTATCCAGCACGGCCACCAAGTCGAAACTGGCGTCGGGGAAGGG
>JBBINH010000017.1:0-60930 GCA_037443945.1 Caldilineales bacterium
CTTCAACTTCCAAGCGTAAAGTGGAAGGCAAATGCATCTGGCCGGCCGCACTCCAGATCAGAGCTTGGACATCGCAGGGTTGAAGGGAAAGCTTGAGGAAGCCGGCTTCCAGGCGCGAAAGGTCCAGTAGGTTATTCACCAGGTCAGAGAGCCGATCGGCCTCCTGGGAAATGATGGTCAAAAATTCACGTTGGGCGCTTTCATCCCAGCGCACGTCCTCGGCCAGGAGGGTAGAGGCATAGCCTTTGATCGCCGCCAGCGGCGTGCGCAGCTCGTGCGAGACGGTGGAGATCAAGCTGGATTTCATCCGATCCAGCTCTCGTTCCGAGGTGACATCGCGCACCAACACACCGCGCCCGATGGAGGTGGCCTGATCATCGGTGACCTCGAAGGTTTCTAGCCAGAGGGACAGTTTCTCTCTTTCGGTGTGATAGGTGATCTCGCCATTCTTGCGCTCACCGCTCACCAGAGCCTGGATCGCTTCTCGGCTGTTTGGCGGATCGGGGCTGAAGGAGGCCAACGATTCCAGAATTTCACACAGCGCACGGTGCTGCAGGTTGGGCTGTGGTTGTTGTAGCCATTCTGCCATGCGCCGGTTGGTATAAATGATGCGATCTTGGAGATCGCTCAGCAAAATGCCGATATCCAGGGATTCCATTAGCGCTTGCAGACGGTGGGTTTGCTCGGCAAGCTGCATATCGCTGCGCTCGTAGAGCAAAGCGTTTTCGATCGCCATGGCGGCATGATTGGCAAACGTGGTGAGCAAGCGGATTTCGTTGTAGGTGAAGCTATGCGGTTCAGAATGGTAAACGACCAGCACGGTGGGCGGGGCATGTTTGGTCTTCAGGGGCACGGCCAGCAGGGCGCGATGACCCTCGGCGCGGGCGGCAGCCCGGCGGCGCACGTAGCTCGGGTCGGTCTCGGTATCACTGACGAAGATCGGTTCTCCGCTGTGCAGCGCCCGCATGGCCACCGAATCGGGCTCGCTGGGTTGAATGGTCAATTGCTCGACGTAGTGTGCCGAAAGTCCACGGCTGGCACGCACCCGGAACACGCCGCGTCGTTCATCGAGGGCGATAATGGCACAGCGCTGCACGTTCAGCAGGCGTCCCATCTGTTCCAGGATGTGATCGAGGACGGCGTCGATCTCCAGGGTGGAGACGACGGCGGCGCTGGTTTCGAGCAAAGTGTTCTGTTCGCGGAAGCGTTCGGCGATGGAATCGCGCATACGCAGGATGCTGCGGATCAGGTGGCCGATCTGATCGCCGCGCCGTGCCAGGCGCTCGATCACCGCTAATTCTTCCTCGGTGGGGGGACGGTTATCTCCGATCGCCTGGCTGAACGGCACCAGGGTCTCGATCGGCCAGATGACACGCGCTGCCAGTGCCCACCAAAAAAAGAAGCCGATCCCCACAAAGGTGAAGAAGGTCAGGAAGGTCAGCCGTTCCAGGGCGAATTGCGTGGAGAAGACAACGCGCGTCGGTTGACTGAGGATCACCGTCCAGTTTAGGGAGGGAAGATCGACGCGCGTATACAATCGCCCCTCGCCGCTGGGGGCGCGTGCCACCAGGGTGGAGGTTTGCAGATCCTCCTTCAGGATTGCCGAGGGGAGAAGGGCATTGGCCGGCTTGAGCAGCCATTGCGTATCGTTGTGGGCGATGATCTGTTGGCCGTTATCCAGGATCACCAGCTCCAGGTCGCTTTCCACGGCGTGGGTTTCTTGGATCGAGATCAGCACCTGGCTCAGGCTTTCCAGGCGAATATTGGCCCCGATCAGACCCAGGAATTCGCTGCTTTCGGACCAGAGCGGCATGACCGCCGTTGCCACGGGTTGCTGGGTGGTAGGAGAGATGCGCCCCTGAGAGAGGAGAGGGGATCGGGTCGTGAGGGCGCGATGAAAATAGTCGCGGAAGGAAAAATCGACCCCAACGGTGGAGCCGGGACCTTCCGGGTAGTGATAGAGCATGATGCCGCGGGCATCCAGCCGATAGACCAGATTGACCTGGGGATGCGTGAGCAACATCAGGCGGAAGATCGGGCGCATGCCTTCCCGATCGGCCTGACGCACGGCTTCGTAACCGGCCAGCTCTTCTACGGCGAGGAGCATATCTTGCAGGCTTCCTGCCGTTCCTTGGGCTACCGCCTGAGTCAGCGAAAGGTTGGCGGCTTCGGCATTCTGGCGAATGCGCGTGCGCGCGATCTGGTTGAGCAGGAATAGGGAAGTGAGCAGCGGGATGGTCAGGAGCAGGTAGAGGGCAAGGATCTGAAGGCGTAGGTCAACTCGTTTACGCATGGTGGACTTCCGGGTTCATATAGAGGCTACCCACGGCATTTTACCAGGGTTGACAAACTCGGTCGGATAAACGGTGAATGTGACCGTTCGTTGCATTGGCAAAATGATACAACCTACTGGAGAAGTCTACCCTCTTGGCCGCTCTATTGAACAGCTTTGCCGGAAGGGTGGGTGCTATGCGTCTACGCCTTCGGTCCTGTTCAGACTTTACGCAGAGGGGTTGCCGTTTCGCTTCGCTTACCCTCGTTCCCCTTTTTCCGCTACCGTCCAACCTCATCTTTGCCCTTTCCTCTCCCGCCGTGCTCGCAGAGAAACGATAGGACACGGATGGATACGGATGCAACGGATGGACACGGATTCTCATGGCGTGTGTCTATGCCTGTCGTGCATACCCCGTCGCAGATTGAGACGATGACTTCTGGCCAAACTCAGGCGATATCGGTCCCGGTTTCGGCATAGGCCAGGGTTTGGACAAAACCCTCATCGATCCGCCAGCGGCCGTGCAACCGCATTGTCGGTGAGAGGGACAATTCGTGGACGTCGAGGATTAGGCGCCACCAGCCCATGGCATCGGGCGCAAACGTCGGCAGACAGCTCAACCGTCGCGTGTCGACACGCAGACCCAAGCGCAGGGCTTTGAGCACGGCCTCTTTGGCGCTCCAGATGGCGGTTGTGATGGCCTGGCGTTGGCTTACGGCCGCCTGAGCCACGGCCGTCTGTTCGGCCGGCGTGAAGAACTGCTCGACAAAACCGGCCTGGCGAGGCTCAATCCGCTCGATATCGGCGCCGACCGCAACCCCGGGTTCAGCGACAAGGGCGCAGAAAGCGCGATCGCCGGAATGGCTGAGGGAGAGAGAAAGGGGGAGGGGCATGAGGGCAGCGGCAGAGCCGGACGAGGATGACGCCAGGGCCACATAAGGGGCGCCGTTGGCAGCGGTGCCGATGACAATGGCGGCCAGGTCCGGAAGCGTCTGCTCACCGCGATGCGCCAGATGCATGCGCACCAGATGCTTGGCCGTCCACCGGCCCAGCAGCCACTCGCGACGTCGCTTGACCAGACGCAGCCCGGCGAGATGCGCCTCTTCGAGCGGATGCAGCAATCCGGCCGGTGCCTGACCCGTGGCCAGGGCGGGATGGGCGGCGAAGGTTTGCAACAGGTAGAGCGCCACAGACGCAAAAAACCTGGCCGAACCGCCGTCACGGCGGCGGCGACGGTTCGGTACGATGATTAGGAGCCTGCTCAAACCGGCCGTGCCACCGTGCGATAGCCCTTCAGCTCGATGAAGACACGGCCGGCTGCATCGACCACGCGCCCGTCAAAAGTCTCACCGTTATCGGCCGTGGTGACGATGCCGTAGAGCGGACCGGTGGGCGAAGGTTTTGAACGTTCAACGTTGACCGGCACATTCGGCCGTAAAGGCACATCGGCGTACAGCACGCCGAACGGCTCTTCATCCGGCCGCCAGAAGCATTGCCGATAAAATGGCTCTGCCCAGGAGTTGCATAGTCGATGGCGCAACATTTCGGGCAGTTCATCCACATGGTCGGGGAGCAGAATGGGCAGGTGACGGGTGTTTTTCTTGAACATGGTGCTCTCTTCGAATTAGGTTGGTGGGATTATATCCGGCGTTGGTCGTTCTTGAGGAGCGTACGAGACGGTTCCGGAGTGTGTTGGCGCAAGAGGGGCAGGCAGGCATAACGTTCAAACGTTCAAACGTTCTCACCACCAAAAGATAGAACCGAGTCGAGGGTACAGAGAGAGGCTGTAACCGTTTTTGCAGTGGACTCGGAGATGGGTAATCACCCTTCGATAGCATCAGAGGCTGCCCGCAGCGGGCGGCGGTTGCCGGAAACAATGGCTTTTGTGTACCATATATCCTCATGTTCGGCGGCTTTTTTCGTGCCTGTCTGCTGTTGGGGCTATTGCTCGTCTTGGGCACCTGCAACGGCGAATGGCCTCAGGCCCTTTATCTCGAAGCCAACCGGGCCCACCTGGAGCAACCTGCCGGTCCCGACCGACCCATGACGTTTGTGGTCGAGCCGGGCACCCCTGCCCGCGTCATCGCCCGCAACCTGGAAGCTGCCGGTCTGATCACCGATGCCCGTCTATTCGAGGCTTACGTGCGCGTCAGCGGCCTGGCCGAGAAACTCGAGGCCGGGACTTTCATCCTCAGCCCGGCCATGACACCGCTTGAGATTGCAGCCGCCCTGCAAGAGGCGCGAGCGCCGGGTCTGCGCCTGACCATCCCTGAGGGATGGCGGTTGGAAGAAGTGGCCGCCTTTCTCGATGCCCAAACGCCTCTTTCCGGCCAGGAGTACTTGATCCTGACCGCCGATGCCGGCCTTCATGCCGCCCGCTATGCCTTTTTGGCGACAGCGCCGGCCGGCGCCACGTTGGAAGGCTATCTGTTCCCCGACACCTACGAGCTGCCGGCCGATAACCCGATGGCCGCCGTGTTGGTGCAAAATCAACTCGACCGTTTTGCCGAACGGGTTGCCCCGCTCTATCAGACGGCCGCCACGGCGGCGACCACCACGCTCACCCTGCACCAGGTGCTGACCCTGGCCAGCATCGTCGAACGCGAAGCCATCGTCCCCGAGGAACGGTCCATCATTGCCGGGGTTTTCCTGAATCGTCTGGCCCGTGGCATGAAACTGGAAGCCGATCCCACCGTGCAATACGCCTTGGGCTATCAACCCGACAGCGGCCGCTGGTGGAAGACGCCGCTCTCGGCCGAGGATACGGTGAGCGTCCTCAGCCCCTACAACACCTATCTCTACCCCGGTCTGCCACCCGGTCCCATTGCCGGTCCCGGTTTAGGCAGCATCGAGGCCGTTCTGGCGCCGGCTGCGCACGACTTCCTCTACTTCGTGGCCCTACCCGACGGTAGTGGTCGCCATGCCTTTAGTCGTACCTTTGAAGAACATCTGCAAAACGTGCGACGGTACTACGGCGGCCCCTGAGCGGTTCACCCGCCGGTGGCGATAGGCCGCGTCGGATCGGTGATCCACTCGCTCCACGAGCCGGGGTAGAGTCGCGCTTCGCCTAAGCCGGCATGGAGGATGGCCAGCACATCATGGGCTGCGGTCACGCCGGAGCCGCAATAGCAAATCGTGCGCGCGGCCGGTACGGCGCCCAACAGGCTCTGATAGCGTTGGCGCAGACCGGCCGCATCGTGAAAACGACCATCAGGAGCCAGGTTACCGGCATAAGGCGCCGAGACGGCGCCGGGGATGTGGCCGGCCACGGGATCCAGGGTCTCGTTTTCCCCGCGGAAACGGTCGGCCCCGCGTGCATCGAGCACCCGCCAATCCGGGTCCAGGCGTCGGAGCATCACCTCGTCGGCCGTGGCCACCAATTCCGGCCGCAGACGGGCCGTAAACACGGTTGGAGGTCGCGTCTCGAAGCCGCTCCGCTGCGGTAGACCGGCGGCCATCCAGGCCGGCCAGCCGCCATCGAGCACGGCCACGGCCTCATGGCCCAGCCAGCGCAGCATCCACCACAGACGGGCCGCATAGGCGCCGCCGGCATCGTCGTAGGCGACGACCTGGGTGGTATTGCCGATGCCCCAACGGCCCAGGCGGGCGGCGAATGCCTCCGGTGCGGGTAGAGGATGCCGGCCGGTGCGCCCCGGCACCACCGGCCCCGAGAGATCCTCATCGAGATGGGCATAGACGGCGCCCGGGATGTGGCCGAGCTGATAGGCGCGCCGGCCCTGTTGGGTATCCTGCAGGGAAAAGCGACAATCCACAAGCGCCCAGTTCGGATCGTTCAGATGGGCAAACAGCTCGTCGACGGCAATCAGAGTAGTATACATGCTCAGTCCGGGAAAGCGGTGACGATATCGGCGAAAACGTCCGGCGCCAGCGGTTCAACCAGCCGCAGCATGGCGCGGGCCACCCGACGGATCTCCCACTGGGCCGCCTTATCCAGACGCAGCCAGAAGAAATGACGCAGGGCGCCGTAAGCCATGGTCATGACCAGGCGGGTTTCGGCGGCATTGGGCAACAGAAACCGGGCATCCTCCTTGCGGATCCCCAGCTCGCGCAGCCGCGCATAGGCCGTCTGCAGGTGTGTCCAGGCTTCTTCCAGAACGGCATGGGCCTCCGGGTTGGCGGCAACGGCCGGGGGCACCACGGCCTGCCAACCGCCCTTTTCCAGGCTCACATAGCGCTGCGATTCCTGGCTGAAGGAGGCCAGGCGATGACGGACGATTTGATGGCTGCAGGCGCGCGAGATGCCTTCGACGAGGAAGGTGGCGGCGCCGTGCTTTTCCGGTTCGGCTATGCCGTCCACCGGCACAAAGCCCAGGAGGGTGACGTTGTCGTGCCGATAGGTCGGTACGTCGACTGCGGTCAACGGTGCGGGCTCCGGAAGCGCCGCCATTTCGTCGACATAGACCGAAGGCGTGACGGTCGCTGCCTGTTGCAGTAACGCCTGGCCCAAGGCCGAAGGGGACTGCCGCCAGAAGTCGCGCACATTGCGGGCGTTCATGCTGACGAGCCAGGTGTCATGGCCGCAGTCGGTATAGGCCACGGTGGGCTGAGCGGCCAGCCGCAACAGCTCAGGGCCGAGGGGCACCCCCTCCAGGCGGAAGACGAAACGAACATGCTCGACGATATCCTCATGACCCTCGCGCACGCGGGCGCGAATGAAATCGGGGTTTTTGCCCATGAGCGCGTCCGAACGATAACAGACGCGCCCGGCATATTCGATCAACCCTTCCGGAAGCGTTCCGGCCCCAAGGCGCACCGGATGCTCGTCTGGCAGATTGGGGTTGATGTGGGTATAGCTCAGCAGGGTGACGCGCACGATGGTCTCTTTGAACATGGGAATGTTGACTCCACTGCAATAACCTGAACCTTACCAACAGAAAGCCCCAGGCGTCGGTGGTGCAGTCCCAAAGCCCGCAACGCCTGTACCGGAGCAGAGACAAACGAAAAAACGCTTCCTTTTCCGACCTGTCCTCGGCGATTTCCACTCGCTTTCGGCCACTTCGTTGCCTGTCCACCTCCCAAATGAGCCTGCAGGTACCAAGACCCCCATGTCACCGCCAACGGCTGCCTGGCCGGACAGCTCATCTGTCGGGGGAGACCGTCGCCATTTTCCTGGGTGATCTCGAAATGTCGCAGGGAGAGACGTTGCGGGTCGGGTCGGCGGCCACGGATGCCCGTTTGCGCCGGCGTCAGGCCGTGTTCCTGCAGCACAATGTCCTCCTGGGCACTGCCGCAGGTTCCGTCCTCGCACGGCGTGTCCAACCCGGTGCACCGCTTGAGCGCCGGCACGGCTTCGGCCAACAAGTGAGCGTCATCGATGCGGTTGGGGGCCACCTGTACCTGGGTAATCAACTGAAACGGATTTTCTGGGGCGCAGGTCTCGGCGAGGTTGGCGACGTACTTGAGCCGATCGCCATCTTGCCCCGCATGACCTGTCAGATACGGCGCAGACACATCGGCATTCCCGGTCGGTGGGCGCAGGTTTGAACGTTTGAATGTTTGAACGTTCAACGTTGACCGGCACATGCGGCCGCGAGGGCACATCGGCGTACAGCACGCCGAACAGCTCTTGGTCCGGCCGACAGAAGCATCCCGGTAGCATGTCTCGGCCCAGGAGTTGTGCAGGCGGGTACGCAAGGTTTCGGGTAGTTCATCCCCATGCCCGGTGAGTGGGAGTGGCAAATAACGGGTGTTTTTCTTGAACACGGTCCTCTCTCCGAATGGGCTGGCGGCATTATACCCGGCTTTGGCCGTTTTGAGAAGGGATGCGGAGAGACACGATGACCGTTTTTGCAGTGGGGTCACCATTTTATCAACCTTCATGTAGACGAGTTTCCTCTCTCTTCGTTCTTTGTCAAAGATCGGGATTCCGAAAAGGTTGTAAGATTCAGAGGGGAGGCCGACTGTGGGCTGGAGAATTCCCTCCATCACTTTGCCGTTCCCTCAAATTTGCACAGGAGCTGTAAAGAACATGTCCGTTATCCCGGTTGCTCAAGCTTTTCCCTGCAGGAACTGGCTAGCTATCAAGAGAGGGCGATTGCCAGCCGTCAGATCACCCGTTCGACCGGAGGCAATGTGACGCTTTTCGCCTTCGACGCCGCCCAGGAACTCAGCGAACATACTTCTCCTTTCGACGCGCTGGTCCACGGGTTGGAGGGAGAGCTGGAAGTGCGCATTGCCGGCCAGCCCTATCAACTTCGGGATGGGATGATCCTCGTCATGCCGGCCAATCAGCCGCATGCGGTGCGCGCGCTGAGCCGCGTGAAGATGTTGTTGACGAGGATCCGGGATTAACAGCCTTCCCGGCCTGGCTTCCTAAGCCCCAAGGAAGATTTCAGGAAGCAAGTGTTGGCACTGTTCGGTCGATTAGTTGCCCTTCGTCAAGACATGAATCCCCCTGCCGGTGAAGAGCAGGGGGATAGCTTGTTTTCTCCGAATCACTTTGCCTGATTTGATGTAACCTGTGGTAACCTGCTCGCGACTTTTTGCGCTATGCCTGTGCTTGTAGATACTGCCGAATCATCAGTGCCGCGGTTGCGCCTTCGCCGGCGGCAGCTGCGGCCTGCTTGGTAGAACCTGCGCGCACGTCGCCTGCCGCGAACAGCCCAGGGATGGATGTCATGAGCGTCTTGTCGGTTATGACCGCTCCCGACGCGTCCAGCTCCACTTTGCCTTTGACCAAATCACTGTTGGGCGAGAGACCAATGAATACGAACACGCCATCGTATTGCCATTCTTTGATCTGACCTGTCGCACGGTCTTCTGCAATCACTCCGGCCAGTTTTCCGTCCTTTATCCGAAATTCCCTGACTGCGTGGTTGGTGATTACAGACATATCGGGCCTTTTGGCCACTTTTTCCTGTAGGATCTTGCTGGCCTTCACCTGTGCAGAAAATTCCACGATATCTACCTGGGTGGCGAACTTGGTCAGGAACAGACCTTCCTCGAAGCCGCTGTTGCCGCCCCCGATGACCAGAACCTTCTTTCCCTTGTAAAACGCGCCGTCACAGGTGGCACAGAAGTGGACGTTCACGCCGATGAGCTCATCCTCGCCGGAGATTCCGAGACGGCGATAGCGGGCACCCGTGGCAAGCAAAACCGCCCTGGCGCCATATTCGGACCCATTGGCGGTTCGCACACACAGATATTGACCATCCCGATCAATAGACGCGACCTCCTGTGCCTGCAAAATCTCCGCGCCGAAGCGTTGTGCTTGCCGGGTGAGCCGCGCGGCGAACTCCGCGCCCGAAATGCCCTCGTCGAAGCCGGGGAAGTTATCCAGCGTCTGCGTGATGCTTGCCTGACCGCCCAGCCCTGCCTTTTCGATGACCAGTGTCTCTATCCCCTCGCGTGTCAAATAAATGGCGGCGGTCAGGCCGGTGGGGCCGCCACCGACGATAATTACATCGTAAAATGTGCGTCTGGTACGAGTTTGTATCCCAAGTTTTTCTGCCAGCTGGGCGTTTGAGGGCTCAACTAGGATGCTGCCATCGGGGAAGACGATGGTGGGAATGATGCGCATCCCGTTGTTAATGCTTTCGACGAACGCCATTGCCTCGGCCTCCTGCTCGATGTCAATGTAGCGATATGGGATGCGCTGTTCGCCGAAGAACTGCTTGGAGCGTTTGCAATCCGGACACCAGCCTGTGCCGTATAGGGTAATGATTTCGGGCTTCAGACGGGGATCGTTCATGGGGAAACTCATGTTTTGTGCCGCAAACCGCGGTTGCGTTCGTGCTTGATGGGTTTTTGCTTTTGCAAAGCACCCGACCAACTGTTCGCGGACAGGTGGTCGGGCTACGAGAGGAGAAGGGAAGACGGTTCGCTACAGCGCCGCGTAGACCAGTGCAACGACCACGCCGAAGATCATGTGGCCGACCAGCCCGCCCATGAAGGCCATCGCGCCGCCGTTGTTGGTCATCCATAGACCTGGGGCTTGCACCGCGCCGCTCTTGATCCCCGCGTGCATCATGGGAATCATGCCCATGACCAGGCCGGCAATCAGCCAGTGAACCGCACCGAAGATCAACCCGCCGGTCCAAGTTGCCGCGCCGATTCCATTTGACCAGAGGAAGGCATAGATCAGGGCGAAGATCACGCCCATCATCAGGTGCATCATCCAGCCGAGGGCTTGATTCGGTCTGCCGAACATCGAACCCAAGAGACCGACGATATCCATCTTCGGCATTCCCATTTTCGGCGCCATCATCAAAACCGTGGTGAAGACCACGGTGGAAACAAGACCTGCAATCACAGCATTAAGAAGGTTCATTTTACAACTCCTTTTTGAATTGGATTCTTGCTTCATGGACGATTGTCCAATCGATTTTCTTACCCCCATAAAAATCAGCATAACGCTGAGGTTTGTGCTGCACACCATCTGCGAACGACTGCCTACGCGGCGTTATGATGCGGATGATTCCTTACAGTTTCCTTCACAAAATGGATAGGAAGTATTGACCAAATCGGTGGATACGCGGCGCGGCGTCCCTACCCACCAAGCCGCTATCCTGCAGCGGATGGGGATTCCCCTGCTCGAACCCGCCTCGCTTCTTCCCTCGACCTGTGATTTGATCCTCGACGATCGGCTACAGCCTGAGCGGATCGTCGCGCAGCCGCTGTCCTCATCCATTGGGCGAACGCACAAACCGCACCGATCCTCGCGTTGGATACGCCCTCTGGTTTGGGCTTAGACAGCGGCACTGCCTTCGACCAACCATCCGTGCTACGGCCACATTGACGCTTGCTCTGCCCAAGCAAGGATTGCTGGCGCCAGCCGCAAAAGCCTATGTCGACGAGTCGTACCTCGCCGATATCAGCGTTCCGCCAGAGTCGTATGCAAAAAGAGGCATTGCCGTTTCCCCTCGGTTTGTAGAGAGTGACATTATCCCTGTGACGCAAGTCTGATCGTGCTATCCATTTGGGAATACCTTGCGAAATTCATCCAGCGCTTTTTGCCCGTTGCGCTCCAGCCGCTTATAAAACCGGTCGCGTTCCTGATTACGATAATCCAGCCGCTCCACGCGGAAAGGTACAAGGCGCTCTCCGGCCCTACGCCGTTGCAGAATTTAAACGAAATATTGGATAGCATTTTCCACACTGTGCGCATCCGTCCAATCGGATTTATAGACGATCAAACCCGAGCGCGCAAAAATCCAGACTCGGTTCCGGAGTGTGTTGGCGCAAGAGGGGCAGGCAGGCATAACGTTCAAACGTTTAAACGTTCCAACGTTCAAACGTTCTCACCAACAAAAGATAGAACCGAGTCAAAAATCCAGGTCATGTTCGGCATCGAACCGTAAGCGCGGTGACACGCACCATTTTTTCCGGCACAAAGGCATCGTAGTTATAGTGGGTCAAAAGGTCGCTCATTTTTTACTCCCTCAAAAAAGCGTCTCGATGACTTTTTGAGGATGGTGGAGCAGGTCTGAGTCCGGCTCAAAACCGCTTTGCTCGTCCGGTATTTGCACGGCCTGCTTGAGAAAATGTAGGCTGGGGTTGGCGGGGCCAACTTCGTTTTCTTTGAAACCTGGGTAATTAATTGCGGCCGGGGCGTCATCTACATGGGTAGAGGTTCCCAAACGACGCTCCACAAACGCACGGTTGGTGGCAAAAAGCAAGCCGCCACGCCATCTACCATTTCTTGCTGCGGCGTCAGGCTTTCTTTTTCAAGCAGTTTCTGAATGGTTTTAGCGTGTTCGTTCATCGTCATATTTTCCTTAAGAAGGATTTCTTGAGTCATAGAAGAAATCATACCCAAAATTCTTACCACGTTGCTAAAGAAATCCATGCCCCTCGAAGCCTTTCCCACCCCCCAGCTCTGGTGGAACGCGCCGCCGACCTGTTCCTCCAAAGCGCCGCCCAATCCATTCAGGCGCGTGGATATTTTAGAGCGTGGCGCTTTCCGGCGGCAGCACCCTGCGCGTCCTCTACGAGCGGCTGGCGGCAGCCGAAATTTCCTGGCAAAACATTCACCTGTTTTGGAGCGATGAGCGCTGCGTGCCGTCCGACCACCCCGACAGTAACTACCGCAGTATCCCCACCAGCGTTTTTGCCGATGGCTCGATTTTGGTGGAGCCGTCCAATGACGAACTGTCCGCCAAACTATTCAGAACTCGACTGGAGTAAGCAACACCCTCACCCCAACCCTCTCCCAAAGGAAGAGGGGGAACTCCCTTCCTCCCTGTGGGGGAAGGGCTGGGGATGAGGGAGAGGAGAAAAGCTTATGCCGCGTGACATTCCCGTTGGAAACGGCTCGCTACTCGTAAACTTTGACTCAACCTATCAACTGCGCGACTTGTATTGGCCGCATGTTGGCTTGGAAAATCACACCGCCGGACATCCCTTCCGCTTTGGCGTGTGGGTGGATGGTCAGTTCCGTTGGGTTCACGATGATAAATGGAAAAGGCGGTTGGACTACGAACCCGCTACGCTGGTCACGCGCGTTCTGCTGGAAAATGCGCGGCTGGGACTTCACCTGCAAGTCAACGACGCGGTGGACTTCCACGAAAACCTGTACCTGCGTCAGATTGCCGTCTTCAACGAGCAAAATAACGAGCGCGAAGTCAGGTTGTTTTTCAGCCATGACTTTCACATCGGCGGCACGGAAGTCGGCGACTCGGCGTACTATGAACCCGAGCGCAAGGCGCTCTTCCATTACAAGGGCAAACACTGGTTTCTCATCAACGTTGCCAAACAGGAGGGTGAATCATTCACGCTGGGGCTGGATCAGTGGGCAGTGGGCGTGAAGGAGATCGGCGGCAAGGAAGGCACTTGGCGCGATGCGGAAGATGGCTGGCTTTCGGGCAACGCCGTCGCCCAGGGCAGTGTGGATACCACAGGGGCGCTGCACCTGAACGTCCCCGCACATGGGCGGGCAATAGGCTGGTATTGGATTGCCGTCGGTGAAGATTTCGGTTCGGTCATCCGCATCAACCGCGCCATCCGCGAGCGCGGACCCGCCGCCTATCTGGAACGCACCCGTCACTACTGGAAACTGTGGGCGGCGAAAGAACCCGATGACGCGCTCGGTCTCTCGCCCGAACTGTGCGCCCTCTACCGCCGCAGTTTGCTCACCATCCGCACGCAAATTGACAACGGCGGCGCCATCATCGCCGCCAACGATTTCGATATTACTACTTTTGCGCGCGACACCTATTCCTACATGTGGCCCCGCGATGGCGCGCTGGTCGCCGCCGCGCTGGTAGAGGCGGGCTATTCCGAAGTCACGCGGCGTTTCTTCGAGTTTTGTCATCGCGTGGTCACGCCCGAAGGTTACTTCCTGCACAAGTACACGCCCGACGGCGCGCTGGCGTCATCATGGCACGCCTGGTATGCCAACGGGCAGAAGCAACTCCCCGTGCAGGAAGATGAAACCGCCCTGGTGCTTTGGGCGCTCCGGAGGCACTTCGAGCGCTTCCGCGACGTGGAATTTGTCAAGCCGCTGTATCGCGGGCTGATTGTCCGCGCCGCCAACTGGATGGAAAGTTACCGCAACCCCGAAGACGAACTGCCGCTTCCCTCTTGGGATCTGTGGGAAGAGCGGCGCGGCGTGCTCGGCTGGACGGTTGCCGCCACCTGGGCGGGCCTGCAAGCCGCCGCCAATTTTGCCGAGGCCTTTGGCGAAACGCATCTCGCGGCGCGCTACCGCAAAGCGTCCGCGGAGATCAAGGCCGGGGTCGAGCGCCATCTTTGGCGTCCGGACCTGAACCGCTTCGTCCGCATGATCAACCGCCGCGAGGACGGAGGCTGGGATGTGGATACGGAACTCGACTCCTCCCTGTTTGGTCTGTGGTACTTCGGCATGTTCCCCGCCGACGACCCGCGCATCGTTGCCACCATGAACGCCATCCGTGAACGCTTGTGGGTGAAGACCGAGGTCGGCGGCGTGGCGCGTTATGAGAAGGATTACTACCATCAGGTGACAGACGACAAAGCCAACGTGCCTGGCAACCCGTGGTTCATCTGCACGCTTTGGCTGGCGCAGTGGTACATCGCCATGGCAAAATCGGCGGATGATTTGAAGCCCGCATTGGAGATTCTCGACTGGACGCGGCGGCATACGTTACCAAGCGGCGTAATGGCAGAGCAGGTTCATCCCTACACCAATGCGCCGCTCTCCGTCAGCCCACTGACCTGGAGTCATGCCACTTTGGTTTTGACCGTGCGCGAGTTGCTGGCGAAACAAACTTCAATCCGTTACGAGAAGGCGGATCTTGGCGGAGATTTGAAGTGAAAGAGTTCATTGCATTGTGCTTTACCAGACCTGTTGTCAAACGCGCCAGTCTCACTGCGTTGGTGGTCGGGGCGATTTTGGTCGCCATCAATTATGGCGATGCGTTATTGCATGGACAAATTAATTCCGACTCGGTTCTATCTTTTGTTGGTGAGAACGTTTGAACGTTATGCCTGCCTGCCCCTCTTGCGCCAACACACTCCGGAACCGAGTCAAAAAATCTTTGCACACGAAAAGGATGGTTACAATGAATAAAGTCGCTCTGGTTGTTTTTGCCGATGCAGAGGCCTCACACAGCGATCTGGCGCGCGTGGTGAACGCGCTGGAGGTTGCCAAGGAGTTCAAAGAAGCCGGTGACGAAGTGCAAATCATCTTCGATGGCGCCGGCACCGCTTCTGCTGCTACCCTGGCCGAGCCCAATCACAAAGGTCACCGCCTGTATGCCGCCGTCCAGGATACGGTGGCGGGCGTGTGCGCTTTTTGTGCCAGGGCCTTTGGCGTATACGAAAAAGCCCAATCGCTCGGTATTCCCCTGCTGGATGAATATGAAAAACATCCCAGCCTGCGTTCGCGCCTCGTAGAAGGCTATCAGATCATCACATTCTAACAAGGAGGTTGCAACATGTCCGAAAAAATCGAAATCAAAGCCAGCAAAAACGGCCCTTATCTGATCCCTGGTTCCGTTACCTTTACGGATGCCGACGGTAACGTGAAACAAACCCAAGGCAAAATGGTGGCCCTGTGTCGCTGCGGGCAATCTGCCAATAAGCCCTTTTGCGATGGCTCGCACAAGCGGGTAAATTTCCAGGCTCCCGAAGTGACCTTGTCTGTTCTGGCGCCGGATGCCTGAGGCTAAGGCACGACGGTGAGCTCGCCGATCCGCCGGGTTGGGATGGTTTCGGCTAAAGCAGGCTGATCGGCTGTGTTTCGATCCTCCAGCCTTTTCCAGGAAGCGCTCCGGAGCGAGGCTACCCTGGAAAAGGGTCTGGAGCGCGGGGCCGCGCAGGAGGATCTGCTGCCGGTAGTCATCACCCAGGCGGGCAAAAACAGAGCAATGGACCGCTAAGGATTACATCGGGGGCTTCCTCCTGCAATCGGGAGCGAAGCAGGGTTGCTACGCGCTGGGCTTCTGCCTCGAGACGTTCGGCGCTTGGCAGGCGAAGTTCCAGGCGTAGCAGCTCGCTAGAAGGTGCTACCTGGGTCAATACCCGGAAGACCCGTTCTGAAGCGAACGGATCGGGAAGGTATAACCCGACGTCGGCCAGGATGATCCCCACCAGGGTGACCAGCGGGTAGGTCCGGACCTTTGGCGAGCATCTGCGTGCCGATCGGGATATCTGCCCGGTGCGAGGCGAATTGCAGAAGGATCCGCTCGTGGGCGCGCTTGTGACGAACGGTATCGCGATCCCAGCGTAGCAGACGCGCTTGGGGGAAGTGTTCTTCCGTTTCACGTCCCACCCGTTCAACGCCTAATCCGTAGGCGCGGATCGCCGAGCTTTCGCGGGCGGGGCATTGGCTCGGTTGCTTGCGGCGGTGGCCACATTGATGGCGAAGGAGTTGGGCTTCCTCCTCGGGGAGCGTGAGGGGGATTTCGCAACGGGGGCGGCGGAGCGCATGGCCGCAGCTTCGGCAGAAGACGTAGGTGGCTGCGCCGCGGCGGTTCAGGAACAGGATCGCTTGTTCGCCTCGTTCCGGGGTTTCGGCCAGGGCTTCGCTCAGGGCGCGGCTGAATATACTTTTCACCCCTTCGCGCAGTTCCTGCCGCATATCCACCACCTGCACCGTGGGCAGTGGCGCTTGGATTCGTTGCGGCAAGTGAAGATAGCGCATTTGGCCGATTTCGGCGCTAAAGTTCAACCCTGCCAGGACTGTAAACGCTTGTCCTTAAATCCATTTGCTATCGGCATGGCGGGCTAATCCGGGAGGAAGCATGAAGGGGAGAAGGGCGGAGGCCGGGTAAAGAAAATGGGTTTCCGGCCAGCTTAAGAGCGTGCGCTGTGCATCGGTCAGCACGGGTTCGGCATCGAGCAATGCTTCGATCGGGCACGTCTCGGTCACCTGGAGACGATCCGGGAGTTCCATCACCACGCCTTGAACGCGCTGTCGGCCGAACGGGACGATCACCATGCTCCCCGGCCGAATTTGTGACCGAAGGTCGGCCGGAATGGCGTAATCGAACCTGCCGTGGACTGCCGGCATGTTGAGCACCAGATGGGCATACATCGGTTGCGGGTTACCACGCAGCTTCGGTGTAGTAGAACGAGCAGGTATCGGCTGTGAGGGTGCGAATTCGTGCGATCTCTTCTTCGCTGAGACGCTTTTTCCCAGTTTCCCAAGCTGACGCGACCGTTCAGGCGGATCGAGTGGGTGCGGGTGAGCTCGACCGGCTTGTCTGAGCCGCTAGAGACGAGAATGGTCTGTTCTACCCGCGGGGTGAAATCTAAGCCTAAAGTGCGGTACATCTGACGAAAACCGCCGATCGGATCCAGCGAAAGGTCTTCCTGACGCACGATCGGGCATTCTGGATGAGGACCGGGTATGCTTTTCCATGAATACCCTAACGCTGAAATAGTCTTTGCACTTCCGCTTCGCTTTCGGAATCGCAGAGTACGGTGAGTCGATCTCCTTCTTGCAGGTGAATTTGTCCGCGAGGAATCAGGATTTTACCATCTCGCTGCAACATGACTACCAAACAGTGAGCCGGCCAGGGAATTTCGGCCAAGGAACGGCCGATGAGGGCTAGACCCGGAAGGATGGTGTAGTGCTGCAGCTTCATACCGGATCCGATTTTTTCCAGGTCTTTTTCCTGCAGGATAGAATGAGCCAGAGCGCGCCGCCGCAAGGCGATGTTATAAGCGCGCACCAGATCCACGCGGCGCAGAATGCCCACCAGATGCCGAGTGTCCTGACGCGAGACAACCGGCAAACGTCCGATATCATAGGTGCTCATACGCTGCAAGGCGACGGAGAGCGTTTCATCGGGATAGGCCACGATCGGCTGACGTGTGCAGACATCGGATACAGGGGTCGTGCTCCACTGTTCGGCAGGGATGCGATCGATATCCTGGATCGTCAACATTCCGATCAGGTTCTCCTCTTCATCCACTACTGGTAGGCCGTGTAGTCGGAGACGCATGAACGTTTCCCAGGCCTGCTCCAGGCTCTGAGAGTGGTTAAGGGCCTGGGGTTCAGCCATGACATCGGAGACGGTAAGGTTTTCCAGAACATCAATAGCCCGGCCGCGGCGAATGCGGATGCCTGTCCGGGCCAAGCTTTTCATGTAAACCGAATCGGATTCCAGATAATGGGCGATCCACATGCTGACGCCTACCGCAAACATCAGGGGCAGGATAATGCGGTAATCGCGCGTCATTTCAAAGAGCAATAGAATGGCGGTGAACGGGGCACGAATGGCAGCGGCCAGTACTGCAGCCATGCCGACCATGGCAAAGGCGGCGGGGATGATGTTCAAAGGGGAAAAGGCTCGCGCCAGCAGTTCGCCTACGAGGCCACCAAGCATCGCGCCGATGAAAAGGGCCGGGGCGAAGACACCCCCTTTGAACCCTCCACCTAGGCTGAGGGGAGTAAGGACTAGCCTGGCGCTCATCAGCAGCAAAAGGAGCCCCAGATCGCGCATCTGGTGATTCAGCACGGCCTCAATGCTCCGGTATCCCACACCGAAGATCTGAGGTAGCCACATCCCGCTCAGACCCACGCCGAGGCCGGCCAGTGCCGGTTTCAATCCATCCCATAATCGGATACCGGCAAAGAGGTCCTGAAAACCGTAAAGCAATTTGATGTATGCGACGGCGATCAGGCCGGCCAGCACGCCCAATCCCAGGTAGGCCGGCAACTCCCAGGCCGATTGAAAAGCATAGGCAGGTACATGGAAAGCGGGTTCGGCACCGGAAAGTGCCTGGGTGAGCACCGAAGAGAAGACGGAGGCCAGGAGGATCGAAGTGATGCCTTGTGTGCTCCATTCGCCCAGGATCACCTCCATGGCGAAAAAAACGCCGGCAATCGGCGCATTGAAGGCAGCGGCAACACCACTGGCCGCCCCGGCTGCAACCAGGGTTGGTATCGTTTCCTCAGAGAGACGACTCCACTTTTCTCCCCACAAGTATCCGATATTGGCTCCGATCTGTACAGAAGGATCCTCTGGACCTACAGAGGCGCCAAAGCCTATCGACATGGCAGAAGCCAGGGCTTTGGGTACGAGCTTGCGGTAGGGAAGTCGGCCTCCATGAAGCGCTACGGCCTCGATCACGCCGGCGACCCCATGGGTCTTCTCGCGGCCGATGAAGCGCCAAGTCAAGAGACCCACGAGGAGGCCTCCCAGGACAGGTATGAGCAACACGTCCCACGGCGCAGGGAAGGGGAGCGAAGAACGGAGACGCCCAAAAGCCAGGGCCTCAAAAAAATCAATCCCGCGTTTGAAGAGCCATATTCCCAATGCACTGGATGTCCCAACGAGCAAACTGGCAATCGGCAAATAGGTCAGGTCCCAATTCGGTAGAATCTGGCGAAGACGGAGAAGGCGTATCATGAAATCCGCAAACCTTCAAAGAATTCTTGTCTGTAGTCTACCATCCTTGTCCATGGTCTACGGTCGGCGGCAGAATACGTTTCTCTCTTGTGCCATCGAATATGGCAATTATATCAACTTTAAGACTTACAATTCGAAATGAGGATTTGCTGTAAAACCGTGTTTTGGCACAAATGCTTTGTTGTAATGAGATTCAGGTGAAAAAAGAGAAGATGTTGTATAAATACATATTTTTTAACGAAAATACGAATTTTGTCTTATAAAAACCCAAGTTGCTACCTTGAGGCTTGAAGTAACGTGTCCATGGGGACGCTGCTAAGGTTGGGGGGTTACCAACCCATCACCAACCATGAGGCCCCATGGGCATCCAATTATAGCCATTTCCTGTCTCTGCGACGACATTCTCAAAGCCATGCCCCATCGTGAGGATCCGCAAGGGCACATGAGCGATGCCGAAGTCATGGCGACGGCCATCGTGGCCGTCCTGTTCTGCGGCGGGAATCTGGATGCGAGTCGGCGATTTCTGCGAGCGCACGGCTACATGTCACGGATGGTGAGCAAGAGTCGCTTCCACCGGCGTCTGCAGCGCCTCAAGGGGTTAAGACTTCAGAAACCCCAAACCTTGCCCACGAAACTTTTGCGCCGCATTTGCTATTTGCCGGAAGTGCCTGCAAGGCGCTTGCGTTGCGCCGAAGTCCACCTACCGGACGAAACAGGGCGCTGTGATAGCATAGGGAGCGGTTGGACGGTGCAGCCCGAACTTTCGTTTGGAGATGATGCCATGATGGCATCTCCCGTTTAGCAACCTGGGCTGCGGCTACGGCGATTTCTTCCCTGGTGGTGCTTTGAGCGACCCCGATTGGTAAGCTGCCTATTTCCCTGGAGAAGCTGCGCCGTCCACGCCACCTAAACGAAGAACAGGAGGTCGAACCTTTCGCGGCCCCGGGCGCGAAGGGTTAGTTTCTTGCGGCCTGTTGCCGGCCAAACCGCCGAACCGGGCTTCCAAAGGCCTCTCTGCGGCCCTTTGCTGTTTCTTGGTAAGCCCGGCGAACGCTCAGGTGGCCGTGGCCTCTCCCATCCTGGTCAGCAGGTGGCGCGTGGCCGTCAGCCGCTCCTGCCAGGGCCACACCAGCGGGGCGGCCGTTGTCGGGGTCAGCCTCTCGTAGCCGGCGGCGAAGTCGTCCACCACGCCCGTCAGCGCGGCCAGCAGCTCCTGCCAACGGTCGCCGGTGGCGGCGTTTTGCAGCAAGGTATGCAGCATCTGCCGACGTTCGCCGAACCCGGTCGGCACCTCCACGCTCCGTCCCAGACGTGTGATATCCTGTCGACCCAGGTACAAGCCGCTATAGAGCGGTGTGAGCAAGAAGGCGGCGATTTCGGCCAGACCGGTATTCGCATCGGCCAGGAGTTGGTCCACGCGTGCGCGGGGAGAGGGGCCGACGGCCGGCGTCGGTGCCAGGGCGGCCATGGCCGGAGGAAGCCGCGCCAGGGTCAGCTCCTGCGTCAGTTGGGCCAGATGCGCGTAGAAGGACGGGCCCTGTCGTTGCAGGGCGATGACAAAGACCGGCAACCAGCGCAACACATGCCCGGTCAAAAAGGCGATCTCCAGACGCCGGGTGTGGGCGACCATGTCGATGCGCCCGTCTTCCCAGGCCTCGGCCTCTGCCAGGCAGAGGTGGGAGAGGGCCAGCAGCTCGTGGCCGAGGTGATCGGCCGGTTCGTTGCGTTCATCCACGGCAAAGCCCATCTCCCGGTAGCTGTGACGCACGCGATCGGTCTCCTGTCCGCCCAAAAGGCCCGTGTCGTCGAGGAACAGGCTTTGGTAGGGGAGGATGTTCATCCCCAGGAGGGTGTGAAAGGCCGCAGCAGCCTCGTCCGGGTCATAGGGCGAAGCCACTGCGGCCAGTTCGGGGAGGGTTTCGACAACGGCAAAAAGGGCCGGCGTCAGGCCGTGGAGAAAAAGGCGACCGAACAGCTCGTAGGCGCGACCGGTGGCGAGGGCTGCCTCATAGGCCGAAAGGGGCGCGCTCACGGCTTTTGCCGCTCCGGCATCGCCGGCACGGCCTGACGGCCGTTACCGGGAACGGCCTCTTCGCCGCTGCGGATGGGGAGCGCATAGGCGGCCTTGGTCGGCTTGAGCGGGCGCTTCAGCCATAGCGGCCGCCGCGTCCCATTAGGGCTATAGCGGTCGGCGGGTCGCGTCAGCGCCAGCCATTGGCGATAGACCGCCATCGAGCGCTTCGTATCCACCCACACATCGCCGTGGCGGTCGCCGGGTTCGGCCTTACGCACATTGACGGCCTTCTGCAGCCAGCAATGGGCGCCGCTGAGGGGGTCGGGATGGACGGCGTGGGTCAGGTTTTGGTGGACGCCGACATCCTCCCACCAGATGCGCTCGGTATCGGGGTCGAAGCTGTGCCAGGGACGGGCGCCGTGGATGTAGGTGAGCTTGAAACGGCCGTCCTCTTCCTCCAGGCGGGCCAGAGATGACATACCGGGATTGACGCCCAGGTTCTCATGGAGGCGCCAGCGGCCCAGGTGATGGCTCATGGCGATAATGCCGGGTTTGATGCCTTCCGTCACCCACACCGTGTCCACAAAATAGCCGATTTCGGTCGTCACGCGCACCAGGTCGCCCGTCTTGACGCCGATGCGTTCGGCATCGTTGGGGTGCATCCAGATGGGGTTCTTGTGGCTGATTTCGTACAACCACTTGGCGTTGGCGCTGCGCGTGTGGATGAGGGTGGGCAGGCGGAAGTTGGGCAAAAGCACCATCTCGCCTTTCTCCCGGTTAATGAAATCGGGATGGACGTGGCTCTTGAGCGGCCAGGGAATGGTGTATTCTCGTTCGGTCCAGCCCCATTGATACAAGGTGGGGCTGAAGAACTCCAGCTTGCCGCTGGGAGTCTCAAAGCCGACCTTGCGCTCGCCGTCGACGAGAACGCCTTTGCCCTCAGGCGCCGGCTTCTCGTAGGGCGTGTAGTTCGTGTGTTTGACCTCGAAGACGCCGTACTTGCGCATGTACTGCAGCGGCGTCAGCCCTTCGGCGGCAGCGGCTTCGGGCAAACCGGGCACGCTGTTCTCGAAGATCCAGCGGTAGTACTCTTCCACGGTGATGATTTCACCCGGTCGGTAGGGGCTTTCGAACCAGCGGCGAATGCCCAGGCTGCCGTCGGGGTCCATCCGGGCCGAGAGCTCGATCCAGAACTCGTTTTCCTCCCAGACTTCGCCGGGATTGGCTTCGTAGGTGTAGCGCACCTTGTGGCCGAGTTTCTCCAGGGCCACCCGGCGCACAGGCTGGCGGAAGGCAAGCCATTGTCCGGCGTGGGTCTCCTGGCTCATGAGGTCGTGGCGCTCGCCGGCATGGCCCATGGGCAAGACGTAATCGGCAAACCAGGCCGATTCGTTCCAGGTGGGTGTCAGGGCGACATGGAGGCCGATCTTGGTCTCGTCGCGCAGCGCTTTCAGCCACATGAAGCCGTCGGGATTGATCCACATCGGGTTATAAACACGGGTGAAATAGACATCAATGCGGCCGCGGCCCTCCTCCAGGAAGTGGGGGAGGAGGAAGCTCATCTCATAATGGGCGAAGGGGTATTCGTTGGGGAAGTGCAGCTCGTTCCAGGCTTCGGGGCCCGGAGGCGTGGCGAAGGGTTTGGGGACGAACTTGTTCCATTCGTTGCCGGAGGTGCCGCCGGGCGTGCCGACGCTGCCGGTGAGGACGTTGAGGAAGAACAAGGCGCGCGCCACCTGCCAGCCGCCCAGATTGCCGATGCTGGCCGCTCGCCAGATATGGGCGGCCAGTTTGCCGTCGCATTGGGCGATCCATTCGGCGGCCTGGCGAATGCGCTCGACAGGGACCTGGGCTTCGGCCGCCGCCCGTGCGAAGGTGAATTCGGCGTAAAGCGATTTCAGGGCGCGCTCGAAGAGGCCAAAGGCCTCGTCTCCGGGCGGAAAGCTCAGGGAGGCTAGCTCGCGCCGCAAGGCGGGGTCGTTGACTTCGAGCTGACCGTCGCGGATGGCGGCCAGAGTTTCTTCCCAGTTGACCCAACGACGCATAAAGTCCCGGTCGTAGAGGTCGTTTTGCAGGAGGTAGTTGGCGATGGCGAGAAGGACGGTGGTCTCGCTGCCCGGCCAGGTGGGCAACCAGAGGTCGCTCATGCTGGCCGTGTTGCTCAGCCGTGGGTCGAGGGTAATCAGCTTGGCCCCGGCCATTTTGCCTTCGATGATGCGTTGGGCATGGGGGTTGAAGTAGTGGCCGGTTTCGAGATGGCTGGAGATGAGCAGAATGACGCGTGCGTGGGCATGGTCGGGGCTGGGGCGGTCAAAGCCACCCCAGAGGGCGTAGCCCAGGCGGGCCGAGGCGGAGCAGATGTTGGTGTGGCTGTTGTGGCCGTCCACGCCCCAGGCGAGGATGCAGCGGTTCGTGTAGCCATCCTCGCCCGGACGACCGACATGGTAGACAATACCATCGCGCCGTTGGAGTCGGCTGGCACGCATGTGGGCGGCGATATCCTCCAGGGCTTCGTCCCAACTGACCCGCTTCCATTTGCCTTCCCCGCGGGCACCGACTCGCTTGAGGGGGTAGAGGATGCGCTCGGGGTCATAGGTCTGGTTGTGGGTGGCCGGGCCCTTGGCGCAGTTGCGACCGCGGCTGCCGGGATGGACGGGGTTGCCCTCGAATTTTTTGATCTCGAGCGTCTCCCGATCCACATAGGCCAGCAATCCGCAGGCGCTTTCGCAGTTGAAGCAGACCGTAGGGATAAGCATATACCGCCGCGGCACCCGCTGCGGCCAGGCCTTGCCATCCCATTCCACCCAGTCATCCCATTTTTCCGGCGGCGGGTACTGACTCAGGCGACCATCGGGCTGACGGACGACGGTCATGGGGACGGCTTCGGGTTGGCGGTCGGCCGTGGCAAAGGTGGGCATACCCAATTCGCGCCAACTCCCGCGTGGCCGTTCCGGCCCGCCGGGGCGACGCAGCATGGCTGAAAGCAGACGTTCAATGGTCGAGGGTTGGCTCATAGGGCTTCCGGAAAGGCTCAACTGTTCGGCAGCTCTTGCGGCGCCATCACGAAGGCGTACTCGAAGAGAGAGAGACCGACAAGGGTGGCCAGGCCGGCCAGAGCACTCAACCAGGGTGCCGCCGGTGGCAGCAGCCCCGCCACCAGGAGCAAAAGAAGCGGCACGAGATGACCCAACCCGATGCTGCCCTGCCAGAAATGGCGACGATAGCGGCCGTGGCTGATGGCATGAGCCGCCCGCGCCGCCAGTTCGGTGGCATGGGGCATGCCGAATTCGCCGACCAGGATAACGAAGAGGTCGACGAGCAGGACGATGGGGAAGAGGATGCGGTTGAGGCGCAGCAGTTCCGGGGGCCAAGCGAAGACAAGGCCGATCACGAACAGGATGGCGCTGCCGGCCATAAGGGCCTGGACGAGCAGATGGAAGGGCAACAGCGAGCTTTGCCAAAGGTCGCGGCCCTCGGCCTGGCCGAAGAGAAAGGCAGTGTAGATGGCCGCGCCCACGGCCAGAACCATGCCGATCCCCAGCAAAGGCAGGCGTAAGGCAGCGCTCAATCCCGCCGGTATCAGTCCCATCAGGGTGCCCGTCTCCAACAGCCACCAGAGACCGGCAATCCCGCTAAAGCCGACCAGGACAAAAGCCCCACGGGTGAGCCAGCTCCGCCATTGGGGCCGATAGAGGATGGAAAGAAAACGTTCCGGTCGTTCCAGATCGTAGACCAGCAGGCCGGTGGTCAGGCCGATGAAGATGAGGGCGGTCAGACCACCGACCACGGCCGTGGGGGCATGGAAGGGCTGCCCGAGCAGCGCAAAGGCCAGACCCAGGATAAGGAAAAGCCCGGCACCGACGCCTTTGGTCACCAGATAGGCCGGTACCGGCCAATGCCAGGGGATTTTGTGTTGGGCATTGTAGGCCACCTGCACCATCTGTTCGGCCATACGACCGCCACCGATGTGGATGGGACCGCCGGCGGGTACACCCTGAACCTGCGGGGTGCGGATGGCCACACCGGAATGGGCCGTTCGTACAGAGCCCGGATAGAGCGGACCGACGGCCGGGGCCGGATGCAAAGCCTCGGCGTGACCATTCGGTTTGGCCTGGAGCGGGATGACATCGGCCCACATGAAGGTGGCCGGGGCTCGTTCGGTAGCCGTGGGATGGAGCGCCCAGTCGTTGCCGTCGATGTAGAAGAGCTTGGGCGCCGTGCCTTGTTCGGGTTTGCGGACCGTCACCTTGTGCGCGGCGAGCACACGGCTGATCTCCGATTCGGGGTCGTCCATATCCCCGGCGATGATGGCATGCTCAGGGCAGACGACGACACAGGCCGGTTCCAGGCCCAGCTCGATCCGGTGCGAGCAGAAGTGGCACTTGGCGGCCGTGTGGGTCTCCGGGTCGATGTAAATGGCATCGTAGGGGCAGGCCTGCATGCAGGCCTTGCAGCCGATGCAGATCCGCGGGTCGAATTCGACGATCCCGTCGGCGCGCTGGTACATGGCCGTAACCGGGCAAATGCGCACACAGGGCGGGTTGGCGCAATGGTTGCAGCGCGTGACCTGAAAGTGTCGTCGCAGATCGGGGTAAGCCCCGGTCTCGACGTACTTCACCCAGGTGCGATAGACGCCGAGCGGCACCTCGTTTTCACTTTTGCAGGCGGTCGAGCAGGCATGACAGCCGATGCACTTGCGATTATCGATAACGAAGCCGTAGTTCATATGAAGAGGGTCACTTTGCTTTCCAGGGCATCGGCCAGATAGGCGGCCACTCCGCCTACCTCGATGTCGGGACGGAGTTCCTCGGGCGCAATGCCCATGACATCACGGCTCATCTCGCAACTGACCATCTTCACGCCCATGCCGGCGCACAGCTCGATGAGTTCTTCCAACGAGCTGACGTTTTTCTCCTTCATCATCTGGCGGAGCATAACGGCACCGGCGCCGAAGAAGTTGAGTTTGCTCACGCCCATGCCTCGGGTATCGGCCGGCGACATCAGGGCCATCATTTTCTCGGTCAGCTTTTTGCCTTGGAGTTTGCGTTGCCGACGCAACGCATTGAGGCCCCAAAAGGTGAAGAACATGGCCACTTCCTGCCCCAAGGTGGCGGCGCCGCTGGCGATGACAAAGGCCGCCAGCACGCGGTCGAGATCGCCGGAGAAGACGACGATGGTCACCTTGTCCTTGGGCAGACGGTTTTGGATTGCGGCCAGTTGGGCTTCCAGCGCGGCCACCCGCTCGCTTAGGGCCTGACCGTTGGCATGGATGTCGCTGCGCGCGCCGGTCTGGTCGACTGCAAGCATGGCTGTGTTCATGGCTTATCTCCTGGTAAGTGCGGACGATCAGCGCAGTCGCCTGATGAAGTGGATATAGAGGGTTTTGCCGTCGACGCTCTCTTCGCTCTGACCCACGAGCTCGACCTGAGTCGCCGCCTTGGCCCAACCCTGAAAGTCTTTGACACTGCCACGGTCGGTGCTGATCACCTTAAGCACATCACCGATGGCCAGGCTGGCGATTTCTTGTCGCGCTTTGACCAGCGGCATCGGGCACTTAAGGCCGGTCACATCCAACTCGCGGGTAACGGTAAGGGTAGACAGATCGACGCTCATCGGTTGGTCACCTCCGAAGTGTGGGAAGAAAACGGTTTAGCCGGCCAGGGCGCAGATGTTCTTGCCCAACTCCAGCTCGTCGGCGGTGTCCACATCGGGATGCGAGAGGCCGATGTTGACCCGTTTGATCTCGACGTACTGGGGCGGCATATAGGGCAAGTGGCCGAGGACGTAGCGCACAAAGCTCGGCTTGTCGGCGAAATGCAGACTGCGGTTCTCCCGCCAGAGGTCATGCAGTCGTTTGGTGTAAATGCCTTCGGCATTGGCCTCGTGCGGCGAGGCATAATGTCCCGGTAGAATCCAGGCATGCTGCGGCACGCGCGTTTTCATGATACCGAAGATGGTATCGTAGACGATAGGCGCCCAGCGTTCGCCCTGACCGCCCAGGTCAGGCCGGCCGAAGCTCTCGATGAACAGGTTGTCGCCGGTACAACAGAAGGCCTCGCCGTCGGGGGCGGTGACGACGAAGTTGACCTGTCCCAGGGTATGGCCGGGGGTGTGGACGGTCTCGATCGTCAGCGCACCCAGGCGAAACCGTTGCCCATCGCTCAGCATGTGATAGGCCATCTGTGCCGGCACCATGTCGAAGGGATGGATGGCATCGTAGGGATGGAGATAATAGGCCGCGCCGGTAGCCTGGGCCAGTTCCGGGCCGGTGCTGATGTGATCGGCGTGGGCATGGGTATCCAGAATGAGCTTGAGTTGGGCCTGTTTGCCGCTCAGGAAGTCGAGATAGCGCCGGCCGTAGCGCAGCGGGTCGACGATGGCGGCCTCGCCCTGGCTGATGAAGATCCAACTGACACAGCCGCGGGCCACACGGTCGACCTGATAAACCTGATAGTCCGGCCGTTCGACCATCGGCTGCACGGCATAGAAATCGCCCCATTCCACCATCCCGCCCATCAGGTTGGCGGCTGCGATGTCGTGGCCGCGCAGCCGCTCGGCCACATAGTCGCTGGCCCCACCCTTTGCACAGACCACAACGACCGGACGACCGGCCGGCGTCTGCGCCGCCACCCGGGCCACGGCCGTGGCTTCGTCTTCCAGGAAGAGAAAGTAGGGGATATGCAGGGTCTCCGGTGTGTAGGTTCCCTCGATGCGCCACAATTGGAATTCGTCCTCGTTGCGCACATCGAGCAACAGGAAATCGTGGGGTTGCCGGAGCAGGTTGTAGAGCGTTTCGGTATCGATCTCGGTGGTCTTGCCGAGTTCGGAAAGCCCGGCGGTCGTAACAGACACGGCACCATCCACCATAAAAAGGCTTCTCCTTCTTGACCAACAGAGTAGAGCTGTCCTGTAGCCACCGGCTACAGACGCTTCCCAGTGTAGCGCAGGGCCTGCGGCGAATCATCCCCTTATCGGGTGAATTTGCCTGCGGCCGCTTCAGACCTCGATCAGGCCGCGACGCACGGCTTCGATGACGGCCTGGGTACGATTGGGTTGATCGAGTTTGCGTAAGATGCTCTTGACATGAGACCGCACCGTTTCCTCACTCACCACCAGACGCTCGGCGATCTCGCGATAGGTGGCCATGGTGGTCATCAGTCGCAGCACTTCTAGCTCGCGCTTGGTCAGGGGCGAGGGGATGGCGGCGGTCTCGGCGACCTGCCAACGGCTGAGCAGACGCAGGATATCGGGATGGATGTAGCTTTCGTCGTGGACGACGCGGCGAATGGCCTCGGCCAGTTCCGGGGGCGTGACATCCTTGGGGACATAGCCGTCGACGCCGCCCTGCACGGCGGCCTGGATCAAACGCAGGTCCTGGCTGCCGCTCAGGACCAGGATGCGCACGCCGGGCGCGGCCTGGCGCAATTCGGTCAGGATGGCCGTGCCCTCGCGGTCGGGCAATGCCAGATCGAGCAGGATCAGGTCGGGTTGAAACGCCGCCGCCATCGATATCGCCATGTTCGCCGCCCCCGTTTCGCCGACGACGAGAAAATCGCGCTGTAACGAGAGGACCATGGCCAGCCCGCGCCGCACGACGGTGTGGTCATCCACAATCAGGATGCGGATAGGGGCAGAGATGCTCATGGGGTGGGGAGAGGAACGGCAGCGGTGAGATGGACGCCCTGACCGGGAGCGGTTTCGCTGTGGAACGTGCCGCCTAGGCGTTCGACGCGACGGCGCATGTTCTCCAGGCCGAAACCGCCGGCCTCGACCCGACCGGGTTCAAAGCCCACGCCGTCGTCGGCGATGGTGAGCAAGGCCTGGCCGTTGTTCTGGGCAATGGTGATGTGCGCCGTGCGGGCTTGCGCATGACGGGCGATGTTGGCCACGCCTTCCTGGGCGATCAAGAAGAGCTGATGACGCAGCTCCGGCGGCCAGTGGTCGAAGGCCGGCGTCACCGTGATCTCCAGGGTTATCGGTCGGTTCATGGTGAGGATGGCCATATGCCGCTGCAAACCGCTGATCACATGGCGGGCATCGAGCCCATTGGGTAAGAGTTCCCAAAGGGTGCTGCGCATCTGATGCAGGGCGGCAAAGGCCAGGGGCTCCAGATCGGCCAGTTGGGCTTTGACCTGGGCCAGGGCATCGGGATAGTGGGCCAGGAGTTGATTGCAGGCATTGAGGCCATAGGCCAGGCCGAAGAGTTGCTGCGAGACGGAATCGTGGATATCGGCAGCGATCCGGTTGCGGACTTCTTCGGTCGCCAGGCGTTGGGCCCGCTCAATGCATAGACGGAGGCTGCCCAGGGCGACGCTGGCATGACCGGCGATCAGGGCCAGAGTGGCCGGTTCGGTCTCGGTGGTCTCGGTCGCGTCGAGTTCGACCAGCAGGACCCCGATCAGATGGCCGCGCAGATGCATGGGCAGGACCATATACGGGCCCTGCAGACCCAGCATGGCATCCAGGGCGGCCACCCCGGTTGGGGGTTGTCCGGCCGGACAGCGTTGCGGACGTTGCTCGCGGATGGCCTGAGCCACCGGCGCCTCGGTTACCCGATCCAAGTCGAGAATGCTCTCCTCACGCCGGCTCTCGCGGCTACCGGCTTCCCGGCGACGCCATTCGCCCAACCGGTTCTCGTCGTGACCGATGGCCACCGCCGCCACACGATAACCCATGTCGCGCACCAGACCCTCAAGCAAAACCTCCTGCATCTCCCCCGGATCCACAGCCGATTGCAGACTCAGGGTCAATTCCTGGATCAGGTGCAATTGGCGGTTCATATCCTGCAAATAGGCATTGCTGACCGCCAACTCGCGGCTGGCAACGGCCAGTTCCTGGGCCTGACGGCGCAGTTTGGCCAACAAGACGGCCGGGTAGCCGAAGAGGATGCCGATGCCGTAAAAGGTGAACAGTTGCAAAAGCACGAGCTGGAGGTCAACCGTCGACGGGGTCAGGCCCAAGTCCCGGCGGTTGCCGACCAGGATGGCCAAGCCATACAGGGGCGTGAAGGCGGCCGCAGCCAGCAAGCCCCCTCGCAGGCCGAAGAAGAAAGCCGCCGCCAGGATCGGCGCCAGGGCGTAGAAGTACAAGGCGCTGGTCATCCCCCCGGTGAGGGCGATCACACCGGCCGCAAGCAGCAGGTCCAGGCCCAACAAAAAGGGAAAACGCTGTAGCAGCCGATTGAGCCTGCGATGCGCCAGCGTGATTACCCCGTTGAGCAGGGCCAGCAGGGCCAGCACCCAGGACATGGAGGCGGGTTGATGACCTAGCAAATCCGACACCGGCCACAGCATCAGCGCCGGTGCCAAGGCCAGCCAACGGAAGAGGAGCAAAAAACGAAAGACCTGGGTGCTTTCGTCCGCATCCGAGGTGGCCGCAGAGGGTGGGGAAGGAGCATACGCGTCTGCCATACGAGGATAGAGCCGCAAGCGGCGTCAAAGACCCCATCGAATCGTGCGAGGGATTGTTTACTGTAGCGAAAAAGGCGCCGGATCGCAAGCATCGGGCCCAGGACAAGCTGCCAGAGCCTCAGGCCGTTTGGTGCCCTCAAGCTCGTACCGGGGTGATGAGGGTCATTTCCGGCGGTCAATGCAAACGCCAAGGTTCGACATACAGCCGATGCCGCGATTCGTATAAAGCCACAGCGCTCGTACCCGATACGGGCCCATGTCGTACCGTTGCCCCAGATAGGGCAGGAGGAGAGCACCTCGTCCGGGCAGGCGTATTTGCCCGCCATGGCCGTAACCGGCCAGGGCGCACCTGCGTATGCCCGGCGTAATGGTCGGCCAGGTCGGGCTCATGGAGCAGCACAATCGGCGCCTGCGGGGTTGCACCGACCAGGGCTGCCGTCAAATCGGGTTGTCCACTCCATCCATCATCCAGACCGGCCGGATGCAGGGCCGCGCGGCCTTGGGTGAGGCTCATGCCCCGGTTACGCAGTACCGACAGGCCGGCCTTCGCCAACGCCGCGATGAGGTAGCGGATATCGGTCCGGTGGTCGTGATTGGCGACAACGGCAGGCCGGCTTCCGGCATCCCATCGGACGGCTCATGACCCTGCGAACTCCAGACCATCGAGCACCGCCTGGGCCGCAGCCAGACTCACCCCCGGTTCGACGGCGTAACCGACCCGACGCAGCCCCGCCTCCAGCGCGCCCAGGGTGGTCAAGACATCGCTACGACTGACCCGACCCATGTGGCCGATGCGGAAATACTCCTTGCGGATGGCCGGATGCAAACCACCGGCCAGGATGGCGCCGGCCTGGCGTACATAGTCCAACAACGTGGCGTCCACCCCCGGCGGATAGCGGGGACAGCTCAGGGTATGGGCGGCATGGGCCATGGCCGTTGGGATCTGGCTTAGACCCAGCGCCTGTATCCCCGCCTTGAACGCATCGCCGATACGGGCGTGCCGGGCAAAAACCGCCTCCACCCCTTCGGCCAAAATCCGGTCCAGGCTGACGGCCAAGGCCAGGATCAGATTGACCGCCGGTGTGGCGAAATAAGCCGCTTGACCGGCTTCATAGGCCTCCATAATCGGCAACCACAGACTCCAGTCGCCGTAATAGGAAGCCACAGGCGTCGTGCGCTGACGCCATTTGGCGATGGCGGCCGGCGAAGCCACCCACAGGGCCAACCCCGGCGGCACCCCGATGGCCTTTTGCGAGGCCGCCAGATACACGTCGACGCCCCACTCGTCCTGGCGCATGACCTCGCCGGCGGCAGCACAAACGCCGTCCACCACCACCAGGGCGCCGGCTGCCTTGGCTACGGCCGTCAGCCCCTGCACATCGGTCAGCACACCGGTCGAGGTATCCACATGCGTGATGGTCACGAGGACATAGTCCTCCTTTTGCAGATGCGCGGCAAGCCGGTCCGGTGGGATCGTCTCGCCGGGTGGGACGGCCAGGACATCCACAACCCCATCGTAGCGACGGCAGATGTCGGCCATCCGTTGGCTGAAATAGCCGGTCTCCAGGACGAGACAGCGGTCGCCGGGTTCGACCAGATTGGCGATCACGCTGTCCATGGCCAGGGTCCCGGAACCGGCTACGACGAAAGCACGGTAGGCGTCGGTGGCGAGAAACACGCGGCGCAGGTCACGCAGGACCTGACCGAAAACGCGGATAAAGCCGGGGTCCACATGGCCGGGCGTGGGTTGGGCCATGGCGGCCAGAATCGCCTCGTCGAATTCGACGGGACCGGGGATCATCAGGCGTGGACGGGTCATAGGACGCTCCAAAGCAGGCGAAAACACGAGACGACAAAACCATCCTGTATCGGTTTTTTTGTGGCGTTGCGCCTTCAACGAACCGCAAAGGCAGACGTCCGCCTAGCAGGCAACGACAAAAGCGATGGCCAGGTCGTGGGTGTGCGACAGGCTCAGAGACCAGGTAGTCAGCCCCAATTCGGCAGCGCGGGCGGCGGCGGCGCCGTGCAGCCGGAGCACAGGGGCGCCGTTCTCGCCGTTGAGGATTTCGATATCGCGCCAGCGAATGACGCCGATCCCCAGGCCCAGAGCCTTGGCCACCGCCTCTTTAGCGGCCCAGCGCACGGCCAGCGAGGCCACCCGTTCGCCGTAACAGGCGATCTCGCCCTCGGTGTAGACGCGCTGCAAAAACCGCCGTCCGTGGCGGTCCAGGGCGGTCTGAATACGACGGATTTCGATCAGATCAACACCGCTGCGCATGAGCCATGAGAACCAAAACACGATGACTTCAGGGGGTATCTTAAGCCGTCAGCGTTCCTTTGGTCGAGGGCACGCCTATTCGGCGAGGGTCTTTCCGGCTGGCGGCATCCAGACTACGGCCCAGGGCTTTGAACAGGGCCTCGCACTGATGGTGATCGTTGCGACCGTAGAGCACGCGGGCATGCAGGTTCATGGCCGCATGGGTGGCAACCGTCTCGAAAAAGTGGCCGATCAGGTCTGTGCCCAGGCCGCCGATACGGGGGGTATGCCAGGTGGCCTCGAAGACACAATACGGGCGGCCGCCCAGATCCACGGCCACGAAAGCCAGCGCCTCGTCCATGGGCACATAGCTATGCGCCGTGCGCACGATGCCGCTGCGGTCGCCCAGCGCCTGGGCAATGGCCCGGCCCAGACAGATACCCACATCCTCCACTGTATGATGCTCATCGACATGGAGATCGCCCTGCGCCTGGACCGTGAGGTCAAAAAGCCCGTGGGCGGCAAACAGGGTGAGCATATGGTCGAAAAAGCCGATGCCGGTGGCGATTTGGGTGCGGCCGTGGCCTTCCAGCTCGAAGACGAGGGTGATGGCCGTCTCGCGGGTGGTCCGGGTGATGGTGGGCATCTTATCCTTCCTCCCAAATCGCGGCCAACGCCGTTAGAAGCCGGTCGGTATCCTGAGGACGGCCGGCGCTGACCCGGATACAGTTGCGCAGACCGGGTTTGTCGTAATAGCGCACCAGCACCCCATGCTCGCGCAGACGCCGGTGCAGTTCGGCTGCCGATCGCCCTTCAACCCGGCAGAGCACAAAATTGGCCCGACTGGGTAGCGGCTGCAGACCGGGAAACCGACTCAGTTCGGCGATCAACCGCTCCCGTTCGGCGCGCAACCGTGCCACGCGCTCCTGCAGACAGGCCACATCGGCCAGGCTGGCCAGACCGGCTACCGTCGCCGCCACATTGACGTTATAGGGTTGTTTGAACTTCCACAACTGGGCCATGATCGCCGCCGGGAAAATGCCATAGCCCAAGCGCAACCCCGCCAAACCGGCCCATTTGCTGAAGGTGCGCAAGACCACCAGATTTGGCGTCTGCGGCACCCAGCTCGCCACCGAATGCTCAAGCCCGGCGAATTCGATATAGGCCTCATCCACGACCACGACCACGGGCAAAGCCAGCAGGCGACGGAGCACATCCGGCGGGATGAGGCTGCCGTCGGGGTTATTGGGCGAGGTGAGGAACAGCAATTTGGGGCGGGCGCGCCGGACGGCTTCGGCAATGCCCTCAACGTCCAGACTGAAATCCTCCCGACGCCGGATCTCAAGCACATGCCCACCGCTGAGGCGGGCATCGAAGCCGTACATGCCGAAGGTCGGGGGACAGTCAATAACCCGATCACCGGGTTCCAGGAACAACCGGCAGAGATAGTCGATCAGCTCATCGGCGCCGTGGCCGGGCAGGATCAACGCCGCCGGCACCCCCACGTACGCGGCCAAGGCCTGCCGCAGCGCCTCCTGCTGCGGGTCGGGGTAAATGTGATACCAGCGAAACGCCATCAGCGCCTCGAGCACCTTGGGAGAAGGCCCGTAGGGATTTTCGTTGGCATCGAGCTTGACGATATCCTCCGGGGGGCGGCCCAGTTGCCTGCTCAGCACCTCGAAGGGCAACACGGGTGTGTACGCCTCCATGGCGGCGATATCGGGTCGCAGCAAGGCCACAGGGTCGAAGGCATCCATAGGCCCTTCACAGGCGAGCTTGGACGGCGGCGGCGTGCGCATCCAGCCCTTCGGCCTGGGCCAGACGCGCGGCCAGAGGGCCGAGTTCGGCGGCCGCTGTCGGGGTTAGGGCGATCAGGCTGATCCGCTTGACGAAATCCTCCCGGTTGAGCGGCGAAGCCCAGCGGGCCGTCCCCTCGGTGGGCATGATATGGCTGGGACCGGCGATATAATCGCCCAGCACCTCGAAGCTGTATTCGCCCACGAAGACGCCCCCGGCATGGCGTACCTTGGGCACCCAGGCCCATGGGTCCGCCACCGACAGGCACAGATGCTCGGGAGCAAAGGCGTTGGCCGCCGCCATGGCCGTCTCCAGATCGGGTGTCAGCACGGCCCCGCCACGGCCGGCCAGACTGGTGGCGATGATCTCGGCGCGGCTCAGCGACTCCAGGCGGCGAGCGATGGCGGCCTGGACGGCCTCGGCCAGCCTTCGGCTGGGGGTGAGCAGAATGGCCGTGGCCAGGATATCATGCTCGGCCTGGGCCAGCAGATCGGCCGCCACCCGTTCCGGGTCGGCCGTAGCGTCGGCAATGACCATCGTCTCGGTGGGACCGGGCAGACCGTCGATGCCGACGACACCGAAAACCTGGCGCTTGGCCAGGGTCACGAACAGCCCACCCGGACCGACGATCTTGTCCACGGGGGCGATCGTCTCGGTACCGAAGGCCATGGCGGCAATGGCCTGGGCGCCGCCCAGGGCGTAAAGTGCATCCACGCCGGCGATGGCGGCTGCGGCCAGGATGACATCGGGCACGCGGCCGCTTTGGCGATCCGGGGGTGAGCAGGCGATCACACGGCCTACCCCGGCCACGCGGGCGATAACCGCCGCCATCAGCAACGACGAGGGCAACGGCGCCGTTCCGCCCGGCACGTAGATGCCGACGGCATCCAGGGGACGGACCAACTGACCCAACACCCCCTCGTGGGCATCGGTATGCAGCCAGGAAGGGGTCGGCTGTTGCCGGTGGAAGGCCGCAATGCGATCGGCCGCCGTCTGCAAAGCCTCGCGCAGCCCGGTCGGCAGCCGCGCCAGCGCCTCCTGCTGGGCAGCCGGTGGGTATTGCCACACGGTGGGAACCATCCCCTCAATGCGCCGTGTCCACTCCCGGCAAGCGGCATCACCCCGCCGTTGCACATCGGCCAGGATGCGGGCGACGGCCTCTTCGGGCCGCAGAGCTTCGCCGAACACCGCGGCCAGACGTTCGCGCAGGACCGGTGGATAATCGGTCTGGGACCAGGGTCGCCGGCGCAGGATGGTCTGTTGCGCCTGGGTGAGATCGAGAATAGGGAACAGCATGGGCGTCGGCCAAAGGGTCAAAGGACATCGCCTGCCTGCGCCTGGGCGATGGCGCGGCGCATGGCGGCGATCAGGGGCGAAATCGCCTCGGTGTGCAGGCGATAGCTGGCCCGGTTGACGATGAGCACGGCTTGCGAGGCCAGGATCGGTCGCACTTCGACCAGCCCGTTGGCCCGCAGGGTCTCGCCTGTTTCCACCAGGTCCACGATGAGATCGGCCAGGTTGACCAGCGGGCCTAATTCGACCGAACCGCTGAGGACGATCAGCTCGGCCGAGATGCCACGGCGTCGGAAAAACGCATCGGTCAGCCGGGGGTACCGGGTGGCCACGCGAGGGCTGATTTCCAGACGGAGCGGCCGCCGGGGGCGATGGGCCGGTGCGGCTATCGACAGTCGGCAATACCCGAAAGGCAAGCGCAGGGGCTCGAAGACATCGGCCGCACGCTCGCGCAGGACATCGAGACCGGCAATGCCCATATCGGCGGCGCCCTGTTCCACAAAAACCGGCACATCGATCGGCTTGGTCAGCAGATAACTCAGGCCCGGATCACAACTGGGCACGATCAGGCGTCGCTCGTCTTCATCCATGGGCAAAGGCCAGCCGGCTCGTGCCAGCCAGACCAGAGCCTCCTGGGCCAGACGACCTTTGGGCAAGGCCACCCTCAACATCGGCTTACTCCGGAGTCTCCTGATGGCGTCGGTACAGCTCCTCCAGCCGGTCCACAAACCCGGCCAACACGGCAAAAGCCTCGGCCATCGGTTCCGGGCTGCGCATGTCCACGCCGACGAGGGCCAGGGCATCGAGGGGATACATCGCATTGCCCGCCGCCAGAAAGCGACGATAACCGGCTACGGCGCCGGGCACTCCCTCGCGAATGCGGCGGGCACAGGCATGGGCTGCGGCGATGCCGGTGGCGTAGGTGTAGACATAGTAGGCCCGATAGAGATGGCTGAAGGTCGCCCAGGTGATGCCCACCCGCTCGCGGTCGATGGTCATGGCCGGTCCGTAGGCTTCGGCCAGGAGATCGGCCATCCGGTCGATCATCAGCGTCGCCGTCAGGGCCTGGCCTTGCTCCACCCGTTCGTGCATCTCCAGCTCAAAACGCGCCAGGGTAGGCATGAGCAACAAGTAGCGGTGGAAGTTCGCCATCGCCTCTTCGATAACGGCCATCTGCCAAAGCGGGTCGGTTTGGGTGGCCAGCAAATGGCTGCGCACCATGGCCTGGTGGAAATTGGAGGCGATCTCGGCGGCAAAGGTCGTATGGCCGCTGTAGATGAGCGGTTGTGCGCGCCAGGAATAGTAGGAATGCAGCGAATGCCCCAGTTCGTGGGCCAGGGTGCTCAGACTGAAGAGGGTATCGCCATAACTCATGACAATGAACGGATGGGTACCCGGCGCACCCCAGGAAAACGCCCCCGGCCGTTTACCCTGGTTCGGGTAGCGGTCGACCCAGCGTTCCTCCAGACAACCCCGTCGTAACACGGCAACGTAGTCTTCGCCCAACGGGGCCAGGGCTTCGGCAATCCACGCCACCGCCTGTGCAAAAGAGACAACAGGCGTCTGCCCGGTGAGCGGCGCCGTGACATCGTAGGGCCACAAGCTATCGATTCCCAACATCCGGCGACGCAGGTCCCAGTAGCGATGCCAGATGGGCAGATGCCGGCGGAAGACGGCCAGCAAATTGTGGAACACGACCGGCGGAATGTTGGCCTCGAACAACGCTGCCTCCAGGCTGGAGGCATGGCGGCGGGCGCGGGCAAGAAGGCCATCCTGACGGATCGAGGTGGCGAGCGTGCCGGCTAGGGCATGGCGGTGGGCCAGATAGGCATCCTGATAGCTTTCCCAGGCCGTGCGCCGCAGGGTGCGGTCGGGCCGGGTTAGAAGCAGTCCGTAGGTGCTTTGCGTAACCGGCACTTCGTGGCCGTCGGCCGTGGTGGCGGGCCGAAACCGAAAATCGGCGTTGGTCAACTGTTGAGCGGTAGCCGCAGCCCCGGCAAACGGTTCGGCCAACAGGCCGAGGAGTTCTTCAACCTCGGCCGAACGGGTATGGGCCTGACGTCGCCACAGGTCCTGCAGATAATGGCGATACACGGCCAGACCCGTATCCTCATCCAACCAGCGTTCCAGCGTCTGTCGATTGATCTGGAGGATTTCCGGTTCGATAAAAGCCCCGGCCGCCTGCACCCGAGCCTGTAAGGCCTCGGCCCGGGCCCGACGGGCGGCCGCTTCGGGGTTGGTCGTTTCCACGGCATAACCGATACCGGCATAGACCCCGACCACCTGCGCGCGGCGTTTCAGCTCCTCGCGACGGTCCAGGGCTGCCCGCAGTCGTGCAGGGCTTTCGCCCAGGTGGCCTTGCCAAGCGCTCAGTCCGGCCAGGTCGGCCAGGATCGCCTCCACCTCGGCCTCCCAGGCTGCCGGCGTGGCAAAGACGCTTTCGGCGTTCCAGGTATCCTCCACGGGGATGGCGCTGCGCGGCGGCGCCGTAACGGTTAGCAGCGGTTCGTGTTCCGGAGAAGCCAACGGTAACATAGCACCTCATTTTGCCACCGGTCTTGGCGGGCAGCAAAGCTGTAGACAGGACAAAGGCCCCCCTAACATTGGCATCCCAAAGGGACCGACAACACCGGCCCCTCCTGACAGAGCAGACGGCCGGCGTGCTCGCAGGAGCCGCACAGTCCCAACCCGCAGCGCATGTAAGCCTCCCAGGACAATTGCGCCGGTATCCCATATCGCTGCGCCAGGCGCGCCAAGGCGACGAGCATGCCATGGGGTCCGCAGCCGTAAAGCCCATCCACGGCCCCGGCCGCCAACAGCGGCGCCACCGCATCCGTCACCAGGCCCTTCTGGCCCCGGCTGCCGTCCTCTGTCGTCACCATGACGTGGACGCCCAGCCCGGCAAGACGGTCCACAAAGAGCAGATCGGCTGCCGTACGGGCGCCGATGACGGCCGTCACGGGAGCGCCGGTCGCCACGGCCCGCCGGGCGAGGAACCAAAGGGGCGCCACCCCATACCCTCCGCCCACGAGCAACGGCCGTTGCCCGCCGAGGACAAAGCCGCGGCCCAACGGACCCCGCAGCCACAGTCGCGCCCCCGGTTGCAGACGATGAAGCAGCCGCGTAAAAGGCCCGACGGCGGCCACCGTGATCGTCACGGGATCGGCATCCACCAGGCTAAACGGCTTTTCGTCATGGCGTGGCAACCAGGCCAGCAGGAACTGCCCCGGTTCGGCCTGCCAGCGGGCAGCCAACACCAGGGTTTTCGTCTGGGCGTTTTCGGTGCGAATCGCCTCGATACGCGTGGCCTGAGGCAGCATGGGTGGCAAAACCACCGCACTCATGCCGGTCCATGAGCGGCCGGAAAGGGCGGTGGCGACGGTGGCAGATCGTACACCGGCTCGCGGTGGGCCAGCCCGCGCACGGCCTCCGGGGACGTGTACCCGTGGCTGCTCAGCCAGGCCGCCAATTCGTCCCGGATGAGGGTGATGGCCTCCGGTCCTCGGTAGTACACCGCGCTGCCTACGCCCACGGCCGTGGCACCGGCCATGAGCATGGCCACGGCATCGGCGCCCGTGGTCACCCCACCCGTGCCGATGATGGGCACGTGGGGCACGGCCTGGTGGATTTCGTACACGCAGCGCAGGGAAATGGGTAATAGGGCCGGCCCCGAAATGCCCCCACGGCGATTGGCCAAAATGGGCTGGCCGCTTTCCAGATCGATGATCAGGCCGGGCATCGTGTTGATCGCGCAGATGGCATCGGCCCCGGCCGCCACCACGGCCTGAGCGATACGGCCGATATCGGGCACATCCGGGGCCAGCTTGACGATGAGGGGGATGTGGGGCACGGCCTCTTTGATCGCCGCCGTCACGGCGGCCGCGCTCTCGGCGCGTGCGGCGAAAGGCTCACCGAACTCGCTATGGACGTTCGGACAGGAGATGTTGGCCTCCAGGAAATCGGGTTCGGCCTGGGCCAGCACCGCCGCCACCCGACCGAAGTTCGCCACCGTATCGGCGAAGAAGCTGGCGATGAGGGCGCTGCCCAGCGGCGCCAGAGCGGCCTTGGCCGCCGCCAGAATGGCGACTTCGGCCTCGGCGCCGGGATTGGGCAGGCCGATGGCATTGAGGAGGCCGTGTCCCCAATCCAGGCAGGTGGGATTGACATGGCCGCGCCGCGGTTCGGGACCGCAGCTCTTGCTGGTCACGGCGCCGCATCCGGCCTGCGCCGCCCGCACGAGCAGCGTAGCCGATGTGCCCCAAATGCCCGAAGCCAGCACCAGCGGCGTCGGCAGGCGCCGCCGGAGGAAGGACGTGGCAAGCCGGATGTCCAACGAAATCCCCCGTTTCAGGTCGAAGGCCCCGCCGTGGAAGCGGGGGCGGTCGCCCGCGTGGTGCGTAGATAAGACCGCACCGCCGCCGCCTGGTCGGCCGTTATACGGCCGGCCGCGACGAGGATGTCCAGCAGGTCCGAGAAGGCGTAGGCGGCGTGGAGCTGCACCCCCGCCGCGGCTAGATGCTCGCGACCGCCTTGCTCGCGGTCCACCAGGACCACGGCATCGCGCACCTCAAGCCCTTCCGCCCGCAGGAGGTGGACCGTCTCCAGCAGATTGCCGCCGCCTGTCACCAGGTCCTCGACCACAACCACCCGCTCGCCGGGCCGGTAGTCACCCTCGATCCGTCGCGCCCGACCGTGGGTCTTGGTCTCCTTGCGGGTGTAAAGCAGCGGGAGGTTCGTCTCCAGGCTCAGGGCCGTGGCGATGGGCAGACCGGCATAGGGCACGGCGGCCAGGCGTTCCACGCGCAGCCCGGCCAACAGTCCGGCATAGACCTGCGCCGCCAGCGCCAAGGCCGCCGGGTCGGAGACCAGCAGGCGCAGGTCCAGATACACCGGCGAAGGGAGGCCGGAGGCCAGGGTGAATTCGCCAAAGCGCACACAGCCCAGATCGTGGAGTCGTAAGGCCAGTCGATGCAGTCGGGGATCGATCGGCCGCTCGGGCGGGACCGCGGCCGTTGACATCCGGGCTACCAGAGCGGTCGCCGCCTGTTGCGGATCGTCGGCCTGGGCAATGTGACGGCCCACGTTGAGGAGCACGCCGCGGCCGTCGCTACGGCGGCCCTCTTGCAGGGCCACAACGGCATCGCCGCCCTGCGCGCCTATCCCCGGTACCAGGAACCAGACCTCCGGCGCCAGGGCCCGCACCTGGCCCAGCACTTCGGGATGGGTGGCGCCGACCACCAGCCCCACGTTGCCGCCACCCCAGGTCGGAGCCAGGGTGGCAATGCTCTGATAGAGGGGAAAGCCCCATCGGCCCAGGTGTTGCACCTCGCCGGCGCCGGGATTCGAGCTATGGCAGAGCACGAAGACATACCGATCCCGATAGGCCGTAAACGGCCGCACGCCATCCCCACCCAGATAGGGATTGACGGTGACGGCATCGGCGTCCCAGACCTCGAAACAGGCGCGGGCATAGGCGGCCGCCGTAGGGCCGATGTCGGCCCGCTTGGCATCGAGGATGACGGGGATCTCCGGCGGGATGGCGGCCAGGGTTTGGCCGAGAAGGTCATAGCCCTCTCGCCCCAGGGCTTCGTAATAGGCCAGATTGGGTTTATAGCAGACGGCGAGGTCGGCGGTGGCAGCGATGAGGGACCAGTTCCAGTCGAGCAGGTCGGCATAGCGGGTCGGGCGCCGGGCCGGATCGGGGTCCAGACCCACGCACAACGGTGCCCGACCCTGGGCCAGCAGAGCGTGGAGTTTACCGAGGAAACGGTTGTCCATGCCGAATCAGTAGAGGAACATCGGCTTGCCCTCGACATGGGTCAGCTTGGGCCGGTATTGCTCCACGTCGTAGAACTCGTCCACATCGACCCGCTTGACCCCGCGGGTGGTGTAATCGGCGGCGACATGGGTATAACGGCCCTCGCGCAACGCCACCATGCGGCCGGTAACCCCGCGCGTGACCAGCGAAACCGCCAGCGAGCCGAAATTGGCCGCCACGATGCGATCGAGGGCATCGGGCGGCCCCGAACGCATCAGATAGGCCAGTTGTTGATAGATGATGTTCTGGCCGGTCAGGCGTTTGATGGCCTGGGCCGTGATAAAGCCGATGCCGCCGAGCTTGCGATGGCCGTAGGCATCTTCTTCGCCGTATTCGACCACCTGCCCCTCGATCATCGTGGCACCCTCGGAAATGGTCATGATGCAGTAGTTGCTGGGATTCTGGCGTTTGTCCTCCATCAGCAACCGGGCCAGTTTCTCCACATCAAAGGGCACCTCGGAGATGATGGCACGGTCGACATTGGCGCAATAAGCGCTGATCAGCGAAGTCTCGCCGGAATTGCGGCCGAAAAGCTCGATGATGCCGATCCGTTCGTGCGAACCGATCGATGTGCGCAGGTTCGTGATCAGCTCGACCGAGCGGGTCACGGCCGTGCTGAAGCCAATGCAATAGTCGGTGCCGAAAACATCGTTGTCCATCGTTTTGGGGATGGAGACGATGGGAAAGCCCTCATTGTGAAGGCGAGCGCCGTAACTCAAGGTGTCGTCGCCACCGATGGGGATGAGCACATCCACATGCAGGTCGGCCAGGGTTTGCAGGATTTTGCTCGTACAATCGAGATTGCCCTTGGCGTTGACGGGGAAATCGTTGGGGTTCAGAAAGGCGGGCAGATCGCCCACCTTCACGTTGCTGGGATGCGTGCGCGAGGTGTGGAGGAACGTACCGCCGGTACGGTCGATGGTGCGCACGATGGCTTTGTCCAACTCGATGACCCATTTGCCCCAGCTTTGCGGGTCATCCGGGTTATAGTGGAGGGGACCGGCCCACCCGCGACGAAACCCGAGCACACGCCAGCCCTCATCCACGGCGCGGGTGACCACTTGTTTGATACAGGGATTGAGTCCGGGAACATCGCCGCCCCCTGTAAGGACGGCAAGAGTCTTTTTGTGCGTCATATGAGCCTCGATGGGAAGCAATTCACTAAAAATGCGGGTAAAAAGAAACGACAATGTCTGCGTTTTCTTTGCTTACGGAGCTTTCGGAACGATTTTTTCAAGCTTTGCCCAGGACGGCGGCCAGCAGGGCCATGCGGATGAACATCCCGTTTTCCATTTGCCGGAAGTAGGCAGCGCGGGGATCTCGATCAACCGCATACGCGATCTCGCCCACGCGCGGGAAGGGATGCATCAACACGGCCGTGGGTTTGGCCTGGGCCATCAACCGGGGGTCGATGATGTAATAATCCTTGACGCGCTCGTACTCGGTCAAATCGGCGAAGCGCTCCTTCTGGACCCGGGTCACGTAGAGGACATCCACCTCGCCGATGACCTCATGGATATCCTCCACCTCGACGGCCTGATGGCCACGTGTCCGGACTTCGGCCAGCATGTCAGGCGGCAGGCGCAGAATGGCGGGCGAGACGAAGTAGAACGCGGTATCGTACAGGCAGAGCAGCCGGGTGAGGCTGTGCACGGTACGGCCGTATTTGAGGTCGCCCACCATGGCCACCTTGAGGCCATCGAGACGTCCCAGTTCCTGCTCGATGGTGTAGAGATCGAGCAAGGCCTGGGTGGGATGCTCACCGATGCCGTCGCCGGCATTGATGACGGGTTTGGAGGCGTAATCGGCGGCGATCTGGGCGGAGCCGACTTCCGGGTGGCGCAGGACGATGACATCGGCATAGCACTCGAGGGTGCGCACCGTATCGGGCAACGACTCCCCTTTGGCCACCGAGGAGTAGCGCACTTCGTTGATGGGAATGACCTGGCCGCCCAGCCGCAGCATGGCGGCCATGAACGAGGAGGCCGTGCGCGTGCTGGGTTCGTAGAAGAGGTTGGCCAGCACCTTGCCGCTCAGCAGGTCGGCCGAACCGAAACGTCGCACCAGGGTGCGCATCTCGTCGGCCACGGCGAAGATGTAGGCCAGTTTGGCGCGGTCGAACTGCCGTACCGAGAGGATATCCTGGCCGAAGAAACCGTTGTGGTGGTGATCGGCCGGTTGTCGGTAGGGATGAGACGGGGAAAGGGTGGAGGCGCTCATGATGCCACCTCAGGCATGGGCAAGCGGACTAAGGATGCAACCCGAGCCGGGTGAGGCCAGGATCTGACCATCCCGGAACACTTCGCGGTTGCGCAAGACTACACGGCGCACACGCCCACGCGCCGGCATCCCCGCAAAAGGACTCCAACCGGCCCGGGTGTACCAGCCGTCGCCGGGCAACGTGTACCGGGCATCCGTGTCCACCTCGATAAAGGTATCGGCCGGGACGGGAAGTCGAAAGATACGGGCCGGGTGGGTATGCATCTTGGCGATCAGCGCCTCCAGGGTCAGCCGGCCCTCGGACACGGCCTGGAGCATGAGCGGCAGCGCCGTTTCCAGGCCGGGCATACCCGGCGGCGGATTGGGACCTTCCTTCTCCTGGCAGGTGTGGGGCGCGTGGTCGGTGGCAATGCAATCGATGATATCGAGATGGTCCCACAGGGCCTGACGGTCGCGCTCGGTGGCCAGCGGCGGTTTGACATGGCCGTATGGCCCCAGCCGGTCTCGGTCGGCCTCGGTGAGAAAGAGATGATGGGGTGTCACTTCGCAGGTCACGGCGAGACCGTCCCGCCGCGCCGCGGCGATCAGTTCGATTTCGCTTTTCAGGCTGACGTGGGCGACATGCAGCCGTTGACGGTAGCGCCCGGCCAGGTGCAGACAGGCGGCCAGGAGGGTCTCTTCGGCGTGAACCACGATCGGACCCGGCCCCCGCCAGGCAGCGAAATAGGCCGCCAGTGTCTCCAGGCGTTCGATGCGCAGATGGCCGAAGGTCTCGGCGACGTAGATCTTGAGACCGCACGCGCGGGGGATCGCGGCGACGGCCGTCGGCGAGGCATCGTTGGCTGCCCCCACGAAGAACCCTACATCGCACACCGCTTTAGCGGCGGCCAGACGGATTTTGGCGGCCAGATGCTCCTCGCTGCACGTCGGCGGCACCGTGTTGGGCATATCCAGAACGGCGGTAAAACCCCCCGCCAAAGCCGCACAGGTGCCGGAAAACAGATCCTCCTTGTGCGTTAGACCGGGGTCACGCAGATGAACATGAGGATCGATAAGACCGGGAAGGCGCAGGAGGGGCATCCGTGCTCCATAAAAAACCCGCTGGGTGGCAGGCATCGTTGCCCCGGCGGGTCAGACTGGCTCAGTATAGCACAAAGGGGGAGGGATGGGCAAACAGACTCGGTTCCGGAGTGTGTTGGCGCAAGCGGGGCAGGCATAACGTTCAAACGTTCTAACGTTCAAACGTGCAAACGGTCTCACCAACAAAAGATAGAACCGAGTCGGCAAACAGCTTGCATGCCCGGCCCCGTTGGGCTCTTCGGGCGAAACACCGGGAAGGGGCATAGCCCGGCCGAGCCGATCCCCTTCAAGACCTTGCAACCCCCATTCTGAGTCCATGGCGCCGAGCGTCGGCCGGCCGGTGGCCGCAGGCCCATGACGGGCGACTTCCGTCGCCACGTAGACCGTTGCGTCTTGCCCATAACCAAGGAGGCATCCCATGCCCATCACCCTTTCCGATCTCGCCCGGGCCTTCGACGCCCTGGGCTGGCGTTATCAGACCATCCCCGACCGCGATCTGCTCCTGACCGGCTTCCACACCGAGATAGGCTCCGCCAACCTGGCCCTGCGCCCTGCCCTGGACGGCCAGGCCGTGCTTCTGGAGGCCGTGGGGCTGGGCCAGGCGCCGGCAGAGCAGATGGGCGAGCTGCTGGCCCTGGCCTGGCAGTGGCCCGGCATCGCGGTGGCTCGCGACCCGCAGGACGGCGAGGTGCGGCTGCGGCTGCTGCTGCCGGTGGGCCAGGCCGCGCTGAGCCCGGAGGCCCTGGGCATCGCGGTGGGCACGCTGGTCTCCGCGGTGGAGGCCCTGCGCCAGACGCTGAGCCGGGGCGCGGAGGAGCCGGGGAGCCGGGGGGCTGGGGAGCAGAGGAGCCAGGGAGCCGGGGAGCCGGGGAGACGGAAAGGGGCCGACGAGGGGGCGGCAGGGCCGGAGGCCGGCGAGGCCGAGGAAGGCGCCGAGGCCCCTGCGGAGATTGCAGCGGCGCTGCAGCGGGCCCAGGCGCTGTTGGAGGGGCTGGCGCAGGCCGACGATCAGGCCGCCTACCTGCGCGCCCACCTGGACGAGTTCGACGAGGAGGTCCTGGCCGCGCTGACGGCCGCGGCCCAGGCGGCCCAGGCACAGGGGGAAGAGGCGTTCGCCCAGGGCCTGGCCGGAGTGGTGGCGGCCGTGCTGGCCCTGCGCCTGGAGCGGGACCCGGCCGCCCAGCGCCTGCAGCGCCTGCTGGAGGCGCCGGACGAGGCCGCGTTGGCCGCGCTGGCCGACCAGTGGCCGGAGGCGCTGGGGTCGGACGTCGGGCAACGGCTGGCCGCGCTGGCGCAGGCGGCCCAACAGGCCGGCCAGGGGGCGATGGCCCGGCAGGCCGAGAGCGTTCGGGAGCGGCTGCAGGCGCTGCGCGCGGCGCGCCCCCTGGACGCGGCCCTGGCCGACTTCCTGGATGCGGAGACGTGGGAGGCTGGCCGGGCCGTGGTAGCGGCCAGCCCGCCCTTGCAGAGCGAAGCGGCGGTGGCGCGGCTGCGGGAACTGGCCCGACGGGCGCAGGAGCGGGGTGAGGAGCAGACCGCTGCACGTTATACAACCCATGCCCGACATCTAGCGCAGTGGCTGAGCGGAAAGAGCGAAGCGGAACTGGCTGCCGAGCTGGAGCGCCACCCGCTGTGGCAACTGGCAGCGCGCGTGGCAGTCGGCGAAGAGGACCTGGCGCAGGCTATCGAGGAGGCGTTGCAGCCGGACGTGGTCAATGCCCTGGATGAGGCCACCCTGGATGCCCTGGACGACCGCGTGCCGTCCCTGGCGCTGCGTGATCGGCGGCTGGCGTACGCTCTGGCGCGTCTGAACGATGCCGTGGCATCGCGGGTGGCGGGCCCACGCGTACAGGCTCACTGTGCCCTGCGAGTGGGCCAGTTAGCCTGGCAGATGGGGGATGGTGCGTTAGCGTTGGAACGTCTGCAGGCGGGCCTGGCGCTCTATGACCAGGTGGGCGACCGGCTGGGCAAGGCCAATGTGCTTCAGGCCCAGGGGGACGTGCTCTATTTCCTCAAACGCACCGACGAGGCGCTGCAGAAGTACGAGGCGGCCCTGGCGCTCTATGACCAGGTGGGCGACCGAATTGGCCAGATCAACACCCATCTGTCCAGGGCGCGCTTATGGCGTGGACAGGGGACAGGATTTCAGGACGCTGCGTACGACGCTTACCGCCAGGCCCTGGAGCTGGTTGAAGCGATCCGCGGGCTCCAACGACAAGAGAGCTTTCGCCGCGAATGGATGGCCCGAACATCCGCCCTTTACACCGAGATGGTCTTCTTCTGCCTGGAGCTGGACCGCCACGCGGAGGCCTGGCACTGGGCCGAGCGGGGCAAGGGGCGCACCCTGCTGGACCTGCTGGGCTCGGCCCGCCCCCGCCTGGACAGCCCCGAGAAGCGCGTCACCTACGAGGAATGGCAGCGCCTGCAACAGGAGTCCTTCCGCCTGGAGGCGGAGCTGGATCGCCTGCGCCGGGGCGGCAACGGCCACGGCCCGGCCCGGGGCGCCCCGGCCGGCCCTCAGCCCCTCCCCGCCGAGCCCCAGGCCGACGCCATCCGGCGCCTGGAGGCGGAGCTGGCCCGGGCCCGAGAGAAAGAACAGCGCCTGCGCCGGCAGGTGGCCCGCCTGCTGGAGGAGGGCCGCGAGCTCGTCCAGGTGGACGTGCCCCCGGCCGACGAGCTGGCCCTGGCCCTGCAGGAGCTGACCTGCAGCCCTCACCTTCCTCCTTCATCCCCCTCCCTCTCCCAAACTTGGGAGAGGGAGGGGGGCAGGGGGGTGGGTGAGGGGTCCCGCGCCCAGTCTCTGGCCCTGGCTGCGCGCCTGAACGCCGAGTTTTACACGGCAGATAGGAAACTGTTTCACCGTTGTCAACAGCTTGGCGTGTTGTTTGTAAAAATGGTGGAATAAAGGAGGCTGCCATGCCCGACCGCTTCGCCCACGGCTACCCCTCCTGAGCGGTGTGGGCCGCGGCGCCTGTGACCCCCGGTCTCTGCCCATCACCTCCGCACGGTGACGGCCGGCCAGGCGCCTTTTCGTCGGCGCCGGATGTGCCATGGGGAATTCAGGCAGAGGGCTGTAACCAGGCCTGCACCCTCGCCAGGATGATGCTCGGCTCGGTCTGTTCCAGGTCGAACCAGGTGATGGTCGGGTCGTTCAGGGCGAACCAGTTGTACTGGCGGCGGATGAACTGCCGCGTGTGGCGACGCAAAAGGGCTTTGGCCTCCTCCAGACCGTAGGACCCGGCCAGATAGCCCGTCACTTCCCGATAACCCAGGCTGGAAAAGGCCGGGAGTTCCGGTCCGTAGCCCTGGGCCAGCAGGCGCCGGACCTCCTCCACAAAGCCGCGGGCAAACATGGCCTCGATGCGGGCATCGGCCCGGGCGTACAGAAGCGGTCGCGGGCGGGTCAGGCCGATCTGGAGCACGCGAAAGGGCGGCGGGGCTTTGCTGCGGACGGCGCTGAAAGGCCGACCGAGGACGAGGGTCACCTCCAGGGCGCGGATGACACGGCGCAGATTGCGCGGGTCAATGCGGGCGGCGCTGTCGGGGTCGAGGGCCTGCAAACGGGCGAACACCGCCATGGGACCCTCGCGCGCGGCCAGGGCCTCCAGTTCGGCCCGCAGCCGGGGTTGTGGCGGCACTTCCGGCACCTGCCAACCCTCGACCACGGCCCGCACATACTGGCCGGTGCCGCCCACAAGCAGGGGCAGGCGACCGCGATCGTGGATGGTCGCGATGGCGGCCAAGGCCAGGCGCCGGTATTCGCCCAGCGACAGCGTTTCGTCCGGGTTGCGGATGTCGATGAGATGATGGGGCACCTGCCGCTGCTCGGCCGGGGTGGGCTTGGCCGTGCCGATGTCCATGCCCCGATACACCTGACGGGAATCGGCCGAGACGATCTCGCCGGCCAGGGCCTGCCCCAAGAACAGCGCCACCTCGGTTTTGCCGACGGCCGTGGGCCCGACGACGACCACAAGGGGTTTCACCAGCAATCCACCGCCTCCCGCCAATGGCTCACCCGCCGGAGTCGTCCCCGGCCGTCGAGTTCGACGCCGATGACATCGATGCGCACCGGTCCTTCCCAGCCGATGCTCTCGCTATAGGCCTGCGCCAGCGTACACAGGCGGTCCTGTTTGTGCTCGCCGACGCCCTGTTCGGGCGTCCCGGCCTGCCGCCCCCGGCGGGTCTTGACCTCGACCACGACCAACACATCGCCTTCCTGAGCCACGATGTCGATCTCGCCCAGGGGACAGCGCCAATTGCGGGCCAGAATGTGCACACCGGCCTGTTCCAGCACCCGGACGGCCAGTTGCTCGCCCAAGCGGCCCAGTCCCCGGCGCCGGTCGGTGGCCATGGCCTCCTCTAAGCCGTCCCCAGAGGCAGCCGCGGTTGCCGTAGCGGCGCCCACGAACGCCGATGAACGGCCGCCGGCCCCAGCCGCGCCAGCGCCGCCTGATGCTCGGCCGTGCCGTAGCCCTTATGGCGGGCCAGTCCGTAGCCGGGATAGACCCGGTCGAGCTCGGCCATCAGCCGGTCGCGGTGCACCTTGGCCACGATGGAGGCCGCCGCAATGGAAAGCGAAACACCCTCCCCGCGCACCAGGCGCTGTTGCGGCCACTCCCCCAACGGCCTGGGCAGATAATCCACCAGGAGAAAGTCGGGCCGTTCCGGCAGCGCCGCCAGCGCCCGTTCCATGGCCAGATGGGTGGCGGCCAGAATGCCCAGGGCCTCGATCTCGACGACATCGGTCTCGCCGATCCCCACCTGAGCCAGCGCCGCAATGCGGGCTGCCCACGCCTGGCGACGGGCCGGTGGCAGCCGTTTGGAATCGTCCACCCCCGCCAGCAGAGCGGCCAGGTCCGGCCGCGGGGGCAGAACGACCGCCGCCGCCACAACCGGTCCGGCCCAGGCCCCGCGGCCGGCCTCGTCCAAACCGGCCACCCGCCGGCCTGCCGTCCAATGGACCTCCTCCAACGCCAATGTCGGTGCCACGGCCTCACCTCCGACGGGTGTAGCCCAGGCGCCGCAACTCGGCCGGGTTGCGGCGCCATTTGGGTTTGACCACCACGCGCAGGTCCAGATAGACCCGCTTGCCCAGCATCTGCTCGATGTCCTGGCGGGCTTCGCTGCCGATGCGCTTGAGCATACTGCCTTCGTGGCCGATGAGGATGCCCTTTTGCGAGGCGCGTTCGACGCAAAGGCGGGCGGCGATGTACACCACATCGCCGGGGCGTTCGGTGAACTTCTCGAGATCGACTGCCACCGCATAGGGCACCTCCTCCCGCAGATGCAGGAGCGCTTTCTCGCGGATGAGTTCCGCGGCCAGGAAACGCTCCTGCACATCGGTGATCTGGTCGGGAGGATAGTAGCGGGGCCCCGGCGGCAGGTAGTGGCGCAACAGCTCCACCACGGCCGATACGCCCTGACCGGTCAAGGCGCTGATGGCCATCTCGGCGGTGACCGTGGGCAGCAGGTCGCGGTAGAGGCGGCTATGTTCGGCCAGCACGGCCGGGGGTGTGATGTCGATTTTGTTGATGACGAGGATGACCGGCAGCGTCTGCCGACGCAAGGCCATGGCCACCTGGTGGTCCTCGTCGTTGGGCAACCGGCTGCCATCCACCACCCATAGCACCAGGTCGGCATCGGGCAAAGCGCTCAGGGCTTCGGCGAGCATGAACTCGCCCAGCTTGTGGCGGGGGCGATGGATGCCGGGAGTGTCAATGAAAACGGCCTGGAGGTCCTCCAGGGTGAGGATGCCGAGGATGCGATTGCGGGTCGTCTGGGGCTTGGGTGAGACGATGGCCAGCTTTTGCCCCAGGAGGGCGTTCATCAGGGTCGATTTGCCCACGTTGGGCCGCCCCACCACGGCCACGAAGCCCGAACGATGGTCGGGAGGTACGGCCTCCAGGAGGTCGGCGGCCATCAGGGTAACAGATCGGCGACGACGGCGCGCTCGGCCAGCAATTCCTCACCGGTGACCTGGATCCCGGCCCGGATTTCGGGATCGAGCTTCAGGCCCTGGACGATCTGGTACGTCCCGTCGCCGGGACAGATGCAGGGGAAGGAGAAGACGACGCCCTCCGGCGCGCCGTAGGACCCATCGCTGGGTACGGCCATCGAGACCCAGTCGCCCTTGCGGGTGCCGAACGCCCAGTTGCGCACATGGTCAATGGCGGCATTGGCCGCCGAGGCCGCCGACGAGGCCCCGCGCGCCTTGATCACGGCCGCGCCGCGGCCGACGACGGTGGGCACGAATTCTTTCCTGTACCAGCGTTTGCCCACCAGGTTCAACGCCTTGCGGCGGCCGATTCGGCAGTGGCTGATGTCGGGCACCATCGTGTTCGAATGATTCCCCCAGATGGTCATGCGGTAGATGTCGGCCACGTTGGCGCCGGTTTTGCGGGCAAGCTGGCTAAGGGCGCGGTTGTGGTCGAGTCGGGTCATGGCCGTGAACCGTTCGCGCGGCACATCAGGCGCGTTGCGCATGGCGATGAGGGCGTTCGTATTGACCGGATTGCCCACGACCAGGACGCGAATGTCGCCGGCGGCGTAGTTGTTGATGGCCTTCCCCTGCTCGACGAAGATGGGCGCATTGCGCCCCAACAGATCGCTGCGGTCCATACCGGCCTTGCGGGGGAAGGCTCCCACCAGGATGGCCCAGTTGGCGCCGTCAAAGGCCACCTTCGGATCGTCGGTGAGAACCATATCGTGGAGCAGCGGGAAGGCGCAATCGGTCAGTTCCATGGCCACCCCTTCCAGCACGCCCATGGCCGCCGGGATTTCCAGCATTTTGAGGATGATGGGCTGCTTCGGGCCGAAGAGGTCGCCGTTGGCGATGCGGAAGAGCAAGCTATAGCCGATCTGACCGGCCGCGCCGGTCACGGTGATGGTGAGGGGCGTAGGCATGACAGGCTCCTTTTCAAAGCGGGCGATGTGGGTTGCGGAGACCCGGTTACGATGCGACACCCGGCGAGGCCGACGACAGCGATGCCGCCGTTACCACGGGTTCCAGGCCGTCGGCGATCAGGACCGGCTGTAGCGCCGCAATGGCCACCTCGAGCATGGCCAGATCGGGTTCACGGGTGGTCAGCTTTTGCAGGGCCAGGCCGGGTGTAATCAGGAGGCGGATAAGGGGATTTTTTTGATAGCGGGTGCTGAACCGCAGGAATTCGTAGGCGATCCCGGCTACGACCGGGATCAGCAAAAGCCGCGAGACCAGGCGTAGAGGCCAGCTCTCGAATTGTAAGGGCACAAACAAGAGGATGCTGATGACGAGCACAAACAGCAAAAAGCTGGTACCGCAACGGGTGTGCAAGGTGGAAAAGCGGGCCACACTTTCCGGCGTCAGCGCGGCACCGGCCTCGTAGGCGTTGATGGTTTTGTGTTCGGCGCCGTGATAGGCAAAGACACGGCGGATGTCGGGAAGACGACCGATGGCCACGATGTAGGCGATGAAGAGGGCCAACCGCAGGAGTCCCTCCAGCAGGGCGCTCAGGGTTTTGTTCAGGCCCAGCCAGGCCTCAACGCCGTTCGCCACGGCGGTGGGCAACAGGAAGAAAAGCCCGATGCCCAGCGCCAGCGAAAAGGCCATCATACCCCATGCCAGCAGGCCGGAAAAAGGACCCGGTGAGCTTGTCTCGGTGGAGGGGGTTTCGGCGGCGGCCACATCCGCCGACCACATCAGCGCCCGCGTGCCCAACACGAGCGCATCCCACAGCAGCACCAGCCCGCGCACAAACGGGATCCGGGTGATGATGCCCTGGTAAAGGCGCGGGGGCAAGGGTTCTTCGCGGACGACGATGGCCCCCTGCGGATTGCGGACGGCCACCGCCAGACGGCGCCGTCCACGCATCATAACGCCCTCGATCACGGCCTGACCACCGTAGTAGAACCGGCTCAAGCAACCACTCCTAAAACAAAAGGATAAACTTCATCCTATCACGGTCGGCGCCGAAAGCGAAAACCCCAGAAGCGATGGGATGGCTGCGCACCGTTCTCAGGCATAACGAAGCGGGGACGATGACCTGCCTTCGTCCCCGCTTCGTTTCGGGGCTGAGCCGGGGTTGCGACAAAGCCCCGGTCAGGATTGGTGCGGGTTGTGGGGATTGACCGCTAACGGTTGGCCGACCTGACTCATGGGCGCGCTCAGCTCCTCCAGACCGAAGTCGGCGCCGGCGTTGGAGCGCCGCACCGCCCAGAGGATCACGGCCAGCAAGGCCAGCCCCACGATCCACAAGACGATGTTGACGTTGTTGCCCTTAAGGCTGACGACAATCGGGGCAATGATGACGGAGACCAGGTTGATGACCTTGATCATCGGGTTGAGGGCGGGACCGGCCGTATCCTTGAGCGGATCGCCCACGGTGTCGCCGGTCACACCGGCGGCATGGGCCGGACTGCGCTTGCCGCCGTAATGGCCGTCTTCGATGTACTTCTTGGCATTATCCCAGGCACCGCCGGCATTGGCCATGAACACGGCCAGCAACTGACCGGACAGGATCAACCCGGCCAGGAAGCCGCCCAGGGCCTCTTCCTTCAACAACAGGCCGACGACGATGGGGCTGAGGACGGCGATGATGCCCAGGGGCAACAGTTCCTTCTGGGCCGCCCGGGTCGAAATCGCCACGGCACGGGCGTAATCGGGCTTGACCTTGAACTCCATAATGCCGGGGATGCGGAACTGGCGTCGGACCTCCGCCACCATTCCCCCGGCCGCCCGCGCCACGGCCTTCACCATCAGCGCGCCGAACAACAGGGGGATGGCGCCACCCAGGAGCATCCCGATGAAGACAATGGGCTGATCCACGCGGATGCCGAAAGGCAAGGCGTTCGGATCCACCAGCCGCGTGTCCGTGATAAATGACCCGAACAGGGAGACGGCAGCGATAACGGCCGAACCGATGGCGATGCCTTTGGTGATGGCCTTGGTCGTGTTGCCCACCGCATCCAGATTCGTCATCACGGCGCGGGCCTCCGGCTCCAGTTCGGCCACTTCGCCGATACCGTTGGCATTGTCGGAGATGGGACCGAAGGTATCCATGGAGACGTTGTTGCCGGTGAGGGTGAGCATCCCGATACCGGTCATGGCCACGCCGTAGAGGATAAAGGTAAAGCCGGCACCGCCGTAGATGATGACCGAGACAAGGATGGCACCGGCAATGACGAGGATAGCGGCTACGCTCGACATATACCCTTCGGCCAGACCCGAGAGGATGGTGGTGGCATGGCCGAATTGCGTGCTTTTAGCGATTTCTTTGACCGGGGCATGGTGGGTGCCGGTGAAGTACTCGGTCACACGATCGATGAGAATGGCCAGCAACACACCGACGAAGGTCGTCAGGAAGGGACGCCAGTCCACGACCGTGTAGCCGCTATCGGGCGAGCGCATATAGACCATCGTCAGCACCAGAAAGCCCAGCACGGAAATGGTGGCCGAGGTCATATAGCCGCGGAAAATCGAGCGCATGGCGTTCTTCTCATCGCCGAACGAGCGGACGAAATAGGTGCCGATGATGGAGCTGAAGACACCGATGGCTCGGACCAGCAGCGGGAAGACAATCCATTGCAGGTTGACGGCCCCGTTCGGATAGGGTGCTTCGCGCATGACGGCCAAACCCAGGATCAAGGCCGAGACGATGGTGACCTCATACGATTCGAAGATGTCGGCAGCCATCCCGGCGCAGTCGCCGACGTTATCGCCCACCAGATCGGCGATGACGGCAGCATTGCGGGGATCGTCCTCTTCCAGACCGGCTTCGACCTTACCGACCAGGTCGGCGCCCACATCGGCGGCCTTGGTATAGATACCACCGCCCACGCGCATGAACAAGGCCAGCAAAGTGCCGCCGAAGCCGAAACCCAACAAGACATCGGGCGCTGCTTTGCCGAACACGATAAAGATGAGCGTACCACCCAACAGCCCCAGGCCGTCGGTCAGCATCCCGGTGATGGTCCCGCTGCGATAGGCCACCTGAAGGGCCTCCCCGTAGGACCGCCGCGCCGCCGAGGCCACGCGAATGTTCCCCTGGACGGCCATACGCATGCCCCAACGACCGACCATCATCGAGAAGGTGGCGCCCATCACAAAAGCACCGGCACGGCCAAGGGCGATAATCACGCGCGCCGCCGGTCCGAACATCTCCCTGGCTTCGGGCGTCGGCGGCACGATCCAGGCGCTGAAGAACAGCGCCAACGTCAGGATGACCATCATGGGGATAATGGAACGCCGTTGGGTATCGAGATAGGCATCGGCCCCCTCGCGAATCGCATTCCAGACCTCTTGCATCTTGGGCGTACCAATATCCTTGCGCAAGATCTGAACCCGTAACAGATAGGCGTAGGCCAGGCCCAGAATGGCGACGGCCATCACGGACCAGATCGCCAACATCTCAAAAGGCGTCATCGCAAGACGATACATGGTGGGCAGAATCCTCCTGAGAACGAAACGAGAATGAACCGAGACAACAAAAATGCCCCGGCCTTCACAAAGCCTGGAGCATCCGTTTTTTTGCGCCTAAGACAAACCCTTCCGCTCGGTGCGCACCGACCGGAAAAACCAAGGACAGCCTTGTGGGGCTGTCCTGCAGGATGGCTTGCGGTGGGTTCTATGAGCAGAAAGGCGGAGAAATCAGGTCCTTCGCGCCATTGCAAGGACAACATGAGATAACATCCATCGATTCGAATACGTATGCTGCTACAGGCGCCGGGTAGCACCGGCAAAGAAAGCTATCACCGGCGTCCCTGAAGAGGGCCTGTGCTCACTGGGACAGATTGTAGACTTCGTTCCCTCGATTGTCAAAAAACACCCGCAGCGTAAATGAGGATGACCTCTCGTTTTTCCGGGTTGGAACAGCTTGTCTATGTGTTGGGGCGCCATCCGGGGTAGGTCTTGCCGCGCTTCTCCCTTCACCCCCGACGATTGGCCAGCCAGACCCCGCCGAAGATAAGGACCATGGCGGCCCCATAGCTCCAGTGCAACGGCTCACGCAGGACGACCAGGCCGAAAACAACGGCAAACAGCGGGATGACATAGGTGACCATGGTGGTGGGCGTGGCGCCGATGGCCTTGATGAGGAGAAAAAAGAGAAAATAGGCCACGCCGGAACCCAACACCCCCAGCCAGACCACGGCAAACCAGGCCAGGCCATCCGGCCGCAAGCGCCAGGGCTGCTCCCAGATGAGGGCCGGGACCACCATCCACAGAAACGCAAAACCCAGTTGCGCCGCCGCCAACACGGCCGCCGGCACCCCTTGCAGCCGACGCCGCGTGAAGACGGATCCCATGGCATAGCCCGCCGAAGCCAGGATGATGGCCAATTGTCCCGCCAGGCGCTCGCGCAGGGGGCCTATGGCCTTGACCAGATCGGGTGCAAACAGGACCAGAACCCCGAGAAAACCCAGCATCACCCCGACCACCCGCCGTCGGTTCAGCCGTTCGTCGGCCAAAGAGACATGGGAAAGCACCACGGCGAAGAGAGGCACCGTGCTGTTGAGGATGGCGGTCAGACCGGAGCTGATGTACTGCTCGCCCCAGGTGATGAGGGTGAAGGGAACGGCATTGTTGATGAAACCGAGGAAGGCCAGCGCCGGCAGAAGCACCCTGCCACGGGGAAAGCACAGCCCTTGTCGGCGGACCAGCGCTACCATGACCAGTGCGCCCAGACCCAGGCGAATGGCCACCAGGGTCAGCGGCGTCAGGCCGCCCTCCAGGCCCAGCTTGATGAACATGAACGAGGAGCCCCAGATGGCACTGAGGGTCAAAAAGACCAGGGCGTCTTTTCGTTTCATGCTGTCCCCATCCCTCGTGAGGGAGCGCCGCACACCCGCCTGCGGTGGTGGGCGCTCCCTCGCGAGCCGATGTCTCACAGGGCGTAAAGCTCCCCGAACTTGGTCCGCAGATAGCGTGTCAGCGGCTCGTGGTCGGGGGGCCGTCCGGTGGCCCGCTCGATCAGCTCAGCCGTGCGATAGCGTCGGCCATGCCGATAGATATGATGCCGCAGCCAGTCCAACAACCCGGCAAAGTGACCGCGGCGAATCTGGTCGTCGAGATCGGGCAGGTCACGATGGGCGGCCTCGAAGAACTGGGCAGCATAGAGGGTGCCCAGGGCATAACTGGGGAAGTAACCGAAACCGCCGAAAGACCAATGGATATCCTGCAAACAGCCGAGGGCATCGTTGGGCACCTTCAATCCTACATAGCGCTCGAAGGTTTCGTTCCACACGGCCGGAATATCCGCTACGCTCAGATGCCCCTCGATCAAAGGCTGTTCGATCTCAAAACGCACCATGATGTGGAGGGCATAGGTCACCTCGTCGGCCTCGATGCGGATAAAGGAAGGGCTGACGGCATTGATGGCAAAGTAGAAGTCGTCGAGACCGACGTCACCCAGGGGAGCGGGATAGGTCTGTTGGGCGCGGGGGAAGAAATGCTCCCAATAGGGCCGACTGCGGCCGACGAAGTTCTCCCACAGCCGCGATTGCGATTCGTGGATGCTCATGCTGCAGGCCTCGCCTATGGGTTGGCCGAAAGCCTCGGCGGGGAGGTTCTGTTCGTAAAGGCCATGCCCGGCTTCGTGCAGGATGCCGAAGAAGGCCTCGTTGAAGAAATCGGCCGTGTACCGGGTGGTGATGCGGACATCACCGGGACCGATACCCATGCAGAAGGGATGGGTGACCGTATCGAGTCGCCCGGCCTGGAAGTCGTAGCCGAAAGCGGCTGCCGCAGCCTCGCCGAAGATTTTCTGCCGGTCGAGGGGAAAATGACGATGGATGAGGTCGGTACGCGGTTGACGAGGCGAGGCGACGATGGCCTGCACCAGCGGTACCAGTTCATCCCGCAGCGCTGTGAAGAGGGTGCGCACACGCGCGGCGGTCAGGCCCGGCTCGTATTCGTCCAACAAGGCATCATAAGGGCTTTCGGTGTAGCCGATACAAGCCGCTACCTGCCGCGCCAGCTCGACATGTTGGGCCAGATGGGGGCGGAAGATGCTGAAATCGGCCTTCTGACGCGCCTCGCTCCAGGTCGTCTGCGCGAGAACGGAGAGCCGGCTGATCTCCTCAACCAATTCGGGCGGGACTTTGGTGGCGCGGTCATAGTCCCGACGCCATTCGCGCAGATTGGCCGCCACATCGCTCTCGGGGTCGTCCGCCAGGCCGTCGGCCTCGGCGATGGCCAGCCATTCCCCCACGCGGGGATCGGTCCATTTGCGGTGGATAACACCGGCCAGATAGGAACTCTGTTCGGCCCGCAAGGAGGCCCCGCGCGGGGGCATATAGGTCTCGCGGTCCCAGGTGAGCACACCGCTAATGCTCCGCAGCAGGGCGATCTCGCGGGCCCGACCGAGCAGTTCTTGATAGGCTTGTTGGGGAGTAGTCATCGTCAGGCATCCTTGGTGGAAGGGATGGAATCGCAAGCCATTGTAGGCTATGGCAGGTCGCATACCCAAATGAACGAGGCTATGACGCAGCGCGTAATTGCCATTTGCGATTTGAACTGTTACACTGCGCCGGAATGCACGCAGCGTCGCGTGCTATCTCAGGCGATGTCGCCAGACCATAACAAAGGAGATGTCCGTGTTGGTTATACCCCCAGCTCTGTTGCGTCGTTTTTATGTCGAACACACCCTGCGCAACACCGACCAGGGAGTGGAGTTCAAACTGCAGAATAGGGTGGCGCCGACAACCCTGGTGGCGGTTGGTCCCCTTGAGATCGATGATATCACCGTCTCAGCCGAGCGGTTCATGCTTCAGGCCAGTAAAGCGCGGTCGGCCGCGGCCATCGCTCCCCATCATCCTCTTTATCTGCCGATGGGACGTTCGTTGACGATCCGGATAGCCATCCCGCCTTTGACGCGGGGAGCTCATCATATCCGTCTCCACCTCGTCACCCGCGAGGTCGGGCCTGTTGTCATCGAGTTCAGCGATAGCGTGTAAATCGTGATGTTTTCTTGCTATTGACAACGCGTGGTATTTGATGGTGTTTTTACCCAGGAGGGGAGTTCTATGATTATCGGCATACCCAAAGAAATCAAAGACAACGAGTATCGTGTCAGTATGACACTGGGTGGGGTCAAATTGCTGGTGGATGCGGGGCATGAGGTGCGGATCGAGACGGGGGCAGGGGAGGGCAGTGGTTTTTCCGATGCCGAATATCGCCGGATGGGAGCCACCATTGTCCCCACGGCTGCCGACGCCTGGGAGGCCGATCTGGTGGTCAAGGTCAAAGAGCCCCAGCCTAGCGAATACGGCTATCTGCGGCCCGATCTGGTTCTTTTCACCTACCTGCATTTGGCCGCCGACGAAGAACTCACCCGCGTGATGATGCAAAGCGGTGTCACGGGTATCGCCTACGAGACGGTGGAACTGCCTAATCACACCCTGCCCCTGCTGACGCCCATGAGCGAAGTGGCAGGCCGCATGGCCGTCCAGGTCGGCGCCCACTATCTGGAACGGATGAACGGCGGCCGCGGCAAACTCCTGGGCGGCGTGCCGGGTGTGCGTGCCAGCGATGTCGTCATCATCGGTGGGGGCGTGGTCGGCACGAATGCGGCCATGATCGCCCTGGGCATGGGCGCCAATGTGGTCATCGTTGACATCAACCTTGATCGCCTGCGCTATTTGAGCGAGGTCCTGCGGGGCAATCTCACCACCTTGGCTTCCAATCCCTATACCATTGCCGAAGCCGTGCGTCGTGCCGACCTTGTCATCGGTGCCGTGCTGATCAAGGGCGCCAAAGCGCCCAAATTGGTCACGCGGGAAATGGTCGGCCAGATGAAACCGGGCAGTGTCATCGTCGATGTCGCCATCGATCAGGGCGGTTGCATCGAGACAGCCCGGCCGACAACCCATTCACACCCGACGTACGTCGTGGATGATGTGCTTCACTACTGTGTGACGAATATGCCCGGCGCCGTGCCGCGCACGAGTACCTATGCCTTGAGCAACGCCACGTTGCCCTACGTGGCCAAATTGGCCAATCTGGGCTTCAAGGAGGCCATCCGTTGCGATCCCGGCCTGGCCCTGGGCGTCAACGTCTATCGCGGCCACATCACCTATCCGGCCGTGGCCGAGGCTTTTGGCTTGACGTATACCCCGCTGGACCGCCTCCTCTAGGTGTGCAGGGCGATCGGCAGCTCTAACGAAAGACAAACGGTCGATAAATGAGGGTCTAACGGATGCCTGGTTTATTGCGAGCAGAAACGATGATGCTTGTGCCTTTCCCTTCCATCTTGTAGCGGAGGTGTCCCATGCGTATGCTGGTTCGTCAAGACCCCATTGCCCGCGAAATGGCTGCCTGGCGCAGCGCCTTTGATCGGATGTTCAACGAGGTCCTGGAAGGCGCTTTCCCTTATCTGACGACTCAGCCCACCTGCTGGTATCTGCCGGTTGATGTGGTGGAGACGGATGATGCCTTTGTGATCAAGGCCTCTCTGGCCGGTGCTCGGCCGGATAGCTTCGATATCTCCCTGGCCGACAACGTGCTGACGATCCGGGCCGAGGTACCGGAGAACAAAGAGTTCGCCGAAGCCCAATATCACGTGCGCGAACGTCGCTATGGCACCTATGAGCGCAGTCTCACCCTGTCCACGCCTGTCAATGCCGATGCCATCAAGGCCGAGTATATGGACGGTGTGCTGACGGTGCATGTGCCCAAAGCGGAAGCGGTGAAACCCAAGCGCATCCCGGTTAAGGTTCGCTCGAACTAAACAGCAACCCTGATAGCCCGAACTTAAAAAGCGAGGCCGGCTTTAGCCGACCTCGCTTTTTTGTTGGCAACGCTCGGTGAGGTTGGACGAAGCAGGCTGTCTTCAGGCCATTGCCAGAGCAGTCGGGAGGGTGAGAGCGAGGGGGGCCCAACCGCGCTCAGCGCCACGACTCGAAATGGTCCAGATACATGACCCCGCGGGTGCCGCTATCGATGCCGGCCTGCGGCCCCAGCCGCACCTCGTCCACCCGCCGGGTGTCGTTGTCGATG